>CAWJIN010000046.1:0-14979 GCA_963842865.1 Candidatus Bathyarchaeota archaeon | reverse complement strand
CGGTGAGGGACCAAAAATCGATCCGCTAGAGGGCGTTAACGAGAATATCATCAGAGCTTATGAGAAAATTAAAACGGCCATAACTATTGTTAACCCCCTGATAATAACGAACCCGACAAAATCATACATATCCTTCAGATTCAACCGAAACTTCGCATACATGCGATTCAAAAAGGAAAAAATGCACATCATAGTTATGCTACCTTTTGAAACTGGAAACAACTTAATACAAAAACATAAGGTACAGCAACTTTCGGAAAGGGTGCAAAAATTTTGGAATGGGCCATGCTTCCAAGTGACTTTGGATAATGACGATAATTTACAAGAAATTACCAAAGCACTTGAAGAAGCGTACAAACAGCAAGGTTAAGCTAACTATTTGCTAATTCGTAGTAAACGCGTTCACTTTGATTCATAATGGTTGTTTGCAGCTAGGTTGTTGTTGTGAGATGCAGTGAATTGCCCCAAACCCACATATCAAGTCAACACAGTTTACGCCGACAACTTTTCTTTTCGGGAATAGTTCTTGCAGAATAGATAATGCTATCTTGTCGTTCCCGTGATTCAAAGGTTGGAACCAAAACTGTTTTGTTGCCTATGTAAAAGTTTGTGTAGCTTGCGGGTAGTCTTTTTTTGTTGCACTCGATGTTTCCTGGCATGGGCAGCTTGACAATGTTTAGTTTCTTGCCATCTTGGTCAGTGGATTGGCAAAGTATTTCATAATTTTTTCTTAAGGCGTCTGCATTCTCATCGTTGCCTTCTTCATAAGCGCACACAACTGTCGTCGGGTTAACAAACCGTGCAAGATCGTCCACATGACCATCTGTATCATCTCCAGCGATACCACTTTTCAACCAAATTATGTGAGCCACGCCCAGATAGTCTTGTAAGAATTTCTCGATTTTTTCTTTGTTAAGGTGAGGATTTCTGTTCTTGTTTAGTAGACACTGTTCAGTTGTGAGCAGGGTTCCTTTTCCGTTGACATCTATTGATCCGCCTTCCAGAACGATGCCTGGTTCAAAACAGTTCAAGCGCATCTCGTGGTTTATTATGCGTGCGATCTGCTTGTCTTTCAAAAGTTCTTCGTATTTTTCTCCCCAAGAATTAAAAATCCAGCGCACCATTGCTAACTCTTGATTTCTGTTCCTCACAAATATCGGACCGTAATCTCTAAACCACACATCAGCGTAATCAAATTCAAAAAAACGTATTCTCTTTAAATCAATCTCTTTTTTTACAAACAAACCTGTTATCTTTTCCTTCATGACCTCATCTTTCACAAAAAGATTAACGTATTCATCTTTATGGAGTAGCTTCACGATTTGAACGTAAGTTTCCTCGACTTTCTCGACGCCGGACGTAAAGGTTGTAGGGTCATGTGGCCATGCTAACCAGACTGCCTCATGCTTACACCATTCTGCGGGCATGCGGTATCCTAGTTCGCGGGGCGTCTTGTTTGAAGACGTATTTCCAGTCTTCATTATTGTGCCTCAGAATTATTTTCGGTTAGTTAATTGTACGTGTCTGGTCGCCGATTTTTAAGGAACCCCCAGCCTTCTTGGATTCTTTTATTTTTACTAAGATCCACCTTGACAACCAGTACTTCCTCATTCGTATCGCTTGCTTCTTTGAGCACTTTCCCAAAGGAGTCACATACGAATGAACCGCCCCAAAACTTTAGTTGCCCTTCCTCGCCTACTCTATTCACAGCAGCAACATGGACTCCATTCATTATGGCGTGGGCACGTTGCACTGTTTTCCAAGCATCATGCCAGTCCCCGTCAGATGAAGTATAGCCTTTAATCCAGCCAATCGCTGTGGGATAGAATATGATTTCTGCGCCCTTTAACGCGTTGATTCTGGCGGGTTCAGGGAACCATTGGTCATAGCAGATAAGTACCCCTACACAAGCGTAATGGGTTTTGTGCACAGAGTAACCTGAGTCGCCTGCTTCAAAATAGTTTTTTTCATAGAAAAACGGGTCATTTGGTACGTGTACTTTGCGGTAAGAGCCTAAAATTTTCCCGTCTGCATCAATTGTGACTGCTGAGTTGTAGTATTTTCCGTTTGAATGTTTTTCAAAAATAGGCGCAATTATAACTATCTTGTTCTTTTTCGCCAGCTCTGAGAAAGCTCTTGTAGATTCCCCAGGAATCGTTTCAGCTAATTGACTAACGTCCTGTTTTTTTTCTTGCGGAAAGTACTTGGTTCTATACAGTTCTTGGAGGCAGACAATTTGAGCCCCCCTTCGTGAAGCTTCTTCGATTCTTTCTATGGTCTTTTTCATATTGTCAGCTATGTTATCTGAAACAGTCGTCTGAATAAGCCCGATACTTACGATTTTTCTTTTTTCCTCTGCTCCGAAAGCGTTTGGGTTGGTAATATCAGCAGACATCATTGTCTTTCCTTAATTGCAATTATGTTAGATGCTGGTCGTAATAACTTTTCTGAACCAAAACTCGAAAAACCAAGGCAGATTGCACAAAATTTTTTCTAATTTTATGGGCGAAATTTATACGGTAATTTTTGATATAGATTCACTATTCACAACACCTTTACAAAAAACATAGCAGAATACCTGCCGCGTTAGCAGCGAGTAATTCACTTTTCAAATGTCCTGAAATTTCAGGTTTTTTTTATAAATAATTAATTTCATGTCACCTATCTGGTACTTATAAGGAAGCGGAGGGAAAAGTTTCATAAGTTGTTTTTCTTATAAAGTATCGGGGGTATTGGATGCTTTCAACAAGCTTGGATGATTTGGACAAGCGTATACTTAAGCTGTTACAATTTAATTGCCGGCTTTCGTTTGCAGAACTTAGCCGTGAACTAGATGTCGCTGAAGCCACGGTTAGATTTCGAGTTAACCGGCTTGTAAGCAACGGTGTCATCACTCGATTTGCAGCATTGCTTGATCCAGCTAAAGTTGGTATGAAAGTGAGCGGAGCAATCTTGCTCAAAATTGATCCAGCCTATTTGGAAGAAGCTTGCAAGCAATTAGTTTCATTTAGCGAAACGCAATACTTGTTTCAAAGCACCGGTGAATATGATGTGGTTTCTGTAATTGTTGCCCGAGACATGGAACACCTTAATAACTTGATTAAAAAGACCAAGATTATTCCAGGTGTAAAAGATGCACGGGTATCAGTGACAACGAGGTTTTTGAAATTTGACCCCAGC
This sequence comes from Candidatus Bathyarchaeota archaeon, assembly GCA_963842865.1. Taxonomy (GTDB): domain Archaea; phylum Thermoproteota; class Bathyarchaeia; order Bathyarchaeales; family Bathycorpusculaceae; genus Bathycorpusculum. Next base: position 11,799 of record CAWJIN010000046.1, on the reverse strand, counting down.
ATCATCCTGTTATAATCTAATTCAGCGAAGCTAAGGCTTCCGTTTCTTGCTGAATTAGCAAGAATTGTCGTCTAACTCTTAGTTTTCCGCAAGGTTAATACGTAAAGCAATGTCAACTATCGCAGTAAAGAGCTAAATCCTAAGGGATAAGTAATCGCTTTAAAAACCAAGCTTGACTTCAGGTGAAATGGTGAAAGAGAACACTAGTCAGAATAAAGATGAGAAATGTAAAAATTCAGAGGCAAAACTCAATTCACATGATTCTACAACATCATCGCCCATAAGTCTCGACGAAACTGACAGAATAATACTGCAGATGCTTCAAGATGACTTCCCCATTGTGCAAGAACCCTGGCTTGAAATAAGCAACAGACTCAACATCAGTGAAGGCGAAGTTATATCGCGTTTAAAGCGGCTTATTGAAGCAGGCGCCATCGTAAAGATAGGTCCAATCTTTGATGCTTCAAGAATCGGTTTAAAGGCAGCTACTTTAGTCGCAATGAAGGTACCAAAAAACAAAGTGAATGATGTTGCTCGTGTCATAAACGAATATGATAACGTTTCCCACAATTACGAACGTGAGGACGAATATAACGTATGGTTTACTCTTGCTGCGTCAAGCAATAGCGAATTAGCCATGATACTGGATGAGATCAAGCAAAAAACAGACATTAAAGATCATGATATACTTGACTTGCCTACCATCCGTCGCTTTAAGATAAACGTACATTTCCAACTGACCTAAACAAACTTTTAAGGTGAAAGAAAATTGGATGAAATTGACCATAAACTTTTAGCTGGCATGGAAAAAGGCATTACTTTGACAACAGAGCCTTTCAACGAAATTGCCCTTCAGCTAGGAATCACACCGAAAGAAGTCGTCACTCGCTTATGTAAGCTTAAAGAGAAAGGCGTAATCAGGCGATTTGGCGCTTCAATAAAACCTAACAACATTGGTTTCTCGGCAAATGCCCTTGTAGCTTGGAAGGTGCCTGAAAACCGCGTTCAAGAAATCGGAGTTTATTTGTCAAAATATCAAGAAATCTCACACTGCTACGAGCGCAAAACTGTCAATGGAAGATGGGACTACAATCTCTACACAGTTATACATGGAAGAGAACGAGAAGTTGTTCAACGTATGGTTAAGGAAATCTCAGAGGGAATCGCAATAAACGAATACAAAATACTGTACAGCACAAGAGACCTTAAAAGAACAAATGTCAGCCTTGGCAGCTCCGCCATGATTCCAGCAAAAGCTTCTGCTATTTTGCCTTACGATTTTCGGGAGATGAACGATCCTTGATTAACATTACTAAACTTTGGTGTGGCACTCCAGGCTCTATGGATCACTTACGATATGGCGCTGCAACTCACCAAAGACCAGTTGTTGTTTGGAACACTACCAGACGCTGTAACCTCAATTGCTTGCACTGCTATTCGAAGTCCGAGAATAAGATATACCCCAACGAATTAACGACGGATGAAGCTAAAGCTTTTGTGAAAGACATAGCGGAGTTCGGTGTTAACGTACTGTTGTTTTCCGGCGGAGAACCATTGCTTAGACACGACCTTTTTGAAGTTGCACGTTTCGCTTCCGAAGCAGGCTTAAGAGCAGTGTTATCTACAAACGGCACACTAATTACAGAGAGCGGAGCAGGGCAATTAAAAAATGCAGGTTTTTCCTATGTGGGAATTAGTTTAGATGGGATAGGTGAAACTAACAACAAGTTTAGAGGCAAAAAAGAAGCCTTCGAGTTGGCAGTTGAAGGAATTCGGAACTGCCTTAAAGCGGAGGTTAAGACGGGCTTACGCTTTACCGTCACTAAATATAATTTCAAGGATCTTCCTGAAATTTTCGAGCTCATTGAAGCTGAAGGAATCCCTCGAGTCTGCCTTTATCACTTAGCATACGTGGGGCGAGGAACCGAAATTACAAATGATGATCTTACGCATGAACAGACAAGGGAGTTCATGGATTACGTTTTAAAGAAAGCCGAGACTTTCCACAAGAAAGCCTTAAACACCGAAATCTTAACCGTTGACAACCATGCAGATGCAGCCTATTTGTACCTTAAACTGAAAGAAAAGGACCCGAAAAAAGCTGAAGAAGCGCTTCAACTTCTAAAGGTAAATGGCGGCAACAGCTCGGGCACAGGGATAGCATGCGTTGATTTTAATGGTTATGTGCATCCAGATCAATTCTGGCAACATTACTCACTAGGTAATATCCGAACACGCAAATTCAGCCAAATCTGGGCAGACAACTCTGAACCGTTGCTTCAAGCTCTCAGGAACAGAAAAATTCAACTCCACGGAAAATGTACAGAATGCCGATTTCTCGACATCTGTAACGGCAACCTCAGAGTTAGAGCGGAAGCAGTTTATGGAGATATATGGGCACCTGACCCTGCCTGCTACTTAACACCGCAAGAAATAAAGCGCGATTAAGAAGGCAAACAGCATGAACGCAACCGACAAATCACGCTCATCCGAAACGCAAGAAGTCGCACCGAGAGTTATAGCTTGGGAATCCACGCGTGCCTGCAATTTTGCTTGTGTTCACTGCAGGGCTGAAGCACAAAAAGAGCCTGATCCAAAACAACTCACAACCCAAGAAGCACTAAATTTGGTAGATCAAATCGCCGAGTTATGTAAGCCAGTGTTCATTATAAGCGGCGGTGACCCTCTTCAGAGAAAAGACATCTTTGAAATTGCCTCATACGCTTCCAGCTTAGGTTTAAGAGTGGTTATGTCTCCAAGCGGCAGCAACCTGACAGCAGACACCTTTGAAAAAATGAAGGCGGCTGGCGTAAAGATGATTTCACTTAGTCTTGACGGTTCCAGCCCTGAAATTCATGATAATTTCAGGCAGGTAGCTGGCGCTTTCAATTTGGCTATGAAAAACATGTCGCTGGCTCGTCAAAGCGGATTTGCTTTTCGCGTTAACACAACTGTCACCCAGCATAACCTCAATGACCTCTTCAATATTCAAAAGGTAGCGGCTGAAATGGGCGCCCGTGAATGGGACGTCTTCATGCTGGTGCCGACGGGTCGCGGAAAGGTAAAGATGGAAATAACGCCAGACCAATACGAGGATACCATCCAGTCTATCTATAAAGCAAGCCTCACATCGCCTATTCCGATTAAAATGACCTGTGCACCTCAATACATGAGAGTTATCGCTCAGCAGCAAAAAGAACCCCACCAGCCCCATACAGGCGGCAGAGGATGCATGGCTGGCAACGGTTTTTGCTTTATCTCTCACGTCGGAGAAGTCTTCGGTTGCGGCTTCCTTCCAATTTCAGCCGGCGACATTCGGCAACAAAAATTTAAGCAAATCTATCAGCAATCTCCATTGTTTGTTCAGCTACGGAATCACGAATCGCTGAAAGGGAAATGCGGCAGGTGTGAGTATAAGGTGTTGTGTGGCGGTTGTCGTGCAAGGGCATTATCCATACACAAAGACTACTTAGAAGAAGAACCGTACTGCATTTACAAACCCAAAAATTTTAAGCAGCAGCAAACCCGTGGACTAGAAGTCAAGTCAATGGATGAAAATGTCTGTTGATTAAGAGCAAGCGCTTAATTTTGGTTTACTTTTTTGGTTTGTTTGAGTGAATAGTCAAAGAACTTTTCAGTGGTATCTTCAGAGGTCCATTCTGAGCGAATTCTAGTTTTCTTTTCAGCCTTACGCAATTCAGAAAGCAGCATGCGATTTAAGTCTCTGGCGCTTTCACCTTTGAATTCAGCATTGACTTCGAACCCGTCGGCGGTTGGTTTGATGGAGCCGTTGTTGCCAATTATTCGTTCTAACACAGCTTTTATGGCTGATGGGGTGGCACTGCTTACTCTTGCAGATAGCTTGAATTTTTTCTCGGACACTAATTGTCATCCTTTGCTTTAGTTTCGGGGTTTAAAGTTTGCATGTCTTTCTGAATGCAATTGTCCACCCGTTGCCCAATTGCTCTTTGGCGCTTCATAAATAACGATTTCGACTGCTTCTCTGGGAACTCCTAAATCTTCAAAAACTTTAGTAATCCCTTCGACTGTTTTCTTCTTGTTTTCAGGGCTCATGCCTTTCCAAACAGAAACTTGAACTATTGGCATTTCATTTTTACCTCAATTAACACATTCTTCGTTTCCCTAATTAATATATTCTTAATGGCACTTGAAGCTGGAACCTGTTGCTGTGCAACCACGACAATATCATTAAATCTTGCAAATTGAAGGTTTATTGTGTCTGTAGCTCTATTTATATAAATATTTCAAATTTTTTATTTGACAAATTACTGCAATAATGTCAGTTTTCTGGACAATTTTACGTTTTAACATGCTTTTTTGGACTAATTATTGTGTGAACATTTTAGTACAAGTGCCTAATTGAACATTTATCGATATTTAACCGTATAATCATAGCGAATGCATAGTTTAAATATTAGTTTGCCAAAATGCAAGAATACAAGCAGTAATAACGCTCTATCGAAGGGAACAAAAATGGGAGCAGCCGACATCGCTTGGGTTCTAATGTCAACAGCTCTTGTAATGCTAATGACCCCAGCCTTAGCTTTCTTTTACGGCGGCTTAGTCCGAAGAAAGAACCTTGTCTCGACGCTAGTCCAATGCATCATCATTTTTGCAGTAGTCAGTCTAGTTTGGTTCTTTTGGGGCTATAGCCTCGTTTATGGACCAAGCCTAGATGGAATAATAGGCAACCTCTCTCTCGTCGGATTAAACAACATAACCATAAATACTGTTAGCCCCAACGCGCCAGCCATCCCAACAATTCTATTCTTCGCGTTTCAGCTCAAGTTTGCCGCAATCACACCAGCACTAATCATAGGCGCATGCGCAGAAAGAATCCGATTCAAATCACTCCTCATCTTCGTCGTTTTGTGGTCCACCCTCATTTACTCCCCCATCGCTTGCTGGATCTGGAACCCCAACGGATGGTTACACGTCTTGGGCGCAGTGGATTTTGCAGGCGGCATGGTTGTACACACAACTGCAGGATTATCTGCATTGGCGGCGGCGCTTGTCGTCGGCAGAAGAAAAGGTTGCGTTTACTGGAAAGACCAGCTTAAAGCCTTAGATCAAAAAGGCTCAAGCAAACCAGTATCAGCGGGAACCGAGTTTAAACCATCCAACATTCCTTATGTGATTTTAGGCGCAGGCTTACTGTGGTTCGGCTGGTTCGGTTTCAACGGTGGCAGCGCATTAGCAGCCAACAACATTGCTGTCTCTGCCGTTGTAGCAACCAACTTGGCAGCCGCGGCAGCCGCCGTAAGCTGGATGATAATGGACTGGCTAATCAAAGGTAAGCCTTCAGCAATAGGCATTGCAGTGGGTGCGGTATGTGGTTTGGCAGCTATTACAGCCGGTGCAGGCTACGTTAATTTCACTGCAGCAGTAATTATTGGTTTGGCCGCAGGGATAGTTTGCAACTTGGTGGCTAACTGGAGAGCAGGCAGATCAAGAATAGACGACACATTGGACGTTTTCGCATGCCACGGAATCGGCGGCATCATCGGCGCAGTCGCAATAGGCTTATTCGCAACCGCCGCAGTTAATCCTGCCGTGCAAGGATTATTCTATGGCCACCCTGCTCAGCTCGGCGTCCAAGTGCTCGCTGTATTAGTCGTGTCTGCCTTTGCGTTTTGCGGTTCTTACGCGCTTTTGAAAGTCGTAGATTTCTTCTCGCCTCTGAGAGTGAGTCCTAAAGAGGAAGAGGATGGCTTGGATCTTAGTCAGCATGGAGAAGAAGCATACAACTTTGACTAACCTTGTCCTCAAACGCGACCCCAAAGGCTTCTACCAAGCGGTAATTCCGCAAGTAAATAAAGCGTAAAGCTCCTAACAATACTTTTTAATCCAACTCTAAAACATACAATTAAGAGGCTTAAAAATGAAAGTTGTTGCTTTTAATGGAAGTGCAAGAAAAGACGGCAACACCGCGATTTTGATTCGCCGTGTTTTTCAGGTTCTTGAAAAAGAAGGAATAGAAACTGAACTAATTCAGCTAGCAGGTGAGCAAATACACGGTTGCATGGCATGCAGGACTTGCCGGAAGGTCAAAAATAAGCGATGTAAAATTGTAAACGATAACGTTAACTTGTATATTGAGAAGATGGCTGAGGCAGATGGAATAATTCTTGGTTCACCCACGTATTTTTCGATGATGTCTCCTGAAATGAAAGCGCTTATTGACCGGTCAGGATTTGTTGCGAGAGCGAATTCTGATTTGTTTAAGAGAAAAGTGGGCGCTGCGGTCGTGGCAGTGCGAAGGGCGGGTGGAATACCGACTTTTGATGCGATAAACCACTTCTTCTTAATCAGCCAAATGATTATTCCAGGCTCATCGTATTGGAACGTTGGCATAGGACTAAACAAGGGCGACGTAGAAAAAGACGAGGAAGGTATGCAAACCATGGATGATTTAGGACGGAACATGGCTTGGCTTATAAAAAAACTTAAAGTCTAATTACTGCATTATATTTAAAGGATTTCGGGATTAGAATGTCTGAAAAAAAAGCAACAGTGCCTATGACAGACAAAGATCGAGTTATTGCCTTTGTCGTCTTAGCAATGTCATTTAACATAGTTGGACTTGGCAGCCTTGCTTTTGGGAATGTTTCAGTCGCAGCAGGACTTTTGACGGGGTCGCTCGTGTTTCTGGTATTTTCGTTAATTTATTTGACTAAAGAATACAGACAAATGAGAAGAAAAAACAAAATGGATATTTCTTAGGCACAAAGTTTAGCCTAAGATAGCCTTAAGGTCTTCATCAGCGGTTTTTATGGGCATTATATTGAATTTTTCAACCAGTACTTTTAGTATGTTAGGCGTTATGAAGGCTGGAAGGCTTGGCCCTATGCGGATGTCTCTTATGCCAAGATATAGCAGCGATAGCAAGATGGCAACTGCTTTTTGTTCATACCATGACAGCACCAGTGAGAGCGGCAAATCATTAATCTGCACGTTAAAGGCGTCTGCTAATGCTTGAGCGATTTTGACGGCTGAGTAAGCGTCGTTGCATTGTCCTACGTCGAGTAGTCTTGGGATTTCGTCGATTGTGCCTAGTTCCTTGTCGAAGAAGCGGAATTTGCCGCATGCTAAGGTCAATATGATTGTGTTTTTGGGTGCTTTTTCAACGAATTCTGAATAGTAGCTTCTTCCAGGTTTTGCGCCGTCACATCCACCGACTAAGATGAAACGTTTAATGTGCCCGTTCTTCACTGAATCTACTACTTTGTCCGCTACACTTAGCACTGCGTTTCTGCCAAACCCGACCATAACGTATTTGCCTTCAGTGTCTGCTGGAAAGCCTGGTAACTCCAACGCTCTGTTTATCACGGCCGAGAAGTCCTTGCCTGCGACGTGTGGTACACCTGGATATCCGACTGGTCCAGAAGTGAAAATGTTTCCCTTGTAGCTTTCCACGGGTCTTTGAATGCAGTTGGTTGTCATCAGGATTGCGCCCGGAAAAGACGCGAATTCTTTTTGCTGGTTCTGCCATGCGGTTCCATAGTGACCGTAAAAGTGCGGGTACTTTTTGAGTTCTGGATAGCCGTGGGTAGGCAGCATTTCTCCGTGAGTGTAAACGTAGATTCCTTTGCCTTGGCTTTGCTTAAGAATCTCTTCCAAATCGATGAGGTCGTGGCCTGAAACGAGTATGGCTTTGCCTTTTTTGTGTCCAAGAGGAACCTTTGTTGGCACGGGGTGGCCGTAGGTTTCAGTGTTTCCAGCATCCAGAAGTTCCATTGCGCGTATGTTGATTTCTCCGCATTTGAAGACTAAACCTACAAACTCGTTTGCGCCAAGTGACTTGTTAAGTGGTGCACTGAGTCCTTCATGGATAAAATCAAAAACTTTGCTGTCTTTTTTCCCGAATAAACTGGCGTGGTACGTGTAGGCCGCTACTCCCTTTAAACCGTAAGTTAACAGCCACTGAAGCGAGTGAAGGTCTGGGTCAATGGTTGGATCAGAGTTGATTCCGTAACGTTTTCCCTGCGCAACCAAGCCTTCAATCGTTTTTTCCAGCGGCAAATTGAATGCTGTGTTAACGTTGCCTTTTACTGACTGCAGTTTGCTGCGTAATTGTTCTTGTAGTTGAGCCGTTTTTCTTATGTAGGCGGCTATTGCATCTGGGTCAAAGTTCACGTTTGTCAATGTAGAAAACAATGCTTCGCAAGTAAACAAGTCAATTTTCTCGTCTTTTATTCCCGCTTTGCCTGCCTCAATTGATAGTTGACTAAGTCCTCTAAGCATAAAGACCAGCAAATCTTGAAGCGAAGCAACGTCAGCTGTTTTTCCGCAAACACCCGCTACTGTACATCCTTGTCCTTTGGCTGTTTGTTCACATTGGTAACAGAACATTTGGTTTTGACTCATACTTTACACCTTGACTTACTTAGTGTGTTCTTTTGCAGATAGCTATTACCCCTTACATTTTAGGGATTTGAGAGCAACTTCCAATTACCTTGAAATCCTGACCGCATAACGGGCCTCTTGAGATCACTAAAGTTCTCGTTTAAAATAATGCTCAAGCAACCTTCTTGTTCCTCTGCGCATAATCTCAGAAAGCGTTGCCGTACTAATGCCCAATTTAGCTGCAAGTTCAGCCATTCCAACTTGCCTTGGATAATCAAAAAAGCCGCTTTTCAAGGCAAGCCAAAAAATCCTCTCTTGGTTCTCTGTTAAAACGCCTATTTGCTGCTCAAACTTGCCGATTTTGCGGACATTAACTTTGTAGCCAGCTTTTTCCAAGTCAGTTATTATGCCTTTGTAGGCTTCAAATGTGGGCACCATAAAACTGTAAGTAATAATGCTATTCTCCATGCTTTTGCCTGAGACTAAAAAAGCATCATGAGCCAGAATGGTATTGCAGACTTCACAGCCTTCACTTTCAAGCCACACCGAAGATTTTCCTTCAACGTGCCCTTTAGCAGCAAGCTCTTTAGGAACTTTACGAGTCTGGTCCTCGCCAACATCCATCAAATGCCTAACAGACCCGCTGCTTGAACTACGTACATCAACAACTTTGAGATGCTTAAACCCCAAGGAAGCAAGCTTCTTAACCATTTTACACTGCTTATTCTCAATTTCAATCACAACATGGTAGGGTTCACGCCACGCATCAACCAAACTAATCAGCTTTGCGATTTAACTCAAAGGACACTGTTAAACATTCTTGCCTTACTAAAAAGCTAGGAAAAAACGCGAAAAAAATACCTGTTAATGCTTCAACTGCTAACTTGTTAAGCTTCTCAGGCTACACCACCGAAAAAGTATACGACGCAGTCAAAGGGCAGCACCAAAAATTCTCCTATAAACAAAAATAGTTTTCTTTCGGCAATTTGCTAAGGCAAACTAAAAGTATAGAAAGTTCACTAGTGCATAGATTACAAGCTATAGACACTCCAGTTCAACCTGGTCACCATCAACAATTCGTACTCAACGCTCACACATTCATGAAACTATGAAAATGTAGTAAGCATTTTTTTCTTTTTCAGCGGGTCAAGTAATTGGTATTATTAGTCGGTACTGCGATGAACTGATTGTTGTGTATACTGTGCTTTTTAGTTTTTATAAGGATTGGGGCTTCTTGGGGATAAAGCATTGTTGTAAGATTTATCCATGCTTGACTAAATTTTTGTCCTTCCTTGGTCGTGATGTACTTTTTTGTGCCGGGTTGCCGTTCCAGAAGACTTGATTCTTGAAGCTGCAGGAGATAGCTCTCAAGCAACTTGAAACTTGTGTTTGTGTTGCGTAAAATGCGGGTTTTTGCCTGAGGCATTTCACATAGTTCAAGAATGTCGTACAAGACTTGAAGATGGTTTCTTCTATTCTCGAAAATTAAGGTTCTTTTCAAGCACTCCACCGCTTGGCGGATTATTTAGCTTCATTGGCTGTTACTTCGGGTTTTGCTTGGTAATATTGTGACAAGCAGTCACCGTTTGTCTGCCAGATGAGCATCTGTACGGTAATATGTTTGAAGTTGTTCTTAAACATTCCGTGTTAGGTCATTTGCGTTTAAATGATTTCCAGACAAAGAACATAACTGCGGAAATGAGGAATGCTGAGTCAAGCATGTTTGGGAACGATAGAAAATAAACCCATTGATTGAAAAATGTTACGAATTTTAGCGCTATGCCGATTGTTCCGCATACAAACATTATCAGCATGCAATCCTGGAAGAGTTCAGTCCAGTTGCTATGAATTGCCTTCATTGCATTGCCCCCCGCCGCGGGATTTGCATTGTTTTTCTTTATAAAATTTTCTTAATAGGGGTATTATGAATCTATGCTAATGATTGTAAGTATCTTGAATTTTGCGGCTTGAAACTATGTTTGTTATGTTATTCTAGTTGCTGTTTCAATAAGAAACCCTTTTTTGCTGATTGTGTAGGGCAGGCTTCTTGAAGGAATAAAGGTGCCTTTCATCTTCTTTACCATGATATCTCGATGTGTCGAATCTGTTGCCCATGTTGTGTTGAATAATATTACGCCTTCGGCGAAGTGTTGCATTGCGGTTTCAGCTTTTGGGTCTTGCATCCCTTCAGTTAAGAGAAGCAAGTGGTATTCTTCGCTGTCTTTGTTTTGACGTGACATTGCCGTGAGCAGGTTAATGGCTTCTTCGATTTTCCGGGTTAAGAGCACTTCGGAAAGTGAATCTATAATGATTGTTCGGTGTTCTCTCATTTCATCACTTACGGTTTCCACCAGATTGTCAGCTTTTGCTAAGGTTTCGAACTTCCAGTTTCCAGCGGCTTCTAGCGGTGAGATATCCCAGTTGTAGGCGGCCATATCTTCTTTCACGTTGTCGGAGGTTACATTTACAGTAAAGTATGTTACTCCGATCTGTTTTGCTCGCGCGTAGGCGACTTGTCTGGCAAAAACTTCATTTCCCGAGCCTGGTAAGCCTGTCAGAAGTAATATTTTAGGCGGTAGACCTCCAGTTAAGAATTCGTCGAGACCGGCAATTCCCGTTTTAACCAGTTTCATGCTTGGCTTCCTCCTATATGTTTTACACGATTTTAGTTATAACCTTTTTCAACCGCAGCAAAGGCGCAATAATCTATGGTTTTCTCCAAACTATTATTACAGTTACTGTTAGTGTAGGCTCTGTAAGCAATGTTTCGTTGTTAGTCTTATAAGAATTCAGGTGGAACATTGTTGCATACCGCTTTTTAAGCAAGCGCCCGACAGTTTCCTTAAGAAAGGAGAGCTTTCTAAAGATGATTTTTCGTAAAATCCGTAAAAATATAAAAGCGATTTCGCCAATAATTTCGGTGCTGTTAATGATTGCTATTGCAGTCGTAGCCTCACTTGTAGTCTACGCTTGGGTAATGGGCTATATAGGCTACCAAACCGGTAAGACAGGGGATTCAGTAATAATTCAAAGCGTTGTTTTCTCCGGTACCTCCCCTACTGAAAAAGTCGCGACTGTATATCTACAAAATGTTGGTAGTACTACTATCACGATAAATCCAGCTACATGCCTGTACGTCAATGGTCTGCAGGACACAGCAACAAGTCCAACAAATACGTTGGCCCCGGGAACTACTCTAACAATTACCGACCCAGCATCTCTGACTTCGTTAACCAGCGGGGAGACGGTTACAATTAAAGTAACCACGCTAGGCGGAACATACAGTCAAGTAACTGAACAGGCACCTTAACAAGTTTTTAAAACGCTTTTTCATTTCTTTCCTTTTTTCTTTAGTTTACAGCATAAATGAAGATGATATTTATGGTATTTAACAAACAGATAAGATTGTTTAATCGAAAAAAGTCTTCAAGC
>CAWJIN010000045.1:0-60813 GCA_963842865.1 Candidatus Bathyarchaeota archaeon | reverse complement strand
GATGCTCAACACGAAGCAATGGCTAACGGAGGAATTGTCAAAACTCACGACCAACATCTAACCAACTTCTTACAGTCCCTCAACAATTCCGTTAAAGCACACAACTATTGGGGATATTTGAGGGGAGGCTTTTACGGGCATAATGGAATAAGAATCACCATTTCCAGACCAGAGTATAAACCAGAACATACCTACGAGGACCTTACGACTGAACAACTGAGGAAAATATGTGATGTAGGTACTCTTCGTAGTAGAAGCTGGATACTTGCTAACAGCTACATGGGATTAGATATAGGTCAACTTCCACGTCTTAGAGTTGAAGATTTTCATATTGAAAAATGGGGGGAAACGAGGAAAATTTATCCAGTTACTATTCGCGAGGAAGTTAGTAGAACATTTGAACATACAACTTTTATAGGATTGGATGCTAAAACTGTGCTGGAAGATTTTTTTAAAGCCAATAAATATGGTTCACAAGACATTGTTTGGAACATAATTCACCAAACCTTCCAAGGCGAATTCGATAGGGATAGAAGAAGAGCAGGGATAGGCGTAAAGATTGATTATAATGGAAACGAACAAATTGATGAAATGCATAGAAATTTTGCGACAATAACTACTAAGGCTATAGTAAAAAGATTGAAAGATATTCTTGAAGAATCAATTCCTACGCCTGATTGGAATATTGTTGATCATTTGTTAGGTCGCGTGCGAGAAGGTGTAAAAACAGTCACGCCCTTACCTGAGGAAATTGAAAATGCGTTTTTGCAAGTTCTGCCGAAGCTAATAGTTTACGAGGGACAAGTTCCACCCATTATTATTAGGTCGTCCGCACATACAAAGAAGTCTTCAAAAATAAAGGCAGTTCAATCTTCTTTAATCTAGTTTTCCAGCGCACATCGGGCAAAAAAAGCTTGTTGTAAGTTCATTTAATTAAAACTACAATAAACACCCAGATGGAAACCGCTATCAGAAGCGTCTCCATTCGCCCGGAATTTTTCCTTTAAAATCGGTTTTCGTTACAATATTTTTTTAAGATGGCACGTTAGGTTAGTTTTATGCATGAGTGGGCTTTAGCTGAAGCAATTATAACATCCGCAAAGGAGATTGCTGAGAAGGAGAAGTTGAAGGAAGTTACAGAGGTCACCATTAGGATTGGTGATCTCCAGCAAGTTGAGGCTGGCATTTTGCGTTTTGCTATTTCGCAGATGAAGCCCCCGATTTTTAAGAACGCTAAATTCCGCATCCTAAAAGCCAAAACAACGCTAAAATGCAGGGTTTGCGGAACCACTTGGCAGTTTAACAGTAAAAAAATGGATAAAGAAACTGCTGAAGCTATCCATTTCGTTCCCGAGGTAGCTCACAGTTACATTAAGTGTCCAAAATGTGGCAGCCCTGACTTTGAAATCGTCAGCGGACGTGGGGTTTGGCTTGAGAACATAAAAGGAGCCAGATAATCGTGGTTGACCCCAGAACAAGCGTGATAAACGAGCGTTTAAGCCGAATAAGCAGAATTATCGCCGTTTCAAGCGGCAAAGGCGGGGTTGGAAAAAGCATGGTTGCAACCACGCTCGCATTAACCTTGGCACATAACGGCTGCAAAGTAGGCTTATTCGACTTAGACTTCACCAGCCCATCAACCCACATAATCCTCGGCGCTGAAAATGTGCAGCTGAAAGAGGAAAAAGGCTTAATTCCGCCAATAGTTCGCGGCTTAGAATACATGTCGCTTGTTTACTTTGTAGGCGATAAACCAGCGCCACTGCGCGGAGCGGATGTTTCAAACGCTTTAATTGAGCTCTTATCAGTTACGCAGTGGGGTACGCTTGATTTTCTCGTAATTGACATGCCCCCAGGCATCGGCGACGCAGTTCTTGATTTGGTAAGGCTGATTAAACGCTTAGAGTTCCTAATCGTTACAACGCCTTCATTGTTGGCTTTTGAAACCGTAAAAAAACAAGTAATTCTTCTATGCGAGTTAAAAATGCCAATTATCGGCGTCATCGAAAACATGAAAATGGACAAGGCAAAAGGCATCGCAGAGGAAACAGGAAAGTTAGGGTTAAAGTTTCTAGGAGAAATTCCTTTTGACCTACAGGTTGAAGCCGCTATCGGTGACGTGGAGAAGTTGCTTAACACCGTTGTTGGCAAAAAAATCCAACAAGTCGCCGACAACAATATAGCAAAAAAGAGAGAGCCCTAATGGCTTGCGTTAAAGCCGTAATATTTGATTACGTTGGCACACTGGTCAACTGCAGAAACTACACGATGGAAGCCTCAAGAGAAAAACTTTACACAGCACTTGTGAATGAAGGCTTTGACGTTGCTAAAGACCAGTTTTTGGCGGCTTATATTCAAGCGCACGAGAAATACAGAATCATTCGTTATGAGCAATTAAGAGAAGTGACGAACGCTGTTTGGGTGGCAGAAGCACTCTGCAACCTCGGCTTTAAGGTGACGGCGGATGATTACCGAATTAAAGCTGCCTTGAACGTTTTCTTCAAAGACTTCATAGACATGCTTAAGCTACGGGCAGGCGCAAAAAAACTAATCAAACAAGCCAAAGAACAATGCAAAGTAGCCTTAATCTCAAACTTCACCCATGCACCAGTCATCTACAAAAGCCTAAGAAAAACAAAAATAAACACGTACTTCAATGTGGTTGTGATTTCGGAGGAAAACGGCTGGCGGAAACCAAGCAGCCACATATTCCAAGATGCCCTAAACAGGCTTCAAGTCCAGGCGAACGAAGCAGTTTACATAGGTGACAGCCCGATTGAAGACATTAAAGGCGCAAAACAAGCAGGACTAAAAGCGGTCTTTGTTGCCTCACAGTTTAACACGGTAAAAGAGTTATTGGAGAGCCTGCAAAAACCAGACTTCATTGCAAAAGATCTTCAATCACTTAGCGAAAATTTTACCGAAATTATTTCAATCAAGCAAGTAAAGCAATAAAAAATAAAGAAAAAAAGTTAGATTTTCTTGGTCTTAGTAGCTGTTTCTAGAGCTACAACGCCTGGCAGTTTTTTGCCCATGAGAAACTCGATTAGTGCTCCGCCTGCTGTGCTTATGTAACCGATTTTTTTGCTCAGGTTGTATTCTTGTATGGCTGCGATGGTGTTTCCGCCGCCTGCTAAGCTGAAGGCTTTGCTGTTTGCGATGGCTTCGAAGACTTTTTTGGTGCCGTAGTTGAATTCTTTGTTCTCGTAAACTCCCATTGGTCCGCTGACAACTATGGATTTAGCGGTAGAGATGATTTTTGAATAGTTCTCGACGGTTTTTGCGCCTATGTCAAAAATTGAGTATTCAGTCGGCAGCTTACTCACGGGGATTTCTTTGCGTTTACCATTTACATCTAAGGCAACATCAACTGGCACGACAACCTTGCCTGGATACTGCTCCATTAACGCTTTTATGCCTGGAATTAAGCCTGTTAACTCTTTTTTTTCGAGAAAATCCATTGTCTTCTTGCCCAAATCAACGCCTTTAGCCGCAAGGAACAACTGCGAAGTTACGCCGCCGACAAGCACGTAATCTGCTATGCCGTTGCCCAGAACATACTTGCTGATTTCAAGGCTATCATCGGCTTTTGCTCCACCCATAACGTAAACCGACGGCTTCTCAGGTTTCTCCAATGCTTTGCTTAAACTTTTCAATTCTCGCTCCATAATGCGTCCTGCAGCGCTTGGCAATACTGCGGTGAAGCCGACCATGGAAACGTGCGCACGGTGTGCAGCGGCGAAAGCATCGTTAACGAATAAATCCGCGAGCGGCGCAAGGTTTTGGACAAGTTCAGTTTTGCTTTGTTGTTCTGGCGTGCCGCTTTTCGTTTCTCCATCCCATGAGCGTACGTTTTCAAGAACTAGGATTTCTCCGGCTTGCAGGTTTTTGATGGCGTTTTTTGCTTTTTCACCAAAGACATCATCGACGTATTTCACTGGGCATTTGAGGAGTTTCTGCAGTATTTCTGCGTGTTGTTTTAGTGGTGTGTAGTCTGGGTCTCCTTTGCGTCCTTGATGCGCCAACACAACGGTTTTGGCTCCTTTTTCAGCCAGCTCCTTGAGCGTCGTTTCAGCATGGGCTCTTATGCGTACGTCGCTTGTAACTTTCTTAGTTTGCGGATCAATCTCTGAGTTAAAGTCTACTCTGACAAGAACAACTTTGTTCTTTACATCAAAATCATCCAAGGTTTTGTATTTCGCCATGTTAATTCACTTCTTCTCTTTAGTTAGAAAAGAAAAAGATAGGAAGGATTTAAGCTTGTTTGATTGCTTAAAAGCCTGCTTTTTTGCCGATCATTTCGATGAATTCAACCATGCGGTTGCTAAAGCCCCATTCGTTATCGTACCATGCGAAGACTTTAACGAAGTTGCTCTTTTCGCCTAAAACCATGGTTAATTGTGCATCGAGGACTGCTGAGTAAGTGCTGTGTAGTACGTCGGTTGAAACGATTGGATCTTCAGTGTACTGTAAGATGCCTTTAAGTGGGCCTTCTGCGGCTTTCTTCATAGCTGCGTTAATTTCTTCTTTGGTGACTTCTTTGCCTAATATAGCGGTTAAGTCAACAATGGACACGTCTGCTGTGGGCACACGCAAGGAATAGCCATTCATTTTTCCAGCGCAACTTGGCAAAACTAAACCGATTGCTTTTGCTGCACCAGTGCTTGTGGGGATGATGTTTATTGCTGCTGCTCTTGCTCTGCGTGGGTCTTTGTGGACAAGGTCTTGGACTTTTTGGTCGTTTGTGTAGCTGTGGCATGTTGTCATTAAGCCTTTTTCTAAGCCAAAGTTGTCGACTAATACCTTGCTGATTGGTGCTAGGCAGTTTGTTGTGCATGAAGCGTTGCTTAAGATATTGTGTTTTTCGGGGTCATACGACTTCTCATTTACGCCTAACACAAAAGTTGCATCTGGGTTTTCTGCTGGCGCGCTAATGAGGACTTTCTTTGCTCCTGCTTGAAAATGTTTACTTGCACCTTCACGGTTGGTAAACAAGCCAGTGGATTCTACTGCTAAGTAAACTCCAAGGTCTTTCCATGGCAGTGCTACTGGGTCTTTTACGCTGAGACATTTGAGAGTTTTTCCGTTGACAACCATGTCGTTGCCGACGACTTCGACTGTGCCGGGGAAGCGCCCGTGAATTGAGTCATATTTGAGGAGATGAGCATTTGTTTTCGCGTCTGCGAGATCGTTGATTGCTACGAAATCAATTTTTGCGTTGCGCTCGAGTGCTGCGCGGTAAAGAAGTCTTCCGATTCTTCCAAATCCGTTAATTCCTACTTTTATAGCCATTAACTATCACCTATTTTTCTGAGTTTGTACAAGAACCTCTAACTTAATTAATTTTCCGACAAGAATTCAAGCAAACAAGATAAACAAGTGCAATCTCGGGTGCTTGAAAACTATAGCCTCCTTAAACAACCAACCAATGAAAAACTATTTGAATTATATTCAGGAAAACAGTTTTTGTAACAGTATACCCAGTTCAGCATGCATTCCTTAGGCTTCGTAAAGTTTTGAACATGTACAGGTGCTCTTAATTGCTGCTTCATAACGGATAAATTAGTTCTAGACTGACATATTCACGATTGCTATGGGCGACGATTCGGAAATTCCCTGCTCTGCCTGCCATAAGTGGGATGCAACGGCAAAAAGTTTCTCCTGTGACCCCAACGAATGCAGAAAGCTTTCTGAATGGCTTTTGGCCCACGCTCACATAGAGCGCGTGGAAACCCAATTTGTCGTAGTCCCAATCCAATACGTAGTTTAAAAATTTCTCGAAAACCGCTTCTCTTTTTCCATTGCTTGGCTGGATAGCTTCTTCATATAAACAATTAATGGCAGAGTACTTTAGTGTTAACCGCCTAAATGATTACGGTTTTTTAATGTTTAGCACGAAAACATCGGACTGAAATCACATTTGGATCCTATACTAGACTGGAAAGGTAGGCTGTGCGCACACGCAGGAGGGTCTCTCTTGATAGGCTCATCGCCATTGAAAAGGAATCCTCGCATTTTGTACAAGTTTAAGCACTAAAACATTATCTGATCAGGGAAAGAGACTAAAAAACAGTAAAAAACTTTCATTCCCCCCAGCGTGGGTCTACCAAACGCTGTGAGTTTACGAAGTACTGAAAAATTATTAGAAAATTCCGCCTTCTCTAAAGTAATAGTTCTCTTCTTTTTTGGGACCAAAGCTTCTTACGCCTTCACGTTTGAGCTGATACCGCAGTTCTTCAGCATACTCCTGGGTTATTTCTCCTTTCTTCTGCAGGTAAGCAATTATTTCTTCAGCTTGTGCTTCTGTGTCACATCGGCGGATAAAATCCACAACGCAAGGATTAAAATGGCGCAACTTATCAGGAAAAACCGTAGGCTCAAATTCTTCTTTTTCGCATTCAGCGTTTTCAACTTCTTCTGGGTTTTTTCGTACGGCGTTAATTGGTACCTTGACGTCTCCTCTTTCAAGTTCCTTGTAGAGGTGTGGAAACATTTTCTTGAGCGATTTTTTATCCGTTGCCATTTTTCATCAGTTAATTGAAAATAAATATCAAATATGTTCTTTATGTGCTTTTTTGATAGAAAACAAGATTCTGCAAGAATTATGATGGGAGGAACTGTTGGGTTGGGCTAGTTTTTAGAACTTTTTCGAGTTCCTGAACCTTTAACCCCTTCATTTCATCACCGAAAACTTCGCACTTTCTCTTTTTCCCTGCTTCCTCAGAGCTTCGAGCAACAATCTCGAGCCCATGTTCAGCTGAAGTCTCAGCGAATATATGAAATGACGCTAAAGTTATTCCACGCTTGTTTACGGTAGTCCAAGCCGTTTTTGAAATTTTTATCCCTTCAGCTTTGAGGATTTGCACGATTTCTTCTGGCTCATCCGTATAAACGGCAATGTCAATGTCGCTTCCCTGCCTTATCGTTCCCCGCCAAACGCTCCCGATTAAAACAGGACAATAAGCATCCAGAAGCTTCATTATTTTTAGGGCTTCGCTTCGCATTTGAATTAGACGCTCTTTTCTTTTTGCGCCTTCGTTTTCTTCAGCTATTTTGTCCAGTTCAAGAGCAACTTCAAGGTTAGACGGCAAAAAGTTGGCGCCCAAAGTTTTTGCAGCTTTTTCTTTAGCTTGTTTGTATTCTTTTTCAGCTCCAAAATAAAGTAAAGTTGCGGCTTCTCTTGCGACTCTGCACTTTAAGTCAAAGTCAGCCGTCAATCATTCACCTAGCGCGCTTTCATCAGCGTTTCACTATTGTTTCGTAAAGTTCGACGGTTTTTTCGGCGATTCTGCTCCAAGTGAACTCGGCTAAAACACGCTTCCTGCCGTTTTTGCCAAGCACCTTGCGCTTTTCTGGGTCTTCTAAAGCGCTGATTACTCCCCATGCAATATCAGACGGGTTATTTGGATCTACGTGGTAACCGCATTGTTCTTCACCGCAGCAAATTACGATTTCACGCATTCCGCTGACGCCAGCGGCGCCAACGACAACTGGCTTCTCCATGCTCATCGCTTCAAGAGCTACAATACCAAATGGTTCGTAGTGGCTGGGGAAAACTGCTATGTCGCATGCGGCATAATGCAGTATTCGTTCTTCCTCTGGGATGAAGTCAAAGCAGAATTTAACGTACTCGTCAAGCCGAATGGTTCGGGTAAGGTTTGTTAAGTATTCTTGAAGGTCGCCTACACCTACAACTACCAGTCTTGCGTTAGGAATCTTGGTTAGAATATGCGGCATCGCCATTATGAGTTTATCAACGCCTTTGACGCCTACGAGCCTGCCGAGAAAAAGAATCATTAGTTCATTATCTTTTATGCCATATTTGCTTCGGATTCGCTTAATGCCCTCGGAAGAAACGTTTTCAGGATTGTATTTTTGTGGGTCAACACCGTTGTAGCTTACTTGAATTTTTTCTCTTGGAAAACCAAGCTGTATAAGCTCATCTTTCATGGCGTACGATACTGTTACAATCATATCAGCCATTTTGCCCGCGCGCAATTCTATGTTACTGACTACGCTTGAGCCGTTTCCTAAGGTTCGACCTTTCTCAGTTGAGTGAACATGGAAAGCTAAAGGCAAACCACTTTCTCTTTTAACTGTAATCCCGCCCATTGCCGAAAGCCAATCATGCGCAACAACAATGTCGTATTTCATTCCTTCTTTCTTTATCAACTCGTTGATGAGTTTAGCCGCTGACAAATAATTATAAACCATTAGTTTGCCGAAGAAATGTAATCCTCTGCCCCATTTTTTAATGTCTTCAGCTATCACGTCTGGCAGCGAGTCTGAAATGTCGATGTGCAATGGACGATGAATCTCTATTCCACGCCAAATTTCTCTAGTCGGCAAAGAACCTGCATCATCATTCATGGTAAAAACCGTTACATCGTGATCATCCAAAACGAACTTTCGTGTTATTTCCGCTGCATAGGTACCTAATCCACCGACTATTTTAGGCGGGTACTCGTAAACGAAAACAGCAAGTTTCATCCTGACTATTCACCAATGTACCATTAGCATTGGCAATCACTATACTAAAGCTTTGCTTCTCTACCGTAATAAACTTGAAATCGAAAAAAGCTCAAAAGAGTTAAGGAAAAGTTTGATTAGAAGGTTCTGCATAGTATTAGCAGGCAAGGTGCTTGCAAATGAGTTTATCACCCGTTAAACAAGAGATACTTGAAACTATGTTGCTATATGAAAAACCCGAGAAAGCCATAGAAATCGCGAAGGAAACCAAAAAAGGATTCCCCCCTGTCATGATGCATCTTTTAGGGCTAGCTCGCATGGGATATGTAAGCTCACCTGAAAAAGGACAATACGTTATAACTGAGAAAGGAAAAGAAGCTCTCGGTTTACCGGAAATCAATAAGGAAAAAGCCGCAGCCATATTGGCTTATTCGCCACATGATAAAGCATTCCACTTCTACGCTGACATTGGACAACCACTAAACTTGCATGCCCATAACCTTCGTGATTTTGCCAATAAAGTTGAAAAAGCAGACATTGCATCAATAGAATTCCATACAAAACGTGGAGACTTTGAAGCCTGGTTCAACGAACTCGGAGACGTAGAATTAGCAAAAAAGGTCGCATTATTAAAACAGAGAAATGTGGTTGGAGAGGACCTGCGCATGCAATTGCATGAAATCGTTAAGCAACAATACATAGCATTAGCTAAATTGGCAGACCAACCAGTTTACACTGAGTAAATTTTAGCTTTTATAAATCGTTTTGTCATTTTCTGCAGAACCAGCTGTATTGTCGTACACTCCATGTCTCGGCCTTAACCGTGCTGGTTCAAACTCACCCATCCGCATTAACTTGATACTGTTGTTTATTGCTTAATGTCTAACAATAGAGAACGCATGATCATCAAATAAGTCAGCGATAAGCGGTTTGCCTTCATGATCACTTGAGATTTTACCGTTCGCAAGCTGGAAACCTAAAGCAACAATCGGAGTAGGGCTATCGAAAACAGTACCTTAAGAAGCTTTTAATCCAACCGACATAAGTGGACCCCTAATGCTTCAACGCATCCAGCCCTGAACAAAAAATAGCTGTACGCATGGAGTTCTTTTCAAATTCTAGCGTTAGGTTATGGAAAAAATGAAATACACAAAGGTGAATATTACGTGGCTGAGGAGAGCCTCTGTTGAGCGAAGTTAGAATAGTTTCCGTCAAGATACCTGAAGAAGTCTACCTTGAAATGGCGCTGCGTATTCCTGAGGGTGACCGAAGCAACTTTATCAGGGAAGCCATAAGTGAGAAACTGCAGAAAACGCCTAAGGCAGACAAACTTTTAGCCTTGGAAGAGAGAATGGGCAAAATAGAGCAGGAGTTCGGGCAAATTAGAAAGTACCTGGCTGATTTGGAACTGCTCACGTTTCAGCATGGAAAGATTAACCCGCACTCTTTCTGCATCGATGAGGTGGACCATAAAATAATGGAGTACCTGCTTCATTACAAGAGCGCAACTACGCCTGAGTTGGCTGCTTACGTTAAAACCAACAGGTGGCTTATACTTAACAGGCTTAGAAAAATCCAGAAAACCTCCAAAAAACAAGTTGGAAAACCAGTAATCGAGTATTATGCGGGCGAAAGGTCTGGGAAGAAGAAGGCTTGGTGGATAGACGAAGAGTTAATCCAAGAATAACAAGGTTAGCTTTAAATTAATTGGGCATGTTGGTTTGTAAACTGTGGGCCCGTAGTCTAGTACGGATCAAGGCGTCGGCCTCCGGACGCTTCTCAAAGCGGGGGTTAGCCGAAAATCCTGGGTTCAAATCCCAGCGGGCCCGCTTCTTTGCTTATTAATATAGCGCTGATATGGTTGTAGTAGTGTGGGTGAGACAACAAGTTTTCTTATAGTGCCTTTGCTAATGTAGTAAACTAGCAAGTGCACCTGCATGGTTAGTTGTCAAAATTGTGGAAAAAACCTCAGCAAGCCAGATAAGAAGCTGGAAAATAACTCGTTTTGCATAGCGATTTACACTTGTGATAGGTGTGGTGCCAGCTTCAAGGTAGCATATTAAGCTGTTTTAGTGTCTTCTTTAGTTTGTAGATAGCCACTTTGTCTTCTTCTCTTAGTGCTAAGCTGTATTTTTCAGCAATATTTCGTTTCTGGGGCTAGTACAATTTTAGCCAAATAAGTTTCTTAGATATTTTAAAATGAGTTGCGGCTGATCAATTGCTGTCTTCAACGTTTTCCGTGGATTTTTAATGTGGTTCAGTAAAGATAATTTCTTATACTCCTCAAGCGCCTTAGCCGCTATCTCTTTCACTTCTTGAGAGGTAAAATCCTCAGTTGAAATCAACGGCATGCCTTTCGGTTGCCGCGCTTCAGCAAAAGAGTTCCAAGTCAAATCTCCCTGAATATACCCTTTAGCCTTGCATTCATCATACAGTCTTGTCCCATACGAAGGAGTAGCAAAGAAAAGGTGCATGCCAACATCAAAATCACGTTTAAGCTTTAAAGCAAAATCAACGGTTTTCTGCATGTTCTCTTTCTTTTCGCCCGGAAAGCCAATAATGTAGAATGCGCCTGTTTTCAGGCCGATGTCTTTGCAGATTTTCGCAACTTCAACTACGCGGTTCAAGTCTAAGCTCTTGCAAATTACATTGTTTAAGATTTGCTGGTCGCCTGACTCAACGCCGAAAAAGACGCTTTGGCAACCTGACTTTTTCATTTTCTCCAGCAGATTCAAGTTTAAGCAGTCTGCCCGGACTCCGTTTGGCGTTTCCCAACCGATCTTGATTTTTTTCTCAATTAAGCCATCGCAGATAGCTTCAAACCTTGAGAGGTCAAGGGTTAGGTTGTCATCTTCAAAAAAAATGTTCTTAACATTAAACTTTTCCACGACGTATTGTATGTGGTTGAGCACGTAATTCGGGGAGTGTGCTCTAAATTCCCTGCCCATGTGCAAATGGACCGAGCAGAAACAGCAGTTAAAGGGGCAACCCCTGCTAGTAATCATTGATATTGCCCTGTTTCTGAAGCTGCGGTAACCTATCATTTTGGGACTTAGATACTGCTCCATATCCACCAAGTCATAAGCTGGGTAGGGAAGCTCATCCAAGTTTTTAATGAAAGGTCTCGGTGAATTTATTATGACTTCTCCATCTTTACGGTAGGCGACGCCGAGAATTTCGCTTAACAGTTTTTTGCCTTCAAAATACTGAGCTAACTCAAGCATTGTGTATTCGCCTTCGCCTGTCACCGCAATGTCAACGCTTTTTGCCTCTTCAAGAAATCCCTTTGGCACCGTGGTTACGTGTGGGCCGCCTACAACTGTTAAAATGCCTGAGTCAACCTGCTTGGCTAAGCTGCTTATTTTAACTGAATTTTCAATTTGGCAAGTGAATGGCCCTGCAATCCCAACAACATCTGGCTTCCGACTGTAAATTTCCTGCTTTATCCGCTCAAACGACATGCCAACGGTTATAGTTTCCCCGTTTTTCAGGAATTTGCCATCACTCATAAAAGCATCTAAAATTTCAGTTTTGTAACCTGCCTTATCAAGCACTGCAGCAATGTACATTAAGCCAAGAGGCAGATTGCCTGCTGGCTGATCAGAACCTGGATAAAATACTTGCGGCGGATTGATGAGAAGCACTTTCATTCATTTTACCCAATGATTATAAAGTTGACCTGTCCGAGATATTTAAATTAACTTATGAATCTATCTGACATTGAATATTCATATTGTAAGCTGTTTTTTGTGTATTTGTTCATATGAAATAATCTTCCATTTTGTTTAGTTAGCATGTTGCTGTTATAACACAACCACATAAGTTTATGAGCGGTTATTCGGCTCTAATATTACACTGACTTTTGCGTTGTTTTAATAGGAGGTGAATTTTTTTTGAGCATGCATAAAGAGAACCGAAAAGGCAAGATGACCGTTGCTGAGGCAGGAAGGAAAGGTGGGGAAAAAACCGCTCAAACTCATGGGCGAGAATTTTATGAGGAAATCGGCCGTAAAGGCGGCGAAAAAGTTTCTCAGGAACGTGGCCCCGAATTTTACAGTGAGATAGGCAGCAAAGGTGGATCTGAGAGAGCCAAGCAGCATGAAGGAACAAGTGAAGCTATGGGAAAAACAAGCCTTGAAGAAGCAGGCCATAGAGGCGGGCAAAGAGTCCGAAAACTAATCCAAGCGGGCAAAGAACATGAAGAAGAATAAAAAAGCTTATTTTTGTAATTACTTGTTAATTTCCGCTTCTTTAGATATCAAAACGCTTTTGTTTTTTTAATGGAGGTGAAGCGTATTGGCACGAGAAGCGAAAAAAGGTAAAATGACGGTTGAAGAAGCCGGAAGGAAAGGCGGACTAAAAACCGCTGAAACCCACGGAGAAGAATTCTATAGCGAAATAGGTCGCAAGGGTGGAAAGATAGGCGGACCGAAAGGTGGGCAAAGAGTCCGTAAACTTATCCAGGAAGGAAAAGAGCATGAAGAAGAATAGAAAAAAACGCGCTTATCTTAGTTTTAACCTATCTTAGTTTTAATCTGGATAGCTGATCAAGCCTTTCTAACGTTTTTAGACCTAATTTATAGTCTAAATTGTATTTTTGACCTAAAAAAAGCTCTTCCATTGTAACTGTGCTGAGACAGCCACATATGTTTAAAAGTTTTACTTCGGGCTAGAAAATTAAGAAAGCGACTGATTTGACAAAAAAAGCGGGAGCATACTTTTTTGGAGGTGATGCGTTTGAGTGAATCGAGGAAGAAGGGAAAGATGACTGTTGCGGAGGCTGGTCGGATGGGCGGAGAAAAGACGTCTGAGACTCATGGACCTGAATTTTACAGTGAGATAGGCAGCAAAGGTGGACAAAAGGTTCGAAAACTTGTTGAGGAAGGAAAAGAGCATGAAGAAGAATAAAGGGTAAGTGTTTTTTAACTTTTTTCTAGTTACTTTTTTAAGAATATGTATGGAGGTGAAAGACAACGAGTAGTGAACAAGCTCAAACAAGTAGGCGCGTAGGCATAGGTCAAGGTAGAGGGGCACGTCGGCAATACACAAATAGAAGCGGAAAATCTGGTCACGTTAGCCCAGCTATAGTGGAAAAATATCTTGCTGGCATGCATTACCCTGCAGAAAAAAAGAAGTTGGTCGACAAAGCACAAGATAAAGATGCCCCTGACGATGTAATGGATTTATTAAACAAGCTGCCGGATAAAACCTATAAATCGCCTATAGATGTAACAAAAGAAATAGGAAAAATAGAATAACTAAGCACTCCGTTTTCTTTAATTTAATTTCTTGGCGTTAGTTTCCTATTTTTAAAAAATAGAGATTACCGTGTGGTTAACTACGCTCGCCCAGGATGGGTTTGTGATTGCCTTTTGATAACCACACACGCTTAAAGGCTATCCTTGAGTAGATAACAAGACAGCCTTTTTCGAGGAAATAAAGGAGGTGAATAATTTTGGTAGTTAAAAGTGAAGAAAAAAGGAAGATGACACGTGAAGAAGCTGGAAGAAAAGGCGGCGAAAAAGTGGCTCGAGAAAGAGGTCCACAATTTTACAGAGAGATCGGTAGGAAAGGCGGCGAAAAAGTAGCTGAGGAGCGCGGTTCCGAATTCTACAGGGAAATAGGAAGGAAAGGCGGAGAAAGCAGAGGAAAGAGGCGTGAATAAAGCTTTTTTTTCTTATAGTTTTATTTTCTTGTTTTAATGACTGGGTTCTGTTAGATTGTTCCACTTTGAATAAGCCAAGATATCGTTATTTAATTCTTGTTTATACTGAGCGCCTTGTGGTATGAAGAAGTACATTAAAGAGTTAAACTGGTCGGTATGTTTCTTTTCGATCAAATGAGTCATTTCATGAACTAAAACATATTCTAAACAATGTCTTGGTTTTTTTGCTAGTTCCAGATTTATCCATATTCTTTGGTTTTTAGGGCTGCAGGTTCCCCACTTTGTTTTCATTTTCTTGATTTTAAATTCCTTAACGGTTATACCCATAATTTTTTCCCATTTCTCAATCAATGGGGGAGTTTCTTTTTTAAGCTCAGAACGATAGAAAGCATTCATTAATTGCTCTTTCTTTTTGAGAGTTGTCTGTGGCTTAACATACATGTCTATACGTTTTTTTCTTTTTATCTCGACTCTAGGCGGGCTGTTTGAGTTAATTACGGTCAATAGATACCTATTTCCCATGAAGAAATGGCTTTCCCCAGAGACATATTCTCTTTTGGATTGCCGTTCCTGTTCAAGAAATTTAGATTGTTGTCTTTTTATCCAAGATATTTTTGAATTAATTAATAACCGTATTTTTTCATCGGTTGTTTGAATTGGAACTGCGACTCTTATCTTACCATCGGGAGGATAAACGCCCAAATGTATGTTTTTTATGTCTTTCTTAACTATTTGAACCTCTAAATTGCAAATTTCTGTATTGCTTGTGTTAGTATTCATTTTGATTCTTCACCAATTCTAGGACTGCATCTATTTTAGCTTCATCGCTTATTCCGAATTCGGCTAAAGCGTTTTTGATTGCAATTCTTACCTGTTTTTCTTTAATACGGCTTCCTCGCCAGCCGTCAGACTTTTCCGTCTCAATATGCTCATTAACTTTTAGAGCAAGCTCTTCGTTGTTTTCTAAATTATCGTAAAGTGCTTTTTTGGCTTTTGTATTGATTGTCTTTGGGTACGTATCGACAAATGAGCTGTTCTTTACTCTTCTAACAATATTCACTATTCTTTTCAAGTAGTTGGCGTATTCTACAGCGTTTTGTTTTCTCTCCCTAATCAGTTCATCAAGTAAAACTGACATTTTTTCAAAATATTTTGGATTTGTCGGTTTCTCTTCAATGATTAGTCTTCGCACGTTATTTTCAATTGTTTCTGCAACGGCATTTTTGTTTTCTTTGATCCCTTTGGGAAGAGAATCGATTGCGTCTACGCCTTTATTGACTATCAGGTCTATGAGCGTTAAATCATCAAACGCAGTTACTGTTTTGCTTTCATCTGCATCAATATAAGAATCTATTAAATGGCGCATTGCAGGTTCGTAAGCTTTCAAATCGATGTAATCATGACTTGCTAACTTGATTTCGCTTCTAATGTTTTCAAAGTTGCTTACATTTTGCTTTATTTTTTCTGTTTCTTTCTGGCTGTAGCCCGCTTCTTTCATTTCATTGGCAATGTTTACGTATGATCGTAATAGTTTTGAGGTTAGTTTGTAGAGAGATATTCTTTTTTGTTCAGTGGCGGCTAATTCCTCCGGTTTTTCTGTATTGCCGCAGAAATATTCGATATATGCTGAAGAATCTTTGGGTGGTTTTACGGGTTCGCAGAGAACCTTGATGCCTTCAAGGGCTGAATCTAAATTCTCTTTTCCAGTTTTCAGTCTATCTTTAAGCAGGCCCTCAACATCTTCTTTGTCAAATCCGCTAAACGCTCCTGTAGTGTAATCTTTTACTGCTTGGCTGAGGCTTTTGAATAGGTCCTTGTAGTCAATTATATAGCCGTAGTCTTTGTCTTCGCCGTCGAGTCTGTTAACTCGGCAGATTGCTTGGAAAAGACCATGATCCTGCATGCTTTTATCGATGTACAAGTAAGTTGCAGGTGGGGCATCAAAACCAGTAAGGAGCTTATCAACTACAATTAGAAGTTTCATCTGGCCGGGTTCTTTTACGAATTTTTCTTTTATTACTTCTTCAAAGCCCTTGGTTTTGATTTCAGGGTAAATACCTTCATAGTAAGCGATCATTTTTTGGTATGTTTCATATTTGAATATGTTATCTGTCTCATCGTCTTCTCCGGTGCTTTCACCCTTAATTAGGTCTATGTCACCTGAATAAGAGGTTATTATTGCGCATTTTTTAAGACCGTTATTTTGGAACAGTTCATAGTATTGACAGGCTTGGTATATACTACCTGAAACAAGCATTGCGTTACCTCTACCGCTTAGCAACCGGTTTTTGGTTTCCATGTCAAACATTATGTCTGCGACTATTCTATTCAACCGCGGTTGGGAACTGAGGACTTTTTGCATAGTACCCCATTTCGTCTTCAATTCGGCCTTTGCATACTCTGTCAGCCCTCTTGTCTTTGCTTCAAACCACTGGTCTATTTTTTCTTGAGAAGTTATCCTTTGATCTACTTCTCTTGCCTCATACTGTAAATCTAAAACTACGTTATCGGATACGGCTTCGTTGTACTTGTAGGTATGAATGTAGTCGCCAAACACTTGTCGGCTTGTTTTCTTGTCTTTTTTTAATAGTGGTGTTCCGGTAAAGCCGATGAAGATCGCGTTAGGAATGATACCTTTCATTGCTCCATGTAATTTTCCTGATTGAGTTCTGTGACATTCATCGACAAAAACATACAGGTCGCCTTTTGGCTTGAAATTAGTTGGAAGATTATTCATTATTTCCTGAATATATTCCTCTAAGTCTTGTTCTTCGCTTTGTTGTTTTTTTGTTCCGAATTTGTGGATGAGGGAACACATAAGCCATGGCTTAGCATTCATGAGTTGTTGGATTAAGTCTTTTCCACTTTCTGTCCGGTAAATTTGCTCGTCGACTCCTTTGAAGAAATTTTCAATCTGGCTGTCGAGTTCTTCCCGGTCAGTAATTATTAAAACCCGCGAGTCGGTTATGTTTTCTCTTATCCATTTGGCAAGCCAAATCATAATTAGGCTTTTGCCGCTCCCTTGAGTGTGCCAAATTATGCCGCCTTTCCTTCTCTTTAGGTACGCTTGACACGCCTTAACTCCGAAGTATTGGTTGTGTCGGCAGATCTTTTTGACTCCAAAATCAAAGACTATGAAATCATGAATTATTTCTAAGAGGCGTTCCTTGCTACAAAGCAAGGATAAGTCTTTTTCAAGCTTGTTTTTTATTTTAGAATGCTCTTTCCATTTGAGATAGTATTTTTCAGGGGTTTCAGTCGTTGCATAGCTCAAGCCTTCGGTATCATTTCCAGCCATAACAAGCTGGATTGTTGCAAAGAACTGTTTTATGAAAATCTGCTTTTGGTTATCGAGGTTTTGCCTTATGCCTTGGGATACTGAGATCGTGCTTCTTTTTAGCTCCAAAACAGCCACTGCTACCCCATTAACGTACAAGACTATATCGGGGCGCTTATCATGTTCGCCTCTAACAGTCACTTCCTCAGCTATGTAGAAATCATTGTTTAATTTGTTATTCCAGTCTATTAGCCAAACGGTTTGTTTAGTTTCCCCAATGTTATCTTTTACTTGAATGCCATATCTTAAAAGACTGTAGACTTCTTTGTTAATATCATATAGTCCCTTGTTTTGATTAGAAGCAACTTGCTGTAATTCAAAAAGGGCTTTTTTAATTAGATTATCATTGTAACCTTGCTTCTTGAGGAACTTGATTAGATACTCTTCTTCTATGTTGCTATTCTCACGATCCTCCCAATTACCGAGATAAGAGTACCCCAACAGTTTACCTGAAAATAGTTTAATTATTCTTTCCTGAGTTTTCCTTTCAGCTTGCCCGACAATCAGCTTTTCCATTTTAACCGAATTCTTCCTGTTAATAGCTGTTGCATCAAGCCTACTTTTAATTGTTTGTACTTATCCCTCTTTCGCTCAAGAGCCTCAAGCGCCCCATCCATATCAGAGATAATTCTAGCGATTTCTTCCTGCTCCCTTAAATCAGTCGGTAAGAAAGTATCCAATTCTCCAAGTTCGTTTCCATTTAAAGATGGCAACGCTGTTGTACTTGAAAGCTTGCCAAAATTAGTTTGAATTAGTTTATAGTAAATAAACCTGTAATTTGCTTGATGTTTATCGACTATAAAACCCATCATATTATTATCTATACAGCTATTTGTTGAAAGTATCCTTTTTCTTTCAAGGAATATTGCTGCACCAATTTTTGCAAAAATAATGGAGTTTTTTGGAAAAATAGTAGCTCCAATTTTCTTTACTACATATTCAGAAATGTAATTGTTAGAAGTAGACATGAAAATAATGTTGCCTTTATTATTCATATCTGATACTTTATAAAAAGGAAAAGTGCCTTCTGAAGATTTCTGGTATTTAAGAGGAAATCCGCTGCCTCCCTTAAAATATCCGATCTTTCCAAGCTTTTTGATTGCCCACCTTTCAGAAAAACCTGACAATCTTTTCTTACTTGTGAGGAGTTCCTGCATTGCAGCCTGCTTAATGAGCTTCTTCTTTGTGATAAGCTTGTCAAGAGATTCGATCAGGTCGTCCGCGTCTGAGAGGACTTGAGCTATAGCGGATTGTTCTTCTAATTCAGGAAGTGGAATTTGTATACCAAACAGATCTCGTGTATAGATCGCGCCGACGCTCGTAGTTCCAGTCGCTATGGACTTTAATTGAGTAAGCAAGCTTTTAGAGTTAAAAACATAATTCATAAAAAAGTTGGAAACATCGATATTAAATTTCAACCTCATTAAATTGGAATTGAAATACGCTATCGGCAGCTCATCTCTCCATATTGCGACTTTTCCCACCAATTCCAATGTATTTCTTGTGTTGAACAAAATGTCTCCAAAATTTAGTTTGTCTCTTTCAGACGGCTTGACATTTTGTTTTATATATTCAATTTTATCCAGGTTAATATTTCCCCTTTCAATATTCCCCATTTTCATCAATGGGTAGGGCGTTTCTTCTTCACTATTTTGATAGTTGCCACCCAGTTGTGTAGATAACAAAATATCTTTCAGTTTCTTCAGGGTCCAATCTTCAGGGATTGTACCTATCTCCGTCTTGTTGTACCCTTTTTCTATTATTGGCAAACCCATTCAAAACCCATGTTTCTTAGGTGATTATCAACATTTTTGGAGTGCTCCTCAACTTCTTTGGTCAATTTCGGCATGGGTGATTCATACCGTTCTGCAAGCTCTTTTATTCTACCTGCAAGTTTTTGGGAGATTCTTTCGACTTCGTTCTTTACAGAGTCATGCATTGATTTTAGCCATTTATCTTCAACTACCAGCGACTTGGTTTCCTCAAGGGTTAAGTTTTTGCATTTAATTTGCAATTTTTTGTCAAGGTCTAATTCGACACTTTTTATTTTGCTGTTGATTTCCGCATTCTTTTGTATTAGCCCCAAGTATTCCTCCAAAACTTTGAGTTCATCAACAAACTCACTTTTTGCGTTTATGTTTCTTATCCTCTTGATAAGATCTGGTTTAGCGATCTTGTCAGCATCATTTTTTACCTCTGCAAATAGGTCGTCTTCTCCAGTGTTTTCCTCTTTTAAGGTTTCCATTTGCTGACCTATTGTTTCAGCTTCTACCATAAGGTCGTTTATTGTTTCCTGCGCCTTAACGAAAAACTTGGCAATCAGGACTTTTTTTGGTATTAGGTCGCAAGTCCATTCGGTGTCTTTGCCCTTACTGTTTTTAGTAACGTTCAATTCTGCTTTCCAGCCGTTTGTTGATATTAAGTAGGCGTCGTCTTGCATTGTTTCAAACCAATAGTCCATGAGTTTTTGGTAGACATCGTATTTGTCTATGAGGGCATTCTTGCCAAAGGAGGAAATGAGTTTTTCTGAAAGAATAGTGATTAGTTCTTTAGGTTTGGAACCGATCTGTAAATTGTTTAGTAATGACTTTATTTCTTCCTGCCAACCGTTGAAGGTTGACTCTACTTTCTTTGAATAGCCAGTAAATTCGGAGTTTTCAAAAATAGTTGATTTGATATTTGTTTTTTTGACCTTTAAGTTGAAGTATTCCGGTCGTTCACTTGGAGTAAAGAGCGCTTCCTTTAAAGATGGACAAACACTCCAGTAAGCGGCTAAATCTTCAACGTCTTTTGCTGGAATGCCGCCAAGAAGGTGAGCTTCTATGTCTTGTAGATCCTCTTCTTCTTGACTATCAATGTATCGGGATATGTTAAGATTGTAATCGTTCTTTGGATTGCTGATTTCTGTTATAGGAACCATGCGTGAGTATCTTGGGACTTCAATTTGGTTATTGAAAGCATCTACAATTTCATGAATATCTTGCTCTCTGAGCCGGTTTTTATTTCCGTCTTTAATATAGCCCTTGCTTGCGTCTATCATAAAAACGCCTGTTCGGCTTTCAGCATCCTCTTTATCTATTACAATAATGCAAGCAGGAATGCCTGTCCCATAAAACAAGTTAGCTGGCAAGCCTATAATGCCTTTTATGTAGCCTCTCTTGATTAGATTTTTCCTTATATTGGCTTCGGAATTGCCCCTAAAAAGTACACCATGTGGCAAAATTATAGCACCCTTGCCAGTACTTTTTAAAGATTTAATCAGGTGCAAAAGGAAAGCGTAATCGCCATTCTTTGCAGGCGGAATACCGAACCCCTCAAACCTTCCAAACATGTCATGGTCTGGTTCAAAACCGTTACTCCATGCTTTAGTTGAAAAAGGTGGATTAGCCACCGCGAAATCAAAGGTTTTTAGAGTCCCATCTTTATTTTTGAAATACGGTTTTGAGAGCGTGTTTCCCTGTTGGATGTCAGCGGTAGGATTCTTGTGTAAAATCATGTTCATTTTAGCTAAGCCTCTAGTCGCTAAGTCCATTTCCTGTCCGTAGATAGTTATACCATGCTCTGTTTCATTTGCAGCCTTCAATAGCAAAGAACCCGAACCGCAAGTTGGGTCATAAACGGTTTGATCTTGCCGTTCTGCTTTGTTAATTCCAATTACCTTAGCCATTATCCTTGAAACCTCAGCCGGCGTATAAAATTGCCCTTTGCTCTTACCTGATTCTGTAGCAAAATGGCGCATTAAATACTCGTAAGCGTCACCTAAAAGATCGTCTCCATCAGCTCTATTCCTACTAAAATCCAACTCAGGTTTTTCAAAAATAGCGATAAGGTTAGAAAGGCGTTCCTGCATTTCTTTACCTTCCCCGAGCTTATCATCATCATTAAAGTCTGCAACGGTGATAATCCCCACTAGTTCGTTAGCCTCAGCAAGCTTGGCAATAATTTTGTTAATTCTATCGCCTATGTCAGGCTTGCCTTTTAAGGCAACCATGTCAGCGAAACTTGCACCTTTAGGAACCTCAATCAAAGCATCGCTTTTTCCAGCATACCTGTCAGAAACGTACTTCATGAACAATAAAACAAGGACATAATCTTTGTATTGGGAAGCATCCATTCCGCCTCTTAATTCGTCACAAGACTGCCATATTGAACTGTAAAGTTCGCTCTTTTTAATTGGCATTAAATGTACACCCAAACCCAGTATATCTTAAAGGTAGTTTAACTTAAAAGCTTAAAGACTAAGCCATATCCCTTACTATTAAAATATCTCAATTCTTGAAGAGCAGTCAATATGCGGGGCAACGGTTTGATACTCCAAAAAACTTCCGCCTTGCCGTACCAGCAAAATAGGCTTGCCCTTGGCACGCACGGGTTTCATGTGGCCTTCCTTGATTTCGCTCTCTTTTATGGAGGGAACAAAACCTGTTTTGCTCATGCACTCCGCCTTAAAGACTACTTAGCTCGGGAAAGCTCTAAAATCTTGCCTAAAACCAACATAATAACTAAACTCTTCACATGCAGAAAAAGCACTATTTCATGTTGAAAGTGCGGGCATTATTTCTATGTTGAACTATGTTGAATCATATTTGGGGCATATTAGAAGCATCTAGTAGACTAGGAGGTAGGCTTGAGCACACACGCAAATACCCTATCTAAGCCGTAATCTCACACCAAGTTAACAGAACCGTTGCAGCAACCTATCCCACGAAAATTAACATGGAGAACAAATCCCACGCCAAGTTGCCAGAACCAAAAAAGTGGTAAAGAAGCATGACCTTCAAACCTTCGAAAACTGAAACGCTATGCCATAGTGCATAGTTGCTTGTTGGGCTGTTGACACAACTGCGGATGCAAACATCCGCCAACACCGCACCAACAATACACACGACCAAACACAAACAAAAAGTCGCAACTTACACCGCCCACAAAATCGCAACTTAAAAATTAAACCAAAAAACCACCCAACCACCCCAAAAACCACCAAAACATGGAGAACAAATCCCACGCCAAGTTGCCAGAACCAATGACCGAAAGGCAAATATTGAAATAAGGTTATTTTGTATTTGGTTTTATGACGGAAATTCTTGTTTTATATTACAGCAGGACAGGAAATACTGAAAAAATGGCGAGAGCAGTAGCTGAGGGAGCACAAATCAACGATAAGATTAGGGTCGAATTAAATTTTCACATTGAACCTGAAGAACTAAGTAGCTTTGATGCTTTAGTTGTTGGGGCACCTACTTATCATCATGAGATGCCTATTGATTTCAAGAAGCTTTTTGAGGAAGTTGCGGTAAAGGGCGTAAGTTTGAAGGGTAAAGTCGGCGCCACATTTGGTTCTTATGGGTGGAGCGGTGAAGCACCTAGACTTATTTTGGAAATTATGAAAAATAAGTTTGAGATGCAAGTTGTTGAACCACCTTTACTTGTGAAGTATATTCCTGACGAAAAAATGCTTAGCGCCTGTAAGGATTTAGGAAAAAGAATTTCCGAAAACTTGATGAACAGGACTTAACATAAAGTGGAGGGAGAAAAGAATGGAAAAACCAAAGAATAATCTCATTGAATTTTTGAAAAATCAAATAGTGATTGAAAACGAAATAGTTGATTCCCTTGAAAAAGCGTTAGTTGGCATGAAGAATCCGGCTGTTAAAGGCGTCCTGAAGGGTGTCTCGCTGGATTCTGTGAAGCACGCGGAACTTTACTCGTCAGCCGTTACCCTGCTGACTGGTACTCCTACAGCATTAACGCAGGAGCATCTTGATCAGCAAAGAGCACTCGTAGAAAAACACATTGAGATAGAATCTAAGCTAATTAAGCGCCTTGAAGCCATGATACCTAATATTGAAAACAAGAAGGTTGTGTTTCTCTTAAACACCATATTAGCTGATGAATGCAGACACCACGCTATGCTAAAGATGGTTTTAGAGATAATTGTTCACGGAGAAACCATAACAGAGGAAGATTGGTGGAAACTGCTGTGGGAAAACGTGCCGTTTCACGGAGCTCCTGGCGGAGGATAACCAAAAAAGAAAGCTTGAGGTTTGTTTGCTAAGAGTTAGCGTTGTTATGCATGACTTGTTCAGAAGAGCTCCATGTGTCTTCGACTATTTGCTGAAGCTCCTTTAGTACTGACGCTAACATTTCACCTTTGCAGGTCAAACCATAAGCTTTCGGAGTTTTCCTTATGAAAACCAGTTTTTTGCCTTTTAAGCTTCTGAGGTACTTGTATGTTCTTCTCATTGAGAGCTCTGTTTCTTTGGCAAGCCTTCCAGCTGAAATTCCTTCATTCGGGATCAGTATCGTAAACTTTTCGTTCGGAAATTGTGAAGGTTTCTCTGTTTGGGTCTCGTTTTGATTTAAAGAAAAATATGTAATCCCTTTCAATGGGGGTTTCTATCAAACCTGCGGAGCGTAAGCGTTTTAGTATTCGCGAAGCGATTTTTGACGAGATAAGTGCTTCAATATCTTCGAACGTTTTTGGTCCTGATAGTAAAGATTGTAAAAGAATTTCTTCATAGCATTCTGAGTGGGCTGGAAGCATTTCGGCAAATTCGGGGAAGCATCCTAGTAGCTCGGTTAGCCGACCGCCAAACATGGTTGCGTAGTATTCATCTCGTGCTTCGGTGGCTAGACCTACTGCCATTAAAGGCTGCAAATATTCTTCGTTTATGGTGTCTTGGCTGTGGCTGTGCCCTGTTTTTTTTAGTTCTTGCTGTAATTGGCTTACTGAGTATCTACCGTTTACGATTGCTTTTAGAATATGGAGTCTTGTCTCGTTTTTTAGAACGTTGAAGAGCTCTTTTATGTAGTTTGGGTTATCCATGGTTTCCCGGAGTTTTCTTAGCTCGTTTTTTAGTTTGTATACTTGGCATCGGTTTATGCATTCTAAGGGTGTTATTGGAGCGCAGTTTCTGCATTCTGCGTCAAGTGACTTAAGCATTCCGACTAGGTCGCGGTTGTTTTCACTTTTTCGGGGTGGTAATAGGACATTGCCCATTTGTTTTTTCTCCTGTCTTGGCATGTGTCGTGACGGGGAAGGAGTGAGAGATTGAGTGAAACTGCTTTTTTGCGATTGATAGCCCGTCATGACACGCGTCATATAACTATGACAAGCGTCATATTTAAATAAGTTTTCCCCAGAAATAAGAGTAATTGGTGTTAAACTTGATACTACCGTGCGAAGTGGGGGTAAAAACCGTTTTACCTGCAGTAAAAGCTATCATGGCAAGGTCAATCGTTGAAAAACATGGATTGAACGAAAAACAAACCGCAGAACTCCTTGGACTATCACAATCTGCAGTAAGCAGATATGTAGGAAGAGAAAGAGGAAACCTATCTCCCGATAGAAAACTCGACTGAAGTTTTAGCACTTATAGATCAAATGGTAACTTTCCTCATAAAAGAACCAAACAACAAAGCAGAAATCCTCAATCTCTTCTGCCAAACATGCACAGCCATCAGAGAAAAAGGCTTAATGTGCCCATATTGCCAAAAAGAAATGCCTCCGCAATGGGCGGAAAACTGTCTCTTCTGCCGCTAAATTAAGAGCAATTAAGATTTATTAAAAACGAAATATTACTGATTTTTTGAGGAAAATCAATGTCTCACGATGAGAACGCTTTTTTAGATACTATTGAAAAAGTGACCAAAAGCGTAGTTAACATAAGCGCCATAAAACTTGTCCACAACATTTTCTACCAAGCGGTGCCAGTGGGAGGCATGGGTTCAGGCACCATAATCGATTCAAAAGGGCTAATTTTAACAAATAACCACGTGGTCGGCGGAGCACAAAAAATCAATGTCACTTTTGGGAACAACGAAATGCTGGAGGGTATAATCGCAGGGTCATGCGCCATTCACGACATAGCTGTGGTTAAAATCAAGGGAAAAAACTCTTCAAGCAGCAGAACTTGGAGACTCAGATAAGATAAGAGTGGGGCAAAGAGTGTACGCTATTGGTAACCCATTCGGTTTGGCTGGGGGACCAAGCGTAACGTCGGGAGTGATTAGCGCTATTAATAGGACAATAGAGTCTGACAGAGGCTTGATAGAGAACCTTGTTCAAACCGATGCCTCTATTAATCCAGGAAATAGTGGCGGTCCGCTTGTAGATGTGACAGGCAAAGTTATAGCAATTAACACTGCCATTATTCCGTTTGCCCAAGGCATAGGCTTTGCAATTCCCATAAACTCGGCGAAAAGCTGCACCGATGAAATTGTCACTGAAGGAGGAGTCAAAAGACCATGGCTCGGCATAATAGGATTAACTTTAACACGGGAAATCGCGCGTTACTACGGTTTACCAGTGAACCGCGGAGTATTAGTAACCAGAATTGCTGACGGCAGCCCTGCAGAAGCCGCTGAAATGGCTGAAGGAGACATCATTCTAGAAATAGGTGATGTAGAAACCAATAAAATAGAGGACTTAGTCAACGAGATTCAGAGGCGAAAGATCGGAGACGTGGTTAGAATTCTTGCATTGCGGAATGGCAGGGAGCACTTTTTTGAGTTAAAACTAAGCGAAGCGCCATAGCGCATTTATTAGACGATGGGAGGTTTCGGTTGGGTCAAAATCAAATTAAAGATATCCTAAAAAAATACAAAGTTATCGCGGTTGTTGGGTTGTCCAAAGAGCCGGAAAAGGACAGCTATAGAGTCAGCGCTTACCTAAAACAACATGGCTACCGCATTGTACCCGTGAATCCCTTTGCGGATGAAGTTCTTGGCGAGAAAAGCTACAAGAGTCTGCTGGATCTTCCGCCCGAAATCCAGAAAACCATAGAAATCGTTGACGTTTTTAGGCCCTCAAAGGATGTGCCGCCGATAGTAGAGCAAGCCATTAAGCTAAAACAGACTTATGGTAAGCCTTTTGTGGTTTGGATGCAGCTTGGAATAGTCAATGAAGAGGCTGCTGAGGCAGCTAGGCGTGCTGGTTTGATCGTTGTTATGGATAAGTGTTTGATGGTTGAGCATCACCGCTTAGCTTAGAAGGCTATATCGCGTTAAGCAATAAGGATGCAAAGGTTGCGATTATAACGATGACTACGGTTTCGGCGAGTGCCACTTTCCATTCACTCGAACTGCTTTGAATTGGAGGAAATTAGGCATTATCCTTCACTGGAAGGTGATGGATATATTCGATTCTTCTACACGGTGCTGACGAAGAAGCTTACGTCTACTTGATCTGTTCTAGGACATTTTGTATTTCTTGATAGTTTGGTTCCACTGCTGGGTTATCGGAAACCCAAACATACCGAACTATGCCTCTATCATCGAGAATGAAAATTGAACGCTTAGCAACTGTGTAACCGTTTAATCCAGCAAAATTAGGCGACTCCAATCCGTAGGTTTTGATTACTTCACGTTTGTAGTCGCTTAGTATTGGGAACGGTAGCCTGTTTTTTTCTGCGAAAGCTTTGCTTGAGAAGGGGTCGCTTACGCTTATTCCGATAACTTGAGCATTCAAATCAATAAGCCTGGCCATGGAATCACGGAACTCACACATCTCCTTCGTGCATGTTGAGGTGAATGCACCGACAAAAAAGGCTAAAACGATTTTTTGCCCCAAGAACTCTTTCAGGCTTCTTGGTTTTAAGTCAACATCTGGTAAAATGAAATCCGGTGACTTGTCGCCGACTTTAATTTTGCTTATCATGAAAAATCAATCCTAAATTCTATGAAGATGAAGGTGTATAAATGGGTGATGCTTTTAGCCTAAAGCGAAAGCGCTTGGGCAAATCTTGTTGAGAACGCATATTTCGCATTTGGGTTTTCTTGCAATGCAAACTTGCCTGCCGTGAAAAATCAGCAAGTCAGTGAGTTTCATCCACTTCTCTTTAGGAGTAATTTGCATTAGGTCCTGTTCTATTTTAGCGGGATCTTCATGTTCTGAAAGTCCAAGTCTCTGTGAAACCCTGGAGACATGAGTGTCGACTGCTATGCCAGCGATTATGCCATAAGCGTTGTATAATACTATGTTAGCGGTTTTTCGTGCGACACCTGGCAGTTCCACCAGTTCCTCCATTGTCTTAGGTACTTGGGAATTGTATTTTTCGACTAAGAGTTCGCAGCATTTTTTCAGGTTTCTGGCTTTGTTGTGGTAGAAGCCTGTTGAACGAATATCTTGTTCTAACTCTTTTATGTCAACATCAGCGTAGTCTTCAGGCGTGCGGTATTTTTTGAACAGGTTTTGGGTTACTATGTTTACTCTTTCGTCAGTTGTTTGGGCAGAGAGCATGGTTGCTACGAGTATTTCCAGTGGGTTGGAGTAGTTTAGGGCTGTTTTTGCATTAGGGTACTGTTTTTCAAGCAGTTCGATTATTTTTGATACTCTTTGTTTGGGTTCAAGGTATATTTCTGGTCTTTTCATTTCGCGTTCCCCCGAGAAGTATGTTTAACCATTAATTTAGTAAATTGGGATACTGTTAAGTTATTTGTCATGACTTCTTTGATTTAGCTTTCTTGAAATCGTCTACATTTTTGCTGTTATCAATTATCACTTTGCCCACTTGGTCATAATCTTCCATATAGAAGCCACCCTTAGTTAACTCCATAGTTATCTTACCTCTGCCATCACATTTGAACACTTTAAGTAAAGGCTCAGTTGTTGAAGCGGGCAAGACGTAAACCACAAACTTATCTGACTTTATGTTTCTACTCGACATAACGTTATGCCTTCCGATGCCCAAGACAGGTTAGTTATCTTTGCTTTTTATGAGTTTTGGTATCTTGATGGCGTCAATTTGGAGCTAAGTATCTACAGAAAGGCAAATAAACAAATCACATTATATAAACGGGTATGTCTGACTCGCTACAAGCAGATAATCAAAAAACACTAGACCGCATTAAAAGTAGACAAGAATCTGAAGCAACTCTAAATTGGAGTCGCAACAGTTACTTTTTGGTAGTACTCAGCCTTTTAACTTTGGCATACACTCAAAACCCTGTAAGCAACTTAACACAACTAACATTCTATAAAATTATGATTTCAGGCGCAGGGGACTTTCTAGGAATTGTTTGGCTCCTAATTCAATATAGAAGTAGTCAATACATCGAATACTACAAAAATCAAGCCAACATCCTTTCAAAGGATACTAAGACCCCAGAATTGTACCCTAAATCAATAAAAGGGATTGAAATGCGTAAGCTAGTATATTGTCTTCCAATAGCCTTTATAGTACTTCTATCCCTTTTCATAATATTTCAAGTAATTTTCTTCTATTACCCTAACGGCATCGCTTTCACTCTGTAGTGTAAAAATGCAATCGCAAACCTTTTATTGGAAACGAACAATAATTTCTCCTGCATGCAGGAGAAGCTAATCTTGGAGCTAAAACATAGTAACTTTAATAATGCACCAGAAGAAAAGTATGTACTCAGTTTCGGCGCTGGTCTAAATTCGACTGGTTTACTCGTTTATTTAGTCGATAACGACTACCCATTAGACGAAGTAGTTTTCGCAGACACAGGCGGGGAAGTCCCTGAAACTTATTCGCATCTGAAAAATGTTGATAAGTATTTGTCGAAACATGGCATACCTCTAACAGTCGTTAGGTCGAAAAGTGGAAAAACCTTGTATGATAAGTGTATGAGTCGTAGGGTCATACCTTCCCAACTTTGGCGATGGTCTACTAGAGACTTCAAGATTACCCCAATATATTCATATTATCGTTCTTTAAAAGCGCATGTCAACCAATATCTAGGCATCGCTTATGAAGAAAGGGATAGGAAGCGTGAAAGTGGTGTTGAATATGTCACTAACACTTTTCCTCTAATAGATGAAAGATTTTCACGACAAGATTGTGTTGATATTATCTTGGCAAATGATTACGATTTCTCAATGCCCGTTAGAAGCGGTTGTTTCTTCTGTCCATTCAACTCGCTTTCGAGGTGGAAAGAACTTTATGAAAAACATAGAGACTTTTACATGAGAGCAATGGCACTGGAAGAAAACTCAAAACATTTCCCGAAACAAAGATTAATGAAGCTAACACTCAGAGGTCTCCAAGAAAAACTGGAAAACAACGAATCCATCCCAGAGATTCAAGTCAAGAGGCTTTGCAGTAGCGAGTGCCTAATTTGATTAGTCTTTTTCAATGTTTGCCAAGATTTCTTTTATTCTTTCTTCAATTTCCATTTTGCTCACTATTGTAAGAATCGGGTCGAGTTGACGGATACCTGTCTCACAGGCAAAACCGAAAGTTAACATGCCACTAGAAACGTATTCTTTTCTTAAAGGTTCATCCAAAATCTTGAAATAAGCTTTGACTTCTTTCTGAGTATAAAGTTCCGTAGCAATGTATGAAGCAGTTAAGTGGTTCATGTTCATCGTCTTAACTAAGTTATAGCTTTTGATTCCGACATAGGCAAGTTGGTCATGTTTCAAAAATGCTTTTCGCCAATCAGAAATTGTATGTGTTGCTTTTCGATTATACCCTGATAGACTCGCAGTATCTTTCACGTCTCTTGCCAAAGTACTAAACAGTTGTTTTAGGTCAAAA
This sequence comes from Candidatus Bathyarchaeota archaeon, assembly GCA_963842865.1. Lineage (GTDB taxonomy): Archaea > Thermoproteota > Bathyarchaeia > Bathyarchaeales > Bathycorpusculaceae > Bathycorpusculum. The sequence goes on along the minus strand of CAWJIN010000045.1, from coordinate 30,839 downwards.
TGCCTCAAACCTATGGAAATGTCGCATACTTGCAGTATTCGTTCTATATCGCTAAAACGCAAAAGTACAATGTGAGAGCCTTCATGGATTTTCTGTCTTATCGATTCGTAAGTGTCAATATTAATTTCTCGAACAATTAACACAAGAAAAACATCGTCGGGTTCCTTTTTGAAATTCTTTATGTATGCATCCCTGTGTCTTACAGCACGACAAAACTCTCTATCCCATTGTTTTGTACCTGTGTTCTGCGTAACTTCCATTAAGACATCGAAATGCCTCGCATATATGATGGTATCCGAACTTGATGCTGGCGCATTCGTTGGATTTATTTCATTCTTGCCTAACCAAACTACCTTGTGAGTTACTGCTGCATTGTCAGTGGTAGATGTAAAGAAAGTTAGATGGAATATTAGGCTCATTGCTTTGGAGAAAAGCAGTTCTAGCGCTGCACTCTGTTGAGGAACAGGATACTTTGCGATGTACGACGTTACGTCTTTAATGCTTTCCCTTATTATTCGGCATGTACTCATTTTTTGGCGCTATCTCCATTCTTTTTGCTAAGCCAATCTTCAACTACTTTTTTGATTAGTTCTGCTGGTGAGCTATCGCTGGCCTTAGTGAGAGAGAGTAGTTTGCGGTAGTCTTTCTCATCAAAATCGAGGATAAAAAAGTGAATGTTATGTGGTTTAGTTTTCAGAATAATTTCTCTTGCTGTATCGCTCGATAATCCTGCGTTTTCTTTCATGATGCTTACAATGTCTCGAATATCGTGTGCTTGAACATCCAATACTTTATCAATCATGTTTCTTAATGTATTTTCGTCCCTAATTTTTGAAAGTCTGTAGGCAATATCTATGCTGTCGATTTTTCTGCATCGAATTAATTCTCTTACATAGTCAGGTAAGGTAATAATTTGTAGGAACTCTCGAACCATCTCTCTAGAAAGGTCAACTTTTTTTGCAATAGCTTCTTGAGTAGGATAGATAGTTCTTAAGAAGTCAAAACATTCTGCTAAAGTGAGAAGGTCTACGAGGCGCTTGTGTCTTCTGGTGTTTGCATATATTGTCGCTAGCGCAGTTTCTTCATCCATTTTCAGCACCTCAGATAGCTTCATAGAAACCTTCGTTCTTCAGATAGTCTATGAGTGCTTGTGTCGCAATTTCTGTAGGTTCCATTTCATATTTATCAGATGCTTTTTGTAGTGCGACAGCAGCTTTGTTTGTTAAATCTATGGTGACATGTTTGAACTCAATTTTTGGTGCCTCTTCCGCAACTTGCTCAGGAGTGTAAGTTGGGTTTTCAATGTTAGTTTGGAGTATCGCTTTGCGTATTTTCCTTCTAGGTGCTTCTTTAACTAGTTTTGCTATTTTCAACGCTTTTGCTACGTCAGGATTAGCTTTTGCTATCCTAGTTGCTACAGGTCTAGAAAGCTGTCCTGTCTCAACCATTTCCTTTAATGGTTCTGGAACTGCTGCCCATCCCAAATAATTTCTTACTGAGCTTTCTGATACCGCAAGTTTCTTTGCGACAGCTTGTATACTACCCAGTTCGTTAAGAAGGCTCAAAGCTGCTTCTACCTTATCCTTCCAATCTAATTCTACTCTGTGCACATTTTCAGCAAATGAGTAAGCTAAAGCATCTACATTATCCATCGGTTTCTTGACAATTGCAGGAATTGTTGTTTTACCTGCTTTTTTGCTAGCGAGAAATCTGCGTTGCCCAATTATTAGTTCAAATTTTCCTTTTTGACCCACAATCGGAAAAACAATAACGGGTTGCTGAACTCCGATTTCTTTTATGCTTTGTGCAAGGTCATCTAATCCGCTAAATACATCGAGGGTTCTTCTTGCGTTTCTTTTACTCACAGTTATGTTTTCTAATGGAATCTGATGCAGAGCCTCTTTCTCTGTCATTTTTACACCAATTTTATGTTCTCAGTTGAAATATAATTCTTTGCCTTACTGCATTCATTGTTTAATTAACAATAAAGCAAAAATCTTTTTAGGATGTTGGGTCATGACAAATAACTTAACAGTATCGTAAATTGGTGAGAAATAAGAGTTTGCCTCGATTCATAATTGTTTAACATTTGTTTAATAATGGAGTTGCATACTTCAAATTTGCAAAGGTTTATCTGGCTGTTATTGCGCAATGTTTATATAATTTCTGATAATCTGAAAATATGTTAAATTTCAAGTGAGAATCATGGTGAATCCGACAAGAATAACCGTTGCATTTGACAAAACAACAGCTGACTTACTGGAAAAAATAAGCACTGAAGCGCAAGTATCACAAAGTGAAGTTATGCGCCGTGCCCTAAAATTCTACAACGAAAACAAGGCTCTCGAAGACCCAGCAATCAAGAAAAAAATTCTCGCCTACATGGATATGCTTCTTAACGGTGAACATGTTATCATAGACGTTGATCATTGGCTTATGTTCTTGCGGTTAATCGCTTCATCTCCTGAACAGGAAAAGTTTTGGAGCGAGCATAAAGAAGTAGCTCGAGCCCATTGGGAACAGCTGAAAACAAAGGTGCATTCAGCAGAAGAAATGCTGGTCAGGCTTGAGGCGTGCAACTTTTACCGTTTAACAAAGAACGCTCCGAACGATTACACGTTGGTTTTGGTCTCGGAAGTTTCGAAAGATTTCATCAGGATATTTCTTGAAGAGTACTTTGCGGCGATGGGTGTTAAGGCAGAGATAAAAGAGAACTTGACTAAACTCAGAGTAACAGTAAAACCCGGCACGTCAAGAATGTAAACAGGCTCCATGATCTTTTCAACTTCTAAGTCTCTGTGGTCTGCACAAAACTTTTTACCCCTTACCTTAACTAGGAATACAGAAGGCGAAAAAATATGAGTTTAAAATTAAAGGTTGATGGAAAAGAAATACCACTAAACGAATTTGTTGAGAAAATCTTAAGGGGAACAATAGCAGGCGCCGTGACTTCCCTTCGAGGAATAAAAGAAGACTGGAAAAAAATCGAGGTTGAAATCCAACAATAAATAAATTTAACCGTTAAATTCAACAGTGCTCTCTATCTCAGCAAACATTTCCTTTTTAGCTTTGCATATCGGGCAAATATACGGCGGGTCTTCTCTAAACACTACATACCCGCATTGTTTGCAATACCATAACTTCTTTTTAACTCCCGATTGCGCTTTTTCCGCTTTGGCTGGCGGTTTTTCTTGAGCTCCTTGCGCGGGTGCTTGTTTAGCGGCGGCTGCTTGCGTTCCATAGGCTCTTGCTTGTTTCTCGGCTGGTCTCCGCTCGGGAACTTCAGGTAAGTCTTTGCTTTCGTAAACTTGTTTGTTAACATAGAGTCTGCAGTAGCATGAGCCGTACTGGGCGACGTCTGGGTCTCGGTAGTCGCAGGGGCAAATTATGTCTCGGTCATATTCGAATATGCCTGAGGCAAGCCTGCAGGGGCATAAAGGGTAACCGTAGCGGTCTTCGTTTGTTTTTAATCCTTCAAGGAAGCCTTGGAGAAGTTCAGGCTGAGGCGTTAGATAGTACCCGAAGGTTTTAGCGTCAGCTTCAGCTCTTCTGCGAACTTGCTCTATTGTGGTCAAATTTCAAGTGCCTCTTTGAGCTTGTCTTTGCGAAAACCAGTAATCACAACTTTATCATCGACAATCGTGGTGGGATAACTAAGGCTTCCGCCTTTGCTCTGGATTATTTCGTGAATTTTCTGTTTATCGTCTTCGTCGCTTAAATCAACGTAGATGTATTCGTATTCGACATTGTTCTCGTTTAGATATTCCTTGGTCAACTTGCACCAAACACAAGTGCTTAAAGCGTACAAAGTAACCTTATGGTTGTTTTTTTTACCAGAAACCTTTGAGAACTGCATATTTTTCACACCTAAACTTTGGTTTAAGCCGAATATAACTGTTTAGCTTGGCATTCTTAAGGCGTTAAATATAGAGTTACGCGGGTCTGAGGTTGCCAATAGCGTTCTGAACCACCTCTGACAAGGCAGGATGAATATGCATGGCTTGAGCGATAGGCGCAAAACCCGTTTCAGAAACCATGGCATTGATTATTTCTTGAATGAGGATTGAAGCTTCAGGGCCGATTATGTGTCCGCCAAGGATTTTGCCTGTTTCTCTTTCAGCAATTACTTTCACGAAGCCTTCAGGAAATCCCATGGCTGCCCCCATGGCTGTTTCACTGTAAGGGGCTTGTCCCACGAGAATGTTGTGATATCGCTCTTTAGCTTGTTTTTCTGTTAAGCCGACGGAGGCAACTTGCGGATGACTAAAAACTGCGTGAGGCGCCGCTGAAAAATCCATTTTAACCTTATGGTCATGAACAGCGTTATGCCAAACTACACCTGCCTCATAATTGGCCACATGCTTAAACATTTGAACGCCAATAGCGTCGCCGAAAGCCCAAATGTTCTTTTTGCTCGTTTCAAGGTACTCGTCAACTTTTATGAATCCACGCTCGTCTAGTTCTACGCCTGTTTTTTCCGGTTTCAAAATATCCGCGTTGGATGCTCTGCCTGTGGCAACCATCACTGACTCAGCCGAGAACTCATGTTGGCTGCCGTCTTGACGGTTTTTTGCGACGAGCTTTTTTAGTTGGCCTTCTTGTTTTGCTTCAGTAACCTCAAAGCCTGTGTATATTTCCATTCGCTGCTGCATTTCCTTCTTTAATAATTCAGAGATTTCTGGTTCCTCTTCAGGCACCACTCGGTCTGGCCTTTGGAGTATGGTGGTTTTTGTGCCGATGCCTGAAAAGAAGTGCCCGTACTCCATGCCAACGTAGCCTCCGCCAATAATTAGTATGCTTTCGGGCGGCGTTTGCAGTTCTAAAACCGTGTCACTTGTCAGGTAACCAATGTTTTCTATACCCTTGATTGGCGGTATTGCTGTACGTGCGCCTGAAACAATAAAAATCATTTCTGCCGAAATTGTGTGTCCGCCGACCTGCATGGTGTAATCTGAGATGAACTCGCCTGTTTCCTTAAACCATGTAAGATTAGGAGTGGCTTCAACCGCTTGTGCCTGATGCCCTGAGTCATGGTTAACCAGCGTATGCATCCTATTCATTATATTGTTGAAATCAACTGAATCCACGGTTGCGTTGACGCCCAGTTTCCTTGACTCTTTAATGGCGGCGATAACATCGGTTGGGTAAATCAGCATTTTGGAGGGAACGCAACCAACGTTTATGCATGTGCCGCCCATTTTTCCATGCTCAACAAGTGCTGTTCTGAAACCTTGGTCAACTGCTGCTGAAGCAACAAGCATTCCAGAGCCTGATCCTATTACGATTACGTCGAATCGCTCCATAACAAAGCCTCACACAGTTAAGTGAAATGTTGAATGACAGATAAACTTTTCAACTATTATTTTTGCGGTTGGAAAATCTTTTATGCGAGTTAGAGATAATGTAATTTGAGGATTTTCATGGCAAAATCAACCAAACCAACAAAAGCAGAGGAAGAAAAGAAAAAGAAAGCCTACTACGCCAAAACCGAGAAGAAAGCCAAAGAAGTTAAAAAGTAGGCTTTTTGCTCAGGAATTTTGGCAGGCACCTTTCGTCATGGATAGCGTCGAAGCTTTCCAGTTCACCTTTTGTTAGTGGTAACACAATCCTTGACACTAAACCGTTTAGGGTGTATGGAAGCCGTATTAAACGCATTTCACCAGAAGTCACCCATTCGTCAATGTTTAACCCAGCGCTTTTTACTTGCTGTGCAAGGTCAAGCCTCTCTTTGGTATTCAACATGTAGGCTTGTTGGTCTAAAACATGCAGGTGGAAGCCTCTGCCAGAATAAACAGCCCTGACCTCAGAAAAACGATTTGCAAGAAACTCGTGGAGGCGTAGTGCTTCCTGCTTAACCATTTCCAACTCTATCTCGCAAAAGCTCAACCCTTGATGCCGCTTCATTTTATCCGCTAAGGTACCGTGGATTGGGCAGGTTATGTTTTCCGGGTCAAGATCAAAAGCGAGCTCTTGACCAATCTTGTGGTCGTTTTCATCATAGACGTTTCGGTCGTAGTATACTGCTTCAGGCAAAAACTCGATTATCTGCCCTTTCACGTCCTCTAAGCCTGAATACTCATCGATTATTATGGTGGTTGAAGCGTCTTCTTTGTATTTTTCAGGGTAAATTTTTGTGTGTCTGCCTATGATTACTGCAAACTTTACTTTGACGCTTTGACTGCCGAACCATTGGGCAGCTTTTTGAAGGTTAAATTCTGAGCTGTAGAATTGTTTTCTTTCTTCAAGAGTGGAGTATCTCATCCCAACAGGCAAGTAGTATTGAACCATTCGAACCACCTGAATAATAGAATAGTTATCCCCAAAATGTTTTGTGGAAGAACTCTGAGTAGAAAACCTAATATTCAGGTTTTTCTGAATTTAATATTAACATGGTGAATTTTTATGCCAATTGACCCTGATTTTCAAACAAAACGCCAAGTTGTCGGCGAACATAACGGACATAAAGTTTGGGGGCCAGTTGAACCCCCGCTGAAACTGGGTATTCATGGAACAACCAGCGCTGTAGACTGGGATTCCTGCATTGGAGACGGAGTATGCATAGACGTTTGCCCCGTTTCACTATATGAATGGGCTGAATCCCCTGGGCACCCGCTTTCTGAAAGAAAATCTGACCCTGCCCGCGAAAAAGACTGCATACAATGCTTAGCCTGCGAAATGCAGTGCCCTGCGGCAGCGATAAAAATAACTCCGCCACCATAAAGGTAAGCGCTAATTTTTAGGGCGCTTCTATTTTTATAATTAAAAAACAGCAAAGGCGGAAGGAACCTAAGTACTGTAAACTTCATAAAAGACGTAAGAATTTCTCTGGAATTTTATTTAAGTTTGCATCCTAAAGTTTCATAAAGCGCTGTGGACATAAACTAAAACATGCTCGATTTGATGTTGGAGCAGGACAGAAAGGAACTAACCGCAATTCTAACCTTGCTGCAAATTAAAGGCTTAGGACCAGTAAAGTTCAAAGCTATATACGAACAATTCCACTCTTTTTCGAAGATTTTTGATTCGCCCCCCTTTGACCTAAAAAAACTCAACCTTCCGAGGAAAATTGCCGACCAGGTTTATAGCCAGAAAAACAAGTTGAAGTCTTTCGAGTATTCTGCAGAAAACATAGTTGCCAAGGCAAGGAGCCTTAACGCTCACTTAGTTACTTACGCTGACGAAGAATACCCCCCGAATCTTTACCACTCAAATCATTGCGTTCCTCTTTTGTACGCTCTTGGCAACATTTCCCTGCTTAAAAATAAGAAATGCTGCGCAGTGGTAGGGACGAGAAAACCTACCGAATGGACTGAACAAGAGACAAAACTGGCAGTTGAAAAACTGATTAAGGAAAACTTCGTTATAGTTAGTGGATTGGCTTTGGGCATCGATAGAATAGCTCATTCAACTGCAATTGAAAACAACGGCAAAACAATAGCTGTAGTCGGATGCGGGGTTGATTTCCCGTACCCACGCCAAAACATCGACATTAGACAAAAAATTATCGAAAATGGTGTTATCGTTTCGGAATATCCTTTCGGAACCAAAGTTTTGATTTTTGGCCTCAAAAAGAGAAACAAGATAATTGTCGGCTTATCAAAGTACGTTCTCATAACTCAGACTTCTCAAAAAGGCGGAACGATGAACGCATATAGGGCCGCACTTGAACAAAAGAAGACAGTTGGTGTCTTCTATCCGCCTCGGGACTTCGTCACTAGTTTTGACGGGAACTTTCAGATTCTTAAAGAGCACAAGATCCCAATTCTAAAATTCACGCAGGGAAAGAGCGTTAATTTTTCAGGGGGAAAACATGCTCAAAGGCTTCTTGTTTGACTTAGATGGAACTTTGTGGGATTCTGAAAAAGCAATAGTAAAAACAATTTTTCAAGCGGCTTCGCAAGCTGGCATTCATGCAGGCAAAGGTCAAATTGCAAAGCAATTCAAGAAAGCTACATCACCAATAATAGTTTTGAAGCATTACCACATCCCGGCAGATGTGTTTTGGAAATTTTACAAGCAAAACTACATGGATGTTGCCCTGTTCTTTGGAAATACTGAAGATATTTTCAACACTCTCTTAGAACGGAAAAAGACTATTGGCTTTATTACTTCCTTGAAGAAAGAGTACGCCTTATCTCTCCTTGAAAAGTTTAACTTGTCAAGCTATGCAAAGATACTGATTACTCCCTCAGAGTGCCGAACGCCAAAACCTAGTCCTGTTTCAATAATTATGGCTTTGGAAAAATTGCACATTAGAAGTGAATATGCAATTTATACTGGAGATCAAGACTCAGACATTGTTGCGGCGAAACGAGCAGGTTGCAAATCAGGTTTAGCCAAATGGGGGATTAGAAACGATGCGAAAGAGTGCCCGGACTATTCTTTTCTGCATTTAGAAGAGATTTTGGCATTAAGTGAAGAAAAGGGTGCTGATTGAGAAATGAAATACCTCTATAAGATTAATTCAAACTACGACGGCTTTACTCCCGCCAAGATAGAAGAGCGGATGGAGAAAGCAACCTTTCTCACCCTTGCTTGGAAAGAGTATTTCGATGATGTTGAACTCGGCGACTTTGTCTTTGTCTTCTTTACAGGAAAGCAAGTGACAAAAGGAATCTATGTAATTTGCAAAGTTTCAAAAAAACTAAACGGTAGAAAAGTACTTACCAGAATTTTACGGTACAGTCAAAACAAACCCTTAATCTCTCCTATGGTATTCAAGAAATATCAAAAGAAGATAATGAATCGACCCATTGGCAGCGTATTTGTAATACCCTCTTTTCTCGACATAACATTCGAAGCCATCAGAGAGAAAATCACCATTTCCGAAATTGAAATGAAAGAAGAAGCCAATTGCTATGAATGCGAAACTAAAAACTGTTTGGAATGTTCTTTATTGAAACCAAATTTCTTGATTAAGTGGGAAACCGAGGTTGCGCTAAGCATTCCATCGTTGGAACAAATTATTTCACCTTACTGGATAATACCTCGCCAATCTCATTGGATGAAGAGAACAATATCTGAGCACCCAATATCAAGAATTTTCTATGATTTTAAGTCAGGGTATAAGGCATTTGCTAGACTCTTTGCTAATGGAATTTTTAAAGAAATACAAGATGACACTCGATTTAACAGCGTTAGATTTGACTACCTTTTGGCTGTTCCGCTTTCTCCGGAAAAGAAGAAAAATCACGAGGTGGACCGAGTTGCTGAACTTTGCAAAATCCTTTCAAAAGAGACTGGGATTCCTTATTTGCCAAATAAACTCTCTTTGACCGCGCACATCATTAGAAGAGAGTACAAAAGAGAGGGAAAAACAACTTTCGCTAATGATTATTTTAATAGTTTAAGAATAGCTTCTTCAATTCCGTTAGATGGCAAAGCTGTCCTTGTGGTTGATGATGTAATAACAGACGGGGTTACTCTGGGCACTGTTTCAAAGAAAATAAAGGATCGTTACCAAACATGTCGAGTATTTGGAGCTTCAGCAGGGATTATGGCGAAAGTGGACAACATGGTTCCAAATGCGTATAAAAAATTTCGGCAGAAGTAGCTTTGCTTGGGAAAAGATTCTTTCAATGAATTCTGAAAAAACTAGAATTGAGCATCCTCATAAAAATAAAAAAAGGTAAGCTGTAAGCTTACTTTACGAGGCTAAGGTTTTTGTTAACTTTATCCCAGTTGACGATGTTCCAGAAGGCTTCAACGAATTTTGGCCGCTCGTTCTTGTAGTCTAGGTAGTAAGCGTGTTCCCAAACGTCCAAAACCATCAAGATGTTGAATGTTGGGTAAACGTTCACGTTGTGCTTTTCGATTTGCATTATCAGTGGTCTTCCGATGCATGGATGTACAGCTAAGGCAGCCCATCCTGAACCTTCAACGCTTGTAGCAGCCATCGTGAATTCCTTTTTGAACCGCTCGAAGCTTCCAAAGCCCATATCAATCATGTCGGCTACGGCTCCGCTTGGTTTTCCTCCGCCTTTGCCTGCTGGCGCCATGTTTTCCCAGAATGCAGTGTGCAAGATGTGTCCTCCAACGTTGAAGGATAACTCTTTCAGCATGGCTTTCATGTCAACGTCAGCGTTTTCGCTGCGTGCCTTGTCAAGTTTTTCAAAAGCTGCGTTGGCGCCGTTCACGTAGGCTTGATGGTGCTTGTCATGGTGGAGTTGTAGCTGCTGCTCTGAAATGTACGGTGCTAAAGCATTATAGTCATACGGTAGTTTTGGTAGAGTAAACGATTTTACTTTCTCCATAAAATTCACCAAAAATCAATCAATCCAAAGGAGAAAACAACTAATATACTTTGCCTAGGGACGTAATGAGAGCGGAATTCTTTAAAAAAGAAAGTTAGGTCTTTGAGCATTAGTATACCTTATTACCTGCTTTTGATTAACTATTTTTGGTGAGTTTTATGACTAAAACTGATGAAAACCTGAAAGCTGCTTTCGCAGGCGAATCCCAAGCTAACAGATTATATTTGGCTTTCGCTAAGAAGGCAGAGGAAGAAGGCTTCCCTCAAATTGCTAAACTGTTTAAAGCGGCGGCTGAAGCAGAAACGGTCCACGCCCTAAACCACCTACAAGTGTTGGGGCAGATAAAATCAACCCGTGACAACCTCGGCACAGCCATATCCGGCGAAACATACGAGTTCAAAAAAATGTACCCTGAATTCATCGGTGACGCCAAGCAGGAAGGAAATAAACACGCTGAAATTAGCTTTGATTTCGCAGAGAAGGTTGAGCAAATCCACGCAGGCTTATACCAGAAAGCACTTGATGCCTTGAAAAACAAAAAAGAACCTGCGAAGGTAGACTATTACGTGTGCCCCGTCTGCGGAAACACATTTGAAGGCTCCGCGCCCGGCAAGTGCCCAATCTGCGCAACGCCAAAAGAGAAATTCATGAAAATAACATAAAAAAAGTTAAGTTTTGATTTTTTGGGCTATTTGCTGTCCAAAATCAAAACATTTTTTCAAGTCTTCCATGTCTGGAACATATTTTATTTCAATGCTTGGTTCATGCACTTCAAAGCCGGCTTTTTTTGCCATTTCAACCATGTCTCTGACTGCGCCGCCGCCCCAGCCGTAAGAGCCAAAGAAACACCAAAGTTTACCTTTAGGCTTTAAACCAGTTATGTACGTTAAAAACGAGCCTAAACTGGGAAACATCTGATTGTTTAGCGTTGGCGAACCAACAACTACCGCCTTTGCGTCGAGAATCTCTGTCACAACGTCGGTGTTGTCTGTTGCTCGAAGCTTGAAAAGTTCAACTTCGACACCTCCGCTGGTTATGCCGTCAGCTATGGCTCTTGCCATTTTGTCTGTGCTGCCCCACATCGTATCAAAAACCACAACCGCCTTTTGTTTAGCCATACTGGAGCTCCAGTCCAAGTAAGCATTAATTATCTTCGACGGGTCTTTTCGCCAAATTATGCCGTGGCTTGGCGCAATCATCTCGATAGGAATCCCCATTTGGACAACTTCTTGAATCTTCCTTGTTATCAGCGGTGCAAAAGGCATCAGAATATTAGCATAATAAGTTCTGGCTTCTTCCATAAGTGCGCACTCATCAACCTCGTCATCAAAGCGCCCGGAACTGGCAAAGTGCTGCCCAAACGCGTCATTAGGCATCAGGATTTGGTCTTCAACTATGTAGGTGAACATGCTGTCTGGCCAATGTAGCATAGGTGCCTCAAGAAACCGCAAAGTACGCTTGCCCAGCTTCAGTTCATCACCAGTTTTAACGGTTTCAACCATGTTGAAGTCTGCCCCGTAATGTTCGATTAAGGCGTCTTTTCCTCTTTGAGAAGCAATTATCTTGGCGTTTTTCGCAAGTTTCGCAATTATGGGCAGGCTGCTTGAGTGGTCCATCTCCACATGATTAACTATTATGTAATCAATTTTTTCAAGACTTGTTAACTCCGAGATGTGCTCGATGAGCTCATTGCAAAAGTTGATTTTGACAGTGTCTACGAGCGCTATCTTTTCATCTGAGATTAAGTATGCGTTGTAGGAGCTTCCTCGACTGGTAATATAGCCGTGAAAGTCTCGTAGGTTCCAATCGACAACTCCAACCCAGTTTACTCCTTCCTTCAAAACAACATTAACCATCTATCTTCACTCCTTTATCACGTTGACTCTATAGTTTATCTTAACACCTGCCTTCTCAAAAAGGATTCCTACAGGGCAATTTTCAAGCGTTAACTTATGCAGCCTTTCAACTCTATCCTGCGGCGCATCGGTTTTAATCTGTATATCAAAGGTTTCCTCAGCTATGGTTCCTGTTTCATCCGATTTCATTGCTTCAACTTTAACCTTTAACCCTTTGAGTTCTAAACGCATCTTCTTAGCAGTCAAGATGCAAATTGTGGCATAACAGCTGCATGGCTCATAACGCAAAGTTCAAGGGCTGTAGCACCAAGCCCTGTTCCCAGATTAGGCGCCAGGTCCACTATGTAGCTGTGCGCTTCCCCATCATCAAGCATGATTTGAAAGCCTTCAATTAACTTGGCGTTCGCAACGATTTTTGTAGTCAAGTTTCCTCATCTCCAAATTAACGTTTAAAAACAATTTTGATTTGTCTGAAAGCGTTTATATTGATTGCGTTTTGGGGTTTTCCAAAAGTTATTTAGTTTGCCCTGGGAGTAGGGTCTCAATTTTGTTGTTGAATTCTTATAGCTAAATTGGGCAGGGGGGAGGGTCTACTTTTTAACAGTCGAAAATAGATCGAAAAAGCTGAAGGGCACCCTTTTTTCTGAGAATTGCTCATCAAAAATTAGGTACGGCAAGGCAGCAATTTGCTATGGAAATTGCCTCAGGAAGGCTAACGCATATACTATTTGCTCGGTTTTTCGAGCAGCAAAAAAAGGATTGCCTTATGCCAAAATAAAAAATCAATATATGCTTCTTTCTGCTTACATTTATTTGCCAGCAATACAATTGGCAAATGCATTTGGAGCGTACATTTTATGAGTTTGATTCCTGATGACAAGAAAGAATTGCTTAAAAACGATTTTAAGGAGAAACTGGTTGATCCAGTTAAAATTGTCATGTTTACCCAAGAGTTGGAATGCCGCTTCTGCTCTGACACAAGGCAACTAGTGCAAGACTTAGCCACTCTCAATGACAAGATAACGGCGGAGATACATGATTTTGTCGCCGACGCAGCAAAAGCCAAAGAATACGGCATCGATAAGATTCCAGCCATAGCAATAATTGGCAGGAAAGATTATGGCGTGCGAATTTACGGGATACCATACGGGTATGAGCTTCAAACGTTAATTGAAGCAATCATTAACGTTTCAAAAGGCAAAACTGACCTTTCAGACAACACTAAGTCAATTCTAAAAGAGGTCAAATCTCCAGTTCACATTCAAGTCTTCGTAACACTAACCTGCCCACATTGCCCTGCGGCTGCGGCGGTTGCACACAAATTGGCCATCGAAAGCGACTTGGTGAAAGCGGACGTGATCGAAACCAGTGAGTTTCCAGATTTAGCCATGAAGTACAATGTAATTGGCGTGCCGAAGATAGTTATTAATGAGAAAGTAGAATTTGTTGGAGCATTCAATGAGGACCTGTTTGCGGAACATGTGCTGTTAGGCGCGTTCTAGAAAAGGGAGCAGTTAACGAGTAAGTCAAAAGGCAACAGTGAAACTTTAGCTTAAATGGCAGTTAGAAACTTAGCACTAAAGGTTTAGTGTCCTCCGCAACTGCAACTATGTCCTGGCTTCCCAGAGACGCCAGCGAATTTTGCTGGGTCTTTGTCGAAAGTGGTTTTGCAGGAGACGGCGCAGAAATAGAAAGTTTTGCCGCTGTAATCGGATTTGAATTTTGCTTTTTTCTCGTCAACCATCATGCCACAAACTGGATCTTTAGCCATAATCATTTTCACCTCACGTTAGATGTTTATTGTTTTACTTTGTTTGATTTAAACTTAGCCAACTTCAAAAGTGCAGAGTTGCTGACTACAGTTAAACTGCTTATCGCCATTGCCCCCGCAGCATACATGGGGTTCAGCAAGCCTAAAGCTGCAACTGGAATCATAACTGCATTATAACCGAAAGCCCACATAAGGTTAGTATCGATTTTCCGCATCGTTTTCTTGCTAAGTTCAATAGCTAAGGCTACATCGCGCAAGTCATCCCGTATCAATACTATGCCGCCTGTTTCTTTGGCAATGTCTGTTCCGCTTCCAATGGCAATGCCGATATCTGCCTGCGCCAATGCTGGCGCGTCGTTGATTCCGTCACCAACCATAGCTACAATTTTTCCTTCACCCTGCAACTTTTTGATAACATCTGCCTTTTGCCATGGCAGAACATTCGCAACAACCTTCGTTATATCTAACTGTTGGGCTATAGCTTTGGCGGTTCGTTCGTTATCTCCTGTCAGCATTGCAACTTCCAAATTCATGCCCTTGAGCTGCTCTATGGCTTCGGAGGCGCTTTCTTTTGGGGTGTCCATTGCCGCAATTAACCCAGCAGCACCGCCATCGACGGCTAGTATCATAACAGTTTTTCCCTGCACTTCAAGCGCTGTAAGATCAGCCTCTAACTCACTGATGGAAACGTTTTGTTCCTCCATTAACTTGCGGTTCCCAAGCAACACTTTTTTGCCGCCGACAATGCATTGGACGCCTCTGCCGGGTAAAGCTTCAAAACTGTCGGATTGAGAAATGTCTACTTTGTCGGTTTCGGCTTTCCCCAGTATTGCTTCTGCCAAGGGATGTTCTGAACCTTTCTCAGCGGCACCTGCATACTGCAGCACGCTTTTTTGAGTGTAGGCATTGTAGGTTTTGATGTCGGTTACGCTTGGTTCTCCCTTTGTCAAAGTGCCGGTTTTGTCGAATATAACGGTTGTGAGTTTTCTTGCTTTCTCAACATATTCTCCACTGCGGATCAGTACGCCGTACTCGGCGCCTTTTCCGACACCTGCGAGGATGGCTGTCGGAGTGGCTATGCCTAAAGCGCATGGGCAAGAGATTAACAGCACAGCCAGCAGGACTAAGAATGAATTTGCGAAGTTGAAGCCGCTTGTTATGTACCAGAAGCCAAAAGAGATGGCGGCAACGGCGAATATCAGGGGAACAAACCATCTGATGACGCGGTCGGCGAGCCTTTGTACTGGAGCACTTGAAGCTTGTGCTTCTTCAACAAGATGAATTATTTGTGACAAGGCGGTTTCGTCGCCGATTCTTGTGGCTTTTATTGTTAAGAGCCCAGTTTTGTTGATTGTGGCACCGATGACTTCGCTTCCGACAGTTTTCTCGACAGGGATGCTTTCGCCTGTGAGAAGTTTCTCGTCTACTGACGAGTAACCTGCAATTACAGCACCGTCGATTGGAATTTTTTCGCCTGGTTTAACTATAATTGTGTCGCCTACTTGCACTTCCTCTATTGGCATGTCGGTTTCTTTTCCATCTCTGACGACTCTAGCCATGGTTGGTTGAAGTTCGAGCAGTTTTCGTATTGATGCGGCGGAGCGGCGTCGAATTAATTCTTCGATGTATTTGCCCATCAAGACAAATGCTAAGATTCCAATAGCAACGTCAAGGTAGTCTACACCTGTGGTTGCCGCTGGCAGAACGAATAGGCTTAGGGCTCCGTATGTCCAGCCTGCCAAGACTCCGACAGTGACTAGTACATCCATGTTTACGTTGCGGTTCTTCAGCGACAGGTATGCGCCCCTGTATATGCGGAAGCCTGCTATCCACACGACAGGTGTCGATACCGCGAAGACGGCAAGATTAACAACTTTCAGCCCGCCAATTACCTCAAAATACATTACTGCCGCCAAGAGTCCGAAAAGCGTAACTATCCTTAATCCAAGGGCTGCTACTACGCCGATTAAGGTGACTGTTACTCTGCGTTGCATTGCTTTCAGTTCACGTTCAGGTGCGGTGTAGACGTCGGCGCATTGTTGGCTGCAGAAATAGTAGGTTCGGTCGCCTATTTTGCGGCTTATGGCTGTTTCCGTGTCAACATCCATGCCGCATACGGGGTCGCGTACTTTTGTCATAATTTTCTCTCTGGATGTTTGGTTGCTTATCCATATAAATGTGTCTAAAAAAGACATATCTTTAACCCATCACAAGCAGGAAAACAGTTAACCAAACAAACCCTCCACCACAACAAAAACTCCCACAATGGCCCAACAAAAAAAATAGCAATCGAGCGAAATCAACAATTAATCCATTCAGAGGCTTAGAAATTGAACTGTAAAGTCACTTCCGAAATTACTGTTATTTTAGTAGATGATGCCTGCTTGTTTGACGGATAGATGAGGGCAGTGTCGGATATGCTGTTTGGCGATGGTGCGACTTTGACATGCAAAGTGGGAAATAACGAATGAAAATCTTTATAGCTGTTCTGGGCTTTTCACACATGGCTGATAACGTTTGTCTGTTATTCTCCATTTGATCTACGCAGCGATATTAGGAATAATCCAGGGCATTTCCGAATGGCTACCCATAAGCAGCAAAACACAAATCATCGTTTCTTCAACGTATCTCCTCAAGCTCACATTCCAGCAAGCATACACTTTTGGCCTGTTCATGGAGATAGGCACCATAATCGCTGCAGTAGTATACTTCAGAAAAGAACTGATCGGAATGATACAAGTACTGCTAGGTTCGAAGAATAAAGCGGACAGAAAACTCCTCATCTACGTTGTAATCGTCACGTTAATGACTGCCATAATAGCCGCTCCACTCTACCTCGTCGCCGACTCCATAACTGGAATCGCATTAGGCATACCCATGCTTATAGTTGGACTTGTCCTGATAGGAGACGCCGTGCTCATACGATACTCCAGGAAGAAACGGGAAAAAGGAATAAACTCCAGAAAACTGGAAAACCTCACACTCAAAGATTACGTATTAATAGGAATCGTACAGGGAATATCAGCTTTGCCCGGGGTTAGCAGGTCAGGGACCACGACGAGCGCCATGCTGCTGCTGGACGTTGAGCCAGATGAGGCTTTTAGATTATCGTTTCTTGCAGGCATTTTCGCGTCAATCGGGGCTTTTGGGCTAACTCTTGTCGCCTCCAAGTCGAATGTTGCCGCTGCAGTAGCTGCAATTGGTTTGGGAGGGCTCGCCGTGGCAATTATAGTTTCCACGATTGTAAGTTTGTTCTTGATTGACTTTCTTATCAAAATCGCTGGAAAGTCAAAAATAATTTATCTAATAACCGCGCTTGGAATAATAGCGATGGCCAGCGGCTTGCTATATTTGGTTTTTGGACTATGATACGGATATTGCTGAATTCAAAACAAACCTTTACAACCGAAACGATTTGTGTACTGATTATTCTAACCGTTTAATTATGTGGTACCCAAACTGTGTCTTTACAGGACAAGAAGTTTGACCTTTCTCAAGCGCGAAAGCAGCTTTCTCAAATTCCTTAACCATCTTGCCCCTTGTAAAAGTGCCGAGGTCTCCACTGTTCTTAGCGGATGGACATAGAGAAACATTTTTGGCGATAGCGCCGAATTTTTCACCCTTTTCAAGCCGAGCTTTTATGTTTTTTGCTTCTGTTTCAGTCTTGACGAGTATGTGTGCGCAGTGAATTTTATCGGTCATAAACAAAGTGAACATCACTTTAACATATAACTTTTACGTGCAAAATCAAAGCAATTTCAATAAAAAATGACCGATTCCTTCAACACACTGACAAAATCAAGAAAAAAACAAAATAAAAAGCAATTTCTCTTGGGTAACATGCCCAAAAAACACATAAAAAAGTTAAAACACTTAGCCGCGGCTTTTCTGCTACTTCGAAGTTCGAAGTATCTGCTAACATAATCGTTATAACAAAAGCAACCAATATTTGTATATGGCAAACGCTATTCCGCTCAAAAATATAGAACAAGAACAAAAAGTCGAGTATGCTACGGTAGAGCAAATTGAAAAAATTATGAGATTTTTAAGAAATATTGAAGATTAAGAAAGCTTCCCAACTGACATGAGAAACGGAGCAACGCTAAACAAATAGGCGCTCATTACACCCGTTAAAGCCTTTATAACCTTAATCCGACCGTTTTTTAGCACATTGACGCTATTTCGACTGGGTAAAGCAAGATTTGCGCCTAATTACTTCATGAATTCTTATAAGCTAAGTCATCGTTCGGTATTTCTTATGCAATCAGCATTGCCACTTGTGGCTATTGTTAAAGGTGAGCGAGGTCACGAGCCCGTTTTCAAAGCGCTCGACATGATTGATTATAAGAAAGCCTTAGTGGGTTATGATAAAGTTATCATTAAAGTTAACTTTATTTGTGAGAAAACTTGGGAGTCAGGAGCCACTACTGATCCCATCGTCGTTGAAGCGATTATTTTGAAGTTGAAGGAGTTGCCTGTTAAGATTTACGTTGTTGAATCAGACGCCACCATGACTAATGCAGACAAAGCTTTTGTGGCTACAGGCATGAAAGACATGTGCCTCCGCAATGACGTTGAATGGTTAAATCTTAGGCATGTTAAGGACAAGGTAAAACTGAAAGTTCCAAGCTGCGAAACATTAAATGAAATAACAGTTCCTCGCCTGGTTACGGAATCAGCTATTATCAGTGCAGCTAAACTCAAAACTCATACCTCTACAACCGTAACTTTAGGGATGAAGAACATGTTCGGTTTACTTCCCGATAAATTCAAAGGAAAGTTCCATGTAAAAGGCATAAGCAATGTTTTAGTTGATATTAACACGGTTATTAAGCCAGCGTTAACAGTTATCGACGGTTTTGTGGGCATGGAGGGGAAAGGCCCAGTGGATGGCACACCGGTTAAAATGAACCTGATTATTGCTGGAACTAACGTTGTTGCAACCGACGCTACTGCTTGCTGTGTTATGGGCATTGAGCCGAGGAAAGTAAAGCATATCTGTAAAGCCAGCGAAAAAGGCTTAGGCAGCATGGAAGCACAGGTGTTAGGCGAAAAAATAGTTGATGTAACAAGAGTATTCAAAACGGCCACGGATTGAATAGGAAGAATTTACGCAATCTAAGATTTATAACTTAATACTGTTTTTGCGTTAATAAAAAGATTGCAAAGCAACTGAAGTTTAAAAGAAAATATTAGCAATAAAAAAGGAAATAATCTCCCATCTATCGATTGAGAGATACACGCACAATTCGATTCGGTTAAATTTACTCGATTACCTGAATTGCACCTTCAGGACATTGAGCTTCACATGCTCTGCAGACTAAACATTCGCTTACTTTGGTTGGCTCGGATTTGCCATTTTTTATTTCATAAACGCCTACGGGGCAAGTGTTCACGCATGTTTCGCATCCGGTGCATTTGGGATCAACAACTATTTTTACCATTTCTGTTTACCTCTGATTTTTATTGAAAAGTTATTGCGTAAAATAAAAGGGTTTAGGTTTTTTAGCGAGCTTTTTCACGTAGCCTTAGCAGTATTCCGTTAATGCTTGATTCCGTTTTGTCTTTGCGTTTCTGGTAGTCTGCATTGTTTTTCTTGTAAGTTTCTATCGAGATTTCGCCTTTATTTTGTTGAGATTCAAGGTTTTTGATGTTTTCTTCAGCTTCAGCTAAGTCTGCTTCAGCAGAATCAAGTTGTTTAATCAAGTCTGAATAAGCACTGCCTGAGCTTCGGAATACGTTTTTTAATTTGCTTGTGTTTCGTGCAAGTGCTTCTAATCGGATCTCTATAGCTTTACGTTGAACCTTATACTGTCGTCTTGGAATCTTCCCTTTCTGAGCTCTCGCATCAAGGGACTTCAATTCTGTGTTTAACTGTTTTTTCTCTTCGTATAAATCAGTGAATTCCCTAATGTTTTCTTCAGTGATGCGTTGACCCGTTCCAGGCTCAAGTCCTTTTGTCTGTTGGGACGGCGTTGTCACGGTCGAACTTGGAGTTGATAACCGTTCTCTTCTAGGTGTGGTTGGTTCTTTTTCGTTTGGCTTGCGTCTTCTAATGAAAACGGCACCGATGCATCCAATTACTGCTAAGAGTGAAACCCAGAGAGTTGGTAAAAAGGAAACCCAAACTGGATTATAATCAAACGATAATTGCACGATATTGCTTTGGGGGATGCTGAAATCTACGTAGCTTACGCCCTCTCTGGTTATTGTAAGGGTGTCTTGGAAGGCATTCCTTGTCAATGTTGCTGAGGCATCAAGAGACGGTACCTGAGGCGTTATAATCGTTGCTCCTTGAGGTGGAGTAATCGTGCAAGTTGCTTGGTCAACGTAATAATAGAAATCTGGGAAAAGCGTAAAGTTAGCTAGGATGTATTGGGAGCTTTCGAGGGTTGCGCCTGGTAAATTGTATTTAGCCGTAATAATCGTAGATTGACCGATTTCTAAGGCTGTATTCAAAGTGGCATTTTCCAGAAAAATGTCGGGGGTTGTGCTATTTCCGTAGCTTACTGTGCCTACAAGTTTGGTTGTTAATGTATTGCCTAACTCGTCTTGTATAACAATGTTTGTGGCAGAAGGGGGAGTACCAAAAATAAAAGCGGGCATTGAGGCTGTGGCGTTGTTGATGATGTAGTATTTATCTGAAGCTGTTACTTTGCCCGTTGGATCAACGGCTATTTGTCGGTTTAGCAGGCTTAGGTCGGCAAACTGTAGAGTTCCTATCGGTAGTTGGAAAGTTGCTGACGCTATTTCGTAAGTGTACGCTGGCAGGTTTTGTTTAGCATAATTGGCTGTGGTCACTTCTCCATCGCTTTTTATGATGTCTATGCTTGGGGGAGTGCTTGGAAGAGTAACGGTTACGTTGCAGCTAGCAGCATTTTGTGTGAAACTTGGGTAAGCTGGATAATTAAGTGTGTAATAACCTGTATTAGGGTTATAAGAAAGAATGCTACTGGATAGTATAAATGCAACCGTGAAAACGCTAGGTGAATTTCCATTGAAATTTACTTCTGCGCCATAGAATCCGCTTCGGTTACCTAATTGGACGCCCAAATTTATCTGAAACAGGTTGGTATCACTGTACGCTAAAGCTTTGAGGACGTAAGCGCTATAGCTGGAGGGTAAACCAATCATGAAGCCGTCGGTTAATTGTCCAGAAACATGAATTGTAGCTTCAATAGCTGTTTGACCGGTATACATTACTGCAACCGTGTAATCTACGCTACTAATGCTGTAACCAGTGCTTTGAGCAAAGACCTGTCCAGAAGGCAAAACACTCGGCAAGAACGCTATTAACAAGAAAAACGTAATCATCAAGGCTGCATGGGCTCGCTTCACTGAATTCACCAATTCAAAGTTTCTTTAATGTTATGTTCGCTTATTTATTTACTTTACAGTGAATTATGTTGTATTTAGAACTTAAGCTAAAAAGCAGACAAAACATGCCTGTTAAAACTTTATTTTAAAAATCATAAGCATCAAAGCATTTGATTGCTGAAACGGTTTCTAAATTTTCTTGATGGCTTTAAGCGTTTTTTCTGCCGTTGATGCACTGAAAAGCAAATCATCAATAGTGGCAGTGAAAGTGGCGAGTTTACCTTCGCATTCAATCTCAGTTACCACTTTTTTGTCTTCCCCAGTTGTCTTAACGTGCAGGCCAATGGGCGTTTTGAAGTTGTCAGGAGAAACAGCCTTAGCAACTGCTTCGGCAATCTTGGCGTCAGCGTACTCAAGCGTTACTGTCGCTTCCAACCTTTTCACCCCTTAACTGTTTGCCGACTAGTTCATCCACGGTTTTAGCGAACCCTTCAATCTTATCTAAGGGTACTTGTGCGCCTGCTGCTATGTTGTGTCCTCCGCCTTTGCCGCCATATGCCTCGGATGCTAACCGCATAACTGTGCCTAAGTTTACGCCTTTGCGGATTGCTGCTTCGGTTGTTCTTGCCGAAAATTTAGCCGCTTGCTCTTTTTCAACGTTCGCGAATGCTATGAGCGGTTTTTCTGGGTTCGCGAGTCCTGAGACGATTATTGAGGAGACGGTGCCGATGATTTTTTCGTTGATAAAGTTCTCGCCGTAGATGACGTAGATGTTTTGGAGTTCCCGCATGCGTTCAGGTTTTTCCATTACCCAGCCGAGATACTTGTTTATGTTCTTACGGTAATCTTCCAGTATCTTGCTAGATTCTTCAAGTGCTGCTCCACGGTCGCCCATGCAGATGGCAATGCCCAAGCTTGGCCTGTCCATGCGGCCCGTCGAGTTCAATACGACCGCGAATTCCCTTGCATCCCGCAGCGCCGTATTAGGCTCTTCTTTGGTTAAAACGTAAATGTACCCAATGAGGTTCTCAACTTCCAAATGCAACCCCTTAGATAACAAGTGATCTGCTAAAGCAGAGCACAGCCGTCTTTTTTCATCTTCGGTTAGGTCGCGGAGTGCCCGCCATTTTTCGCCTTGTTTGATTGGAATGTCTAGGCTTGCAAGGAAAGCTAATGCTTTGTCTTCTTCTCCGCTTAAGCCTGGAATAAACGGGTTAGTCGTAGTAGCCAATGTCCTGTGGATTGGTCGGGTTTCTCTGCCGAAAAACGTTAAGTCTTTTTCAACTTTAAGCAAGCCTGCAGCCACTGCATCGTTAACAATTATCTCGTTTAAGCAGCAGAGACTTCTCTGTTCATACCTGTCCTGCATATCGCCTAGAGCGCCAACCACCGCGACAGGCGCCAAATCCACATTCGCCCGATTCACTGCTTTAGCCACAAAATAAGCTACACCTGAACCGCTAACATCCGTTGCGCCGTCGATGCCAAACATATGAGGGTTCACCTGAACAAAATTCTCATTCGCCAAAGTGCCCGTTATCTGGTGATGGTCAAGAATTAGAACCTTAACGGTTGGAATTTTCTCGTTTAACAGGTCAAGGTAGCCGCTTCCAAAATCCGTCAAAATCACCAGCTGCGGCTTATCCGCAACTATTTCACCGATGATTTTCTCGTCAAGCTGCTGAGTGATCCTTATTCGAAACTTGGCATCAAGCCGATAGAGCGTTTTTCCAATCACGCCTGCAGCCGCAACTCCATCAGCATCCAAATGCGAAAAAACATGGATAAAGCCGTCTTTCTGAACAGTATCCAGAATTACTTTTGATGCCTCTGCGGCTGAAGCTAGAAATCGTTCAATGGATATTTGCTGTGCAGCCATGCTCAGGTCACTCTTTGGCTAAAAGGCTCTGATTGGATTTAAAGCTAGGGTATCAATCAACAAATAGAAACTGTATAACAAAAGGAAAGAAGTGTTTAGGTTACGGAAGCGATTTTAGCTACGTACTTCCAATTCTTTGCCAAAACACCTTCACGCTTATAGTATCTTGAAAGCTTGTGGATTCTTGCTTCGATAATCTGCATGTTGCGCTTGTTATGCAGGTCCTTCTTGTTTTTATCCATGTGAACCGCAAGGCTCTGCGCCTTCTTCATAAGGTTTGACAGGTCTTCCGGCAAGGATGGGGCTAATCCTGCGCCCTGAAGAACGTCGCTTATGCTTTTGCCAACTATAGGCTTCACAAGAGGAATCGCGTATTGGTCTCTGAGGATGGTGCCTATGCTGCTAAGTGAGTGGCCTTCCTTGGCCAATTTTATTATGAATGATTCTACTTCTTCAGGCTGATACTTACACCAGCTTGGAGGACGCCTGCTGACTGGGCGAATTGAATGGGACTTTCCTTTTTCCTGCTTTGGCATTGCTACACCTTAAACTGCACCTAAACCATACCGCACGAATATTTAAAAGTAATCCCCTTGATAAGGAAAAAACCGAAAATTCTTCAAAGAAAGTGTTCTAAAATTTTAATGCTCCTGCTCCTTCTTTTGGCAACGCCAAAACTGGCTGTTTGTTTGGATATTTCATTTTGGCTTTCTCCCAGGCTTCCTTTGGGTCGCTTCCGCTTGCTACTACTTTGTCATCAACTATCGCAATGTGTTTTCCACCGTATTTTTTGTTTATTTTTTCAGCATCAGTAACGTAGAAAGTCAACTTTTTCATAAATTAGTATTAGCCTTAAGGTCCATAAATCACTTTTTTGCGAATAAACTTTGTTTGTACCATTCAGCAAATTTCCGCATGGCCATCGCCCTATGCGAGTAACAATTTTTCTCTTCGATAGTCATTTCCGCAAATGTCTTACTGCTTCCAACGGGCTGAAAAATTGGGTCAAAGCCAAAAGCTGATTTTCCCTGTTGTCTGCGTTCGATTAAGGTTATTTCTCCTTTGGATTCGCCGTCAAAACATTCTGGTTCGCAAAGGGTTTCGTCGCAGTAAGCTATAACTGACTGGAATCTTGCATGCCTATTCGCCACGTTTTCCATCAAGCGTAGTATGCCGCTGTTGTGAATTGTCTTGTAGATGTAAGCTGCGTAGGGACCAGGAAACCCGTTTAACGCTTCAATGAATAAGCCTGCGTCTTCCACGAAAATGGGCAAGCGGCTTCGTTTAAACGCGTTTACGGCGCTTGTTTTGGCGATTTCTTTTAGGCTGTCGCTTTGTATCTCGTCTCCCTTCACGCGGAGCATTGCGACTGCAAAGCCGTAACTGTTTAGGATGCTGCGTGCTTCATTGAATTTGTTGATGTTGCCTGTAGCAAAAAAGACAACCTTGCCCTTGAGGTTGCAGCTTTGGTTATTGTTTTCTTTCTTCGACATAGCGGCCACGCCTCTCTATCTCCTTTATTTTCTCATAAACCTTTTCCGTTGCTTCCGAGCCTAAAACCGACGAGTAACCGCACAGCACACCTTTGAAGCATTCTTCCCAGAACTGGTAATGCGTACTCTGCAGCGCCCGCTTCATCAAATGCAAATCCACGCCCTCCGCCTCCAGTTCGCTATTTTTTTCGCCTAAACCGAAATCAACAAAAAAGATTTTGCCTTCTGGGCTTAGAATCATGTTTGAGGTTGTTAGGTCGCCGTGGATTAAGCCGCGGCTGTGAAGTTTTCCGATTAACTCGCCGATTTTAACGCATAATTCCCGTCGCTTTTCCTGTGGAACCTTGTTTAGTAGTTGCTTAATCTGCTGCCCTTCCACAAACTCCATCGTAATCGAAGCTTCAGGAACATTAACCAGGTAAATCAGCGGAGTCGGCACACCTGCAGTTTTCGCTTCATGCATTAGCTGCGGCTCATGCACTGTTCGGTAACTTCGAATCTGCTCATCTAACGCCTCTGGACGGTACCTTTTTGGGATTCGCACTTTGACTATGACTTTTCGTCCCTGCCAATCGGTAAGGTAGAGGCTGGCTTCAGCGCCCTTCTTAAACAGCGTTGGCTCGGCTACTGTATCCATGGAACATCCACCTTATCCACCCGCCAACGAAGCTTCACATAGCTCTCATCCAAAGGCGTAACCAACCCGTGCCTGTAAGCTAAAATGCCAGTCCAAGCAATCATGGCGCCGTTGTCAGTTGCAAACTCAAGCGGAACCACGCTGAACCGTGCATCATGCTCCTCCGCGATAACGTTAAGCATGGATTGCAACCGTTTATTGGCTGCCACCCCGCCCGTTAACAGAACCTCCTTTTTCTCTGTATGTGCCAACGCGCGCTCAGTAACTTCAGTAACCATTGAAAAAGCGTTCTCTTGAAGACTGTAGCACAAATCCTCCAAGGAGCAATCGCCCCTGTGCAGAAGAGCTGTCGCCGCAGTCAACAAACCGCTAAGAGATAAGTCCATGCCTTTCACAACATACGGCAAAGAAACCAGCCTTTTCCCATTAGTTGCCAACCGCTCCACGGCAGCCCCAAGCGGCAAACCCTTCCGGTGCCTAAGACCAGCTTCCCGAGCGAAAACGTCTAAGCAGTTCCCAAGGGCAATGTCTAAGGTTTCACCGAAAACTCTGTAGCGCCCAGCCTCAAAAGCTGTCACCATAGTGTTGCCGCCTGAAACGTAAAGCGTCACTGGGTCAACAACGCCCGTTTTTAGTTTTCCAATCTCAATATGCGCCACAGAATGGTTAACGCCAACAAGCGGAACCTCAAGGTACGACGCCAAAGCTCTGGCAACAGTAGCTCCCGTGCGCAAGCATGGTCCTAAACCTGGACCCTGAGAAAACGCGATAACCGACAAGTCACTTGGCTTCACGCCCGCTGCCGTTAAAGCGTCACTTAGCACTTTGTCAGCAACTTCAGCGTGGTGCCTTGCTGCTTCTCTTGGGTGGATTCCGCCTTCCGCTGGTATGTAACTGTCGGATTTATTGGCGAGTATTTCTCCGTTGAAGGCGGCTATTCCAACGCCGAAATCGTCTGCTGAAGATTCTATGCCTAAACAGTAAGTTTCCTCTTTTTGCTGCTTGCTCTGCATGTTTTTCATGGATTCCACGTTTTTTAAGGGATACATATTTTTATCTGGATTCAACGCTTATATTCTAATTGCATCATTTGGAATTGATATCAGATGCCTAAACGTAATGACCTTGAACAGAAAGCACTCCATTATGTGGTAAACACTGGCTATCAAGGCGTGCTTCAATCCGATTTATGGCGTGAACTAGGCGCAAGCAGTCGAGAAGGCTCACGTGTCTCCATAAAACTAGAAGAAAAAGGTTTAATCCGCAGAGAAAAAGAACTGCAAGAAGGCAGATGGACATATCGGCTTTACCCAAAAAGGCTTCCAGCATCGATAGAAACCATCGTTGACTGCCCATGCTTACTCTGCCCAGACAATGAACGGTGTGACCCCACAACTGCGCTCTCGCCTAAAAGCTGCCCAAAACTTACCGATTGGATACTTGCCTTAGGAAAAGAAGCCGCCGCCACCGCCACTACTCCTGCGGGTTCAAGCGCGCCAAGCACACAGGAGGCTGATTCACTTGCCGAAGGCTTGGATCCAAGATAGAAAACGAGAATACTACTACAAAAAAGCCAAAGAAGAAAACTACCGCTCCAGAGCCACATACAAGCTAGTTCAAGCCAATGCGAAGTATGGTTTCATACAAAGAAATGACGTAGTAGTCGATTTAGGCGCTGCACCAGGCGGATGGATTCAAGCAGCAAGAAAAATGACTGGAAAAAACGGTTACGTTCTAGGCGTCGATTTAAAACCAATTGAACCCTTCACTCAGGAATACATTCGAACAATAATTGCAGACTTAACTGAACCGGACATAGTAGAGCAAATACGCTCTTTTCTGCCCCGCGAAGCAGACACGGTAATTTCCGATGCTGCACCAAACATTACTGGCGTTTGGGAAGTTGACCACGCAAGACAAATCGACCTGGCAACCAAAGCATTAGAAATAGCCCAATGCGTACTAAGACCCGGAGGAAACTTTTTTGTCAAACTCTTCGAAGGTGAAATGTTCAACCATTACATCCAGACAGTAAAGGACCTTTTTGAAACAGTTAAGATAGTGAAGCCTCAGGCGAGCCGAGCTAAAAGCTCTGAAATGTACCTTTTAGCCTTAGGCTTAAAATCAAAAGGAAACCATAAAGAGGAAACCTAAATTCTTCTGCTCAACTACTATTACTGTTGGTGTAAGGCTTGAGAGTTATATCGGCAGATTCTGCAGCAGCAATATTAGACCAGCAGTTTAAGCCACTGTACCATGTTGCTTCAGTTTCAGTACTGGTTAATCCACCGTACAGGGAGCCAACTTTCCGATTGGCTGAACCAATTTTTAGAGAAGTTGAAAGCGGCTTTGAAGTGATAGTGCATGAGGCTGAGCTTTGCCGAAGTTTACTTGATAAAATGAAGGCTGATGTTGTGCATTTGGATTTATCACTTGGCGGGGTCTCCATTGAGGAGTTATCGCCAGTTGAGCTTTCAAACTTGCGCGCATCCAGAACAGGGCGGCAAAACATTTTGAAGATTTTGCCCAGACTTAGAAAAATTGCTGGCGAAATCAAACGGATCCATAATGTGGATATGTTGGCTATAGGTAAAGAAAGTGTTCCCGTCCGTATTGCAGAGTTAACGGCTGGTGCAGAAGCAATTCTGTATGCTTGCAAAAAAGCGGTGGATCAAAAAGAGCCTGTTTTACTGGGTTTACCTTTAATGTGTCAACCAATAGTAAAAGAAGACCGCGTAGACCTTTACTCGCTTATAGCGGCTGAGCATGATGTGCATGGCTACGCTGTTGATGTTGAAAGAGTTTTAACAAAGGTTAAATTGATAGAAATGCTAAACCCTTGTGCACGAGGATTTCGAGCCTTAAAAATTAAACTCGCAAACTAAAAGAAGGAATACAGTGAAAATTGATTTGTCCTTTTGGACGAATGCTTCGTCAAAACGCAAGAGAATCTACTCAATCATAGCAATTTTCATACTTGTATTCATAGTTACGGTTATTGGAAGCTATATACCCATTAGCCATCAAGACGCAACATCAATAAGTAACAGTTTAAACTCGACTCTTAATACGCATAAGTCCAATGGCACCTTAACAGAATATATTTTCTTCAACAATTTCTCAATCTGTTTGGTAATGTTCATTCCCCTAATTGGGCCGATAATAGGCCTTATAATACTGGGTAATACTGGCCTTGCACTTGGGGCTATAGCTTCCGTACAAGGCTATCCTGTATGGATAGAACTACTAAGCTTACTGTTAACGCCAGTGTTCTGGCTAGAATTCACTGCCTATTCAACTGCAATGGCAGAAGGCATTTGGCTGACCCGCAGACTAATGCAACGGCGATGGCGTGAACTAAAAAACACTGCAATAATGATAGGAATCTGCGCTGCCATACTTATTGTAAGCGCAATAATGGAAGTATGGCTAATATCTCTCGGCCTCTAACCCTTCCTGGCTCTTTTTACTTTTTCACAATTTCTAAGCTGATATCTAACGCTTTAACGCTGTGAGTCAGCTCTCCCATGCTTATAATGTCAACTTGCGCCGCCGCGTACTCCAAGAGGTTCTCGCCTGTAATTTTACCGCTCACTTCCAAAAGCACACTGGCAAACTTGGCTTTCTTTAACATTTCACCTGCGTCCTTAGCTTGCTTGGGCGAAAAATTGTCCAGCATAATGATATCCGCTCCTGCCTTTGCCGCCTGCATTGCATCCTCAGCTTTTGTAACTTCAACCTCAATTTTTTTGCTAAAAGAAGCGTTCGCTTTTGCTTTTTTAACTGCATCCTCAACGCTTCCGACTATTACTAAATGATTGTCTTTAATCAAAACCATATCATCCAAGTGAAGCCTATGCGGATCTCCGCTTCCGATGGTTACTGCTTTTTTATCAAAGTAAAGCAATCCCGGCGCCGATTTACGTGTCGCAGCGATTTTCGCTCTGGAACCTGCATTTTCAAGTTTCTTTGTTAACGTTCGTGTGGCAGTTGCGATACCGCTCATTCGAGAAAGAAGATTCAGCATCGTTCTCTCAGCGCAAAGAATGGTTTGGGCATCTCCTGAGATTTCCATTAATACTTGTTTATTTTTTATTTTTTCTCCGTCAGCAACTTTAGCTTTAACGCTTAACCCCAAATACTCAGCGAGAATGATTGTTTCTTCAATTCCTGCAACAATGCCTTCCTCTTTAGCTATAACTATTGCCTTAACGGTTAAATTTGGCGGAATAATTGCTTGCGCTGTTACGTCGCCTTGTCCAATGTCTTCAGCGAGTATTTGCCTAAGCTTTTCTTCCAGAATTTTTCGTGGAACAAACATACCTTGTATTGTTGCGTTTAAACCTTAAATTGCTTGCTTTTTTCAAGCGGAATACGGCATAGTTAAAATAAATCCCCGACTATCTTGTGTTCATATGCGATTGCTACTGAGCTGCTCAGAGCTTGGCTTAGGCCATGTTTCCCGTATCATACCCTTAGGAAAGAGACTGGAGAAAAACGGTCATGAATTATTCTTTTTCTCAGGCGGCAAAGCTTACCAGATGCTGCAGAAAGAATTTAGAAATGTTTACAATTGCACACCGGTATCTTGGTATGAGAACGCTTATGGCATAATCACTTCTGCCTCGCTAATCAACGTTTTATTTCCTCTTCCATTATTTAACATCGAAAAAAACAGGTTTGAAATAAAAAATTCCAGTACAATGGAAACTATACATCGTTACTATGACCTTAGAGAAAATATTCGTGATATTGCGCCTGACATTCTTATCGCCGATGGTGACATAAACGCGCTTAGGCTTGCGCAGAAATGGGGGATTCCCTCAGTTTACGTCGCTAACATGATAAGGCCCAGCTATGGCTTCTCTGCTTTCCTTAATCCAGGCGAGCGACTGGTTGAACGTTATGTAAAGCAGTGCTCAAAAATAATAATTCCAGATAATCCTCCACCTTACACTATCTCTGAGTATAGTATTGGAAACTTGGATAATATAGGATTAAACGGGAAAGTTGAATTCACAGGAAGCTTCGTTGACACAACACACGCTAAAGGCTCACAAGAACACATTTTTGCACCCATAAGCGGACCCCCGGGCACAAGAGCAAAAATAATGAAAACTCTTCTTCCTGTCCTTGAAAAACTCCAAACTAAATGCGTCATCAGCTTAGGAACACCAGGCAAAAAAGTTACCGCCAAAATGGGAAACTGCGAACTTCACACATGGCTGTCTGCAGAAGAGAGGCAGGAATGTATGAAGAACGCTAAATTCGTGATCTTTAGCGGTGGACACGCAACATGCTTTGAAACCATTAAATATTCGAAACCAAGCATTTGCATTCCGACACAACCTGAACAGTTGGGCAACGCTGCAAAACTTCAAGACTTAAACTGCTCAATAACTGTTAAAAACAAAGGCCAATTACAAAAGGCGGTCGAGAGAATGGAAAGGGAGCAAGAATCCTTCGACAGAAACATGCTTGCGCTCAACGAGTTCTCTAACAAGTTCAAAGGGTTAGACAGGGCCGTTACAATCATAGAAACCCTACTAGACTAACTCTTATTTGGTAAGGTTTACACGTTTAACTTCGCCCAGCGGCGTTTCTTCCTCAAAAATGATGGCTTTAAACTTGTA
>CAWJIN010000044.1:0-8899 GCA_963842865.1 Candidatus Bathyarchaeota archaeon | reverse complement strand
GTGCGCGCGAGCGAGAAAAACTCGACTCTTCGGGTGATGTCTCCACTTGGGGGGTTCAAATCAACCCGGCTTTCCAATTTATTTTTCATTGAATTCCTGAAAAAATTTAAACTGAAATCAAAACGAATACCTTTACAAACCCTAAACCAAAAAATTAACCCAAAACAAACGCGACAAACCGTGGGAGAGGAGGGGACTAC
The DNA here is from genome assembly GCA_963842865.1 of Candidatus Bathyarchaeota archaeon. Lineage (GTDB taxonomy): Archaea > Thermoproteota > Bathyarchaeia > Bathyarchaeales > Bathycorpusculaceae > Bathycorpusculum. The sequence continues at coordinate 8,699 of CAWJIN010000044.1, read as the reverse complement.
TATTTACTGACTACTTCTACAGGTAAAAAGGTGCCAAGTTGAGTCTAAGCCTAAAGCAACCAGCAAAGTACAGCCAGCCGTTAATTAAACCGCAAAGAATACCAATGTTGATACATCGCGAGAGACTCACTAAGCCGATTAGTTAATGTTGACAACTGTTCTAAGACTAGTTGGTCGCTTAACGTTTTCTGGCTTTATATATTCTAAAATCAATAGGTATTGGTTGCCAGACTAATTGGCAAGGAAACAGCAAATGAGTAACAGGCAAAAGTTCGAGCAAGATTTAACGGTCCTAGTATCAAGGTTGACAAAGGATTCTGAAAAAGAAACGGAAAACAAACTAAACATGCTAAAAGACTGGCTGGTAAAACTGCAAAAAGAAAACATTTTAAAAATCAACCATTCCGTGATGGAGCTTGTTTGCGCCAAATACCTAATTCAAAAAGGCTACGAAGTTCAACTTGAATATCCGTTAAACGAAATTTTAACCTGTGATTTGTACGCCATAAAAGGCTATGGAAACCTAATCGTTGAAGTAGAAACTGGTTATATTCCTCCTGAAAATGCTTTGGCGCCATTAACTTACACTACTGCAAGGCTGGCAAGCAAGATAATAAGGTACAGTAGTTTCGCAGGAAAATTCGCGTTAGGCGTACCACCCCACTATATTCTGCCTTTTCCCCGTCCGCTGGCTAAACCTCCAAGAAACCGAACAGACCCAGAAATAATGCAGATAAAAAAGCTCTGTGATGCATACTACCATAAACCGCCAGTCACCATTGAAGAAATAAGAAATGCACGCATACATGAAATCTACATAATCGATGTTGACCGAGCAAACGTCCAGGAAATCGACCCTGAAGCTTACCTCAAAAGAGCCATGCAAAAAGGCATCGTTTACGATTACTTGCCACCACAAACTGAGGAGCAATAGAGCCAATTGTCATTTTACGTTTACATTTTACTATGCAGTGATGGAAGTTTCTACACAGGCTACACCAAGGACTTAGATGCAAGAACAAAACTGCATCAAAACGGCAAAGGCGCAAAATACACAAAAGCACACAAACCCCAAAGGCTAGCTTACGTTGAACTGTTTGATTCAAGAAGCAACGCGATTAAACGTGAAAGGGAAATAAAGAAGCTAAGTCACCAACAAAAAATTTACCTTGTCAGTTCTCAAAACAAGAAATAAACTTTTAGAAAAGATTCATAAAACTATCTAACTAAACAACTTTTGGTTATATTATGCCAGCAAAGAAAACATGGCAAGAAAAACTAAACGACAGCAAATGCTACCCCAAAGTTGAACAAATTAGTGGCAAAATGACCAGAAAATGGGGCAAAGGCACTTTAGTAATCCAGATCCAATCGAAGTCAGACCAGTTAAATCAAAAGAGGCAAGACATATTTTGTTAAGGATTATCTTAAGGCGGTAATCCCTTTAGATAAGCAGGGTCAACACTGCTCCTGTAATCACTGGCACTAGCACATTATCATTCACTGGCAGAGGAAGAACTTCAATGGTCATAGCGATTGCTGCCCCAATAAAAGCTAATAACGGCGAAACAAAAAACGTGCCAGCTAAAAACGCAAAAAAGAAACCAGCTAGCGAACCTTCCCAAGTTTTCCCTTTGTTAAATGGTAAAGACGTTGAAATAAAACCGCCAAAAAGGGAGGCTACGCTATCGCCTAAGCAAAACATAGCGATGGCGGCATAACTTGCAGGATGAGGAAACACAAGCAAAGTAAACAAAATACCAAAAGCAAAGTACAATGGCGCTGCTGCAAAGCCATTCAATTCTGATTGTGAGGCAGCATGGCGTGTAATCGCCGAAATGAATGAAAATTCTCTTCCTTCTAAACGCCAAAGTTCCGATATAGAATATATCAATGCTATCGTGAAAATTAAAACGCCTACTGTGGGAACACCTATTAAAGTGGCGATAACTGGCATAAAAAATCCGGAAGCATGAATATCTTCTCTTAGAAAATCGTTTGTTGACGGAAAAGAACGTTTATGTGGTTTCCCATCAATAATGGGCAAGATTGCAGAAAGTGTGCCATTCACTACCCTGTCAGCTTTAACTCTTAAAACAAAATCGGGATTAAAACCAATTTTCAACATTCCAGGTAAAAAGATGCAGTTGTTGTTTCTGTCATCAGCGACAACGATGCAATCGCTTAAACGTAAGCCTTCAGCAGTTAAAATTTGCGATAAAATTTTCAGTTTCCCCTCCGGCTCAATAGCGTCACCCCAGATTTTACCGGTTAACTTGCCATCTTTGGTTTCAACTTCAATGCCATAGGCGTAGTCTGCACCTACAGCGTCAGCTAATTTTTTAACAATAACTGTTGGCAACCCAGAACTAATCAAGGCAATTTTGCAGTTTCTCATTTTTATTTGAGAAAAAATGTTTTGCAAAAAAGGTGTTGAAGGAATTTTTTCAAAAATTAAAGTTAAAGTTTCAAGTTTAACGCCTTTTGATTCTTTAAAAATATACCTCAGCACCGATTCTAACTTTAAAATGCCTGCTTCATAGAGAAAACCGTAAAAAAGGAGCTTGATCAGCTTAATTAAGCCTAAGCTTTTTCCTACTTCGAAAAAGAAGCGGTTTTTCGGAATAAGAACTCCTTCAACGTCGAAAACTACAAGCCTAGGTTTCTCTATAGTAACCATTTCGCTCTAAACTCACGAATGTGTGCTACTTGAAGAGAAAATGGTAACTTGCTAAAGATAAATTATCCTGTCGGGGGCAGATGTACGCCCCATTAAATTGACTTTTTGGGGCTGAACATTATCGCGGAATAATTGACAAAGGGGCATGTCTCAACTAGAGGAGTTGACCTTGTCCACTGGATTCAATTTTGCTTGAGAAATTCACTAGCTAAATTGATACCCTACCCCGCCTTCCCAATTTTCGATAACCATAGAAACTTGTTATGCTCAAGCCTACCGGGATCTACTAGATGCCTCCAATATGCTTCAAATACTTTAAAGAGCGCACTTGAAAAAAGTAAAAACGGCATACTGAGGTTTTCAAAATTGAAGTTGGAAAACCGTATGGGACACTTGTATTATATAATTTATATATACATGGTGCGCAATCAAGATATCGAGGACAGTTTGGCATGGCTTGGTACGATGACCCAGTAACAGTCACTGCGGTAGCGGTAGTGATAATCATCGCCTGCGGAATAGTGATTTTTGCCATGAGAAAACTGGGAAATAAACCCCGGCAGAAAAAACCTCAAAAAACAGATAAGGATTCACTCCTTGAATATGCAGGTTCACCCTTCAGAATCTCCAAAAGCGTCCAAACAACAACAGCTTCTAACGCAAAAGATGAACTGCGGATGCTCGATTTAGAAAGAGAGATTTTGAGCGATGCAATTCGCCGCTTATATGAAGCGCAAGTAGAGGGAAAAATCTCGGAGGCAGAGAGAGAAAAGCTTGCCGCAAGCTACAAGGCTAGAATGAATTCTATTAAAGAATCCATTTCAAAAGATGAAACAATAGTTGCGTTGCATGATCTTGAAGGGATGCAGGAAGATTTAATGAAGCTTTTCAGTGAACGCTTCGGAGAATTAACCTCGAAAGTTGAAGAGCTTAGAACGAAGATTGATGTTAAACCGATAAGAGAGATACCTGTAAAATTACCGACTCAAATGCCAGTTTCGCAGATAGAAAAAATTGGGGGTGAGGAAGAAGAAGAGGAGGAAGCAGGTGAAGAAAAGCAGAAAAAGAAGCGGAAACTTCCAGAAGAAAAGCCTGATGCTAAAACTGAAGCTGAGAAAAGGATTGAGTCGATTAGAAGCGAAGTTGAGAAGGTTTTAGATAAACTGGGGCAGATGGAAATTGAAAGCTAATCTTGACCCAATTCAAGCGGCAAAACAGAAAGCAGCCTTAGAAGCGGTTAAACATGTTAAGGACGGCTTTATTGTTGGTTTAGGAAGCGGAAGTACTGCCGTGTTTGCCATAGAAGCAATAGGCGAAAGAATAAAACGTGAAAAACTGCGTGTTATGGGTATTCCTACTTCTTATCAAGCCTTCTTGTTAGCGGTTGAATGTCGTATTCCGATTACAACTTTGGACGAACATCCGCAAATAGACGTGACCATTGACGGGGCAGACCAGATAACTCCTGAATTATTTTTAATCAAGGGTATGGGTGCAGCTTTGGCGAGAGAAAAGATTGTTGCCGCAGCCTCTAAACTTAACATTATCATTGCTGATGAGAAGAAAAAAGTGAAAGTGCTAGGTGAAAATAACCAGTCTGTGCCGATAGAAGTTTTGCCTTTTGCAATTTCACTGGCCAAACGAAAAATTATTGATGCGGGTGGAAAGCCTGTTTTGCGTGAAGGAAAAGGAAAGCTTGGTCCGGTGATAACTGATAATGGAAATGTCATTTTGGATTCTTATTTTGGTGAGATAGCTAAACCGGCAGAGTTGGAGGTAAAGTTGAAGATGATTCCCGGCGTTGTAGAAACAGGTTTTTTTGTTGGGTTAACTGATATTGCTTATGTTGGAACAGTTAGCGCTGTAGAGAGAATTGAGAAAATAAAGTTTTAAGCAAGTGCATGTTTAGCTCTTGTTTTTTCTTTTTTAATGCTTTTTACATCAAAAAACAGATTTTTCTATGTTGAAAAGCACTGTTCTGCATGTAAAATGCGTGGTCTTCGTTCTATGCACATCTATGTTGAATCATATTTGGGGCATATTAGAAGCATCTAGTACCGGGTAGGTAGGTTGAGCAAAAACAAATACCCTTAAGACAAAAAACGAGAGCTAAATACATACTTAAGAACAATTTTTAGCGTGCATGGTTGTTCCGAAATTGGTGAAAAATGGTGATGATTCGCCTTTTTGCTACCTTACTCATTGGGCAGTTCCGTTCAGGGTTCATGCTTTAAAATGAGACTTAAACGAAGAAATATGACTTTTAACCATTTTAAACCATTTAAGGAACACGCATGCGCGCTAGATAAGGTGCGAGAAATCAGAGATGAAATTGAGCGGAGGGTCAAAGAGTTATTGGTTGAAAAATAACTTTTCTTGAGATGTCAATATTTTTTCGCAATATTGCAGTTGCTATGCCTGATAACTGCCATAGTTAGGTTGAGGAGGTTGATCGGAAGGTATTTCAAATGTTTTCTTTGGCTTGTGTATCTGTGAAGTCATGAATTGTTGATTCGTGGATCCATGAGTCAGGGTTTTTATATTTGAATGTTGGTGCCATGGTGGTGAGTCTTTCTGATTCTTTTGCTTCGAAGCAATATATGATTTCGATGAGGGTTTCTCGGTGTTTTTGTTTTTGCTCTGCGAAGGTTTCAAAGATTTTCTTGAAATTGCTTAAGTTTAATGCTAACTTTGAAAATTCATCGGCTATATTTTTAAGTGCAGGAGATTGCAGGTAATTGGTGTAGACTTCGCTGAGTTGATCCTCTAGGTTAGTTAATTCTTTTAGTATTTCGCATGAAAGTTCATAATTTAGGTTGTTAGTTTTGAATAGTTTTTTGGTAAACTTGGAAATATTGTTCGCTATTTCTAACAGGTTCTTTTTGCAGTTAATGTTTTCTGTTTCAGGCAGGTCAATATAATCAAGTATTCCCTGAATGATTTTTGCGCATTTTAGGCTGTCATATGCTAAACATAAAATAAAGCTGCTTTCAGGAGGATTGATTTTCTTGGATAACGCTTCATAAAGTCTAAAAGCTTCGATTTCTATGTTGTTTAAGCATTTTAAAGACTGTGCGCTTTCTTGTAATTTTTCAACCATTTTTCTTTGACCAATGAACACGGTGTCGTGACTATTAATAAATATTATTGATTTTAGCTTATTACTGCCCGTCTGTTCAACACATCTACAATTCAACAACTTTAAAGACTCTAAACGCTAACAAGGCGAAATAGAGACCTTAAAACAAGTCGCTCTAACAAAAAACCCGAATAAACCCTGTTGTCCTTCTATTAGCTAGATTGTGTTCTGCCAAACATTTTGGAGCGGACCTGGATGGGAGAAGGTCAGGAGCTGCGTAGGACAATCATCGTATTGGTTTTCATTATGCCTTCTACCAAGCGGATTTTTTCTATGCACTCGTTAACTTCCGTCACGTTCATACCACTGATAACTGCAACAATGTCGTATTCGCCTGTTACTTCATAGATTGTTTCAACATTTGGGATTGTTTGGATTTTTTTTGAAACTTCCTGTGTTGGATAGGCAGGGTTGGCTGTGAGTAAAGTTATGGCTTGGGCGCCTTCTGCAACGCCGATTTTAACCGTGAATTTGCGTATGACTCCTTCGTCACCAAGTGTTTTGATTCTTTTCCTTACAGCGCCTTCAGATAAGCCTACTTTTGCGCCTATTTCGCCGTAGCCTGCTCTTGAGTCATCTTTTAGGAGTTTGATTATTTCTTTGTTTTTCTCGTCCATTTCCTGTCGCCTGAAGGTTATTGCCTTAGGAAAAATTTAACGATTTCTATTCTTGACATTTGAGTGAGTGCGGATTTCGTTGTGTTTACGTGTTTATTGTACGTTTTCCTGTTCCTAAAGCTCTTTTTTCATGCTAAATATTTGCACCAAATGGAACATTAGCAGTCTGAGTTGTAACAAATAAGTCAAAATGTTTAAAAGAAACCCGACTTTATTGAAAAAGACATTTCCGAATATAAAAAAGTGACGAATAAAATGATTAAACCAGTAAATATAAACCCTCAAGAAATGAAGGCCCTAAATAAGGCAAAATGCCCTGACTGCGACGCAGAAATTGATGTTCCAGCAGACATAGAAAAAGGAGAAATCCTGAGCTGTCCAGGCTGCGGACTTGAACTTGAAGTTAAACAAGTAAAAGGCGGATGCGTAGACCTTCAAGAATTAACCATTGAAGGCGAAGACTGGGGCGAATAAGCAGTATCACTACCCAGCCTTCATTATTTAAATCAGTTTTTTGATTAATTTTTTTGGTGGAAGCAGAAAAGCGATGAGCATAGCACTCCTATATGAGCGGTCAGAAAACGACGAAAACGGCATAAAACTAACCGCCCAACAATTAGGCATTGATTTGACTTTTCTGCCATTCCGAAAAATCTCTTTATCAATCTCCAAAGACGGTTTCAGCGCTAAAACCAAAGGCAAAGACTACACAAACATAATCAAAGACACCGTTGTCGTGCTTAACCGCGCGCAAAGCAAAAATCGTCGCCTCCAAGCCTCATACATCATGGAACAACTTGGCAAAAAAACACTAAACAGCTCTCAAATCGAATTCCTCTGCTACAGCAAATTACGCACATTGCTCAACTTCTGGAAAGAAGGTATCCCAATTCCCAAAACGGTCTACGTCCCATGCGACTCAACCGACACTATGAAAAATGGCAAGGAAATTCACAACGAAAAAGACATAGCAGAACTATTCCAACAAGAAATCCCCCTCTCAGAAGGCATAGTAATCAAAGCCGACGCAGGAACTCACGGCAAAATGATCATGCTATCAAAAAACCAAGAAGAACTCATAACCAACATCCAAGAAACAAAACCCTCAATAATTAACCCTGTTGGCGTAGTTGCGCAGGAACTAATTCAGAAGTGGTTTTACGATTTAAGAATAATAGTTCATAAAGAGAAAGGTAAACAACCGGTTTGCTATCCTACCGCGATGGCAAGAGCCGGCTTTAAGGATTTCAGAACAAACACTTTCTTGGGCAACTTGGTTTTCGGCGCCAAACTACCCAAAAGCATTCAGGAACTTGCGGTGAAATGCGGCAAAACCCTTGGAAAAGGCAGTGAAGCGTGGATTTTCGCTTTAGACGCCATGGTAAACGTTAAAGAAAACAAACAGGTTGATGATGCTTACCTCAAAGCTGAACTCGATAAGGCAGCCAAAGCGTTCATACCTGTCCAAAGGATTAAGCAGGATGACAGTCGCCTAACTGACTTTCAAGCATGGAACAGTAAACTAGAAAAAGCGTTCCAAGGCTACAGAGATAGCGAGCATTACGAAAATATTAAAAAGATAATTGAAGAAAGCGTAGAAAATAATAAGAGTGCATTGATGTTTCATGAGTCGAATTCTTGCCCAGAGTTTTGGGAGAACACTCGGCTTGCAACAGGCTATAATGTGGCGGTTCCTCTCTTGAAGAGTGCGCAAAGCCTAATAGACCATTAACAAGTAACGAGGAAAAAAAGATGTTGAGAATCGGAATAATTGGCGGTTCAGGATACGTTGGCAGCGAGCTCCTGCGACTGCTGCTTCTTCATCCGCAAGCAGAGGTAACTATGGTTACTTCACGCCAAAGCGTAGGAGAATACGTTTTCAACGTGCATCCGAACTTGCGGGGATTGACACAGCTAAAATTTGTGCCCCAAGATATGGCTGAGTTGCAGAAAAACTGCGACTTGATCTTCACGGCAACCCCTCACGGTGGCTCAGTTAATTTAGTTCCTAAACTCTTAGAGGCAGGCTTAAAAGTAATCGACATGAGCGCTGACTTCCGCCTCAAAAACCCAGCCGACTACGAAACTTACTATGGCTGGAAACATGCCCACCCAGAAATGCTCAAAGAAGCAGCATACGGCTTGCCCGAGCTTCATCGGGAAGAAATAAAAAACACTAAGCTCGTTGCTTGTCCAGGGTGCATGGCAACATCCGCCATTTTGGGCTTGGCACCTATAGTGAAAGCTGGACTTGTTGACAACG
>CAWJIN010000043.1:0-45211 GCA_963842865.1 Candidatus Bathyarchaeota archaeon | reverse complement strand
CGTCGGCACCAGCATGAAGACGTCCCATTCACGGGCGCCCATTTCAGCCGCTACCTTTTGAATATTGAAGAGGTCATTGAGGTTATGCTGGGTGACAGTTGTGTTAACGCGAAAAGCAAATTTGCTTTGACGAGCCAGCGACATGTTTTTTATAGCCAAATTATAAGCGCCAGCTACTTGCCTGAAATTGTCATGAATTTCTGGGCTGGAACCGTCAAGGCTGAGTGAAATCATCTTTACGCCTGCTGCCTTCATTTTTTCGAATGTGTCTGCGGTTAGGTTGCTACCGCTTGGAGACATAACCACTCTTAAACCTAAGCTGGAAGCGTATGAGGCGATTTCAAGGATGTCTTTTCTCTGAAGAGGGTCACCGCCGCTTATAATGAACACAGGTTTACATAACTCGGCGATTTGATCTACCAAATTGAGTGCTTCTTTGGTTGTGAGTTGTTTAGGATCAGGCTCTTTTTGTGCTTCAGCCCTGCAGTGAACACAAGCAAAATTGCAGGCACGCGTTGACTCCCAAGCCACAACTCTTGGTGCGACTTCCTGCATTTCCAGATGCATTTTGTCGGCTACGTTCATGTTGTTCACTTTCTTAATTAGGTCTTATTTCTTCATCTGTTAAGTAGCAGGCAGGGTCAGGTGCCCATATATCTCCATAAACTGCTTCCGCTCTAACTCTGAGGTTGCCGTTACAGATGTCGAGAAATTGACATTCTGTACATTTTCCGTGGAGGTGACTTTTTCTGTTCCTGAGAGCTTGAAGCAACGGTTCGGAACCGCCGGCCCAGATTTGGCTAAATTTGCGTGTTCGGATATTACCCATTGAGTAATGTTGCCAGAATTGATCCGGATGCACATAACCATTAAAATCAACGCATCCTATCCCTGTGCCCGAGCTGTTGCCGCCATTTAATTTTAGAAGCTGGAGCGCTTCTGCAGCTTTTTTCGGATCCTTCTCTTTCAGTTTAAGGTACAAATATGCTGCATCCGCATGGTTGTCAACGGTTAAGATTTCGGTGTTTAAAGCTTTCTTGTGGAAAGTCTCGGCTTTTTTTAAAACGTAATCCATGAATTCCCTTGTCTGTTCATGCGTAAGGTCATCATTTGTAATTTCGGTTCCCCGTCCCACGTACGCTAAGTGATAAAGGCAGACTCGAGGGATTCCTTCGGCTTCAATGAGTTCGAAAATTTCAGGAAGATCCTTGAAATTATATTTAGTGACGGTAAAGCGTAAACCCGTCTTAACTCCCGCTTTAAGGCAGTTCCGAATTCCTTCAACTGCCATCTCGAAAGCTTCTTTTTTGCCTCTAAATTTGTTGTTAGTTTCACCTATGCCATCTAAACTAATTCCCACGTAGGAAAAACCTGCATTTTTTAATTGCCCTGCTATGCTCTCTGTAATTAATGTGCCGTTTGTAGATAACACTGCTCTTAAGCCTGCTTCGGAAGCGAAACGTGCAACTTCAAAAAGGTCGGTTCTAAGCAGGGGTTCTCCGCCGGAAAACAACAGTACCTTAACACCGAATTCTGCTATGTCTTTCACAAAAACTTTAGCTTCATCCGTCGTTAATTCGTTAGGGTACATCTTATTCTCTGACTTTGAATAGCAATGTAAGCAACTGAGGTTACAGCGCCGTGTTGTGTTCCAAACAACAACTGGTCTTTGGTGAGTTGCAGCGCCATATCGTAAGTGATCCATCGAACCTGGAGTGCCACACCAAAGTTTAGTAATGTTAATCAAGGATCGTTCATTTCCTGAAAATTTTCAGAAAGCATTGAAGGGGCTTTTGCTGGAAGCACAGTTGAGCTGCCAAGGCTGATATTTCTTTTCAGGTCTCTTGTGCTGTACAGTATTTTGTATTCGTTTATTGCGATTTCCTCTGAGATTTCCTTAACCATACGTTGAACAACTTCTCGTTCTCTTCCATGTATAACTGTGTAGAGATTGTAGTCCCATCTTCCATTGACAGTTTTGCGCTCGTAGCAATGTGAGATTTCTTGATATTTTGACAAATAAACTCCGATTTCTTGAACGCGGTTTTCAGGCACCTTCCAAGCTACAAGGGCATTTGCCGAGAAACCAATGTTGTTAGGTTTTATTGAAGCGCCAAATCGCCTGATTACGCCTTTCTCTTTAAGATTACATAAGCGAGTGACGACTTCTTTCGGTGTGATTCCTAGCTGAAGGGCAATCTCTTTGAAAGGCTCCGCTGTTAAAGTAATGCCTTTTTCCATGCCAGCTAAAAGTTTATGGTCAATTTCATCCAAGTTTCTTTCACCTTAAAAGTTTGTTTAGGTCAGTTGGAAATGTAGGTTTATCTTAAAGCGACGGATGGTAGGCAAGTCAAGTATATCATGATCTTCGGTGTCTGTTTTTTGCTTGATCTCATCCAGCATCATGGCTAATTCGCTTTTGCTTGACGCAGCAAGAGTAAACCATACGTTGTATTCGTCCTCACGTTCGTAATTGTGGGAAACGTTATCATATTCGTTTATGACACGAGCAACATCATTCACTTTGTTTTTTGGCACCTTCAATGCGACTAAAGTAGCTGCCTTTAACCCGATTCTTGACGCATCAAAGACTGGCCCTATCTTTACGATGACACCTGCTTCAATGAGCCGTTTCAAACGCGATACAACTTCGCCTTCACTGATGTTAAGTCTGTTGCTTATTTCAAGCCAAGGCTCTTGCACAATGGGGAAGTCATCTTGAAGTATCTGCAGTATTATTCTGTCAGTTTCGTCGAGACTTATGAGCGACAATGTTGTCGGATCATGTGAATTGAGTTTTGCCTCGGAATTTTTACATTTCTCATATTTATTCTGACCAATGTTCTCTTTCACCAATTTCACCTGAAGTTAAACTTGGTTTTTAAAGCGATTACTTATCCCTTAGGATTCAGCTCTTTACTGCGATAGTTGATATGGCTTTACGTATTAACCTTGTGGAAAACTAAAATTATCATGAACTTTCTTGCGTATTCCGCAAGACAGAAGGCAACATACCTTGCGGATCGATAAAGGCTTCTTATAACATGAATCGAGGTCGAACGGCGCGCGCCTTGCCCCCGATATTGAGTGTTGAAGTATATTGGTGAGACGCGACAATCAGCAGTTATGAACTAAGTAAAACTTTTTCAAGTAATTCCGATTGATCAAGGTTTTATTCTAATAAGTGGTTCATGTTTTCTTGTTCTGTTATTTTCTGGTTTGTTTTTTGTAGCCGCGCGCCTGCAATTTACAGAATCAGGATTATAGAAGTAATATGTTGACTCAAACAATTCTTTGAAAATGGGCTGTGTTGAATAACTTAAATACTAGTTCTGTGTAGAACGCTTGAATTATGAGCTCGTTGAGAGATTGGGAAGGCTACAACGAAGCGTTAGTGAAAAGAGGCTTGATTTTACTAGATTTAGACTTTGTTGCAGGCTGGTCTAGGGAACTTAAAGCAATGAATGATGGCAAAGAAGGCGGCAGATACCGTTACCCAGAATCATTTATCAAGCTGTTGGCTGTGGTACACGCGTATGTTTTGCCGTATCGGCAACTGGAAGGCTTCATGCGTGGGTTAAGCCAGCACGTTGACGGACTCAAAGCTCCTGACTACACTACTATTTGGTGGCGAATCTCAAAAATGAAGGTTGATTTAGCATCGTCTGTAGCGCTGGACAAGGATGTTACTATCGCTGTGGACTCAAGCGGCATAAAGGTCTCTAATCGAGGAGAATGGATACATAAAAAATGGAAAGTTAAACGTGGCTTCATCAAGATACACATCGCCGTTGACACTAAGACCAAGCAGATCCTTGCCATTGAAGTAACCAAGGAAGATGTTGGAGACGGACGCATGCTTAAGCGGCTGATAGATGGCTCAGCCAGTAAGGCAGCTTTGAGTGGTGTTATCGCTGATGGCGCGTATGATTCTAAGAATAATTTCAGGATGCTTGCTGACATGAGCATTGATCCGTTGATTAGGGTGCGCAAGAACGCTTCGTTTAAGGGTGGAGGCTGTATGCCTCGTAAATTTGCTGTTGTGGAGCAGCTTGGCAATGCTGATTGGAGACGCGAAAGGGGTTACGGTTATCGATGGATGGCTGAGTCAGCGTTCTCATCTTTGAAGCGGATATTTGGAGAGTACATCTGCGCAGTCAAGTGGCCTAACATAGTCAAAGAGTTGCTTCTGAAAGCTTCAATTTACAACCTTTTCATGAAAATGAACCTGAACTGAACCCCAAACCAAAAAGCAACAAAGCAAGGACCTGAAAGGAACACTCAGTCATTCGACACAGCATGAAAATGAGAAAATTTAAATACAAATCACTTAGAGTAGCATGAACATGGAAAATAATGAGTGCATTCTGGTTAATGAGAATAATTCCAAAACTGCTTAAAAGAGGTTTTGGATTGTGACTTCAATAGTTTTTGTTGCAAGCGAGTTTGTTTCCACTTTCCTAGCGTCAATTATAGTTTATCTTTTCGCCAAAGCATACAGAACTATACAAGCTACCTACCTGCTTGGGCTGCCCATAGGGTTCTCGTTCTTAGCATCCTCCTACCTTTTCCATGGAATTTCAATGTTACACGAAACTTCTAACCCTGCAATTTCAGAATCGTTTCTGTGGCTAAGAATTGCGGCACAGAGCTTCGGATTTATTTTTATTGCATTTACATATTACTTTTCATCCAAAGACGAGAGAACAACAAAAAACCTCCTCATAGTGATTTCATTCGCTTCGACAGTTTCCGTTTCCCTAATTATGGTAGGCGCGGCCCTCTCTGCTCCTTTTCTAGGAACTTCATCCGTACATGTTGTTGACGAAATCCTTGGAGCAGTGAATCTCGCCTTTATCGGATACATTATTTATCATCTTTCTAAACGTTTGAAATCGCTCTTGAAGGAGAAGATTCCCGGCGCAATATGGACGCCTTTCGCGTTCATTTTGCTTTGGCTGGCTCAGTATTCTTTATTGATTTGGGCGATTGATGGCAGTCAAACCGCGTTCGCCCTCGCTTATGTGGCTATATTAGCTTCTCTAATTCTTTTCATCCACATTTATTACCTGCCCGGACGGACCCACCGTGAAAGTGCAGAAGCGTAACAAGTTTCAAATCTACTTCGATATTCTGTTGTGTTTACGTCGCGAATTAAGATCGGGCCATAAGGTAACTCCCACGAGACTGGCTCATCAAGCTAACGTGCCCTATGATCGATTCCAAGACTATTTGCATCACCTAATTGAACTCGGCTTAGTTGTTCATGAAGAAGAAACGCTTGCTGTGACTCGAAAGGGCTTAGACTACATTGAGGATTTAGCCAAGACCATGGAGCTTCTGAAGCGAATGGGCCTTCTACTGTAAACAGCAAGATCCAATTGCTGTGCGGCGAGGATGCTATTGTGCTTTAAACGTTAAAGAAGAAAATTGAACTCTATAGAACTAGCACTCACTTAACGTTCATCCTTCTTATATAGGGCGCGCTATCGAAATTTAAGTTTAAGGGAAGATTCGGTGATCTGATGAATAGGAAAACAATATACATTCTAGTTGCGGTTTTAATTGTTGTTATTGTTGTTGCGGTTGCAGGTGTTTTTCTGTTGAATAATGGCGGAATTAATGGAGGCAATAATAACGGTGGAGTTCCAACCGCTACCAGTCTGGAGTTTATGGCCAACGTTACCACCCAAGGGCCAGTAGTAGTAACACATGCATGCTATGGGAAAAACATAGGTACATCAAACCTCACAGTACGAATTGACATTTTGGGCGGAGAAGCTGGCAACTGGAGCTACATCCTCGATACGGGTCAAGAAAAATCTTGGAACAGCACCAACTATGGCGCATATGCATCTAGCAATTTCACAGCTGATTGGAACTTTTGGGGAACAAGTTGGACGAACTTTGTGACAAATCTTAAGAACTGGAGTGGCACAGGCGACTATTCATATACTTCATCAAACGGAAACCCTGTTACGATCTATAACATCGCAGTCAATCCGAAACTGCCTGATTCGCTCTTTCAAACAAGCTAAAACCGCTTACAACTAAAAACGTGGGAAAATGGATAGATTAGTAACAGAGAGGTCAGCTTAAATGTGAATACAATCAGAAGCGTCACGTAGGAAAACAAATTTGCTAAACTTGAGTAGCATGAGAATTAGTGTTGACTATATTTTTGGAACTATCTTTAGCAGGCTCTGTCTTTTAATGGTCTCCAAATCATTATTCTTGTCTATTAATCAAATTGTTTGCGCCACCAAACATAATCGAAACGGAAATTTACAAATAGTTGTTTAGAGCAAACCATCGGAATTTGGAGAAAGAGCTCCCCTAAAATGTAAGCGCGCGCTGCCTCGTCCCTTTAATGGTTAAAAATGGTTAAAAGTCGTCTTTTTGGGTGTTCAATTGACAGATTAATTCTTGAGAACATAGCATGGCTGGGTCTGAGCGTTTGTTTTCCATGGTGCCAAATTCGTTGGTAAAGTGCGAATCATTCCGTTAGAGGTTACACAGCTCAAATTTGCCTCCAAATCAAAAAATAAGACTTATTACCATTTTACACCAATTTCGGGACAAGCCAGCGCGCTCTACTCTGCGGATCAATACAGGCTTCTTATAACATGAATTGAGGGTCGAACTTCAAAAACCTCGTCGTCACTGATACCCGCGCATCTTTTACACCTGGAATAATCTTGGCCTTTTTAATCAAGTTATTAAGGTGTTCCATGTCTCGGGCAACAATCACCGAAACCACGTCGTATTCACCAGTGCTTTGAAACAGGTATTGTGTTTCGCTAAATGAAATTAATTGCTTGCAAGCTTCTTCCAAATAGGCTGGATCAATTTTAAGCAAGATTGCTCCGCTCACTTTCATACCAACTTTAGCTGGATCAAGCAATGCGGCAAATCGAGTGATGACACCGTTGCTTACAAGCCGGTTAACTCGAAATCTTACCGTGGCTTCAGCGACATCTAGTTCACGGCTAAGATCTGCAAACGAAAGGCGGCCATTAGATTGCAACAGCTTAAGTATACGTTTGTCCAAATCATCCAAGCCTGTTGAAAGCATCCAATACCCCTGATACTTTATGAGAAAAACAACTTATGAAACTTTTCCCTCACTTCCTCATAAGTACCAAATAGGCGACATGAAATTAATTATTGCATGTATTAAGCTGATGCTTTTAGTCCGAGTAGTTGTAGTTATGCTTTTAACATAACTATTTCAATTCTAAATGAGTACCCTCTCGCCCCCTTCTGGAGGACCCGTTTTGGGTTGCTTTTTTGGCTTAGGGCTTGAATTAGGGTTAGCGTGCAGTTTTTCAGTAAATTTTGGTATATAAAGGGAAAAAAGCATTAAAGAATGCTTGATTGTGAGTTTGCAGTGAATCTATATCGAAAATTACCGTATTAATTTCAACCAAAAAAATAGGAAAGAATTTTGTGCAATCTGCCGTGGTTTTTCGGCTGTTGGTTCAGAAAAGTTATTACGACCAGACCTAACATAATTGCAATTAAGGAAAGACAATGATATCTGCTGAAATTACGAACCCAAAGGCTTTTAGGGCAGAGGAAAAAAGAAAAATCGTCAGTATCGGGCTTATTCAGACGACTGTTTCAAGTGACATAGCAGGCAACATGACAAAAACTATAGAAAAAATCGAAGAAGCTTCACGAAAGGGTGCACAAATTGTCTGCCTCCAAGAACTGTATAGAACCAGGTATTTTCCACAGGAAAAAAAACAGGATGTCAGTAACTTAGCTGAAACGATTCCCGGGGAATCCACAAGAGCTTTCTCAGAGCTGGCGAAAAAGAACAAGATAGTTATAATTGCGCCTATTTTTGAAAAACATTCAAACGGAAAATACTATAACTTAGCAGTCACAATTGATGCAGACGGGAAAATTTTAGGCACTTATCGCAAGGTGCACGTGCCAAATGACCCATTGTTTTATGAAAAAAACTATTTTGAAGCAGGCGACTCAGGTTACTCTGTGCACAAAACCCATTACGCCAATGTAGGGGTACTTATCTGCTATGACCAATGGTTCCCTGAACCCGCCCGAATCAACGCGTTGAAGGGTGCAGAAATCATTTTCTATCCCACAGCGATTGGCTGGATTAAAGGCTATACCTCGTCTGACGGGGACTGGCATGATGCTTGGAAAACAGTGCAACGTGCCCACGCCATCGTGAATGGAGTCCATGTTGCTGCTGTGAATAGGGTAGGCGAGGAAGGGCAACTAAAGTTTTGGGGCGGTTCATTTGTATGTGATTCCTTTGGGAAAGTGCTCAAAGAAGCAAGCGATACCAATGAGGAAGTACTGGTTGTCAAAGTGGATCTTAATAAAAATAAAAAAATCCAAGAAGGCTGGGGGTTTCTTAAAAATCGGCGACCAGACACGTACAATTCATTAACCGAAAATAATTCTGGGGCACAATAATGAAGAGTGAAAACGCTTTAAACAAGACTCCCCGCGAACTTGGATACTGCATGCCCGCAGAATGGTGTAAGCATGAGGCAGTCTGGTTAGCATGGCCACATGACCCCACAACCTTTACGTCCGGCGTCGAGAAAGTCGAGGAAACTTACGTTCAAATCGTGAAGCTACTCCATGAAGATGAGTACGTTAATCTTTTTGTGAAAGATGAGGTCATGAAGGAAAAGATAACAGGTTTGTTTGTAAAAGAAGAGATTGATTTAAAGAGAATCCGTTTTTTTGAATTTGATTATGCTGACGTGTGGTTTCGGGACTATGGACCGATATTTGTATGTAACAGAAATCAAGAGTTAGCAATGGTGCACTGGATTTTTAACTCATGGGGAGAAAAATACGAAGAACTTTTGAAAGACAAACAGATTCCTGGCATAATAAACCACGAGATGCGCTTGAACTATTTTGAACCAGGCATCGTTCTGGAGGGCGGATCAATAGATGTCAACGGAAAAGGAACCCTGCTTACAACTGAACAGTGCCTGCTAAACAAGAACAGAAATCCTCACCTTAACAAAGAAAAAATCGAGAAATTCTTACAAGACTATCTGGGCGTCTCTCACATAATTTGGTTGAAAAGTGGCATCGCTGGAGATGACACCGACGGGCACGTTGATGACTTTGCGCGGTTCGTAAACGCAACGACAGTTGTATGCGCTTATGAAGATAAGGATGATGAAAATAGCATCGCCCTGAGAAAGAATTACGAAATACTGCTCCAATCCACTGATCAAGATGGCAAGAAACTAAACATTGTCAAGTTGCCCATGCCAGGAAAAATCTGGTACAACAAAAAAAGGCTCCCTGCAAGCTACACAAACTTTTACATAGGCAACAAAACAGTTTTGGTTCCAACATTTGAACACGGGAACGACAAGATAGCATTATCTATTCTGCAAGAACTATTCCCGAAAAGAAAAGTTGTCGGTATAAATTGTGTTGACTTGATATGTGGGTTTGGGGCAATTCACTGCATCTCACAACAACAACCAAAATGTAAATCCTAAGTCTTCCCAAATTAATGGAAAGCGCCATCTTAGGAAACGGAAAATGAACCATCCACAGCGTTCCGCAGCGTGGAAGGTTAAAAATAATCCCTGATCGGACGGTTTGACAGCTCGCCGAGATCGCATGATTTTCCGAGGCGAACAAGTACACGCTATATTTATATTAAACAGATTTTCGTTTATAAAATATAAGTAAAAGGGACAAGATTTGGACCCGAAACCTCGGGGCATTTCTCTACCCGTTGACCTCATCAGAACAGTCGCTATTGTATTAGTTATCTTGCTCCATGCAGCAATACAGCCTTTTCCAATTACAAACGTAATGTCGATGAGTGTGGTGGTACGATGGTGGTCGGTGAACATTTATGATTCTCTTGCCTGTCCATGTGTTCCGCTTTTCGTTATGTTAACTGGTGTTTTGCTGCTTCAGCCACATAAGGTTGAGGAGCCATTGGGTGTTTTTTTTAAAAAACGGTTAAGCCGAATTGGTTTGCCAGTATTATTTTGGGGTGTGGTTTACTTCGCTTGGGGTTACTTCGTTAATCATGAGGCACTTACTTTGAACACAATTTTGCAAGGCACACTGAGTGGTCCGTATTTTCAATTCTGGTATATTTATCTGCTTGTTGGTCTTTACTTGATTACTCCTTTGCTGCGTGTATTTGTGGCTCATGCAGATCGGAAAATCCTCGGATACTTTATGTTACTTTGGTTTGTAGGCACAGCGGTCGTTCCCCTTCTCGGCTTATTTGTATCTTATAGTTTGAATAGCAGCGTTTTCTTGCTGACAGGATGGATAGGGTACTTTCTGTTAGGGGTGTATTTTTTGGATGTGCGGTTGCGCTCCAGAACTTGGTTTGCAATTATGTTTACTGGTTTTGCTTGGACGATAGTTGGCACATACTTTATAACTTATTTTATCGGTGGAACACTTCAATATTTCTTCTACGATTACCTTAGCGTCAACGTCATCTTAGCTTCAGTTGCGCTGTTTATGCTTTTAAGCAAGATTCCCGCCGACTATGTGCAAAAGAGGTCACTCTCTGCGAATAGATTACTTCGATTTATCAGCCGGAGCACGTTGGCAATATTCTTGTTCCATGTAATCGTGTTAGAGTCACTTTGGAATGGGTACCTTGGAGTGAGGATAAGCATTTTGACAATTAACCCAATTCTTGAAATTCCCCTAGCAACTGTAGCCACGCTTTTGATTTGCCTCCTACTGCTTTATCCTGTAAGTAAAATATCGATCTTCAAGAAGATAGTCGGGATAATTGATTAAACGTAAAAAGTTAAATCTTTACCCGCTATTACATATGAATTTCTTTCTTAGCTACTGCAAAGAGAAGCAGCAATGTGGTTTACTTCATTTTTCCAGGAGCAAAGCACTGACATAATAAACTAAAAGTCGCTTATCTATGATAAAGGTTCAGCGTGCGCTTCATCAATTCTTAAGCTTTATCAACCGTTTTAACAGCTCTAACAGTCAATTCATCTTTATCGCTAACTTGATAGCAAACTTTAGCCATGTCGATTTAGTATTGAGTACTCTTTGAATGCTTGTGCCCTGCAAACCTTTGAGTTCGGAAGAAGTCCCGTGTAACGTAAGCAAAGTTAGTTAGTTTCCGTTGTCTAAATATTTGGAAATGTATTTTGAGCGCGCACGCGCGATTTGGATTGCAAAAACTGAGGGGCCTTGGCTTTGGTTATCAGGGGGAATTTATCGCATTGTACACCTCGTTAGCAATGAGTTCTGCTCCTTGACTGTTAGGATGCACTCCGTCTGTGAAATAGTCGGTGTGATTGCCCAATGCACTGTATACATCAATTGTTGTCAAATTAAGCTTGTTTGCTACGTCTTGGATTTGCGGAATTATATTCTGACTGAAATAAGTGCTGCTTAAATCTAAACTGTTGTTGAAAATCGGAGGCGGTATTACAAGCCAAATTTGTGGGTTGCTGTTAAGCTGTTGAAATGGAGTAAGAAGTGCAGTGTAATCGTATTCAAAACTTTCATTGTACGGACGAGCCCAACTGTGGTCATCGTTAGTTCCAAGCATAATAACAACAATTTCAGGCTGAAATTCCAGGGCTTCTTCAAATTCAGACTGATTCATGTATGGGCACCAAGTATTTAGTTCTACAGTGGCTCCACTATGACCAAAATTGCCCACTATATAGTTAGCACCAAACAGTGACTGGAGGTCAGAAGGATACCCAGTAATCGCGGTGATGCTGTCACCAACGCATGCAACTCGAATTGGACTAAAGACTTTACTTTGAAAACTTACTGGTCGAAATTCGGAAATTATCAGCACCGACATCATTAGAGCGACGATGATCGCCATCAGCTTCAGTTTCTTCTTCATGCCTTCCTTTCAATCCGAACAGACTTCCGCGTCAACTACATTGATTTTGCTTGATAGTCTCTTTTGCCAATGTATTTTCAGCGTTATAAGGCAGAAGGAATTGGTCACGAAACCTATAAATCTTGCTCAGCAACTGCGCGTTATTAACCGTCAGGGTTCAAATTCACCAAGCTCAAACAAATTGTTAGGAATAGACTTAATTTTCGCTTTTGACATATGCTATGTTCAGCCAGCAAGAAAACGGAGTTTGATACTTTTGACGGGATCTCTAAGCAGCAGGTACATTGTCGAAGATGCTTATACGGCTATTGAGTTTTAAACGAAGTGCGCCCTCAAAAATTGAAGGAGGTGAAATAGATGAGTGAAGAAAAGAAGGGAAAATTGAAAATAACCATTGAAGTGGAAATAAACGAGGCTCTAATGGAAGCTTCAAAGGAATGGATGCCAAAAATGCATTGGATGAACCCTAAATGGATGAAGAATGAAGACTGGAAGAAAGACAAAGACTGGAAGAAAGAAGAAGAATAGACCCCTTTTTTAAGGGTGCACCAGAAACGTCTGTGTCCATTATAAGACAGCAAAAATTGGAGCATCAATCAAGGGTTCACCTTATCTTTTTTTACGTGTTAATAACCGCATGTAGATTTATGTTTGAAAAGCCAGTTTGAATGTTTTGTTATTTGTGAAGAAAACTGTTAAGTTCAGGGTATCCAACATTTGCACGGTTATTTTTAAATTTATAAGCAACCAATCCTCCATTATCTTAAAGAGCAGTCATGCTCGAACAAAGCTAATTCTTGATCGAAATGTCAAAGTCTCAAAAGCGGTTGAGGAAGCAGCGGTTTTATGACCTGCGCTGAAGAACTCGCAAAGTTTGTAGTCTCATCTACCTATCAGGACCTGTCAACACAGGCTATAAATCAGTTAAAAATAAGAATCCTTGATGCTTCAGGCTGTGCCATCGGCGCCTTGTCAGGTCAACCGGGAAAGTCAATACGCAAACTCGAGAGTGAGTTTGGCGGTGCACCCATGTGTAGTTTGATAGGCGGAGGAAAAAGTTCACCGGATAGAGCAGCATTCTACAATGGTGCCTTAGTTAGATACTTGGATTTTAACGATAGTTTTCTTTCTAAAGGCTCAGCATGCAAAACCAAACATGTATCAAAATCCTTAGCGATCTCTTCATCAGGTACCTGTCCCATAAGCATGTAAAAGAAGTTTGCAGCTCGGCTTAGCTTCGGGTCAGGCTCGACAGGCGAAAGGTTTCTCCGAATTCTATCCCAAGCCGCCACAACAGTGGGTAATGCAGCTACAAGCCGCGTGGCACGCCTCAGGTTAGCCTCCTTCGAGTCGTCTTGCCTTTCAGGATCAAAACCCGCCAACAAAGACACGGTTGCTTGCAGAACATCCATAGGCGAAACTGTATTTGGAAGCTTCTTTAAAACATCAATAATGCTGGCAGGAAGCATTCTTTCTGCTACGAGTGTCTTGGAGAATTCTTCAAGCTGGATAGACGTGGGCAAAATGCCATATAAAAGGAGATAAGCGACTTCTTCGTCTGTCGCATAAGCGGCTAAGTCGTGGATGTCATAGCCCCGGTAAGAAAGTTCACCTTTAACGCCGTCGATAAGCGAGATGGCTGTGTCGGCAACGAGAACTCCACGCAACCGAGTGTCCTTTGTTGTAGATGAGGTTGCCATAAGTTTCAATCAACCCTTGCCCATTCAAAAATGGACTTTTGCAAGCCGAAAAGCAAGCGGGCATTACAGCCACGTTTTATCCAGTAAAAATCTAAAAGTTGCATTTAAAACACCAATCGGTATGTTGATAGACGGGCAATAAAAAGTTTGTTGTTGCGGGTACGCGAAACCAGTCACATCAGGTAAGTGAGTGTTTACTTATAAGTCGGCTGGTTTACCTCTGACCACCACAATCAGCCCTTAAGGCTAAATTTCGCAGTTACCGGACATTTGCCGCAGATGCAGCCTGCCTTCTTGATTGGTTTCTTTGCCTTGCCCATTGAGCAGAAGAAGCCGCCTGTTAAGGGTGAGCCCTTAAATGTGGAGTTTCCTCATAAACGGGATAAGACACAGTTTAACGCGTTAGAGCAATCCATAGATGGTCTGAGACTGGTTTTGCCAGCATCTCTGCCGTGTTGTCTTTATGCATTAGTATTCGTTTGTTTGGGTTCGGGTTAAATTCGCCTATGACGTCAGCGTAAATGTGCTCTAGGCTTAAGGCATCAATTATTTTGTTTGCGGCTTCTGGTTGTGCAGCAATAAGCAATGCGCCTGAACTAATCAGTTGCAAAGGGTCAATTTCATAATACCTGCAGATTTTGGCAGTTTCTGGTTCAACGGTTATTTTTTCCTCAAAAACGCGTATGCCTAAGCCTGCGGCGTCTGCCATTTCATAGATGCCGTTCAGTATTCCGCCTTCTGTTGGGTCATGCATCGCGTGGACTCCGCCTGTTCTGTAAGCCGTTAATGCATCTTTTACAACGCTTATTTGGCTGTAGAAGCGTTTTGCGTTCTCAAGTATGCTCGGAATGAAAACTTTTTTTAGTTGCTCTGCGCGGTCGGAAGCCAAAATTGCCGTGCCTTCAATTCCAGCGCTCTTTGTTAAAATCAGCTTGTCACCTGCTTTGGCGCCTGTAGCAGTAACGTATTTGCCTTTTTCTGTTAAGCCCATGACGCAGCCAACCACGATAGGGCTAGTCAGACCCGGAGTTGATTCGCAATGTCCTCCAACAATCGCAATGCCCAACTCTTTTGCGGCAGTGTTCATTTGGGTGCTTATGGTTTCAACGATTTTGCTGTCAGCGTTCTCTGGCAAAAGCAAGCATGAGAAGAAAAAGGCAGGCTCAACCCCAAACGTAGCCACATCATTAGCGTTAATGTTGATGGCTTCCCATCCGATCCGTTCAACTGCACCAGTTATTGGATCCATGGAAACGATGGCGTTTTTGTTTCCAACATCTAACACTGCACCATCTACTCCAGCAGTGGGACCCAAAACTACTTCGCAACGTTCGGCGCCGAGGTTTTTGAAGACCACTTCTTTTAGGATGTCTACGGGGATTTTCCCAGGCGGCAGTTTCATAGCTTATCATCTGTGAAATCTAGCTTTTAAGCTGTGGCAACTTTTGGCTTGTTTGATTTTTCCAGATTTCAGGAAGCCTTCTGATAAGTATGATTGCTATTGGAATCCCGATTATTCCGCCTACGGTTATTTGCAGTATGTTGAAGGGCACTTCGCCCAGCGCTGCCCACCTTTCTGAGAGCCCAAAGAACTCCGCAAGGAAGTATCCTGTTACCATTTCTGTACCTGCAATTCCCACAGCTATGACGTCTCTTTTTCGGCTTAGTCTATTCGATATTAAGCCAGCTATTAGTCCTTCAGCGCCTTTTATGATAAGGGTGAACGGCGCAAAGTAGGCGTACCCGCTAGCTACATCGGATATTGCGGACCCAACGCCGCCTGCGAACCCGCCGACAATTGGACCGAAAGTGAGAGCGCTGACGAAGATCATGATGTCGCCGAAGTCTAGGTATCCTTTTGTGGCTGGGATGGGGATTTGCACGAGGAAGGTTGTGACTGCGACAAGGGCTGCCATGACTCCTGCCTGTGCAACTATGAGGGTGATTCTTTTTCTGTCAGGTTTGGGTTGCATGTTTTTCGCCTTGTCATGGTTGAAATTTAGTATAGTTATGGCTATACTATCAAATAAGCGTTACGGAACCAGCAATCACAAAAGCAGCTGTATATCATCGAACGCCGCCAGAACCCTTCTTCCTCGCTCAGTGATTCGGAAGAATTTCTTGCCGTTCTCCTCATAGCCAACCACCAACCCCCTATCTGACAACTCGTTAAGATGTTGGTAGACGGCGGCGCGCGTCATTATCTTGCCTAATTGTTTCCATAAATCATAGCCGTACGTGTCCTTTTCACTGAGAATTTTAAGGATTTTTTGTTTAGTACTTACTGCAAGCCCTAAGCCTGCTGTTTTCTGTTTTTTCGTCATCGCCTGAAGAACATCAGTCGCTTTTAGTCCACTCCCAGTGATAAGGCAGACTACGCTACTGTCGCTGGAAATTCGGTCACCTTTCAGTTTCTGAAGTGCTGCCACCGTGGCTGCGCTGGCTGGTTCAGCGAAGACTCCTTCAAGTTTAGCGACTTGAAGCTCTGCAGCCAAAATATCCGCGTCTGAGACGGTTAAAGCTAACCCGTTTGATTCTTGAATCGCCTTAATTGCCAATTCGCTTTGTAATGGTTCGCCAACGAGAATAGCTAATGCGCGTGTGGATGGGTTGCAGGCTTTTGAAAATTTTGAAGATTTTGGAGATGATTGTTCTGTCAGTTCGTTGACTATTGGGGCACAGCCTTCTGTCTGGACTCCTATCATTCGTGGCAACGAGTCTGTTAGCCCTAACTTTTTGAGTTCTTTGAAGCCTTTCCAAAGAGAATAGATGGTGCCGCCGCTTCCCATCGAAACTATAATCCAATCAGGAACGGCAAACTGCTCATTAATTTCGAACGAAATAGTTTTTTGAGCTTCAACAACCAACGGGTTAAGTTCGGCAGTCGCTTGGTACCAGCCTGTTTCCTTGGCTAAGGCAGAGGCCTTGCGGATTGAGTCATCCACGATGTCGCCTGATTCCTCGATGACGGCGTCGTAAGCAATCATCTGCGCCAGTTTTCCAACATCGACAACTTTGGGAACCAAGACATGACATATCAGTCCTGCTTTTGCGCTGTAGGCAGCTAAAGAAGCGCCCATGTTCCCGTTAGTGGCGCATACCAGTGCCTCAAAACCTTGGTCAATCGCGTTTGACGTCAAGAAAGCTGCTGCACGATCTCTGTAAGAGTTTGTGGGGTTTCGGGTTTCATCCTTCAAATAGAGATCTTTCAAGGCGACTGCTTTGGCAAGTCTTTCAGCTTTGTGTAATGGTGTTCCGCCCTCTCCCAAACTGATCATATGCTTGACTGGCGGGAGCATCTCTCTGAATCTCCAGAATCCTTGCATTCCTGAAAACCTCACTTTTTCACCTTCAGGTAAGTCAGCTATAAATTCCAGTGTGCCGCCGCATTTTCCACAGTTACTTCTCAACGGGTAAACTGGAAACTCTGTACCGCAGTGAATGCATCGAAGCATCAAGTTTGTTCCCTGCATACTGCATATTGGAAGAGCCTTTTATGTTATGCCATTTGCCGATTAGTTCTGTTCTTTTGAAGCAAAACATTTAGGAGAGGAAAATCTAAATGGGAGTTCACAGCAAAATAGATACGATTATGAGTGATAATTGATGAGCGTAAGAGAAGACCCAATTAAAATGCACAAGGAAGCCAATGCCTTGATGGAAAACGGCAAATACGTTGAAGCAAGAGACATTTTTGTAAAAACAGCTGAACTTTACTATAAGGGGCAGAACTATTTCGGGTCAGCAGAAATGTACTATAAGGCTGGCGAATGCTGCTTTGCCCTCAAAGAATATGAGAAAGGCGTGGAATTTTTTATGAAGTCCGCTGACATCTCGTTTAGCAAGGGATTCGACAGGTACGGCGTTAGCGCGCTTGATTATGCAAGAGACTGCCAAAAAGCCTTAGGCAACACAAAAGAAGTTGAAGAGCTAACCAAAAAGATTAAGGAAGTCAAAGAAAAACTCGAAGCTTCAGGCTTCTAAGAGCCCAATTTTTCTTTTTAACCTGATTTTTCCCTGTTCAACGTAATGGATTAATTAAGAGCAGTTCTGCTATTTCTAGTATCTAAATTTTCGGTTTAAACCATGCCTACATCATTCAAATCCCTCTCTGAACTGCTTGAAAAAGTCGAAGCGACAAAAAAACGACTAGAAATCACAGATTTAACCGCAAATTACATAAAAACGCTCGCCCCCGAAGAAATTGAACCCGCTACTAACATGATGGTTGGCAGAGCATTCCCTGAGTTTAGCCAAAAGTCGCTTGATGTTAACTGGTCAACCCTAACCCGAGTTTTAGAGCGCATAAGCGAGTTTGACTGGAACCTTTTCCGTGAAGCTATGGCAAGTACAGGTGACATCGGGTCGGCTACCAAAGCAGTGCTTGAAAAAACTAAAGCAAAAAAGCAAACTCAGCTAACGCAAAAATCCTTGACCATACTGGAAGCCAGGCGAGCGCTAGAAGCCATCGCTCAAACCTCAGGCGCAGGTTCAAGAAACAAAAAAGAACGTCTCATAACCAGCCTGCTAAGCCAAGCAACCCCTGTTGAAGCAAAATATTTAATCAAAATTTTTACGGGCGAAATGCGTACAGGACTGCATGAAGGTTTAATGGAGCAAGCCATTGCCAGAGCCTTCAACGTTCCGCTTCAGAAAGTGCAGCATGCCAGCATGGTACTAGGTGACATTGGTGAAGTGGCGGCAACACTCAAAACCCGCGGCATAGAAGGCTTGGAGCAAGCAGGCTTTACCGTTTTCAGGCCAGTAAAACTCATGCTTGCCCAAACAGCCCAAACAGTAAACGAAGCATTGGCAGAGCATGGTGGCAAAACCGCTTTTGAATACAAGTACGATGGCGCAAGGGTCCAAATTCACAAGCAAAACGACAGCGTAGAGGTTTTCAGCAGAAGACTAACTAATGTAACAGAAAGTCTCCCAGAAATCGTTGAAACCGTAAAACGCAACATTAAAGCGCAGTTAGCCATCGTTGAAGGCGAAGTAGTCGCTCTAGACCGCGCTGGTTACCCGATTGCATTTCAACATTTAATGCGCAGGTTCAAGCGAATCCGCGATGTCGCCAGTATGGCGCAGAGAATCCCTCTAACTCTTTACCTGTTTGATGTTCTTTATCTTAATGGTGAAAGCCTAATCACTCTGCCCTACTTGCAACGCAGGCAAACCCTGGCACAGAACGTTGCCGAAATTCCATTAACCAAGCAAATCATAACCAATCAGCAAGATGAGGCAGAAGGTTTTCTCAAAGAAGCAATAGCCGCTGGGCACGAAGGATTAATGGCAAAAAAACTTGACAGCCCATATACGCCTGGAAGCAGAGGAAAAAAGTGGCTGAAAATCAAAACAGTCCTCGAACCCTTAGACCTCGTAATCACCGCCGCTGAGTACGGTTATGGAAGGCGAAAAGGTTGGCTTTCAGATTACTATCTTGGAGCAAGAGACCCCAAAACGGGTGAATTTTTAATTGTGGGTAAAACTTTCAAGGGCTTAACTGACGCCGAAATCATAGAGATGACCAAGCAGTTAAAGGCTTATGCAGTTGGACAGGAAGGGCATCGGGTAATAGTTATTCCTAAAATCGTGGTTGAGGTGGCTTATAACGAGATTCAGAAAAGCCCCAAGTACCAGAGCCAGATGGCGCTGCGGTTTGCAAGAATTACGCGCGTCAGAGACGACAAAACGCCGCAGGAAGCTGACAGTATTGATAAGGTGAGGGAAATATATGAAAGGCAGTTCCGCATAAAAGGCAAATATAACACTGAATAACAACATTTACTTTGGAGAATGATTAAGGTGGATGCGGCAGAAAAGGAAGCGTTCGCTAAAGAATTCTACAGTCGCCAAGAAATAATGAATGAATTAGGTCAAAAAGGGCAACAGAGGCTCGCTAAATCAAAGGTTGCGGTTGTCGGCGTAGGTGGCTTGGGCACGGTTTCTTCTCTTTACCTTGCTTTGGCGGGCGTAGGCTACATACGTTTAATCGACCAAGACACTGTAGAAACCCACAACCTGCATAGGCAAATCCTATACAACACTGATGATTTGCATTATCCAAAGACTGAAGTTGCCGCAAAAAGACTCGAAAAACTAAATCCACTCATAAATGTTGAAGCAATTCCCGAAAACGTGAACGCAAGCAACGTCGAACGGCTTTTGCAAGGTGTGGACTGCATTGTTGACGGCTTGGATAACATGGCGACTCGTTACCTTGTTAATCGTGCATGCGTAAAACTAAAGATTTCATACGTGTTTGGGGCAGCCATCGGCATAGAAGGCAACCTATCAGTATTCGCTCCGCCTGAAACTGGCTGCTTGGAATGTTTGATGCCGAACATTTCCGACTCAGACTTGCTAACTTGTAGCACTCGCGGCGTATTAGGGGCAACAACTGGAATAATCGGTGCTCTGCAAGCCATGGAAACCATAAAACTCTTAGCTGGAATCGGCTCAACTTTGAAGGGCAAACTTCTGGTCTGCGACTTCAGCGACATGGATTTCACCAGCATAGACATTTCAAAAAGCACCCGCTGTCCAGTCTGCCATGGCGATTTAGCTTCGGTTGCTGGCAGTGAACAGCTGGTTTGGCTTTGCGGACGAGACACAGCTAATATTAATCCTGAAAAACCGTTAAAGCTGAACCTTGAGGAGATTTACCCAATGGTGAACAAGCGGTTTAGTGTTAGTTTAAAGTCACGTTTGGCGCTTATGTTCAATTACAAGGGGTATGAAGTGAGCTTATTTAATGGCGGACGCATGCTCATAAAAAATGTCGCAAGCGAAGGAGAAGCGTTGAAGGCTTACAGGGAAATAATCAGCATATTAAATGCTTCTTAGCACATTTATGCTTCAACGCTTACCTAAATTGTCAATTCATAATGAAAAAGGGTATAGAGATAAAGCCTTAAAACCTAAACTTGCATTCTAAGGGGGAAGAGGAAGAATAGATGAAGATTATCTCTGGTCCAGCGTCTAAGGAGCTTGCAGAAAAGGTTTCAGCGTTAACTGGCTTTGGAAATGTTCCTGTTGCCTTCAAAGTTTTTCCAGACGGGGAATCCTACGTTCGTTTGGAAGGCAATGTGCAAGGCGAAAACGCGGTGATTGTGCAGACTACGTGTCCTCCAACTCAGGATGGAAGACTTTTTCAGTTAGCATTCATGGCTGATGCAGTAAAGCGTGGCGGCGCCATCAAAGTCACAGCTGTTGTGCCGTACTTGGCTTATGCTCGGCAAGACAAGATGTTTCTATCGGGCGAAGGCATAAGTGTCGAAACCGTCGCTCGAATGCTCAAAGCCGCAGGAATCGACGAGCTCTTAACCGTTAACATTCACTCGGAGCAGGCGCTGGGGCAGTTTCCGTTTCCAGCCAAAACAGTGAGCGCCATACCGCTTCTGGCACAGTATTTCGTGGACAAGGGCTTCAAGGGCGCACTCGCCTTGTCACCCGACAAGGGTGCAATGTACATTGCGAAGCAGGCGCAGGAGGTTTTAGGCGGCGATGTTGGAAGTTTGGATAAGCAGCGTGACCCCTACACTGGACAAACCAAACAGACCGCGGAGGGCTTAAACGTGAAGAACCAAACCGTAATCATTTTTGACGACATAATCAGCACAGGAGGCACAATTGTGGGAGCAGCAAAAATCCTCCGCGAACAGGGCGCCAAACATGTTTTCTGCGCTTGCGTACACGGCTTGCTCATTGGCGACGCTGAAAAACGCATACTTGACGCGGGCGTGGAGGAAATCGTGGGAACCGACAGCGTACCTGGCAGTGCGAGCAAGGTTTCGTTAGCGCCGCTGTTAAGCCAAGAACTTAGGGCGCAAAAATAGTTGGCTAAACTGTTTTTTCTCCTGTCAGGCGAGAGCGAGTCGCTGCCTGCCGCGGAAGTTAAAGCGATACTGGAAGCCGAAGGCTACCCATATGCGAACGCAGAAGTTCTCGACCAGACTTTGCGTTTGGAAGCAGAGTTGGGCAGCGTTCAAACGGTGCAGGTTAGAGCCGCGTTTACAAGACTTTGCGCCTTGGAGCTTTTCAAATCAGATGCCACCGAAACAGACATCTCTGAAGCCGCAAGCGGCACCGACTTCAAATCTGTCCTAAAACCGGGCGAAAGCTTCTCGGTGCGGATAAACCGCATAAAAAACTACGCTGACCAAGTCATCAACACAATGAGGCTAGAGGGAAAACTGGGAAAAATAATACTTCAACGCGCACCAGACGCAAAAGTTAACCTCAAAAGCCCAGATAAAACCTTCATAGGCATAGTCACCGACGAAAAACTCGTTTTCGGATTAAAGCTTACTGAAATCCAGACCAAAACCTTCTCTGAGCGCAGGCCACGCAGAAAACCGTTCTTCCACCCGTCCGCGATGCCATCGAAGCTTGCCCGTTGCATGGTGAATTTGGCGCATGCGAAAGCTGAAGATTTGGTGCTGGACCCGTTTTGTGGCACGGGCACTTCGCTTATTGAAGCCACCTACATCGGTTGCCGAGCGTTGGGTGTTGATGCTCAGAGGCGGATGATTTTGGGTTGCAAAAAGAACCTGTGGCACTTCAATATCTCGCCTGAAGGTTTAATCTGGGCTGACGCACGCCAGTTACCGTTTACCAGGGTTGATTGCGTTGTTACGGATCCGCCATATGGTCGCTCATCAAGCACGCTTAGGTCCACGACTAAGCAGTTGGTGCAGGAAGTTTTGGTTTCAGCGCATGGTTTGCTGGGGGCAGGGCAACGGATTTGCATAGCCCTTCCCATAAAGGTAAACGGAGAAGGCAAAACTGAGCAAATGTCTGCTGAAATCAAGAGTTTAGTAAAAAAACTTGGATACCGCACAATAGAATCTCACAAAGTCTTTGTTCACCGAACATTGACAAGGGAAATTATGGTTTACGAAAAGGAATAGCTGTTTCTTGTTTTAAAAAAAACATGACAACTTTAAGTTAAGGTTGTGCGTTTTGTGAAGTTCTTATTTATTCTTTTCAAATTATCTCTTATTCTTCTTTTCGCTCACGTTGACGAAGGGCAAGCGCCTATTCGCCGACAACCGCACACTATGGCTTCTAAGCATCCAGACCCTCCTCAATCGTGTTCGCGTCCCGAAATCACGGAAAAGCATGGAAATGGGGCCTTAATTAATGGGCGCATTATAGAATCGATAGCAAGTGCTAAATACATCTAACTCCCAAAAGATAAAGCTGGGGTTTATACATGGGCAGGTTACGGGTAGAAAGGGGATTAGTTTGCATAATTTTCGCTCACGCTGCGAGTATGTCGTTGACGTCAGCGAAGGGTTTGAGTGGTGAGGTGAAAGCATGAAGCATGGGACAGCAAAGGCTTTGAAAGTTGGCTGCATCCTTCTCCTCATCTCCTTCCTGTTCTGTGCTTTCGCATTATTACCTCAGCCAGTTCAAGCTACGAACACAGTGACGGCAACAGTAAACGTTGGAAGCGAGCCTTACGGTGTGGCTGTAACGCCCGACGGCGCATACGCCTATGTTCCAAATCAAAACAGCGGTACGGTCTCGGTGATAAGCACGGCTACAAACACAGTGACGGCAACAGTAACCAGTTTAAACGGTCCTCGGGGTGTGGCTGTAACGCCCGACGGCGCATACGCCTATGTTACAAATTGGGGCGGCACTACGGTCTCGGTGATAAACACGACTACGAACACAGTGACGGCAACAGTAAACGTTGGAAGCGGCCCTCAAGGTGTGGCTGTAACGCCCGACGGCGCATACGCCTATGTTACAAATCTTGGTAGCGATTCAGTCTCGGTGATTAGCACGTCTACGAACACAGTGACGGCAACAGTAACCAGTTTAAACGAGCCTTGGGGTGTGGCTGTAACGCCCGACGGGGCATATGCCTATGTTACAAATGCCTTAAGCGATTCGGTCTCGGTGATAAGCACGGCTACAAACACGGTGACGCCGACAGTAACCGTTGGAAGCTATCCTGAGGGTGTGGCTGTAACGCCCGACGGGGCATATGCCTATGTTGTAAATGGCGCCGGCGATTCCGTCTCGGTGATAAGCACCGCTACGAACATGGTGACGGCAACGGTAACCAGTTTAAGCATTCCTTTCGGCAATCCTAACGGTGTGGCTGTAACGCCCGACGGCGCATAGCCTACGTTGCAAATGCCTTAAGCGATTCGGTCTCGGTGATAACCACAGCCACGAACACAGTGACGGCAACAGTAAACGTTGGAAGTGCTCCTGAGGGTGTGGCTGTAACGCCCGACGGTAACTATGCCTATGTTACAAATTACGGCAGCGGTTCGGTCTCGGTGATAAGTGTGCCCTCGGAATGGCCCATGTTTCACCATGACTTAGACCATACAGCCTACTCATCTGCTTCAGGTCCAACAACAAACAATGTTCTATGGAGCTACAAGACCGGCGATTCTGTTGACTCTTCGCCTGCCGTTTTGAACGGCGTAGTCTACGTGGGTTCAGAGGACTACAATGTTTATGCTTTGAACGCTACAACAGGCAAATTCATCTGGAGCTACCCGACCGGCAATTATGTTTATTCTTCTCCTGCGGTAGCAAACGGCATAGTCTATGTAGGCTCAGAGGACGACTATCTTTATGCTTTGAACACTACAACAGGCGCATTCATCTGGAGTTACAAGACGGGCGCTTTTGTGGACTCTTCTCCTGCGGTTGCTGGCGGCATAGTCTATGTAGGCTCAGAGGATAGCAATGTCTATGCTTTGAACGCTACAACAGGCAAATTCATCTGGAGCTACACGACCAACGATGGTGTGTACTCTTCTCCTGCCGTTGTGAACGAGTTGGTATATGTAGCCTCACAGGAAGGCACTGTGTACGCTTTGAACGCTACAACAGGCACTCTAGTATGGAGCAACGTGGTCAACTTCCCGATGCGATCTTCTCCTGCCGTTGTGAACGGGTTTCTCTACATGGGCGCAGAGGACGGCAATATTTATGCTTTGAACGCCACAACAGGCGCATTCATCTGGAGCTACCTGACCAACGATCCTGCATGGTATTCTTCTCCTGCGGTCGCAAACGGTGTGGTCTATGCAGGCTCAGAAGACGACAATGTTTATGCTTTGAACGCTACAACAGGCAAATTCATCTGGAGCTACCCGACCGGCAATTATGTTTATTCTTCTCCTGCGGTCGCAAACGGCGTGGTCTACATAGGGTCAAATGACGGCAAGTTTTACGCTTTGAACACTGCAACAGGCACCCTCGTTTGGAGTTACGAGACTGGCCACTGGTTTTACTCTTCTCCTGCGGTTGTCAACGGAGTAGTCTACACAGGCTGCGATGACGGCAATGTTTACGCTTTTGGTCCGAGTGGTGCTCCAACTCCCACGGTGTCTATTTCTCCTGTTGGACCGCTTGCTTTGGATGTTGGGCAGTCTCAACCGTTCACAGCTACTCCCAGCGGCGGTTCAGGCATCTACACCTCTTATCAATGGTATGTGAATGGAGCACCGATTGACCAGACTGAGTCAGAATTTAGTTTTGCTCCCACTTCCGCGGGTACATACACAATCACTGCGACGGTTACTGACAGTTCAAGCACAACTTCGGCTCAATCCAACACTGCAACGGTTACAGTGAGTGCTTCGCCGACGGTTAGTATTGCTCCTGTTGGCCCGCTAACTTTGGATGTTGGGCAGTCTAAGACGTTTACGGCTACTCCTTCTGGTGGTTCAGGCACGATTAATTACCAGTGGTACCTGGACGGCTCTGCGGTCGGCTCTAACAGTGCAAGCTATTCTTATACTGCTGCGGCGGGTTCACATTCAGTTACTTGTAAGGTGACTGACAGCGCTACTACTCCAGTTACCTCTCCTGCTTCTAACGCCGTTTCAATCACGGTGGCTGCTTCGCCGACCGTAAGTATCACTCCTGTTGGCCCACTTACTTTAACTGTTGGTCAGGTTCAAGCGTTCACCGCAACGCCCAGCGGCGGTACAGGCACCCTGTCTTATCAATGGTACCTAGACGGCACAGCAGTTGGCTCTAACAGTGCAAGCTATTCTTACACTGCTGCGGGAACTTCGCACTCGGTTACTTGCACGGTGACTGACAGCGCTACTACTCCAGTTACGTCTCCTGCCTCTAACGCCGTCTCGGTTACGGTGACTGCTGCGTCGACAACGCCCACTCCAACGCCTGTGCCAACGCCTCCACTAACTGCTACAGCCACATCATCATCGGGAACATCAGTAACAGCTACAGCTGGAACTTCGGTGACCCTTACGGCTACTGTTTCAGGTGGCACAGCACCATACCATTACCAGTGGGTCGTGTACGTGTCTCCCGATAGCGCAGTAAACAGCTATGTTAGCGGGGGGACGTCTTCTACGCTGCAGGCCTCACAGACAGTTCCTGGCACCTATTATTACTTCGTAATCGTCTATAGTTCAAACGGGCAGATCGCAACCTCGAACCTAGTAACGTTGACGGTTACTTCATCGTCTCCAACGCCTACGCCTACACCTACAACGACACCTACGCCAACACCTACGCCGACGCCAACAGCAACCGCAGCTGCATTCGTTTTCAGTACATCTGACTGGTACTGGCTCATAGTGGTCATCGTCATCATCATAGCGTTGATCCTCATACTCCTTGCATGGTACAGACGCCGCCGCAAACTTACAGTAACGGTGCAAAACTCACAAACACTATCGCCGATTTCTGGAGCAACTGTTTCAGCCAGCGGTCCGAAAACTTTGTCAGGCACTACAGAAAGCAATGGACAAATCGTCTTCAGCAACGTGCAAAAAGGCAACTACACAATCAAAGCCAGCGCCACAGGCTACAACACGTCAATACCAGCATCCGTTCCAGTGAAAAATAAAACGAACTACATTATTAAGCTGAACTCAACTGCGCCTAAGACACAAGAAACTCAAACAAAGTAAAAACACATCCACTATTCCCTTTTTTTAATTATTTTTAAAAGCACTCACAAACTGTAAACTAAGTCAGACCATTGCCCAAAACGGTGATTGTTGCAAGGTGTTATGGCTGAGACCAACTTGGCTAAGAAGCCCAAGTTTCTGGGTCGCCGTCTCTGAGCACAGTCAAAATTCGTTCGTCAAAGAAGCCCATTATATGTTAAATAAGCAAACAGACGTATAACCATTTTTAACCATTTATTTAATTCGCGCATGCTATATTGTTTCACCTATAATAGAGAAGGGAAGGGATTTGTATTGCTTCGCCTAAAACATTAAACATTAAAGCGTTAGGCACAGCATTGGGCTATAGGCATGTGGAGTCCCATTTCGCCTACGTGCACAGAACGTTAACAAGGGAAATCGCAGTGTTCGAGAAGGTGCAAAACTAAGTGAGTATTCGCGTGGTGTTTTTGGGGACAAGCGGCAGCGTACCAACCCTAAAGCGGAGCTTGCCATCTGTCGTTGTCCAATGCCCAAAGCAGCTGTGGATGTTTGACTGCGGCGAAAACACGCAGCGGCAAATGATGCAGGCAAAAATAAGCTTCCACAAAAAACTAAAAGTCTTCCTCACCCACCTGCATGGGGACCACGTGTTGGGTTTGCCAGGCGTTTTACAGACAATGGCGTTAATGGACCGCAAAGAGCCAGTCGCTGTTTATGGGCCGCCAGGGATTAAGGATTTTCTGGTTTGCACTAAAGAGACGCTCAACTTTGGTTTAACGTTCCCGGTTGAAATTAACGAGATTCTAAGCGAAGGCATAATTCTAGATGAGGAAGACTACACTCTAACAGCCGCCAGGTCTAACCATGCAGTGGACGGTTACGCTTACGCGTTTGTGGAAAAGCCGCGTCCTGGAAAGTTTTACCCCAAAAAAGCCCAAGCCCTCGGAGTTATCAAAGGTGAATTATGGTCCAAGCTTCAGAGCGGAGAAGAAATCACGCTTCCAGACGGCAGAGTGGTTAAGCCAGACGACGTTATGGGGCCGCCTCGAGCTGGACGAAAAATAGTTTACACGGGCGACACCAGACCGTTCGAAGCGTTTGCAAAGTTTGCGGCAGATGCAGACTTAGTTATTCACGATAGCACCTTTGACGATTCACTAGCCGAGAAAGCAGCACTGGATGGGCATTCAACGCCAAGCCAAGCGGCGCAGGAAGCGAAGGCAGCTAATGCTAAACAGCTGGTTTTAACGCATATTAGTGCACGGTACCCTGACGCGAGTTTGCTTTTGGAGCAGGCGAAAAAGGTTTTTCCGAACACCTTATTGGCTGAGGATTTTATGGAGATTGAGCTGCCGCTTAACGAGAGCTAAGCTAGAAGCTGCTTTAGTTTTTGGATGCTTTCTGGCACGTTAGTCATGGATTCAATGATTACTGATTTGTCGTAGCCCATTTTCTTTAGGGTTTGCTGGAACCATTTATAATCGATTTTGCCTTCACCGATGCCGAGGTGCTGGTCGTCTAAGCCGTCGTTGTCGCTGGCGTGAATATGCACGATTTTGTCGGCTAGCATGTTAAAGAATGGCTCTATCTGCCCTTCCAAGTGCGCGTGGCCAACGTCCATTGCGATGCCAATTGGCAAATTAGTTTCGCGGTAGAATCGGACAAATTCTTCTGGTTTGCTCATGAAAAAATAATATTTTGCTGGCAAGTTTTCCAAAGCAATGTTAACGCCGTATTGCTCCGCTGCCTTGTAGAGTTCTTGGATACTTTCGTTGTTTTGTTTCCAGTCAGCACCAGGATAAAATTGCCCGATGCCTGTTTTCGCTCCAGGATGAAAAACCCAAAGCTTCGCGTCCAACGCGCTAGCATAAAACATGGATTGTTTAAGCCGTTTCATTGAAGCATTCAGCATAATTTTGGATGGGGAGGCAATATTGATGTCCGCGAAGGGCGCATGCAAGGAGTACTCTAACTCATAGGATTTTGCGGTTTCTTTGAGGGTTGCGACGCGTTTTTTATCAAGCTCATGCGTACCATCATCCAAAATCTCAATGTAACGCGTATCCATTTTACCTAAACGCTTAACCATTCGATTGAATGGTTCACCTAAGCAGTAGAGCATTGAAACGCCAACTTTAGCTTTGGGCATCCAACAGTTACCTCACTTGTTAACGGGTTAGTTTTGCTGGTTAAGAGTTTAAAACCCGCTTAATAACCTAATTGAGACAAGCGGGAAATCCAATACTTAAAATGGTTCCATTTTTAAATAAATAAACGTAACTAACTCTTAAAAAAGGCCTTTTTTTATGGGAACAGTTGTCTTCCCCACTGTTGCTGCCTCACTGCATCCGGCCTAGTTGTTTTATACTGGACCTGCCTGACTCCAAGCGCTAGTTCAGTGAACTCTTTTATGGTTTTGTAGCGGAAGTCCCATGTTGGCGTTCCGCAACGTAAGCCACTGCACATGGTGTCCCCGTAAATGTACAGTCGGATTCCCCCATAGTCGTAGGCTGCTTGCTTTGGCTCTCCATATTTGGGTTCAGAAAGCACCTTGAAGGGCCAGAGTTTGCATGCTTCAGGCTTCATGTTTTGCAGTCCGCAGTAGTAGTTGTTTATGTGGTTGCATAAAAAAGCGCATGAGCCGTCGCTGGCGCGTTTAATGTAGAAGCGATCTAAGCCTGCCACGGTGGTTTCCATGCCGAAAGTTTTAGCTACTTGCATCCATTCTGTGAAGCCTAAGACCACGCTGTAGAGTTTGCAGCAGTAACCGCATGCTTTGCAGTGCCAGTCAGCTATGTTTTGCCATGGAATATACTGCATTTTTTAGAGGTCACTTTTTTTGAGCAGTGAAGATAACAGGTTAAAAATGTTTTTGCAACATTAAAGGGAAATCCTATGGCTTTCTATACAGATAGATTGTGTGTGAAGGATATCCTAACTGGGGGTTTTCACAGAAATTCTCAACTTTCTCAGGGTGCCAACCGATAATCTCGTAGTCATGCGAGACGACGCGTGCGCCTTTTTTAAGGTCGCTTTCAAGTTTAGGCCTGATTTTCTCATTTGCGCTCGTCGTCAAATACAAGTAAACTACATCAGCCGAAGTTAAGTTAACATCAAACATGCTGCCATTCATAATGGTTACTCTGTCCTCAAGACCATTCTCATGAATAGTAGCCAACGCTTTTTTCGCCAAATCCTCACGCAACTCGATGCCGACGCCTCGGGCACCAAAAGTTTTTGCCGCCATGATTACGGTTCTGCCATCTCCAGAACCCATATCAAACAGTACTTCGCCAGCCTTCAAATCAGCCAACTTTAGCATATATTCTACAACACTGTTTGGACTTGGAACAAAAGGAGCAATAAACATTTTCAGACCTCACTGTTATTCATGCTTTTATGCCACGTAAGCGTCTTTTTTAGGAATTGGTCTTCTAGCTTCTCCGCATTTTAGGCAGCTTTGAGCGCATAAATCAAGGTATTTTTCTTCATCTGCTGAACCAATGGCGTTAGCTGCTTTCGTGCAGAGTTCACTTGGTTCAGAGCAGCCTTCTTCTTTGCATAGTTTCGAAATGTATTGGCAAACTTCTTGCACATCTTTAGGTTCCAAGATAGCCCTATTGGTGCGAACAAGCAAACACAGCTCCCGCGCCATGACACAAGTTTTAACGTATTTAATGCGTTCAAGAACTTCACTGCGTAAATTCTTTCGACTTATTTCCACGCTTCTTAAATCTCCTACTGGCACTATAAGCAAATAAGCAGATAAGCAGTTCTAGGTTTAAATAGTTGCTGTTATTCCGCATAAACAGACAATTTTAATAAAAATGGAAACTGAAACATTTTTATCAAAAACGTTTACTTAATGATTTACGTTCAGCTTCCATAACTAACTCGTAAAATCGGTCTGAAAGCTTCGGTTCCTTCTCCAAAACAGCTGCAATGTCCACTGTTGGAACCCGTCGAGCGCTCAATGCCACCGCCGCCACTTTACCGTACTTTTCAATTAATTCAGCAGTTCGCTTAGCTTGCATCTGCATCTTTTCCTCATCCTTAGCTAAACGTCCTTTCTTCTCAATTAACGGCAAAGCCTTCTCCTCATCCACCTTCAACAATCCAACAGCAAAAGACCCGCATCTGGGACACTTTGGTTTATCAGGCAAGTCTTTGATGCGAATGGGCTCCATGTAGTCCCAACAGCTAGTGCAAATGAAATTGCCTGTTTCATTAAGTAATCGTGCTTTAGCTGCTGCAATAAGCACTGCACGCATTTTTTCAGGCGGAATAAGGTCAGTTTTCATGCTTACCCGCTCGATACCCACGCGAGCAACAGGAGTCGCATCTCCGCCAGTGGCAACCACCTGCAAGCCTACGTCACCGTCATGAATCCGCTTAAGCACCATGACAAGCCCGTCTGCATCAAGGTCTTTAGAGAAAACCTCCTTCAAACCCTCCTCATAAATCAGGGTACCCTCAAAACTTGAAATCAGTTTCTGGATGCTAACGTTGCTAAAGTCAGCCCACTTCTTTAGTGCACCAAAACGCCTTGCTACCTGTATTACGCGTCTCTTGAATAAACCAGTCTTTACAGTTGACCTAGTTAACGTGTCCTTAATTGCTTGGGAACTCATGCCTTTGAGTTCATTGAAAACTTCAACCAGCCTCTCAGCACTCATGCTGCCCATGGTCTGCACAAAAATGCGGTAAGGGTCATGCTGAACCACGATACCACGACCAAGCTTATCAGACAACACTTCCCCAAGGAACTGCGCTAATGCACGGTTAACTAGCGAACCGAAATTAGAGTGAATAATAACAAATTCATCCCAATCCTCAACTACAATCCGCCTGGGGGTAGGAACCGCAAAGCCAGAGTTCACTTGCTCCACCGTCTCCGCCAATGCATGCAAAATAGTCTCCGCGTCAGCTGCATAACGCTCAGAAAGCAAAGCACTAACCTGCTCAGGCGTAAGTCCAGTGTGAATTTTTTCTTCAACGAATCCGCGTATTTCTGCCACTTCCTGCGCTATATTGTATGGCACAGGAATTTCCTCGCCTATCCAGCTGGGAATTGAACCGGTCGGGTCATCAACAGGGCGCACGTAAACTTTGTCTTCTGTGGCATGAATTATTTGCCATGGGCTGCCACGTATGATGAATTTTGTTCCAGGCTTGCCGTATTCCGCCATGAATGCTTCGTCTAAAACACCAATCGAAGTGTCAGATGACTCGTCGATTACAAGGAACTGTTTCTCCTCAGGAATCATCGATAAATTATCAAAATAGTACTCAAACAAAGCTTTAGACCGCTGAGGCTTCAAAGCCACCTGATCCTCAAAAGACACCCATGCTAAACGTGGAAAACGCTCATGCATGTACTTGAAGGCTTTTCCGACATCTTCCAATGTTAAGTTCTCAAACGGTGCAGCGTTACGCGCTATTTCCAGAACATCGTTAAATTCTAATCGCCTATTCTTCAGCATCAACCCAGCAATCTGATGAACCAAAACATCATAGGGTTTGTCTGGAATTTCAACAGGTTCCAAGTCTTCGTTGAGGGCTCTGCGGGCGATAGCTAAGGCTTCAAGCGTATCATCTGAATCCAATCCGATTATTACGCCCTCAGCAACTTGACCATAAGTGTGACCTGCCCGTCCTACGCGCTGGATAAGCCTGGTTACTTGCCTTGGACTCATGTACTGGATAACTAGGTCTATGCGTCCGACGTCTATGCCTAATTCGAGGCTGCTGGTAGCGATTAAACCCTTAAGTTCACCCCGCTTTAACCCAGTTTCAGCAGCTATCCTCGAGACCTTAGCTAAGGAGCCATGGTGGATCGAGATTGGGAAATCAATGTCCCAAACCTTAAATCTAGAAGCTAAAACTTCTGAGATTGAACGTGTATTTGTAAATAGAAGAACAGAGTTGCGTTTGCTCATGTAATCGCGAATAATGCGCAGTCTAGCCGCTACCTCTGGATGCGTATAAATTTTCGATGCAAACCTGACATCTTCCTCGCTTGGCTTAGGGTATATTACTTGCAGCTTCACCATTTTGGCAACGGGAACACGGATGATTTCGACAGGACGCTTGTTTCCAACGAGGAATTGAGCGACTTTTTCTGGGCTGCCGATGGTGGCGGATAAACCGATCATTTGGAAGTCTTTTCCTATTAGGCTTCTGATCCGTTCCAGTGCCAATGACAGCTGGCTTCCCCGTTTGCTGTCAGCTAGCTCGTGTACTTCATCAATTATTACCCATCTTAAGCTTTGCAGGTGTTGACGTAAAATCCAGCCGGAAAGAATAGCTTGAAGTGTTTCGGGAGTCGTTATAAGAATGTCAGGCGGGCTTCGGGATTGACGGGTTCTCTCTTTTGTTTCAGTGTCACCATGCCTAACGGCAAGTTTTACATCAAGGCTGTTGCACCACCACTGAAGACGTTCAAGCAAGTCTCTGTTTAAAGACCGCAACGGCGTAATGTACAGCACTTTTATGCCTGGAGTTTTGGGTTCCTTAAGAAGCATGCTTAACACAGGCAGGAAAGCGGCTTCTGTTTTGCCTGTGGCTGTAGGTGAAATTAACAGGACATTTTTGCCGTCAAGAATCTTTGGAATTGTTTTTTCCTGCGGCTCTGTTGGTTTAGAGAATCCTTTCTGTTCAATGAGCCTTCGAACTGGCTTCACAAGCATTTCAAAAGCATTTTCAGAAGTTGCCTGCAATATAAGTTGAGTCCTCGAATGGTATGATAAACTGAGATTCTGCTATAAAAAAGGTTAGGGAAAGATTACAAGAACTGCAGGCTTTTCTTGGCAATTTTTAACTTTAATGCCAGTGGCTGATTAATAATTGCTGTTTTTGGCTAGGTATATAATTTATTATTAAAAGCTTTCAGCTATTTTGTTTGATGAGTTTTAATGGTGTATACAAAAACTTGTTT
Organism: Candidatus Bathyarchaeota archaeon; assembly: GCA_963842865.1. Taxonomy (GTDB): domain Archaea; phylum Thermoproteota; class Bathyarchaeia; order Bathyarchaeales; family Bathycorpusculaceae; genus Bathycorpusculum. The sequence goes on along the minus strand of CAWJIN010000043.1, from coordinate 11,785 downwards.
AAATATACCGTGGAAATGCAGAATATGTATTGGAAAGGTATGGAAAGTTTTTTATTCTATAATGATAAACCATGGAATTGGTAATACGGAGGAAATTGAATGGCTAAATGTCCAAAATGCGGAACAGAAGTTTCAAAGACAAAAAAGACGTGGAAAATGGCTGGTCGTCCAGATAAGGCTGGAAAACGCATGCAACTAGAAAATCGGACTCTACGAATGCCCAAAATGCAGCAAGGTATTCCGCGAAGTATTAAGTAAAAAGAAAATTTAAACAGTGCAACCAGAAACTTTTGATTGCGCTATCTCTCTCTCTCTTATTTTTCTTTATTATTGAAAGGGAAGTTTTAAAACATAGGAACTCTTTATGAACAGGAATACTTAAAATCGCTGAGGCAAAAATTTGAGCGATCTAAAAAGGCTCTGGAAAAACGATTATTTCAAAACGGTCGTCGCCATAGTATTGATTGTTGCAATTGTCCTTGGCTTCTTATTTGGCTTGCAGTCCGTGCTTCACACGCCTTATCCTGCGTTAACTGTGGAAAGCGGCAGCATGAGTATTCCTTACGATGCCAATGATTATAACTTCTGGTTAACTTTACAGACCCCGTTTGACCGAACCTTGAATGTAGGCGATATAATAATTATCCAAGGAGTTAACCCTAAGGACCTAAACACTCACTACCCAAACAGTGACATAATCGTCTTCCATGACCCTCAACCCGGCCTTTATAGCACGTTAATTGTGCACCGCATAATAAGCACAGTAGTAGTCAACGGCACCACATATTTCCTAACTAAAGGCGACGGAAACGGAAACCCATGGCCACAAACCCCAACATCAGGCTTAGACCAATGGGATAGCAACAATCCACCAGGAGTTCCTTCAAGCTATATAGTAGGCAGAGTTGTTATGCGCATTCCGTTGTTTGGTTGGGTGACACTTTTCATGAGGGATAATTCTTGGGGTTTGCCAGTGGTTATTGCTCTTATAATGTTGCTTATAGTTATCGAATTTATCGTACCCATATTCAGAGAGAAAAAACCTGAACAGCAGAACACGATGCAGCCGCAGACACAGATGTCCTTATAAAGTCAGTTGAGAACAGATATTTTAAAGGGCGTTAAAGCAAGAGGGAAAGCAAGTGCCAAAAGTTAAAGCTATAATAAGCATCGAGAACGTGGTCGCTTCTGCAACGATGAACCAAAAAGTTGATTTGAACGCCGTGGTAAAGGGTTACCCAGGTGTTGAATATCGCCCTGAACAGTTTCCAGGTCTAGTTTTTAGGTTAAAACGCCCCAAAACCGCGACTTTAATTTTTAGTTCTGGAAAGATGGTTTGCACAGGGGCTAAATCGGAGAAGGAAGCTCGTAGAGCTGTAATGAAAGTTGTTAAGGAACTTAAGAAAGGCGGCATAATAATCATCGGCAAACCGGAACTTAAAATACAAAACATTGTTGCTTCAGGCGGTTTAGGAGGAATGATTGATTTAGAAAAAGCTGCGTATACGTTGGGGCATGCCATGTACGAACCTGAACAGTTCCCAGGCTTAATCTATAGGATGCAAGAGCCAAAAGTTGTGATTTTGCTTTTTGCAAGTGGAAAGCTCGTTTGCACCGGAGCCAAACAAGAACAAGACGTTTATGACGCGGTGGAAAAATTGCATACGCTACTTGAAGAAACCAGCCTGATATTTTATGAATAAAATTTGAGCTTTACCGTTTTTTTACTTGTTTTAGGATTGTCTTTAGGTCTTCTTCGTCAATAGCGCCTAATTCATTGAGCGTGTTAGCTACTTCGCTTATTTTCAGCAATGTATGAAGGCTTATTCCGTTTTTTTCAAGCCGTTGTTTTTCGCCTTCTTCTCTGTCTAGAAAAACGACGGCGTCTGTTACCACGCCGCCTTCAGCTCTGACAGCTTCCGCGGCTTTTTTGAGAGTTAACCCAGTGGTTACTAAATCATCAATTAATAGAACTCTGTCTCCCGATGACAGAAGTCCTTCCACCCTTCGTTCTCTTCCATGCAGTCGGACGCCTTTGCGCACATAAATGAAGGGTTTTTTGAGGTTATACGCAACTTGGGATGCAAATATAATTCCGGTTAATGGTACTCCCGCTATTCTATCAAAGTTTTTTACTCCAATTCGGTTGGTTATGTATTCGGCGTAGAGGTCGCAGATTTCTCTGAAGGCATCTGGGAAGCTGGGGATAACTCTTAGATCAATGTAGTAAGGACTTGCTTTTCCGCTAGATAGTTTGAACACTCCAAATTTTATTGCGTCAATTTTAAAGAGTATGTTTGCCATTTCGTCTTTCTTATTTCGGATCACTTTGTCTATTTTCAATTTTTTCACTTCCTTTTTGAAACCTGATAGATTTTATTTTGTTCAGGAATCAAGCATGCAGTTCTAGGCAATTCCTTCTTTATTATTTGCGCGAATTCTGTTTGGCTTGCTACTGACGCTGTATGATAGGGCACTACGACTTGAGGCTTAGTTAAACGCGCTATTTCAAATCCTGTTTGCGGTGTGGAGCCCGGCGCTATGCCAACTGTGCAGAAGACTACATCGAATTTTTCTCTTTGCCCTATAGCTGCTAGTTCTGGGAAGGGTAAACTGTCTGCTGTATGGTAGATTTTGACTTCGTCTTCGCTGGTTATTATGTAAGTTACTGGCGCTTCAGCGTTGTGGTTGCATTTTTCTGCTTTAACGGAGACTTCGCCGATTTTTATTTCAGCGCCTGGTTTGATTTCGTGGAGTTTTTCTGCGGGTATTGCGTGTTGCAGTTTTTTAGTTGAGGCTGAATCAGCGATTATTATACAGTTTGTCGCTTTCTGGATTTCTGTGATTAGCCTTGGATCCAGATGGTCATAATGCTCGTGTGTTATTAGCAGTGCATCTACATTTTGGAGGCTTTTAGCTTTGATGTCGACTGGGTCTATGGCAAGAGTTTTACTGGGGGTTTTTAGGACTATTCCAGCATACTGATTGAACCAAACGAATAGTATGGTGTTTTTTTCTGGTATTTTCTGAATTGACAAACTTGATTCCTCAAAGATAATTATGTGCCCAGTGTTTTAAAGAAGTTGGTTACTACCTCTGCGCTCTTTATTGCTTTGGAAGATTATATCCGCTTGATACAGCAAGTTAATTGGGCACATGTTCATGCTTGCGAAAATGTACCTAATACATATGCTATCTTGTCCATTCCAGCATGTCTTCTTTTTATTGTCATGAGCAATAAGCGCGATTCTTTTTTTGTGCCTTATCACAGCTATTTCCGACATATCTCTTGTTCCCCTTGAGTTCAGCATCTTGCAATGTTGACTTATAATTGTTCTGTTGTGCAACAGGACGGTTGAAGTTGCGTTTTGGGAATAAAGGTTATGTAGGTAACCACCTTAAAGGGCAATAATGGGGGAGAAAAACGGTTATGGGGTCCTTTATGGGGTCACTGAAAAGTTTAGCTCAAGGCTTTCTAGTTGCCACAGGACTAATCTGGATATTCAACATCGCCGCGCTCATCAGAGCTGGCGACGCTTGGCTAGGCTTAACATACGCGCTCATCTTGCTTATTCCAGTCTCCAGCATAACATATCTTAAGTTGAAAAATACTAACCCCAAAGCAGCGCCAGACACATCTGAGAAATGGCGGAATTTGCTGTTTTCTTTTCAGGGCGTTGCGTTAGCCTTCTGGATGTTTGATATTGCAACAACATTCTACGCCATCAATGTTACGGGTTTAGCCGTAGAGTTGAATCCCCTCGGGTGGCCGCTTGGAATTTTAGGCGCATTCGCATATTACGCTCCAACATTGATCTTCGCCTATATTTTGCTCTTTAAAATTAAAGAAAGCATCGCCCTCTACGCATCCGTGCCATTAACGCTGATTACGCTTGGCATGGGAGCGATGAACTTGATGGCTGGAACTCAAAACTTCCAAGTATTCGTTGACACTGCCGCCCTGGCAACGGGAGTACAATATGGACTATTAGCGTTGATTATAATGGTAAACTTGGCTGTTCCATTGGCTCTAAAAAGAATGGTTTCTCAGCCTAAATTCGTTTTGTCATGACGTATGCGTCTTCGCCGTCTGAATAGTACCCGTTAATGGTTCTGGTGATTTCAAATCCTAACTTTTTGTAGAGCGAAATTGCAGCCTCATTTGTCATTCTGACTTCTAGGAAGCATTGTTTAGCTTTGTAATATTGCATGCCCTCCAACGCTTTGGTGATTACTGCTTGGGCAATGCCCTTGCGCCTGTACTGTGGCAGAACCGCTATGGATACCACATGTCCTTTTCGTATCAAGCCGCCGAAACCATAATTTGATAGGCCAACTTCAATACGGCACATGGTGTAACCTGCAATTTCTCCGTTCTCTTCTGCCACAATAAAGGTCTCAGGAAACCGTTGATGCAAGTCCATAAAGAAGAAGTCACTATAGTTTTCTGGTAAGCAGACGCGGTTGATTTGCATTACACTTTGTAAATCATCGGGCACGAATTTGCGGAGCTTGAAGGTTTGTTGCATTGTTTAGCCTTCTTAAACCAAGATTTCACAATTATAACTTAAAGGTTACGCTTTAAGCCTCAAACTCTTGCTTTTTTGCATTACGGAAGCAAATTGTTTAAGTTTTTGTTTCTTCCTGCGCCTTGAACACTGGCAATGTGCAGCTGCCCTGAGGCATCGCCCAAACTCTTGAAGCTGAACCCACAATTTTCAACGCTTCAGCAAAAGCGTCGTTTACAGCTCGAGTAGTTTTCAACTTGAATATGCTCGTCGCATAATAGTCAGGCATGGAAGAGACCAGTATGATTTGGTGGTTTTGCAAGGCTTTTAAAAGGTAATAAGCCTTGTGACCGCCCAAAACGAAGTTGCGTTTAATTTCGCGCTCAACATTTTTCAAGTCGCCCAAACGAGTCATCCAATCGTAAAACACTTGGTTCCCGTGCCCTTCAGGACACTCAGCGACAAGGATTATTACTCCTCCGCGTTTAACTGCGTCTAACGCGTTGTCGAGCGCTTTGTAAGCTTGATACAGATTCATATCCGCCGGATAACCGCCTGCACTTACAACTATGATGTCTGCCCGACGGTCCACCGTTATTCGATACATTTCGTTGACCAGTTTTACAGCTTCCAGAAATGCCTGCTCTAAATCGCCAGCGAAGGCTTTTACGATTTCGCCCTTCGTGTTCGCGACGACGTTTACAATGAAGTCTACTTTGGCTAATTTTGCTGCCTCAGTCATGTCCTGATGCACTGGATTATCATCTAAATTTCCTGTTCTAGCGTTAGCATTTAAGAGCATTGAATGATTGTGCTTGATGGTTTCTTCGCCGCAGACTGCTGGCAAAACGCTTTTTCTTCCACCGCCATAACCAGCATAATAGTGAAAGCCAACATCACCCAAAAGCACTCTTACATCTGCCTCAGCAAACACGCGGTTAACAAAAACTTTGTTTCCATGCGTCTTAGTCGTGCCCAAGTGCACCAAATCTGTGGCTCGGCAATCATGGCTAATAGTTTTTACTCGTTTAAGCACTTCAGCACCAAGCAATGCAGCGGCTTCGTCGGGCTTAACTGCCCGGTGGGTTCCGCAGCCGAAAATAACCGTGACATTCTCATCTTTTACCCCCGCTAGATTCAATTCGGCGAGCACTGGCAAAAGCATCGCTTCACTCGGCGCTTTCCTAGTAGCATCATCAACAACAATAGCCACTTTGCTCTCGGGCTTGGCAATTTCGCACAGGCGTTTGGAGCCGATGGGCTCTTTTAGAGCTCGCTCCACCTCAGCCTTAGCATCCAATGCGCCTTGGCGCTCCGCTGGCTCAATTGTTCCAAGGAGGTTTCGAGCTGGAACACGGATGCACACGTCGGTTTTTCCGTAAGGAAGCCAAACATCAACCATGCCAAGTCACATTAATTAAAATGACACGGTGCAGGAAACTATTAAGTCTTATCAAAACAAACAGAAAAAATATAAGTACTAATCCGCGGTAAGTTCTCTTGGGGCTTTAATCTTAGAAACCAGATTTGATTTTAGAAATTCCCATTCTCATTAGTTTATTTGTCATTTTTGTTTTTTTCTCCTTTTTCGGTAATCAAGCTTCCCGTTGTTTTATATTTAAAATTTGGAAAATTAAGAAAAATATCGAATAAAATCGCCATTTTTGACAATAAAAGGACCAATATAAGCCTTTAAAATCGGAAGAACAAAAACTATAAAAATAAAAAACGAATAGAACTGAAAAAGTAACATGTGCGATGAATTTAAATATATTGAAAGCACCATGAACGTCAGCGAGGGATAGCAGTCTTAAACGAGCAAGTTAGTCTAGTCCAATCAAAAATTCTCGAAGAGCTATTAGCGGATGGTCGCAAAACTGATAACGAAATTGCTAAAAAAATAGGCGAGACAAAAAAAAATGTAAAGAAAAATATTGACAAAATGGAAGAAACGGGAATAATTACAGGCGCGACAATTCACATTAATTATAAGAGTTTTGGTTACAAGGCAGTAGCGCATGTATTACTCAATGTTGATTCTAAACAGGAAGCTGAACTTATTGAGTATTTGCAGAAAATGCCAGAGGTTTATGCCTTCTATAGCAGGGAAGTCAAAGGGAACTTAGATGTTATTATAATCCTTAAAACGCTTAAACAGTTGAATGACATCAAGGATGCAATCAAAAGACATTTTTCGATCTTTGAAATGAGAACTGCAATCTGGACAGATGTAAAAGAAATGAACCATAACTTGGCAATAACAAGTGCTAACAAGAAAAAGGAAGAGGCGACAATCAATTATCAAGTAAATGCTCAGAGAACAAATAATCCTCAAACAATGGTTATCGATGAAATTGACAAAAAAATAGCTGATAAACTCTCTGAGAACGGACGTGTGTCCATGGAAGCACTCGGTAGAGAAATAGGACTCTCATCTGCTGCTGCTAAAAGAAGATATGAAAAACTGAAGAAAAACGGGATATTAAAAGTCACAATTCAAGTTAACCCTAATAAAATGGGATACCAAGCCCTATGCGTTTTTTTCACCGTGACCTCACATGAAAACTTATTCTTAATCGTTGAAAAAATCGGCAGAATACCCGACATAATAAGCATCATGAAAACAACAGGCGACTACGACTTGCAAATATGGGCAATGGTGAAAGATTTAGGCCAATTGCTTTCTGTTCAAGAAGCGCTTGGAAAAATTCAAGGCATAACGAAAATTGACGCAGAAATATTGCCATTGGAGAAATGGGAAAAATGGCCGAGTCCTCGCCAATACATATCTACCTTTTAAACCTATCTTTTTAATAAATTAGCCAAAATTTAAATGTTGAAAGCCAACAAGAATAAAAACGAAAGGAAAGAACTGCATGTCCAAAATAAATGAGCTCGATTCAAAAATACTTAAAAATCTGCTAAAAGACGGTCGAACAGGCTATTATGAAATAGCAAAACAATGCGGAGTGTCGAAAAACAAAGTTTGGAAACGCTGCAAGTCAATGGAGAAAAAAGGGATAATCAGTGGCGCAACAATTCAGATGAATTTTGCTCATTTCGGTTATGATGCACTTGCTACCCTGCTGATCAGTGTTGAGGCTCAGCAGATTGAACAGGTTATGGAATTTATAGGTAAAATAACTGAGGTCCATGCTAATCGGCAGTATAACAGTGTTTACAATGTTAGGGCGGTCGCAACTTTGAAGGATCTCAATGAATTGGACCATGTTAAGCAGGTGATTAAGCGAAAACTACCTACTATGGGTTTAAAAACTTACATCTGGACTGGCGTCAGAAACATTCCCGAAAACTTAAACCTCGCTCAGAAAGAAAACATCGAAAGTAATCAATCGGGTTCAGACCATACAAGCCTTGCGACCGCTGACAAAATCATAATTGATGATTTGGATAAGCAAATAGTCGCAAAACTTACTTTTGATGGGCGCGCATCATTTACTAAAATCGCAAAGGAACTAGGACTATCGACCGACAGAGTCGTAAAAAGGTATCGTAGGCTCAAGGAAAAGGGCGCAATAAAAGTTTCAATCCAAATAAATCCAAATAAAATTGGGTACACGGCGATATTAGATTTAAACATAGCTTTTACCACTCCCGGCGGCTTGTCAAATCCAATAATTGAGTCGCTTGCGGAAATACCCGATGTAATTATAATTACACAAACTAGTGGCGATTATGATCTACAATTGACAGCTATGATAAGAGACATTGCACAGGCATTCGATATGCAAGATCAAATCGCCAGAATTTGTGGAATAACAAAAATTGAAGCTAGCTCAAGGAAAATCCCCGACAGATGGCCAACACCACAACAATATATATCCACATTCTGATCTAAATTGGATGGCCTACTTTCTTCCTTGTACAGAGGGGTTGCTGAGACTCTCGAAACAACCTTTAGAAGAAAAGAATGCAAAAGCTATCACAATGACTATGGTCAATCGTCAATTTAACCAGAGCCTTCTCAGCCCCATCTCTTTTCACCATTGATTTTTAAAACTAAAAAAGGGGAGGGGTTGTTTTTGTTTAGCATATTTATGGTCGCTTCCTCAGGTGCGCGCTTATTGAAATGTACACGACTTAAGAAACTATTAATCCTTATCAAAATAGACCGAAAAATCTAAGCAAGACTTGTTTTATCCAACGCAGCCAGTAAAAAGCTAATAGGGGATACTATTAGCACTAGAAAAATCAACTCAAAAAAAGGGTGGTTTATGCTGCCTTAGGCTTAGCTTTCTCCACAGCACCGCTTAAACTTGTCATTTCCGCGTTTGCTTTTCTTATTAAGTCACCAATTGTCTCTTTGGTTGGTATCGCAGCGCCGACAGCTAATGCAACAGCTTTTTGGTGTGCACTTTGCAATAGCGGCTTGATTGTTTCTTTGGTTGGGTAAAAGATGCCCATTGCTAGTGCGAAGGCTTCTTGGTTGCTTTGCTCCAGGCTTTTCCTTGTTGCGTTAACGTCAACTTTCAGCTGTTCACCAGTAATCATTAAGCCATCGTCAAAAACTGCACGCATCGATATGCCGAGTTCAACGGCTTTAATGCCTAGTTTTGATAAGACACCGGCAAGGCGCTCGTTAATTTCTTCACCTTTGCGAACTACCAGCGTATCCTTACTGACCCAAACACTGCCAGACTCGATCCTCGTCGGCAAACCAACAGCGTTTAATTGGCTGATAAATGGACCTGGAGGTTGACCCGTGTTACCAGCTGGAACAACCACATCGTTGGCGGCAAAATCACCTGACTTGGCGGTTGTTCTTACTTTGCCGTGTTCCAGCAACAGCGCCAGTTTGAACGGGTTTAGATCTGTGAACAAGTAAACGTTTGATCCGTCCAAGTACTTCTCAAGCTTCTTTAAATCTTCTTGATTCATCTCTTCAATGGCTAGCCTCATTAACGTGTTCTTTAAAACTCTAAGGTAAACTTTACCAGCCATAGTTTTCTTGATTTCTTGAAGCTGCGAAGCACGAACCTTCTGCAGGCTAGCGATACCGATGGATTTGTATTCTTTCAGTATGCCTTTTATTGAGTCTACTTGGCTTGATTTTTCGTCTAATACTTGTTGGGACGGCATGATTTTTCTTCTCTTGTTAGGGTTTAATTTTTACCGGCTCACCCATAGATGTCTTAATAAAAGCGTACTTTACGTTTTTCAAGCCACGCTTAAGTTTTCCATCTAAAACACGAAGAACCGTCATGATGTTATCGACAAGTTCTTCATCTTTCATCTGTTGAGAGCCAACTGAAACTTGAATAATCGGTTGGTTGCGCATTCTCACAACCACGGTTTTGCGGTGCTTATTTATTATGGCTGCAATATCAGCGTTCGGTGGAACAGGAATAGGCATTTTTCCTCTCGGGCCCAAAACTGGACCCAGAATTCTACCTACCAGCGGCATTAATGGAGCTTCGGAGATGAAAACGTCATATTCGCTGGCAAGCTTGCGAAGTTCCTTCTTTTTGCCAGATAACGCGTCTAAGTCAGAACGTTCTATAACGTGATCAGCTTGTGCGTTTTTTGCTTTAAATGCAAATTCTCCAGAAGCAATAACACAGATCTTGTTCGGCTTTCCAGTTGCATAAGGAAGCTCAACAACCTCTTGGATTTTGCCTTCTGGCGCCTTCATATCGATCTCTACAATATCCAAGATCATATCTACTGTCTGGTTGAATTTTTTTTCGCCAGACTTCGCCTTTGCCTGTTTAACTGCTTCTGATATTGTCTTGTTGTCTAGGGGCATTTTTAAGCCTCGTGCCAATGAGGGATTGGAAACCCATTATAAAAATATTCGCTTATCATTATTCGTTACCAAATAGCTGTTCGTAGTTGCCAGCATCAATATCTTTTTGCACTTCACGGGGGTCTTTGCCTTCAACCGTGACGCCTAAACTGACGCAGGTTCCAAGCATCTCTTTAGTTGCCTTCTTCAGCGTTGGGGCTAAAAGCTCAAGTCGCTTAATTTTCGCTATCCGAACCATCTGCTCCATAGACAAATTGCCTACCTTTACAGTGTTGGGCGTTCCTGAACCCTTCTCTATTTTCAATTCAGCAACGATTAATGCTGAAGCGGTTGGAGTGCCAACGGACACATCGAAGGTTTTGTCCTCAGTATCAACGCTGATTTTCACTGGAACCTTCATTCCAGCATAGTCCTTTGTAACCTCGTTAATTTTGTTGACTATAGCCATTATATTGACGCCCAATGGACCAAGAGCAGGACCTAACGGTGGACCTGCATTGGCTTGTCCTCCATTTATGAGCAATTCTACAACTTTTTTTTCTCCCATGTTTTTTCGCCTGTTTTATGTTTTTGCTTTTTCCACTAGTTTTACATAGTCTGAGTGCACGGTGATTGGCAAGGTGAATGTTGCCTCAAGCAGTTCAAGGGTAACTTCGCCTTTTGCCTTGTCAAGTCTTGTGATTTTGGCTCGCATACCTTTGAAAGGTCCACCAGTAATTTCGACGACATCATCTTCGTTGAGGTCTTCCATGACTGGTTTTCGGACAATGTACCGTTCTATCTCATCGAATTTTACCAGCCCAGGGATTCTTGAGCGTACGTGCCTTAAGCCTGTGATGGCTTCTTCCACAAAATGTGGCCCGTCAGCTTCTACAAACACGTATCCTTTTAGCGTGTCTGGTACAAGAAGAGCTTTTATTGGAATATGATTCATTTCCACTTTTGAAGCAATCAATCTGGCAACGTTTCGTTCTTGTCCAGTGGTGGTTTTGACAACAAAAATTTTTGCTTGTGTTTGCTCTTCTTTCTTGTCCATAAATTCAGGTTTCCTTCTAAGATGACGTTCCTGCTGCTGAAGCGCCGCCTATTGCATACGCTAATAGTTTAATTACGAAACCGATTATACCAATTAAGCCTATGCCTAAGAGGCTAATTTTTATTGATAGCCACAGCTCTTCTCTTCCTGGTTTTACAGCTAGCTTTAAGGTTCTTCCTGCCTGCATTATCCAAGATTTTATTCCCATATTCATCGCACACTCAAGATTTCATTTATGAATAATAAACGTTACTGTAACCTAGAGTTTAAAACTTGTTTTATCAACACTTTTAAAGCTTCCCTACGAGGCTGACTATTTTTTGGTTAAACTTTCTTAAAAGTCAACCCAGCATCTTGCAGAGACGATAAAAGTTTTGGCTTGTCTTGGCTTCTGATTCCTTTCCAATCAAGAATTGCCAACGAGACTTTCTCTAAAGTTTTCTCGATGCACTGCGCTAACATTTCAGAGTCAAT
>CAWJIN010000042.1:0-8902 GCA_963842865.1 Candidatus Bathyarchaeota archaeon | reverse complement strand
AGAACCAAGCACTTATGCCTTCAAGGTTTTAACAAATGCAGATAATGTCTGTGCAGTAAAGATGGAGCTCACATCGGCAATGGACGCAAGCAAATTTTCTCAGTTTGACATTACAGTTCTTTCTTCCACGGCGGATGGAACTTGGAGCGCAGAGCCCCTTTATGCTGCCTCAACAAGCGGAACTACTAAGGCTTTTATTAATGGATTGATGCCGGGCGACGCCGCCTATATTCATCAAGACGCTTCAACTACAAAGTACTATTTAATCCAAGTAACCTACACATACAATCCATCGGCTGATAACACCCAGATACCTGCAACCTTCACGTTCACTCCATTTACGCAGGCAAGTTTCGCTTAGCTCTAAAATTTTTAAGATGTGATGCAAGTGATAAACGGAACAAAGTCTCTAAGAAAAAAAGAAAAGGGGAAAAAATAGGATTTATGCTGGCTCCGGTAGTGGCGTGAACTGCAGGTCTACCGTGTAGGGGGTGCCTGGAGGGCTTGTTTGGTCATATGTGTAAGTGATTGCTACGAGGTAGTATGTTGAGGTTGAAACTGGCTGCTGTATATACCCTGAGGTGTCCGCTATTGTACCGTCAATGTATGTCAATGGCGTGGATCCCGTGGCTGTAGTGTAAAGCGTAGCCGGAGACCATGCTGAACCTGTCCAGTTGAGAACCGTTATTTGAAAACTGCTAAAGTCGGAGGACACTGGTTCTGCCAGGTTGATTTCTACCGAACATGCTCTGTAAGCATCAGTGGTCACGTTGAAAGCGTATGTGTTGGTGTCATCTGGGTTGAGGGTGGGTTCCGTGGTGTTTCCAGGAACATATTGAACCTGGTTCACATCGTTGACATAGACGTTCCACGAGGATGTAGATGCTCCTTGACTCAACTGCTTGACTCCATGAATCGTCACGGTTGTCGTGAAGGAAGATAGCTCAGCAGCGACTGCGATTCCTATCAGGATGGCGATTAAAAGTATGGCTGCCAAAAGGTAGCTTCTCTTGAATCTTTTTAACACTAAAAAATCACCAAAAAACTACTAGCAAGCGACCACATAAGCATATGTGGGTGTAATATGACAATCACAGGCGTGATTTTTAAGAAAATTCAACACTTCAAAACCACTATAATGAATTAAGTGATGTTAAAGTTGGTTTTCATTTGCATTACACAGAAAATTTAGGTATTTTGGGCTTGCTACTATGCTTTGGTTTAAACGAAAGGCGGGCAAACAATTCATGTTTGATTTTTGGGCTTTCTAATGTGAAAATTATCTTTTTGCACCAAATTATGGCGTGTTAAATCGGGGTTTATTGCAAAAAGCGAGAACCCCATAAAATATATATTAATTTGTCCACAAGATATCTCTTAGTTGTGTTTAATGAGGAATAAACAATGGTTTCTCTTAGATCAATAGCCCCATCATTAACAAGAATAACAGTGGCAGCAGCAATAGGCGCTGCTTTGCATGTTGGTCAAGGCGACTGTGACTTAATCGATGCAAAAGCCGTTGAATATTCAAGAGCAGTTCTTGCCCAAACGGATGTAGAAGGCGAAATAATTTGCTGCGAAGGACCAAAAGACCACGCGCCATCATTTGAACACCGCGAAAAAGTCGGAACCGGCGGAGGACCCAAAGTTGAGTTTATCGTCGACCCAGTTGACGGAACCACAGCCGCCAGCAAAGGCAGAAAAGACGCCATATCCGCATTGGCATGTGCACCAGCAGGATGCTTCCAAGTTTTGCCCGATGACGGCTACTACTTTAAAATTGCCACAGACTATCAGTCCATAGGCAAATTATCTCTAGACATGTCCATTGAAGAAATCGTGCGCACAGTAGCTCATGAAAAAGGTCTCCTCCTACCTAACTTTACCGTCATCATGCTGGAACGCGACCGCCATAACGAAATCCTCGCTCGACTCAGAAAACTCGGCGTACGCATTTTACTCATCCCAGACGGAGACATCGCAGCAGCAGTAGTCAGTTGCCTACCGAACAGCGGCGTCGACTTGCTAATTGGTGCTGGCGCAGGACCTGAAGCCACCATAGCCGCAACAGCAATGAAGATTCTCGGCGGAACAATGCTCGTCAACGTTTGGCGGGACAAAAAAGACGACGAAGAACGCTTAGAACGTTTAAAGAAAACTGGAGTTGACGTGGACAAAACTTACAATCAAGATGAACTCGCTAAAGGTAAAGAACTAGTGTTTGCAGCTTCAGGTGTCACTAAGGGCGAACTGTTAGATGGCGTGAGAATAATTCCTGGTGGCGCAGTTGTCTATTCAATTTGCATGCGATTGCCGAGCGGAACTACAGAAAAATCTGAAACCACATTGCGGTTCAAGGGTCACCCAGTTTACCAGCAGTTCCTGCCATAGTTCCCTCTTTTTTTTGTGAAGTACGTATAGTTATAGTGTCATGAACATTGCTCGTACTTGTTGGATCCCATGCATGCCTCTTAGTCGGTTAATTAAGTTAAGTATTCTATCGTTGTTTCCTTCAGTTACGAATATTTCCACGCAGTATTTTCCATTTATGTGTCTATGAACGTTTTCGATGACTACATCATCAAATTCATGCCGCAACTCTGATATTTTCAAATCAACATCCTTACGTGCATAATCGCATGTTGTCATAATAGTGGCAGCCACGTTTCCTGAAGAAATTTTTGCAATTTCGGCTTCTGAGATGAGGTTTCTTATAGCGTCTCGGAAAGCTTCTGATCTGCTGAAGTATCCTCTTGACTTCATAAATTCATCAAACTGGTTGAGAAGATCCGACGGTAACGTTATACTTATCACTGTCAAGGTTTATTCCCCTGTTATTAACATTCAAGAGAATAGTTAATATCGAGATATTAATTTTTCCCATCATATTAGCACTATCTTAATATTTTCACAGCCTTTTCTTTAAAAGATAACAATGACTACTGAAGAAGAGAAAATCTGCCTAGAAAAGCCGCTGCAGAAAACAGAGGAACATGAAAATAAAAATATATTTATTTTCTTCGCCATTTTACTAGGCGTAACTGTTCTTATCGGCAGTTTACTTGAGTTTTTCTTTGCAGGAATCCCTCTTCGCTTTACCATACCAATTATAAACGTTCGAGCAACCGTTAGCACGATTTTGTATTATGCTTCTGTTCTTTTTGCTTCTACGTACATTGGCATAATGGGTATTAGGGAGCTGATTGTTGAAAAAAGATTTTCTGTTGAATTTTTGATGGCTGCCGCAGCGCTAGGTGCCTTATACCTAAACGCGCAATTTGAAGCGGTAATGGTGCTGTTTCTTTATTCTATCGCTGAATACTTTGAGGGCTACATTGAGGATCGAGCGCGTCGAACAGTTGAGAAATTATCAAAGTTCATGCCGGACCAAGCTAGAATCGTAGCTGATGGAACAGAGAAAACTGTTAATGTCAACGAAGTCAAGCCTAACATGACTTTGCTTGTGAGACCTGGTGAGAGGATACCTTTAGACGGCAATGTTGTTGATGGCTTATCGCATGTTGACCAAGCCATAGTCACCGGTGAATCCGTGCCTGTCACCAAGAAAGTGAACGATTGTGTTTATGCTGGCACATTAAACATGAGCGGCGTTTTAAAGATAGCTGTCACGAAAAAGGCCAGTGAAACTGTTGTCTCAAAGATTATTGTGCTTGTGGCTCAATCGGGCAAAAGAAAGGCATCCATGGAAAAACTTGTGGACCGATTCGCAAAAATTTATGTTCCAATAGTCATCGTGTTAGCCGTTTTAACCGCTTCTTTGCCTACGTTGATCGCTGGCTTGTCTTTTCACGTATGGCTGTACCGTTCGCTTATACTTCTTGTGGTTTCTTGTCCCAGCGCCTTCATTATCTCGGTTCCTGCAACAATCCTTGTAGCGATAACAGTTGCGGCTAGAAGAGGAGTCATAATTAAAGGTGGAATCTACGTTGAAAAGTTAGCCAAGGTAAAAAGAGTCGTTTTTGATAAAACAGGCACATTAACTTTGGGCAGACCCGCCGTTCACGAAGTTAGACTTGTGGCAAGAACTGAAGAAGATGCGTTGGCTTTGGCTGCGTCACTTGACCAGTATTCAAATCACCCTGTCGCTCAAGCCATTGTTAGACGCGCCACGGAAAGAGGCATTGACCTAAGCAAGTTCAAAGTGACCGACGTCGCTGAGGTACCTGGAAAAGGCATCGTAGGCAACGTTAACGGGAATTTTGTGGCGGTCGGCAACTTAGAGTTAATGAAAGAGTTCGGTTGCAATTGTCAGGAAGCCTTTGAAATTAATGAGAGCGACACTCATACTTCAGTTTGTGTTTCTCTGGGTAAAGAAGGGTTGGCTACAGTTTGCGTTGTTGACCAAGTTAGGCAAGATGCCCTCAAAGCAGTGAATGATTTGAAAAAGAATGGCATAAAAACCGTCATGCTAACTGGCGACAGAACAGAGATTGCCAAGGAAACCGGGGATATATTGCAGATTGATGAGGTTTACGCGGAACTGTTTCCTGAGGATAAACTGAAGTGCATTGATGATATGAAGGGTAAAAACGGGCTTATAGCGATGGTCGGCGACGGGGTTAATGATGCTCCTGCGCTTGCCGCTTCAGACGTTGGCATCGCCATGGGCGCGGCGGGGGTTGATGTTGCTTTGGAATCTGCGGACGTGGTGCTAGTGAAAGATGAGTTAGCACAAATTCCATACCTGATTAATCTCAGTGACAAAACGATGAAAATCGCTGAACAGAATATAACCGCATCACTTATCATAAAATTAATTTTAGGAGCACTAGGAGTACTCGGCGTGACAGGTTTGCTGGCAACCGTGATTGCCGGCGACGATGGACTTACAATGCTTCTTTTACTAAATTCGCTTCGTCTTGAAAGAATAAAATAGGGTTGAAACGTAATCGCGACTCATGCAAAAGATTTGGGCCAGTTTTTTGTAGCAACTGGTTTTTTGCGCTTTCTCTTTTTGTCGGTCCATATTTTAAAACAAAATAGTGCTGCTATGTCGCAACCTTCTACTTTAGCCTCTTCAGGCAGTGCGGACAGACGTTCAAGTCTTCTCTTACTGTTTGTTTGCAATGCCGACAAATTTTTGTGGCATATGACTGTTGAGAATAACTTGCCGGCTGGTTATATTTCGTAATGACCGTAGGCGTCTTTGGCAGTTGCTGACTGGAACTCTTTGGCGGATTATATCGAATAGTTTCTGTGGGTCTCGTTGAATATTGGCGGCTATATTTTTCGGGTTGTCTATAAGGTGCGGCTGCAGTCGGCTTCTTTGATGAAGTTGGCAGCTTCGGATTGTAAATCGGATGTTCCTCCTCTAGTAACGTCCTTTCCTTCTTGCCCCGTCTACTGTACATAAAAGTTATTGGAATGAAAACTATGGCGGCAGTTGCAACTAAAGCTATTATGTAGTTGGGGCTTAAACCCGTGGTTCCTGAGGAAAGTGTGGAGGTTACGGTGGAGGTTGCTAGCGTGCTGACAGTCCCGTTCCAGAAAAAGGTTATGTTATAAATGCCTGTGTAGCCTGGAAACGCTGGGTCGTCATAAATGATGTCCAGTTTGCTTCCGTATTGTTGTAGCAAGCTGGCAAGGCCCTCGCAGATTGGCAGCGTGAGGTTGTCTGCCAGCCAGAGGCCCCAGATTTTATCGTTTGGTCCCCTAAAGCCGTACCCGTAATCGTTAGGAAGAACATAGGCGACTCTGCTGCTGGGCGGGTCGCTGGGCCTGGGATTAGCCTGCGCGTACTGCCAGAATTGCTGCATGACTTGCAGGTGCTCCGGTTGTAGGGTTGACTGCGTGTAATTTTTGTTGGTGTCGAAGATTATGATGTATGTTGCTCCGTTGTCGTAGGCAAGTTTCATGTCATCAAGAAGCTGCGGGCCAGACTCGAGGTAGGGGGGATTCGTGTAGGTCCAATCTATCATGACCCCCCAGTCCTTGTTCTGAACAGTTGCTGCGCCTCTGCACAATGCCACGTTCAATTGACGGCTATAGTTCCAGCCAAACTCAGCGAACACTGTGCTCAATCCTGCTTTATAGTCAAACCAGTAAAGCGCATAGTCTGAAATAACCATGGGAAAAGTGACGGTGCCATTCAAATATCGTGTTTCTCTTGCCAAAGTTGCGGTGAGATTGGCAACGTACTGGTTTGCAGCGTCAGCGTAATTATCTGCTTGCCACACTGCCCTGTAAGGGTTAAGATCTATTTGTTTTCCTCCGTATTCATCAGCTCCAGAATAGACTCCCAAGAAATAATCTCCCCATTTTGCAGTAGCGTTTTGAAACCATTGCGCCTCGTTAGCGCGAACGTTCATCTCATAAATTATAAAAGACAAACCTTTATCGTACAAATATTGGCAGGCTTCATCAAGAAGAGTGACATTGGAGGATATTCCTCCTGCTCCTATGACAATGAGGTTTGTGTAGGAGCTGACTTCGTCAACTTCAGCTTTGAATTCTGTGAGGTTATAGTAAGCTATGTCAACTCCAAAATAGAGGTCCTTTGAGTAGCCAGTTGGAGATGCCTTGACGACGAAAGTGGTCTGCACCAAGAAAGAGACAATGAGCAGGAAGACGAAAAAAACTATAGTAAATCTGATTTTCATTTATCTCTACATCTTAATAGTGATATGTCGATTAAAGTTTATCGGACACCATAAAATTTCGAGTTACTGTTTAGCCCTGGAAACAAGTTAGAAAACGATTGAGAGGTCTTTAATAGTTTAGTTTTGGCACAGAAACTTTAAGAGCACAGTCAATCAGCATCTTCAATATCGTTAGGCAAGGACAGATCTGCATTGAAATTCGGAATAATGACGCGTAACTTGGAAGCATGGAGCAGCACGCAAGTTCGGGAAGCCCTAACTAAACGAGGCATCCCACATGAATGCTTCACTTTTCCCAAGCTGGTCGCAAGGCTCGCATACAAACCATACTTCAAAGTTAACGGCACCAGCATCCTAGACGATTTAGATGCGCTTATTATTCGCCCGATTGGTCGGGGTTCGCTTGAGGAACTGGTTTTCCGAATGGATATGCTCTACAAGCTTGAACGCCAAGGCTTCTACATGGTGAATCCACCAACAGCAATCGAGCACTGTGTTGACAAGTACGATATTTTAGCTATCCTTGAGGATGTGGGCGTTCCTGTACCACGTACATTAGCCACTGAAAGCGTAAACGAAGCCCTAAAAGCTTTTTCAGAACTTGGCGGCGACATTGTAGTTAAACCAATTTTCGGCTCCAGAGGACAAGGCGCAACACGCATAGTTGACGTAGACATCGCTGACACAATTTTCAAAGCAATAACATTCCATCATGGAGTAATTTACATGCAAGAATTCGTACCTCACGGATACTCAGACATACGTGCATTCGTAATCGGCGACCGAGTAATCGCATCCATGCGCCGCGTAGCTAAAGGCTGGAAAACCAACTACAGCCAAGGAGCAAAACCTGCACCAGCAAAAATCAGCAGAGAATTCGAGGAATTAGCCATAAAATCAGCCAAAGCCGTAGGATGCAAAATTGCAGGAGTAGACATCCTAGAAGGACCCGAAGGACCACGCATCGTTGACGTGAACAGCCAACCAGGATGGAAAGGCTTGCAGGTAGTAACAGAAGTCAACATAGCCGAAGAAATAGTAAGCTTTGTGCTATCTGAATTGAAAAAGTAACTATTTTCTAGAAAGAATCAAAGCGTAAGGGTCGTCGGCAACTTGTGGAAAAGAAGTTTCTTTTCCCGTTTTGATTAAAACACGCTCTTTACTTTCCGTGAATTCGCCCAAAAAACATGCTGAAAGCCCATTCTTGCTTAATGTTGCTCTTACTTTTTCTCTCGCTTGGGGATCTAAAGCAGCCAAAATCGTCCCTGTTGAAGACATAGCCAGCAATTGCTCATCATTTAATTCAAAATGACTCTGTAGCGCTAACAGTTCCTTGGATACTGGTATTTTTTCCCAGTCCACCCTGAAACCTATTTTTGACGCTTCTGCCAACTCGTTTAGCGCTGCTACGAGTCCTCCTTCTGTGGCATCATGCATAGCATGGATACCGCTTATTTCAGCCAGTTGCATGGCTTCCTTTACGCAGCTTTGCATGTGAACTTGCTTGGAAAGCTTTTCTTGTTGCGCTGCTCCGAAGAGTTTTTGCGCTAAAGCTTTTTGCATTAGCGAGAAATTGGTGATTGTTTCTAAACCAAGCGGCTTGGTGCATAATATTAGGTCTCCTGGCTTAGCGTTTCCCGATGTAATCAGCTTTTCAGGTTGAATTGAGCCATAAACTGTGGCGACGCCAAGTAGGTCTGAAAGGCTATCGTACGTGCCTGTGTGTCCTCGAACGATGGCTATGTTGAGCTCGTCTGCTGCCTTGCATGTTTGCTTCATTATTTTCTGGAAAGTTGCTGGTTTAGTTGATGGTGGTCCTAGCAGGTTGATGGTGCAGAATTCTGGTTCGGCGCCGGAAAGAGCAAGGTCTGAGGCTGCATAGTTGATTAGTAGCCAGCCGAACCATTCTTCTGGGACGCCAGTGCATGGGTCACTGGCAACTACCACATATTTGCCGTCTAAGAGGTGCACTCCTGAATCGTACCCAAACATTGGTGGGATGATGACTCGGGAATCCTTCTTGATGCAGCTTAAGAGTTGCTTCAGTTCTTTGTTAGGTAGTTTTCCCATGTTTCTTTGAACCTTACACGTAAATGTTTAGAGTCTTGCTTTTTTGCAGTAGGAAAATTGCGAATGCACAGATTATAATGCTTGGCACCATGTAGATTCCGTTGTATACTGCGGAGTAAACGATTGGGCTCATGCCTGGTGGCGCGTACTGGGGAAAATAGATAACGCCTGAAGTAAAGTGAGACATGAAGCGTGCTGTACCGCCTACGACT
>CAWJIN010000041.1:0-6546 GCA_963842865.1 Candidatus Bathyarchaeota archaeon | reverse complement strand
TTCCTAAAGCTTTGGGGTTCTTGCGTGAAGTCAAAATTACCTCGTCAATCCCAGCTAAGGCTGCACTGGAGAGTGCGTCTAAGCCGCCGATAGCACCTGAAGGAACATGAACCCTGCCCAAATCAACATTCAAATCCAGAAGCGCGCCTGTGCTCATGACGATTAGCTCGATTCCTGCAGAAACGATTTTTGGAACGTAATCTTTTGCGGCTTGCTGTGACGCCGCTTCCACAATAACCTTAGGCTTTAGTGCAAGTAATTCATCAACGCTTCCAACAATTGTAACAGGAAAATTGAGTGCGGTTTTGAGCTTTTGTGCTTTTGAGGCGTCAAAGTCGTAAACAACCAACTCGTCGCAGATTACTAGTTTTCGTTCGATAGCTTCTGCCAGTACAGTGCCAATCGCACCGCACCCTATCAAACCAACGATCTTCATTTTTTAGTAACCGTCCCAAAAGTGGCTACAGGAATCACTCCTGGAAACTGTGCTACTTCTTTTCCGCAACCTGCTTCTGGAATAATATTAAAATTGCCCGTAACCTTGAGCGTTCCTGCAATATCGTCCTTGCTGGCAGTTATTATATCAGCATTTGCTTGACTTCCCGTATAGATTGTAAGCGATAGAGTAGGAACATTCAATGGCAACTGCTGCTCTGCTTTTTTTCTGCGGACCTCGTTGATTAATGCTATTACCTTGTCTCCTTGCTCTTCGACATTTTTATCTACCATATCTTGGTTAAACTGTGGCCAAGGTGATATCTGCAGGCTTTTGAATCCTTTGTCTTCAGCATACATGTTTTGGTAGATTTCCTCTGCCAAGTGGGGCGTCACCGGCGTTAGTAATTGTAAGATTCTATACAAAACTTCGTAAAGCGTCTGTTGAGCAGCTTGTCTCTTTGTTTCTCCTTGTACCTCCTGTCGATAAAGCCTATCTTTGATGGCTTCTAAGTAAGAATCGCAGAAGACATGCCATGTGAAATTGCGTATTTCTTCAACGGCAATGTTAAATTGGCATTTTTCAAAAGCTTCCGAAACCTTCAATGTCAAGTTTTCGGCTTTGCTAATAATCCACTTATCTAACGGCTGAAGTTCAAAATGGGCCTTTGCATCAGGCTTGTAGTTTGCTAGAAGTTTGCTTGTGAAACCTGCAGCATTCCACAATTTCACTAAGAAGCGTCTGCCATACTCAACATCCTGCGCTCGATAAGGAATGTCCGAGCCTGTTGCTCCGCCGCCAGCAGCCCATTGCCTTGTAGCATCGGCTCCGTTCTTGTTTAGCACTTCAGGCGCAGCGGCATAATTCTTCAGTGACTTGCTCATTTTTCTGCCGTCTGAGCCAAGTACCATGCCGTTGATAAGGCAACTCTTAAACGGCTTCTCATTAAAAAGCGCGAGGTGCCGAACCATCAAGTAATACGCCCAAGTCCTGATTATGTCGGTGCCTGAGGGATGAACGTCCGCTGGGAAAAGATGTTTCCAGTCTGCTCGGTCAGGCCAGCCAGCGTGCACGGCACATGTTATTGACGAATCCATCCAAGTGTCGAAAACGTCTTGTTCGGCAGTGAAGTTTTTGCCTCCGCATTTTGGGCATTTTTCTACGTGTGGTTTTTCAAGTTTCGGGTCTATGGGAACCCAGTCCTCTTTGGCTAGGATTAGTTCGCCGCAGTTTTTGCAGTACCAAACAGGAATCGGCGTCGCAAAAAGGCGTTGGCGGCTAATCACCCAGTCCCAATCCAGCGATTTTGCCCAGTCGATTAAACGGTTTTTCATGTAATCAGGATACCAAACTATCTCGTTCGCCGCCTCTTCTACGGCGTCGGTTAGTTTGCGGGTGTTCATGAACCATTGTTTTCGCTCAAGGATTTCCACATGCGCCTTGCACCGGTCGCAGACGCCTACTTCTTGCATGATTTTCTCGGTTTTCTCAAGCAACCCAGCTGCCGTGAGGTCTTCAACTATGGCTACCCGCGCTTGGTTTATGGTTAAGCCAGCGTATTTGCCGCCGTTCTCGTTTATGCGACCGTTCTCGGTTAGGAGCATGATTACAGGAAGCTTGTGCTTGATGACTGTTTTCACGTCTTCTTTGTCACCGTAGGTGCATATCATGACTACGCCGGTGCCGAACTTGGGGTCAACACACTCGTCAGCTATAACTTTCACTGAGCGGTTGATTATTGGAACCACGATGGTTTTGCCAATGTACTTGCTGTACCGCTCGTCGTTGGGGTTAACTTCGATGGCGACGCATGCCGGAATAAACTCGGGTCTGCTGGTTGCGATTAACGCATAGTCGTTTGTGCCTTCGAATGGGAAGCGGATGTAGTGCAAGACGCCGTCGCGCTTCACGTAATCTACTTCAGCATCAGCAATCGCGGTCTCATCGTGTGGACACCAGTTCACGGGATGCGTGCCCTGGTACATGTAGCCTTTTTTGTAGAGCAAAATGAAGCTTAACTGGGTCCGACGCCAGTAATCTGGGTCCATTGTGCGGTACTCTGTTGTCCAATCTATGCTGCAGCCCAGCTTGAGAATGCCTTCTTTCATCATAGTAATGTATCGTTCCACCAGCTCCATGCACCAGCTGCGGAACTGTTCAGGCGGCACGTCTCGTTTGCGTATGTTATATGTTTTTTCAACTTGTATTTCTATGCCTAAGCCGTGGCAGTCCCAGCCTTGCGGGAAGAGCACGTTGAAGCCTTGCATGCGTTTGTATCGGGCGACCATGTCAAAGTAGGTCCAGTTGAGAACGTTGCCCATGTGGAGTTCGCCTGACGGATAGGGCGGCGGAGTGTCTATGCTGAAGGGAACCCGTTTTTTATCGTTCCAGTCGTAATGGTAGACGCCCATTTCTTCCCATTTCTGCTGCCATTTACGCTCGATTTCTGTAAAGTTGTATTCCTTAGGCATAGGCTGCATGCTAATCAATCCTAACTGCTTAACGTGTATGGGTAGGAAAACTAAAATATAACCTAAAAACATTATCCCATCAGTAAGGTCTCGGGGAGTTGGGAAATTGACTGGCTTGGAAGACGGCTGTGTGATGTCGACCCAATGAACCTGAACTTACATAATATTGGCTAAGAGAAAAGCCCAAATTGTTATTTTCGTTCGATTGCGGTAAAGCTTATTCATTAACACTAAGCTGCATCTCACTCGACTGGTCTCCCCTCGAAAAAGGGGTGCTCAATTCATTGCCTAATTTCTTTTGATGTTATCGAAAAATTCTCGGGGCGTAAGTATTGTGGTTTTTCTATATTTGCCAAGTTTAAGAAGGTGTTTGTCTCCTGACACGATAATGTCTGCTTTACAGGCTAAAGCGCATTCTAGTATTTTGTTATCTTCCGCATCTTCATCTATAACTTGCAGTTTCAACTTAGGCTTAACTATTATTGAGTTCGCTTCGATGACTCGTAGAATTTCTCTCTCGTTTACGCCTACTTTTTTCAGGATTTCAGCTATTTTTGGGTATAATAGGGCTTTAGATATTTCCAAGATGATGTCTTTGCTAACATAAATTGTTAGTTCTTGTTTTACTTGTGAAAACTCGTCGCTAAGGATCTTTTTCATGAAGATTGAAAGCCAAACATTCGTGTCGAAAACTACTTTGACTTTCTTGCCCACTCGACTGCCTCAGCTACAATTGTATCAACATCGATAGACTCTTCGCTGGTGGCTTTTTCAATTTTATTAGCTATGTCCTCAATGGATACTTCCTTAGTTTTCCTGAGCAGTATGTCTCCATTGCGAGTAAGCACCAAAAGCTTCTCACCACCCTTCACGCCCAATTTCTTGCGGACCTCTCTGGGGATTACTACCTGACCTTTAGATGAAACCTTGATTATATCCTCAATTTGTTCTGTCATATATTACTAAAATATTGTACAAGTAAATAAATTTTTACATTTCTACCAAATGAAAAAGCAACCGATGTCATTAGCAAAAAATAGATCCTGGGGGAAAATTAGCCTAGACGGAAAACCAACGTTTTAGAAAAACTAATATGCGACAAAGCAGCAATATCTCCTTCAAATAAGTTCTCGGGGAGCTGGGAAGATGACCCGGCTGAGAGGACGGCTGTTTGCTGTCGACCCTTGGAACCTGAACCAGATAATACTGGCGGAGGGAAAAAAATGAAACAACAAGCTGAACTGAGTAAAAATAATAATATTTTTTCAACCAAGATACTTGCAGAAATAATTGTATTTGTCGCAATGGCAGGAGCATTAGCTCTGGTTAGCCACTCCTTCTTCGTCATGCCACAAGGAGGGACAATTAACCTTGGGATGGTGCCTATCTTTTGGCTGGCACTTAGGAGAGGACCAAAAATCGGCATATTTGCAGGCGCAGTGCTTGGTGTAGTTGACCTTGCTATTGAGCCTTTCGTTGTTAACCCTGCTCAATTCATTCTTGATTATCCCTTAGCGTTTGCGTGTCTTGGACTTGCAGGATTCTTCCGAAACCTTACAGTTGCTGGTCCGGTTATCGGGGTAGTCGTAGGCGGTACAGCACGCTTCATGTCTCACTTTACTTCAGGCGTTATCTATTTTCCCCAGTACGCGCCACCAGGCATGAGCCCAATCGTTTACTCCGCAGTATACAACGGAATCTACATGGTGCCAAGCATTATAATCTGTGCATTCGCAATTTTCCTACTGCAAAAAAGCAAGACTCTAAACATTTACGTGTAAGGTTCAAAGAAACATGGGAAAACTACCTAACAAAGAACTGAAGCAACTCTTAAGCTGCATCAAGAAGGATTCCCGAGTCATCATCCCACCAATGTTTGGGTACGATTCAGGAGTGCACCTCTTAGACGGCAAATATGTGGTAGTTGCCAGTGACCCATGCACTGGCGTCCCAGAAGAATGGTTCGGCTGGCTACTAATCAACTATGCAGCCTCAGACCTTGCTCTTTCCGGCGCCGAACCAGAATTCTGCACCATCAACCTGCTAGGACCACCATCAACTAAACCAGCAACTTTCCAGAAAATAATGAAGCAAACATGCAAGGCAGCAGACGAGCTCAACATAGCCATCGTTCGAGGACACACAGGCACGTACGATAGCCTTTCAGACCTACTTGGCGTCGCCACAGTTTATGGCTCAATTCAACCTGAAAAGCTGATTACATCGGGAAACGCTAAGCCAGGAGACCTAATATTATGCACCAAGCCGCTTGGTTTAGAAACAATCACCAATTTCTCGCTAATGCAAAAAGCTTTAGCGCAAAAACTCTTCGGAGCAGCGCAACAAGAAAAGCTTTCCAAGCAAGTTCACATGCAAAGCTGCGTAAAGGAAGCCATGCAACTGGCTGAAATAAGCGGTATCCATGCTATGCATGATGCCACAGAAGGAGGACTCGTAGCAGCGCTAAACGAGTTGGCAGAAGCGTCAAAAATAGGTTTCAGGGTGGACTGGGAAAAAATACCAGTATCCAAGGAACTGTTAGCGCTACAGAGTCATTTTGAATTAAATGATGAGCAATTGCTGGCTATGTCTTCAACAGGGACGATTTTGGCTGTAGGCGGTACAGCACGCTTCATGTCTCACTTTACTTCAGGCGTTGTCTATTTTTCCTCGTACGCGCCACCCGGCATGAGCCCGAATAGTTTACTCCGCTGTATACAACGGAATCTACATGGTGCCAAGCATTATAATCTGCGCATTCGCAATCTTCCTACTGCAAAAAAGCAAGAAGCTAAAAATTTACACGTAGGTTCAAAAAATGGGAAAACTACCTAACAAGGAACTGAAAGCAACTCTTAAGCTGCATCAAGAAGGATTCACGAGTCATCATCCCACCAATGGTTGGGTACGATTCGGGCGTGCACCTCTTAGACGGCAAATACATGGTAGTTGCTAGTGACCCATGCACTGGCGTCCCAGAAGAATGGTTCGGCTGGCTACTAATCAACTATGCAGCCTCAGATCTTGCACTTTCCGGAGCCAAACCAGAATTCTGCACCATCAACCTCTTAGGACCACTATCAACTAAACCAGCCACTTTCCAGAAAATCATGAAGCAAACATGCAAGGCAGCAGACGAGCTCAACATAGCCATCGTTCGAGGACACACAGGCACGTACGATAGCCTTTCAGACCTACTTGGCGTCGCCACAGTTTATGGGTCGGTTCAACCTGAAAAGCTGATTACATCAGGAAACGCTAAGCCAGGAGACCTGATATTGTGCACCAAGCCGCTTGGTTTAGAAACAATCACCAATTTCTCGCTAACGCAAAAAGCCTTAGCGCAAAAACTCTTCGGAGCAGCGCAACAGGAAAAGCTTTCCAAGCAGGTTCACATGCAAAGCTGCGTAAAGGAAGCCATGCAACTGGCTGAAATAAGCGGCGTCCATGCCATGCATGATGCCACAGAAGGAGGATTCGTAGCAGCGCTAACGAGTTGGCTGAAGCGTCAAAAGTAGGTTTCAGGGTGGATTGGGAAAAAGTACCCGCTTGCAAGGAAGTGTACTCGCTACAGGGTCATTTTGGATTAACTGATGAGCAACTGCTGGCTATGTCTTCGACGGGAACGATTTTAGCTGC
>CAWJIN010000040.1:0-45611 GCA_963842865.1 Candidatus Bathyarchaeota archaeon | reverse complement strand
TACCACCCATGGTTACGATGAAGCGGCAACCTAACGTTTCAACAAAATCAATTACTTCTTCACAAACCTCATAGTGAGCAACCACATCATCAAAAGAAGGCTGAATTTCACCCGTCATAATGACCAGGTTGTTTTTCTCCATTGAAGCATAATAAAACTCGTACCGCGGCAAGTGACAAATACCCTTAGAATTTATTGAAACGTAATCAGGAAAAGCAGGAGAATATAACTCGGCAAAAAGCTTAGCATCACAGAACTTTATAAGCAAATGAGCCGCAATCCTGCCAACATTCCCAAACCCGGGAAGACCCTGAACAAAAATTGGATTTTCAAGAGTCGGACTTGAAAGCTTACGCAAATACGGATTATCCATCAGCAAACTACCCTTGCTCCATAGAATATTAGTCGCCACTAAAATGCTTTGCCGACAATTAAAAAGAAACTATTAATATTTGACGAATAGACTAATAGTTGCTAAAACCATCATTAAGGAAAAGATTTAGCGGGGTGGGGTAGCCAGGATTAACCCGCTGGGCTCATAACAGCGCTTGGCGCTGTGAGACACCCAGAGATCACTAGTTCAAATCTAGTCCCCGCTACCAACGAATCCTCAATCTTATTGTTAGTAAAATCGAGTCCAATTATGGGCAGGTTCATGGCTTTGCCAAGGATGTTCATGTTGCAGGGTTCGGGTTTTCCCGTAAATGGGTTGCGGGTTTGTTTAGCACTTTTCTAACGACCGACGATATTACATGCACGAGGGGTGAAGCTTTGTTTGCTTCGAATGGCTCGACTGTGTCTATTACGGTTGCTTTTACTGTAACCTTTGGATTAGCAGCTTGGTACTTGCAATTAACTTTTCTACACAAAGTTAGCGTAAGTTTAATTGATTAGAAGTTTGATTAGTCGTTATGCCGCGTTTGTGGTTTGACAAGGGCACCCTCCTGTTGAAAGGTGAGGTTGGAACTCCATATGGTAAATGGGACCCCCGAAGCGGCTGTTACCGACTTAAGGCTAGCCACTACAGGGACGCCTTGGAATATTTTAAAGAAAGCAAAATCCGATACGAAGATGATGTTCCGAATCCGCCTCCTCTCGAACAGGTAAAGAGTAACGTGGAGTTGAGAACTTACCAAAACAAGGCTTTAGACAACTGGCGCAGCGCAGGCAACAGGGGAGTACTGGTTTTGCCCACAGCAGCCGGAAAAACATTCATCGCACTCAAAGCAATTGATCTCCTCAGAACACAGACATTGATAATCGTTCCCACTTTGGATTTAATTGACCAGTGGAGAAAGCGAGTCAGAGAATGCCTCGGCATGGAAGCCGGCGTCGTAGGCGGAGGTGAAAACACCGTGCGAATGGTGACGGTTTCAACCTATGATTCGGCTTACTCTCAGGCGGCACAGTTAGGGAACAGGTTCATGTTCTTGGTGTTCGATGAGGTGCATCATTTGGCTTCCCCGGGTTACATGCAAATCGGCGAAATGTACATTGCACCCTACCGTATGGGCTTAACCGCCACCTACGAAAGAAGCGACCAAAGACATGCACTTCTTCCACTAATTGTAGGCGACCCAGTCTACTCTATCGACATTGAAGAACTCACCGGAAAACACCTCTCACCCTACACCTACGAAAAAGTATCAGTCGAATTAACCCCTGAAGAGCAGCAAACCTACGAGGCCCAAATGAGCGTCTTTAGAAACTATCTTCACCAAAGACGAATCGTCCTAAAAAGCGCCGCTGATTTTCAAAGGTTCATAATGACCACTGGCAGAGATCCACATGCCCGAGAAGCGCTTCTCGCACGAAACCGCGCCCTAAGAGTTGCAGTTAACTCCGAGGCAAAGCTCAACCTGTTAGCCCAAAGACTTGAAGCGTACAAGGACGAGAAGATTCTGATTTTCACACTCTACAACGACTTGGTCTATACGATTAGTAGGCGTTTTCTGATTCCAGCCGTTACTTATCAGACTCCAAGAGAGGAGCGCCGAGAGATACTGGTCAACTTCGGAGACGGCAAGTACAAAGTTATAGTTACTTCTCAGGTTCTCGACGAGGGCATGGATGTTCCAGACGCGTCAGTCGGCTTAATACTAGGCGGAACTGGAAGCACGCGTGAGTACGTGCAGCGACTAGGGCGGCTCCTCAGAAAGAAAGAGGGCAAAACCGCCAAGCTAGTGGAGATAATCTCCAAGGAAACCATGGAAGTCGGCATTAGCCGCAGACGACGCCTAAAAACTGGGGAGGCATCATAGTTGCTTCCAAGTAACCTGCTTGTGGTGTGGAAGAGGAAAGGCGAAATCCTGCCCCGCTACGCCAAACTCTCCAATGGCAATCTCGAAGTTGCAGGCGGTCTTATCGAAACATACAAGGAAAATGTTGGAGAAAAGAAAAAAGTTCTGAAAGCCGTAGTCACTGACCTTGAGAATAGAGGATATGAGTATCGCTTCGTTAGAGCGTTAGCTTTGCTGCTTGACCGAAAAGGCACATTCACCTGCAACAGCAAAATCAACCCCGTTGACTTAAGAAGAAAAATCTTTCAAGCGACAGAAAAGTCTGGTTTACCCACAACTCCAGAAAAACGGCAAAGAATAATCGACGCAGCCGCTTCAGAAATGGCGCTGACCCCGGAAAACTTTGAGGAGTACCTTTACGCTGACTTAGATGACGAGTTAATTCTTGAAAAGTTTACCCCTCCCTCAGCGTATGAGCTGCTTGAACAGTACAATCTTAGTCTTTCACAGACGCTTCTATTCGACTCCACAGAACTAAGTTTCACAGCTTCCGGTAACTGGCAGAATCTATTTTATTTTGTGAAAAAACTGGGCCTTATCTACGAAGTTTACCGCGATAACGGTTTGTGGGTGAAAATAGACGGTCCAGCTAGCCTCTTCAAACTCACAAAAAGATATGGAATCAGCATAGCCAAACTACTGCCTATAATAGTCGCTAATCCCGAATGGGCCGTCACAGCAAAGATACTGTGGAAGTACACAAACGAAATCTGCAACTTCAAAATCGAAAGCCAAAAACATAGCTCACTGCTAAAGAAACCCAATTTACCAACTGTAACCTACGACAGTGCTGTCGAAGAGAGCTTTGCCTCACAATTTCAAGCTGTAAAGTCCGGTTGGACTTTGAAAAGAGAGCCCGAACCCGTTCCTGCAGGTAACCAGGTGATAATACCTGATTTTTCCCTTGAAAGAGGCGGCGTCAAAGTCTACCTGGAGATTGTGGGGTTCTGGACAGAAGAATACATACTGCGAAAAGCAGAAAAGTTGAAACAAGTAGAAGATAAGATGCTTCTGCTGGTCAATGAGGCTTTGGCATGCGAGAAGCTCACTGCACTGGAGAAGCGTCCGCAGTTGAACTTCATTTACTATCATGACAAAATTCCCCTCGCTTCAATTCTGCGTTACTTGGGAACCGCTTTTGAAATGGTTAAAGATAGGGAGATTAAATTCTTAGAGAACCTCTCAGTTAAATTTACAGAGCCAGTTGTCTCCTACGACGAATTCGCCGCCAGAATCGGCATTTCCACAGAAGCCGCAAAAGCAGTTCTAACAGTTAATCCTCCTCCAGGCTACGTAGTAATGCCCAACATTTTAGTGAGTAAAGAAAAGCTAATTCAAATAAACAATCAAATCGAGGAATGCCTAAAACAATCAGGAAAGCTACCTCTTACCCAAGCAATAAGACTTATTGAAGCTAAAGGAGTAAGCGACGCGTCCTGCGCCTTAACTCAACTTGGTTATAAAATTACATGGCGCGGAATAAACAGCGAACAAGCAGAAGTCACAAAGATTTCCAAAAAAAGGGAAGACGCAAAGTTGTGAGGGACAATAAGGATCACTGCCTATGAAATATGTAATCGATTTTTAATGCGACTGTTTCTGGAAGATGCATTTCCCGAAGCGCACCGCGCACACTGAAGAGTTGTGTCGCTTTCAGTAAAGCGAAGCTACGATTGCAGTTACTGTTCCCTGAATATGTGAGACTTCTTTTTGTATTTTTAAAACAAGTCGTTTTAGGTCTTCCTTGTCGCTTGCTTTAACGGCGCATATTACATCGTAGGGTCCGAAGACCGTATCGGCCGACAAAACATTAGGAATGCTTTGAAGCTCTTGTTGGACCTGTTCGAGATTTCTAGGCTGGGTGTTAAGGAACAGGAAAGCATATGGCTCCTCAGTGTATGAGTTGCCTTCTGATATAACTATGAGAGTTTGCGTTTTCTCAATCATGGGTTCTTGAGGTGTTATCGCTCTAATGGGATTGAACCATTTATTGACGAATTCGTCAAGATCTTTAAAATGTAATTGGACAAGAATGTCAACGGGGCCAAAAGAGTAAGAAGACATTTTTCATGGAAAGATTCATTTTTATAAGCTCGTCCAAAACTGTATTAATTGCAAGCTCGTCCAAGATTGTATTAAAAGCGCCTGTTTTGGAGGATAATGTCATATATGCTTTCATCGTTGTTCAAAAATTAATAGTGCCCTCTGCTTGATAAATTTGACCTCAGCAAACGACGACTTGGGAAATCTTAAATTGCAACCACGCTTCTACGGGCACTTTTTTACGTTTTATTTTACGTTTTCCCATGCTTTTGCCAAATTTGGCGCTTTCCAGAAACATGTTTGATGGATGTGACATTGATGAATGTTGAGGAACTGACAATTTAGCAGAGTACGGCTCTCTACATAATCTTTATATTAAGTTTGACTGTAATCGAGTGCTGGGGGAATAGATGTGTCGAAACGAAAAAGGGTAGCCAGTTTCATCGTATTTCCTTATGTTGCTTCCGTGTTTCTTATTGGATGGTACATATTATGCTTTACAGACAAAAAAGGTATCCGTCAATACAGAAACCCTGACGGCACATTTTGCTCATATCATAGGGTCAACGATTAGGGGGTAGTCCGTACAGTAGTTACCTGCTCACTACTGCGAACCGGAAAATTCTACGCCGAAAAAAATTCTGCTAGAAGCTGAGACGACCTTAGCAATTATGACCATAGTGGGAGTTCATAATGTTTACGTGCATGCAAATCTAGTTCTTTGCTTTTTTCAAAATTTGAGCCACACCACGGGCATTCAAAAGCATCTTTCATAATACCATCAAACATACTAAGACTGTTTTGTTTTTAAATTTGTGTGGGTGGCGAGTGGATACAACAATTATTCAATCTAAGAGTAAAACAGAAAAATTAAAAAAACAAAGCTTCCAGTGCACTCTAACCCCTTATTTGCGCAAACAATTAAGAAAAAGCGTTCTTGAATTTGTTAAGTAGGGCAAGACGAAAAGAAAATCAAACGGTTCCTAGGAATCGAGACAGCCGAAGAATTGAACTTGTATGCTTTTCGCTTGTTTCATTGTTTAAGTCAGCAAGGGTTTGCTGGGGCTCGTTTGTTCTTTAAGGAGAAAAAGAACCGTTCGGGAAATTATTGTGTTTGTTGATTTTTTCAGAGCCTTCTCAGACTCTTCTAATGACCTGAAAAAACAAAAAAAGGGGAAAGTTGTTGATTTGTTCTCGCTTTTTTATGCGTGTTTTCTGAGCATTAATACGCCGACTATGGCTATTGCAATGATTATAGCGATTGCTGCTGCAACTATGTAACTCATTAAGTCTGCTTGGGTTGCTAAGTTTGAAGGAGGTGTAGCGGTAGGTGCTGGAGTTGGAGTTGCCGTGGTTTGGCCTACAGAAACATATGTGGTTGCCCATGAACTGCCATATGAGTCGTCGCCGACGAATGTCGCTGTGACCTTGTACTGGCCTGAGGTTGTTGGGGTCCATGTGTAGCCGAATGTCCCTGTTGTTCCGTCAGTTGTTACTGTCGCAATGTGTATGGAGTTGCCGTTAGGATCAACTGCGTCGATGGATACTGGAACACCGGTGATTGTTACGTTGTGGAATAGTCCGTCAATTGGCTGTTGCATATGCAGGTATTCCATCCATGTTGCCATTGAGCTATCTGCGACGCATGGCGTGTTTGGTTGTGCTGGCGATTTGTCTAAGACTGTTCCTGTCAACATTATGCCTTGGTCCTGTGGTGTCGTAGTTAGTGGCGCGGAAAGTGTAGTTGAGCTTTGACCTATACCGTAAACGTATAGCTTTCCGTCGGCTGAGTTTCCAGCTACTAGGTATCCGTCAGATACCGCAGCAGGAGCTTCGCTTGATCCGTAGATTTTCCATATGCCTGCTCCAGTAGTGGCGTTGATGGCTTGGATTCCCCATCCTCGA
Organism: Candidatus Bathyarchaeota archaeon; assembly: GCA_963842865.1. GTDB lineage: Archaea > Thermoproteota > Bathyarchaeia > Bathyarchaeales > Bathycorpusculaceae > Bathycorpusculum. Next base: position 39,363 of record CAWJIN010000040.1, on the reverse strand, counting down.
GTTACGGGTATGGTTGGTGTATGTTCAGTGTCGTAGGTGTAGAATATTCCGTTAGCAATGAAGCCGCCGCCGTTAAACGAGTAGCCTTGTGTTCCGTTAATGTTGGTGTATGGTGTTTCGAATGGTACTGCTGGGTCAAAGTAGTGCCAGACTATGTTTCCGTTAGTCCAGTTGAAAGCGTAGACACCATCGTATGCACAACGGTAGAACATGCCATAAGCTGATACGAATTGGTAGCCACCGAAGCTGTCTGAACTCCATGGATAATCCATTTTCTGAGATGTCCACAGTAATTGTCCTGAAGTTTCGCTGAAACCAGCATAGTATCCGCCTTCCATCAAGCAAACGACTGTTCCGTGATCTGCTCCGAAACAGGCTGTACTGTATCTTGTCATGGTTGGATATGTCATGTTCCAAACCAGTTGCCCTGTAGACATGTCAATACCCTTTATCCATGTTCCGTGGTAAACGCCCAGACCAAATGGTGCCATACCTGCCATCCAAAATATCATGTTCGTTTGGAAGTCGGGAGCAAATGTACTGTAGCCTAGGATACCAGCAGGAAATGAGGGTACATAAACTGGAATGCTGACGTTGTCCATTATTCTAGTAGCGAAGTTTGCTGAACTTCCAGCTGTGGTCCAATTGATCAAAAAGTTTTGCGCTGTAATGCCTGTTCCAACGGTTTGGATGCTTAAGACGTAGGGGTCTTGGAAGAAGCCTGTTTGTGCGACGCTGCCTTGAATACCTCCGAGTAGTTGTGGACCCATGGCTGTCACGTTAAGAGTTATTGCTCCAGTCCATGGGTTGATTTTATACATTTGGCTATAGAGTTGGCCGGGGGCTGGGCTGGTTAAGTCAATAAGGGTCACTGTGTAACTGCCGCTTGCTGCAGCTCCCTCTTCGCCAGCGACTGCTACCCCAGATACTCCTGGTGGAGTATACGAAATAACGTTGGGTGTGACACCGCCTGATGCTATGGGTATTGCATAGTATTGGTACCCAGTTTGCAAATCAAAGCATACTGCGCAGCTAGTTGGAACACCGTTAATTGGCACCGTCAGGGTTTCGTAGCATCGACCATTGTAAATTACACTTGGAGTTGGCACCATTGGATTGACTCCATAGGCGCCCGCTGTTCCTCCGATTACTCCAGCATCAGCTTCTTGTTGCATATATTCTATGTGGCATGAGGTTGGTCCTTGGACGTAGGGAACGTAGTTGTAGTCGCTCATGTAGGGGTTTGTGTTTGCTGGCCAGCCTGATCCGCCGCCGACGATACCGTAAGGTGGATAGTTACCCAAAATTGGCGCCCACTCTCTGTTTTCAGGGTATACTGGTCGTGTCCAGTAGCCTGATACACCATTTGTACCAGGAAGTGCTGCTGCAGGCCAAGAGGAGACCAAGTTTGATTGTACTGTCAGGTTTTGCCATGCAGTAGAGGCTGGCTCATAGTAGCCATCTAATAGCGCATAGCCCATAGTTGTGGTTGTTATTAAGTGTCCGTTTAACCATTGTCCAGCTGGGAAATACTCGCCGCCATAAGTGAATTGGAATTGGTAGGTTCCAGTTTCGCTGGGAATGTAGTTAAACCATGCTGTAGCGTCTGCTTCATAAGAGGTTAATGGTCCGATAGTTTCTTTTGTTCCATCAGGTTTTATGATTGTTACGACATAGCCTGATTGAAAGCGCATCGGACTGATTGGCGGAGTGGTCCACATGTTGACAAGTAGTGTCTGACCTTTTCCTATGGGATTTGGGCTGAAACTGAGAAATGCTTCTGGAGAAACTGTTACGCTGGGAGTGACGCCTGAGGCTAATGGTCCGGTAACGCCTGAAGTGGGCCCCTGATTGGGGCTTCCTGTAACATAGCCCGTGTTTGGAAAACTATAGTTTTGAGCTTTAGCAGTCAGCAAAAGTGGCGAGGCTAATAGCAAAGCAGAAGTCATCATTAGAACTGCCAAGATTAAAGCAAAGGATTTCTTTTTAATAGGTTCTTTTGCAAAATTTTTCATTTTTTTCCTTCCTTAATTTTGCTGCTTCTAATTGTCAGAAGGCGCATTTAAGAATCACTCACCTATTGTGAATACAAGTAAATGTCAATTTAATATCCAAAATGAAAAAAATCGCATACTCAATTGCTTTGTTTGACGAACGAAAAATATATTATAACGAGAGAAACGAAACAAGTTATCTATATGTACGACTCAGTGAGGATTACAGTAGAAGTTATTTCGACGGTCATTTGCCTAATTCTTGTCAAGTTTATGATTAAACCCTATTAAGTCAATCTAGAAAGCCGATACCTCGGTCCGCCGCTCGGATTTGGATTCCTTTGAGTAATATATATTGTTTCTGCCCTTGTGCATTTTCAACATACCTTTTCGGGGCAAATTCTTTGTATCTTTAACTTGTGGTAGGGCATTCGCATTTTTCTTTCCAGTAGTCACATATTATTTTTCAAAAAAATCTGCAAATAGTCGACGACTTTGTAATATCACGTTTAACTTTGATAATTGCCGTGTCCAAAACTACGTTTGATCCTGCCTGTTATGGGCTAGATTAGTGCGCGCTGGGTGGTTACTCAAAGAGAGAAAATCAAGATAAAAGCATCCAAGTGCGTGCACTATCGGTCGGCTATGCCCATACGTTCCATGAAATCAAGGATTTTCTTGTACTCATCTAGATATTGTTTGCCTTTTTTGAGTAAGGTTGTATGAAAGCTGATCTTCGATTAAATTGAGGTCTTCTAAATCAGAAATGTAGCTTTTCAAACGGTCGAAGGGAACATTCATTTTTGCCTGAACGCGGGTCAAAACTATCTTGTCCGTGTTGCTTTTTTCAGCCTTAAGAATAAACAAAAGATCTCCATAAATTTTCATTTTGGTTCTTCTGGCTTTTTTCTTCATCCAGGACTCCTTTTTTGTGACCCGAAAAAGGTTCGGCAAGCAATTAGGAGGAAAAGAACCAATGCTATCCAACGAAGCACCAAGTTTCCGTAAAATGCTAATGTGGCTCCATCAACAGCCCAAATTAACAATGAGTACTGGCCTATTCCAAGGAGCATGTATCCGAACGGGGTCAATATTGTTTTTGAATCTTGAGCTTCTAAGTGACTTCTGATTGTATGGATAGTAATGTAGAGCAGGCAGACTATGTCAAAAGCCCTGATGTAAATAGATAAGATGCGATAATTACTAAGAGCGAATGATGGGGCGACAAAAAACAGAACAAACATGGATGTCAAAGCAACGATTAGTACACTCAGTGTTATATCCCATATTAGTCGGGTGTTTTTTGAAGGTTTCTTGGAAAAATAATACGTGAATGCAAGAAATGCAAAGGCATATGGCCTTGAGAGAAGTTGGAACCACGTTAAAGGATCAACCGAAAAAGTAGCAGGCAAATGTGCAAAACCTGAAAGCGCGTACGAGACGCCAAGAAAGCCAAATCCAAGGGGAAGGCCCAAATATCGACTTTCTCTAGTGAACTGGTATGGCTTTATTAAGAACCATACGAGAATGAAGCAAATGACGGCCGAAAAAGTTTCTTCTGCAACTAGAAAAACTTGTTCTGAGATTCAGGGGGCCTCCTATTTAGCGTACTATAGCTAGGGTTTGCTGGGGCTCAGGTTTTTCCTTTTAGGAGAAAAAAGAAAAATGCATTATCTCGAATTCGTTCTTGTTTGTTTTCCCAGAGCCCATTCAGCCCCACGCGCGCTACTGGAATTGATAGCAATGAAAATAAAGTCATCAAGATTACTAACATGGTTGCCATATCCTTAATGGTTGTTTTCATTGAAATCAATTGTTTTTTTTCCGTTCGATTTGTGATTACACATGTGTTAACAAGTTTCTAATAAAACGCACTCACCTATGGTGAGCACAAAAAGTGTTAAGTATTGTTTGATATTACAGACGTACACTTCAAATTATTACCAAAAAGAAAACAAATTAAAGGCAGATTTTGATATAAATCAATACTATGCTCAATGCGACAATTCAGGTAATAATTGAAGTAGTTTCTGCAATTCTGTGCTTCATTCTTCTACGTTTCATGATCAAGCCCTATCGACTCACTGGGGAGAATCGTTATCTTGGCCTACCGCTCGGATTTAGTTTTCTTGGCATTTCATACGTTCTTGGGGCCATAGCGTTCGCCCAACCATCTTTTTCCATTAATGGGTTAGCGTGGCTTCAACTTCTTTCCCGAACATTTGCATATTCATTCTGGGTAGTTACTTATTACTTTTCAAAGGAGCCTTCGAAAAATTCCCGAGTCACTTGGAATATAATAATAAGTTTGTTAATTGTTGCTCTTTTAGCGTCAGTTGCAGCAGTAATTATTGTTCCACAATTTGCAGCCAATGGTTATCAGGCCACTCAAATATACGTTCGGACTTTTAACATAATTTGTCTCATCTACATTTCTATCCATACTCTCAGAAGTCACTTAGAAAACCCAGCCCCAGCGACTATTTGGATTCCATTCGGTTTTATTCTACTTGGAATAAGCCAGTATTCGTTACTAATTTGGGCTATTGATTGGAGCAATTCTGTATTTATAGGCTCGTTGGTACTTCGTTTGGCAGCTTTGGCTATTTTTCTTTTAGTTTCATATAGAACTTTTTACCCCTCAAAAAAAAGGTGCCTAAATGAAAAAAATTTTACGCAGGGATAAACTGAAAATTTATGGCGACCTTTTGAGAGTACTTGATAGCGAATCTAAAACTGGAAGGATAGTATTATCAAAGGTTCAAGTACGAATTAACGTGCCTTTCGACCGGTTGAAAAAATACATATCAGACCTTAGGGATCTTGGCTTGATTGAAGACGAGACACTTACTCTTACCAAAAAAGGCAAACAATACCTTATGGAATATGAAAGAGTCCTTGAATTTATGAAACGCATGGGTCTAACTTACTGATAGCAGAAAAGCACTTACAGTAGAAATGCACAGTGTAGCATTCATTGATACGGGAGAAGGCATATCGGCAGAACTTCTACCGAAAATTTTCTCTCCTTTGCTGACCACAAAAGTGCAGGGGATGGGATTTAGCTTGGCAATTTGCAAACGCATAGTAGATAGTCACGGAGGCAAAATAGGAGTTGAAAGCGTTGCAGGCAAAGGGACAACATTTAAAGTAACCTTGCCAATCAAACCGAAAATACAGCAAGAAAACCAAAAAACGCTGATATCTAAACCAGACCCCTTACTTCACTATAAGACTAACGAAGCCGCAAATCCTCAATGACCGCTAGTAGTTTTTCTTGCTCATTTTCTATAAAACAGCGAAATTAAGAAAGCAAAGCTTCCAGTGCAGTTTATGCCCCTTATTTGCGCAAACAATTAAGGAAAAGCGTTCTTGGATTTGTTAAGTAGGGCAAGACGAAAAGAAAATCAAAGAGGGTGCTCCTAAGATTCCTGTGCTGGGAAGACAAATGTAGAGCGGCGGGTCTTCATATTTTTCTTATTATCATGTAGACTATTCCAGACGCCAACAGCAGAGCCGTCCATATCCACTGTTGCAGCGGCAAGAACACCAGTAAACCTGAACAGGAGATGAGCCCTGCAATCGGAATCATCCTTGGATAGAGCCTTTTCTCAGGTTGCAACTTCAAAGCGCTAATGTTGGTCACGGCATAGTAGATCAAGATCGTCAAGCTTGTTAGCGTAGCAACCTGCACCAAGCTTCCAGTTAAAACTAGTGCAAGCACTATTGCTGAAGTCACAATGACCGAGTTAACTGGATTCACATCTCTCATTTCAGAAAGAACCTTCGGAAAGTCACTGTTGCGCGCCATCGCAAACACAGTTCGAGATGACGAAAACAAATCACTCAATAAGACACTAAGCGTCGCCACACCAGCCCCGAAAATAACCAACGCCACCCAAACAGGACCTCCGAGGACAGAGGCAGCAGTAGCAATTGGCGAGTTGCTGCTCCCGAACCGTTGCACTCCAACCAACCCAATTCCCACAGTAACCACACTAACGTAAACAATGATTGTTATAACCAGCGAGATTAGGATCGCTTTCGGAATCGTTTTTCTAGGTTCCTTAACCTCTTCACCCAAAGTTGCAATCCGAGCATACCCAGTATAAGAGAAGAAAACAATCGCCGACGCCGTAAGCACCCCCTGCAAGCCACTCGGAGCGAAGGGCACAAAATGCGTTACCTTAACCGCGCCCAACCCAAAAAAAGCAAAAGCTGCAAGCACCCCAACTTTAATGACCGCCATTACTTTGCTCGCATCAGTTGATGCTCTAACACCTGCAACATTTACCAAAGTCAAAACCAACACCGCAACAACCCCAAATATTCTAGGGTCAAAGTTCAGAACAAGTGAAACATACGCACCAAAGGCTAATGCAATGGTTGCGGATTCAAGCATCTTACTCGAAATAAAAAACCAGCCTGTGATAAAGCCTACTTTAGGCGAGAGCAGGCGTCTGGCATACTCGTACGTGCCACCTTCACGCGGTATAGCGGCTGCAAGTTCTGCACTTGAAAAAGCATTGAAGAGCGCAACTATTCCCGCGATGATAAATGCAAGTATTACAGCTGAACCAGCAATCCGTGTCCCAATACCGCTCACCACGAATATGCCTGCCCCTATCATGGCAGCGATACCTATAGCCACTGAATCCCAAAACCCAAGTACACGCCGCAGATCTTTACCCATAACTATTCCTTTGAGAATCGCTGAATTAAAATTTCACCTTTACGGAAAAAAAATTTGAGTTCCGGATTTCAAAAAATTTCCTCGAAGGATTGAAGCAAACATTTTCTGCAGAAACCAACAAATCTATGTTGTCTGTTGATTTCCATTTTTATTATTGTGCAGTTCCGATAATCTGAGAAGCGTCTCCTTGTAGACCTGAATGGCGCTCAAGTACTCGCTTATTTCAATGTGCTCATCCAAGGTGTGATCAAGATGTGAGTCGCCTGGTCCGTAGGTGACTATTGGCAGGTTCATGGCTTTGCCAAGGATGTTCATGTCGCCGGTGCCTGTTTTGCGCAGAAGCGTTGCAGGCTTGTTTAGCACTTTTCTAACAGATGACGACAGTACATGCACTATTGGTGAAGCCTTGTTAACTTCGAACGGCTCAACGGTGTCTAGTACGGTTGCTTTCACTGTAACCTTTGGATTGGCAGCTTGGTACTTCGCAATTATCTTCTCTATCTGCTCAAAAACCTGAGCTGTCGTAAACTGTATTGGCACTCGGACGTCAAGGTTCATTTCAGCCTCAAAGGGAACAACAGATGTTGCTCTGCCACCCGTAACTTTAACCAAACAGGCCGTGACAGCATTAAATGGGCTTTCCGAAGGATCCAACGACGGATATGAAGAAGCATTTTTAATTAGTCCCCAAACCTCATACGCTTTCTCCAAGGCATTATCATAAAGCCAAGGCGTAGAAGAATGCCCCGTCTCAGTTTTGCAAACTATTTTGAGCTGGATTTGCCCTTTGTAGCCGATGGTTACGTTCTCAACGCCGCTGGGTTCACCGAAAATAGCGTAGTCAGCCTTAATTCCCTGAGTTATCAGGTGCTTAACGCCTCGGCTGGTGGCTTCTTCTTCCACAACACTGGCAACCAAGATTTCACCCTTAAACCCCGGCTCTTTAGCAGCGGCAACCGCAGCCATAATCATTGCGGCAAGCGGACCTTTCGCGTCCACGGCGCCTCGAGCATAGATTTTTCCTTCTTCAATCCGAAGCGGCAGATGCCCAGCTACCGTATCCATGTGCCCGCACAGTAGGATGACTGGTTCGCCTTCACCGACAACGCCTATTACGTTTCCAATGGCGTCTTTGCCAACCTCAAAACCCATCCGCTTCATTTCATAAGCTAGAAAGTTGGCTGCATCCTCTTCTTTTCCCGAAGGGCTGTAAATGCCGAGAAGGTTAGTTAGGAACCGTACTGCTTGCTCGCTCATTTTCCTCTTCTCCCAAAACCTCATCCAGAACCAAGACTGCCCGATCGATCTGTTTTTTCTCAATCACCAAGGGCGGCAACAGTCGAACCACAGTTCTTCCAGCATCCAGAACCAAAACACCTTTTTCCGCCGCTTTAAGAATTACGTTGTGAACGTCGAAGCGCAGTTCCATGCCAAGCATTAAGCCTAAGCCGCGAACTTCCTTGACGATTTTATGCTTAGCCTGCAAACCTTCCAGCTGAGCCTTCAAAAACTTGCCCATGACGGCTGCTCGCTCAGTGAGTTTTTCTTCTACAAGCGCATCTATGGCGGCGCATCCAGCGGCACAAACCAGTGGGCTCCCACTGAAAGTGGTTGAGTGCTCGCCGATTTTGAACGCTGACATAATGTTCTCCTTAGCCACGGTTATGCCGATCGGTAAACCGCCTGCAAACGGCTTCGCCAAACACATAACGTCAGGCGTAACAACCCAGTTCTGGCACCCGAACAGTTTGCCCGTGCGTCCGAAACTGGTTTGTACTTCATCAAAAATTAACAAAACATTCTTCTCATCACAGATTTTCCGCACTGCCTGCAAGTAACCATCGGGCGGAACACGAACGCCGCCTTCACCGCGAATAGGCTCCATCAAGACCGCAGCTGTTTTCTCAGTTATCGCTTCACGGATTTTATCGGCGTTGTCAGGGGCTACATGCTTGAACTCGGGAACCAGCGGCATGAAAGGCTCGCGGTATTTCTTGTCCCATGTTGCTGATAATGCGCCCATAGTTTTGCCATGAAAAGCGCCCATTAAGGCGATTATTTCTGGTTTGCCCGTGTATTTGCGGGCGAGTTTTATAGCGCACTCAACGGATTCAGCTCCACTGTTTGAAAGAAACACTTTGTCTAAGCCTTTCGGCGTTATCTGCACAAGTTTTTGTATGAATTCTGCTCGTTTGTCGTTGTAGTAGCCGCTGTGACAGGAAATAAGCTCCTCTGCCTGAGCCTGGATGGCTGCTACAACTTTTGGGTGGCAATGCCCCAGCAAAGCGACGCCGTAGCTGCTTGAGCAATCAAGGTATTCTTTGCCGTTTATGTCCCAGACAAGTGCGCCTTTGCCTCTGGTTAGTACGATTGGTTTTTTGGAGAAAACATTCGCCATGAACCGATTTTCAATATCCATTATGTCTTTGTCATTCACCGGTTATCACTGTACCAACCTTATGATTCAAAGCACAACTAATAGGCTGAGTTCCCGTACCCGCGGTAACTAAAACTTCCTTGACGCCTTGGTTTAAGGCTTCCAGCGCCGCGTGGACTTTGGTGCTCATGCCTTGCCCAATGCTTGACATGACCTCTTTGATCTCTGTTGCGCTAATTTTTGGAACACACTCGCCTTTGAGCATTAAGCCCGCCACGTTGGTGAGCAGGATTAAGCGGTCTGCTTTTAGTGCACCTGCAATTATTGCTGCGGTTCGGTCGCCGTCTACGTTGAGTGTTTCAGATTCTTGGCTAAGCGCTATAGGTGTCACAATTGGCAGGTAGCCTTTTTCAAGCAGAAGGTTTAGCAGTTCAGGGTTGACGCGGGTTATTTTTCCTGTATAGCCTCCGTCGATAACTTTTTTTCTGCCCCGTTCATCAATGTGGATGAGTTTGGTTTTTCGTTCAGCTTTCAAGGTTGCCGCATCTAAGCCGGTTATGCCTACAGCTTGGATGCCTTGGCTTTGCAATGCCAGAACGATTTGCTTGTTAATTTTGCCTGCCATAACCATCGTGTAAATTTCCATTGTTTCTTTGTCGGTGTAGCGGCTTCTGAACCCTTCGGGCGAAATTATGAATTTTTGCTCCTTGCCAAGTTTAGACGCGATTTCGGTAACTTCAACCCCTCCGCCGTGCACAAGGATAACCTTGTTGTCTTTGGCTACTTCTTTTAGGTCGGCGACTAAATCTTGGGATGCGCCCTCTTTGAGTATGCTTCCGCCTATCTTAATTACAAGCAGCATAGCTATCACATCGGATGGAAACCAGTACTCTTTAACCCAGTTGTTTCATCAATGCCCATGAGAATGTTCATGCATTGCACGCCTTGACCTGAAGCGCCTTTAGTCATGTTGTCAAGGGCTGAGAAAAGCAAAAGCCGATTCGCATGTTCATCAATCTCGAAGCCGACGTCACAGTAGTTTGTGCCCATGGTCACTTTCGGATCAGGCAACTGATACGGTCCCTTCTGATACTTCACCAAACGTACGAACGGTTCACTGCCATATTGTCCGCGGAGAGCTTTCCAAATGTCTTTGCTGGTTATGGGTTGTTTGGGGAAAGTGTGAATAGTGGCAAGGATCCCACGCACCATGTTTACGGCATGTGGAGTGAACGAGATTTTTACAGGTTCATTAGTTAACGCGTTAAGTTCCTGCTCAACCTCAGCGATGTGACGATGCCCAACAACCTGGTAGGGTCGCACTCCACTAAACCGCTCAGGATGATGCGATGAGATGGTTGGTTTGCTGCCGGCACCGGAAGAACCAACTTTTAAGTCCACTACGATTTTGTCTTTGTCAACAAGCCCAGCTTTCACTATAGGTGCTAAGCCCAAAATGGCAGATGTTGCCATGCAGCCTGGACAAGCGACAAGCTTAGTGTTTTTTATTTCTTCCCGATGAAGCTCGGGCAAGCCGTATGCCGCTTCTTTGAGCATTTCTGGGTGGGCATGTTTCCAGCCATAGTAAGTTTCGTAGTCAGCGGGGTTTTTTAGGCGGAAGTCAGCGCTCATGTCGATTACTTTTAACCCTGCCTCTAAAAGTTTAGGAACTAAATTAACTGAGCCTCCATGTGGGGTTGCTGTAAAGATTAAGTCGCAGTTTTTCTGCAGCTCAGCCATATCTTGAGGAACAAATTTTAGCTGTGTCAATCCTCGCAGGTTAGGGTGCACGTTGAAGACGTATTCTCCTACGCTTTGGCGTGAAGTAACCATAGTTACCTCTGCTTGCGGATGAAGAAGCAGCAACCGCAACAGTTCGCTGCCGACGTATCCTGAACCGCCGATTATTCCGATTCTCAACATTTCTGTTTACCGCTTTTTTGATTAATGGTCGATTAGGCTTTGGGCGCCTTTCAAGAGTGGAACCGCCACGTTGAGGCCTGTTGCAAGCCGAGTGTTTTCCCAGAACTCTGGGCAAGAATTCGACTCGTGAAACACCAAGGCACTCTTATTATTTTCTACGCTTTCTTCAATTATCTTTTTAACATTTTCGTAATGCTCACTATTCGCATAGCCTTGGAACACTTTTTCTAGTTTACTGTTCCATGTTTGGAAGGCAGTTAGGCGACTTTCATCCTGCTTAACCTTTTGAACAGGCAAAAACGCTTTTGCAGCTTTATCGAGTTCGCCTTTAAGGTAAGCGTCGTCAACCTGTTTGTTTTCTTTAACGTTTACCATGGCGTCTAAAGCGAAAATCCACGCTTCGCTACCTTTGCCGAGGGTTTTGCCGCATTTCACCGCTAACTCCTGAATGCTTTTGGGTAATTTGGCGCTGAAAACCAAGTTGCCCAAGAAAGTGTTTGTTCTAAAATCCTTAAAGCCAGCTCTCGCCATTGCCCTCTGATAGCAAAAGGGTTGTTTACCTTTTTCTTTGGAAACGATTATTCTTAAGTCATAAAACCACTTTTCAACCAGTTCCTGCGCAACTACGCCGACAGGGTTAATTATCGAGGGCTTTGCTTCTTGAATGTGAGCGATGAGTTCTTCATTGTTTTTTGCAAGCATGATCATTTTGCCGTGGGTTCCAGCGTCGGCTTTAATCACTATACCTTCTGAAAGCGGGATTTCTTGTTCAAACAGTTCTGCAATGTCTTTCTCGTTGTGAATTACTTGCCCATTCTTCAAAGTGTCAATTGGGTCGCATGGAACGTAGACTGTTTTGGGAATCGGAATGCCTTCTTTCCAGAAGTGTAGTAATGTGCGTAGTTTGCTGTAGCAGATAAATTCGGTTTGTGAGGAGTTTAATGTTTTTTTGCCGAGCATTTCCATGAGGTATGCGGCTTGGAGGCGACGGTTTTTGCTTTGCGCACGGTTAAGCACGACAGCGATGTCTTTGATTATGCTTGTGTAGTCTTTGCCTTTCGTTTTAGCGCTAAACCCGTCTTTGGAGATTGATAAGGCGATTTTTCGAAATGGCAGAAAAGTTAAATCAATACCTAATTGTTGGGCGGTTAGTTTTATGCCGTTTTCGTCGTTTTCAGACCGCTCATATAAGAGTGCGATGCTCATCGCTTTTCTGCTTCCACCAAAAAATTATTCAAAAAACTGATTAAAATAATGAGGGCTTGCTATAGATGCTGTTTATTCGCCCCAGTCTTCTCCTTCAATGGTTAATTCTTGAAGGTCTACGCATCCGCCTTTTATTTGTTTAACTTCAAGTTCAAGTCCGCATCCGGGGCAACTCAGAATTTCTCCTTTCTCTGTATCTGCTGGAACATCAATCTCTGCGTCGCAGTCTGGGCATTTTGCCTTGTTTATAGTCTTCATTTCTTGAGGGTTTATATTTACTGGTTTAATCATTTTTATTCGTCACTTTATTTTCTTTGGAAATGTCTTTTTCAATAAACCCGAGTTTCTTTTAAACATTTTGACTTAATTGTTACAAGTCAGACTGTTAATGTTCCATTTGGTGCAGATATTTAGCCTGTAAAAAAGAGCTTCAGGAACTGAAAAAACTACAATAAACACGTAAGCACAACGAAATCCGCATCACACTTCAAGCGTTAAATAGGGAAAACGTTAAATTTTTCCCAAGGCAATAGCCTTCAGGCGACAGGAAATGGATGAAAAAGACAGAAAAATAATCAAACTCCTAAAAGATGACGCAAGAGCAGGCTACGGCGAAATAGGCGCAAAAGTGGGCTTATCCGAAGGCGCTGTACGGAAAAGAATCAAAACATTAAGCGACGAAGGAGTCATACGCAAATTCACAGTAAAAATCGGCGTTGCAGAAGGCGCCCAAGCCATAACTTTACTCGCAACCAACCCAGCCCATCCAACACAGGAAGTTTCAAAAAAAATCCAAAAAATACCAAACGTTGAAACAACCTACGAAGTAAGCGGCGAATACGACATCGTTGCCGTCATCAGCGGAATGAACATGACAGAAGTTAACGAGTGCATAGAAAAAATCCGCTTGGTCGAAGGCATAATGAAAACCAACACAATGATCGTCCTACGCAGTTCCTGACCTTCTCCCACCCAGACCCCCTCAAAATGTTTGACAGAGCACATCTAACTAATAGAAAGACAAGAGGGTCTATTCGGGCTTTTTGTTAAAGCGACTTGTTTTAAGGTGTCTCTATTTCGCGTTGTTAGCATTAGAGTCTTGAAATTTGTTGAATCGTAGATGTGCTGAACAGACGAGCAGTAACAAGCAAAATCAATAATATTTATTAATACTCACGACACCGTGTCATTGGGGCAAAGAAAAATGGTTGAAAAATTACAAGAAAGCGCACAGTCTTTAAAATGCTTAAACAACATAGAGATCGAAGCTTTTAGACTTTATGAAGCGTTAGCCAAGAAAATCAACCCTCCTGAAAGCAGCTTCATTTTATGTTTAGCGTATGACAGCCTAAAATGCGCAAAAATCATTCAGGGAATACTTGATTACATTGACCTGCCCGAAACAGAAAACAACTGCAAAAAAAACCTGACAGAAATAGCGAACAATATTTCCAAGTTTACCAAAAAACTATCCAAAACAAATAACCTAAATTACGAACTTTCATGCGAAATACTAAAAGAATTAACTGACCTGGAGGATCAACTCAGCGAAGTATACACCAATTACCTGCAATCCCCCGCAATTAAAAATATAGCCGATGAATTTTCAAAGTTAGCATTAAACTTAAGCAATTTCAAGAAGATCATTGAAAACTTCATAGAGCAAAAACAAAAACACCGAGAAACCCTCATCGAAATCATATACTGCTTCGAAGCAAAAGAAGCAGAAAGACTCAGAACCATGGCGCCAACATTCAAATATAAAAACCCTGACGAATGGATCCACGAATCCACACTTCATTCCTTCTCAGACACACAAGTCAAAGAAACCAGTTGAAAAAAGGTCCAATCAACATCCTCCAACCTAACTATGGCAGCTATCAGGCATAGCTACTGTAATATCGCGAAGAAATATGGGCATCAAAAACAAGTTATTTTTCAACCAAAATTAACTCTTTGCCCTGCGCTCAATTTCATCTCTGATTTCTCGCACCTTATCCATCAATTTACCTTTAGGGTCTTCAAGCGCCCAGTCAACGGTTTCCTTAAAGAAGGGACCCGGGCAAAAGGTCAGAGGCTCAACATAGTTATGGGATGTTGTTAAGTTGTTGGCTAGCCTATCCAGATGGTTTCGGGTAGATTTTTAAAATGTTCGTTTCCGGTAATGATTTTGCACTGATTTATTCTAGCTGTGGCGTGCACAATAGCGTCGAATAAGCTTGGGGGTTTTTACTTGGAGATTTTTGCTTTTTTGGCGACGCTTAAAACTTTATTTTCTCAATTCTCTCTACAGCACTAACTGTTCCAATATAAGCAATATCAGTTAACCCAACAAAAAAACCAGTTTCCATAACGCCCGGAGTCATCTTCAACTTTACCTCCAACTCTGCTGGTTTAGCTATCTCACCAAAATAAGAATCCAAAATGGCGTTACCATTATCAGTTATCACTGGACCAAGCTTGCCTTTACCTTCACGCAAAACAGGCTTTCCGCCAGCATCAACAATTTTTCGTTTTACCAGTGAAATGGCAAAAGGCAAAACCTCAATCGGCACAGACTGGTCATTTTCACCAAGCACTTTCACTTTTTTCTTCTCATCAGCAATAATAATGTTAAGTTTAGAGGCAGCCGCAACAATCTTTTCCCTCGCCAAAGCCGCACCCATACCCTTAATCAAAAATAATTCAGGAGTTACCTGGTCTGCCCCGTCAATAGTCACATCAACTTGCGGATGCTCATCCAAAGTTGTAATTGGAATTCCACATTCAACCGCTAACAGGAAAGCTTGATAAGAAGTAGGAATACCCATAACACGCAGTTTTCCACGTTTTATTCTTTCGCCTATTGCTTCTATGGCAAACGCGGATGTACTTCCGCTTCCTAAACCAACAATAAAGCCGTCCTTAACATGTTTAACCGCTTCTAAGGCTGCTTTCTGTTTTGCCGCTTGAATTGGGTCAAGGTTAGCTTTCAATTTCCATCTGCCCCAGCTTATCTAAAACCTTCTCAACTTCACTTCTAATCGACTCAATCCTTTTCTCAGCTTCAGTTTTAGCGTCAGGCTTTTCTTCTGGAGGTTTCCGCTTCTTTTTCTGCTTTTCTTCACCTGCTTCCTCCTCTTCCTCCTCTTCCATTTTTTCCATCTGCGAAGCGGGTGTTTGAGCTGGGTATTTTACAGGTATCTCTGTTATCGGTTTAACATCAATCTTCGTTCTAAGCTCTTCAACCTTTGAGGTTAATTCTCCGAAGCGTTCACTGAAAAGCTTCATTAAATCTTCCTGCATGCCCTCAAGATCATGCAATGCAACTATTGTTTCATCTTTTGAAATGGATTCTTTAATAGACGTCATTCTTGCCTTGTAGCTTGCGGCAAGCTTTTCTCTTTCTGCCTCTGAGATTTTTCCCTCTGCTTGCGCTTCATATAAGTGCCGTAGTGCATCGCTTAAAATCTCTCTTTCTAAATCGAGCATCCGCAGTTCATCTTTTGCGTTAGAAGCTGTTGTTGTTTGAACGCTTTTGGAGATTCTGAAGGGCGAACCTGCATATTCAAGGAGTTGATCATTATCTGTTTTTTGAGGTTTTTTCTGCCGGGGTTTATTTCCCAGTTTTCTCATGGCAAAAATCACTATTCCGCAAGCGATGATTATCACTACCGCTACTGTAGTGACTGTTACTGGGTCATCGTACCAAACCATGCCAAGCTGTCCTCGATATCTTGATTGCGCACCATGCATATATAAATTAAACACTAACCCCAAGCAATGAAGGAACAAAATTCTAATATCAACCAAATGCAGTTCCTTAATCCAAACAGCTTAAATCAAGCTTTAGATAACCAAATTGTGCGGGCCGGTCGTCTAGCTTGGTTAGGACGTTGGCTTTACGAGCCAAAGGTCGCCGGTTCAAGTCCGGCTCGGCCCATCCTAGACGTGGAAAGTACTTATTCGCCCCATGAGGTTCAAGTCCCAACGGCAATCTTATTACTTTGGCAACGCCCAAAGTAAGCTAGAAATTAAGAATTAGACACTGGCGGTAAATTACTGTGCATGCTTTGGAATTGAATAATGTATCTTCTGGGTACAACGGGCAAGTCGTCTTGCATAATATTAGCTTTAAACTGCAAGAGCCCTCAATATACGTTGTTTTAGGACCAAACGGTGCGGGCAAGACAACTCTGTTTAGAACAATCGCTGGCATACTAGAGCCATACAGCGGTAAGATCCTTCTCGATAACGAAAACACAACTACATCAGGTCAAGCGAGGGCAAGAATGAGCTATCTCTCGCAATATAACGCAATGCCTGAAGAGATGACTGTGTATAACGCTCTAAAGTTTTACTCTGATGTAGAAGGAGGAAATCCCGACGAGGTGATTGATCTGCTGGACCTCGGCCAACTGAAAAACAAAAGGTTCTCGGACCTTTCACAGGGACAAAAAAAGAGAGCCGCAATCGCAAAGGTGTTTCTTCACGAAAGCGATTTGTACTTGCTAGATGAACCAACCGCGAATTTAGACCCATCAATTTCAAAGGAAATTCGAGATATCATTCTAAAACTAAGTAAAGACAAAATGATTCTGTACTCTTCACATAACCTCTATGAAGCAACCGATATTGGGACATACCTTATTTTAATCAAGAATGGTTCGGTGACTTTGTTTGATAAAATCTCAAACATTAAACCTAAACAGTACCGAGTAGGTATCAAAGCCTCAAAAGACATATCAAAAATTGTAGATGCCCAACGTGAAGGCGATTACTTTGTCTTGAATACGTCTAGCCCTGAGGAAGCGGGGTTAGCTTTGAAGAAATTGGTTGAAAGCGGTGTTCTGGTCACCGAAATGCGGCAGCTTGATAATCCACTGCAAGAGCTTTTTGAGTCACCCAACGGAAAACTGGAAAAAACACAAAAGGAGCCTCAGCAAGTTGCCAAATAATACATTGATTTTCGCTAAACGAAGCCTCGGTTTGAGCAAAATATTTTCTGGAATGGGGATTTTCTTTGCTGCCTTTGGAACCTTCATAGCAGACGCCATTACCTTTCTTGCTAAAGGTACGCCTGAAGCACTTTTCCTTATTGCCGTTCCGTTTATGGCTCTTGGAATTCTTATGTTCACTACCTCTGTTATTATGCTTTACGTCTATGACAAAAACAACGGCGTTTTGGAGTATCTACTTTCACTCGGCTGGAATCAAAACGACATCTTTAAACGCTACTTAAAAACCGCGCTCTTCCTTGCACTAACTCTTTTCATTGCAGAATTCGCCGCCAATGTCATCTCAAGCGTTATTGCAGGGACAACGCCTTTTACTCTAGTGCCGTTAGCTCTCACCGCCGCGCAAGGTTTCTCGGCCGTTTCTTTAGCTACAGTTTCCATGATGGCTTTCAGTTCCCTACAAAAACAGAGAGTGGGCGCCAATAGTCCCCTTGCTTTGGTGATCGGCGCCGCGACTATCATTCCCACGTTTTATATTTCGTTCTTACCATTCACTATCGCCTTCCTAGTTGACTTGTCTATTGCTGTGATTGCAGGTGGCCTGTCAATTGTGTTGTTGATTTTGTCAAGCAGGCTAATTAGAAGGGAAAAAATGCTTCCATAAAAATGATCGGGTGAATATTATGATAGTAACAAAAGAATTAACAAAAAGTCATGACCCACTCGTGGATAAGCTGCGTCACCTTAGTCATTTCCGATGCCTAGTTGGTCGGAGATTTTGGCTTGCGGCTTGAACCCGTCTGGTTCAAGCACGGCTCGGCCCATATTAGGCTCATCCCCTGTACGGTCTAAGTCCCAACTTATTGCGATGCCATAAAAAGCCAAATGTGTGCAGCAGAAGATGGATAAAGACAAACGCAAAATCCTGCTGAGCACTCAGGAAAATGTCTCAGAAGGGGCTGAGTGCTAAGAGTTAATGGCCAATATGACCAAACCGAAAATCCAGTTTTCCCAGAGTCGCATGTTCCTTACATCTGTTTGCTGTTTTTCTGTTGTTGCGGCATAGTGACTGGAATTATGGTTGCTTTTGAAAGGTTTTCTTGCTCATTTAGGATTAGTGATATGGCTTTGCCTTCGGGAACGATTATCTTGGTGTTGTTCTGCAAAGCTGTTGCTATAGTATCTAGTTGCTTGAAGACTACGGCGCTGTCCTTGAAGTACGTGGTTAAAGCCTCGTTGCGCAGTTTGGTTGCTTGGGCGTCCCCTTCAGCGATGGTGACGGTGGCGGTTTTCTGACCTTCCGCTTGGAGAATGGCTGCTTGCTTTTGCCCTTCTGCAACTTGAATCGCAGCGTTTTTCTCTCCGCTAGCCAAAGTAGCTTGAGCTATAGCGGTTTTCTCAGCTGCCTGCCTTTCGTTATCTGCTTTGAGGACCGACTCCATGGATATAATGAGGTCTTTCGGCGGCTCCAAGTCTTTGATTTCTGCTCGTATGATTTCTATGCCCCACTTCTCAGTCTGCTCATCTAGGGCTGTTTTGAGGCTGGTGTTGATTGTGGGTCTGGAAGTGTTAGCTATGGCCATGTCCATGCTGCCTATGATGTCCCTGAGTACTGTTCGGGCGAGGGTGTCTATTTGGTCTGCGAAGCTTGCTACGTTGTACTGTGAAGCCTTCACGGAGATTTCGTCGGGTTTAATTTTGTAAAATACTACGGCGTCCACTCCCATGAAGACTTTGTCTTTGGTTATGACATCTTGACGCTGCACGGGCGTCATGCGTTCGGTGATGTTGACTTTGATTAGGCGGTCTACGAAGGGCACAAGAAACGTTATGCCTCCTTGAACAAATCTGTGGTATTTGCCAAGCCGCTCCACTAAGCCTCTTTCTGTGGGTCTAACAATACGAAGTGAAGAAAGGACTGCATATATGATGATAACTAAGAGTATTACTATTGCTATGATTTCGATTACGTCTGCCATACTATTTTTTCCCCTTGCCTATTCTTCTTAGGGTTATGAGGGCAGATTTAAGATTTGCTTAAACTGGAAGGTCCCTTTGAAAGCTTTTCGTGGGATAACGTACTACGTGTATCTTGGCGTATTCCGCCATTGGTATTCAAGGAACTCACTATAACCTCTGCCCAAAGACAGGGAAAAATGTAAAATAGTCGCTGCTCTCACAATGTGTTGAAGGCAGTGGCATTCATTTGCCCACATTTGAAGACAGGTTAAAGCGACTTTTCAAGATTCAAGAGCTTCCAAACGCGGCAATTATTATAATTATGGTATGTTTCTTCTTATCGTTTGGTTTAATCTCTAATTTTTTTGATGACGAGAGTCTACCCTATAACCTGTTTCAAGGGGCCTTTATCTCGCTATTCACTGGAGGAGTGCTCTACGGAGTAATGATTTTGATTCGGCGACGAAAACGTTGTACGTAAAGAAAAAAACAGTCCAAAACCCATCCTATTTCCGTGCAATTCTGCTTGCAAACAGCTTTTCTTCAAAGATGAAAACGTCTTCTATCGTGGAATCTAAAACCTTGGCAATATCATAAGCTAGCTTGAGAGAAGGATTATACTTGCCTTTCTCCAGAAAAAGAATCGTCTCTCTTCTCACACCTACCTTTTGCGCGAGTTGCTCCTGCGTCAACTGTCAAGTCTCGAAGAATGAACAGAACCTTAATGAATACATCGCAATTGGTTGAGGCAAGGTTAATAATTGGATTCATAACTTTATTTATCTTCGAATCATAAACGTGTAGGAATCATGTTTATCGCCAAGGGAAGGAGTGGACTTAACTACGATCAGGGAAGAAAAAGTTAATCGCGTAGGCATCCTAAACGAGAGAACAAACACTAACGCAGTCCAAGAGGCTAAGTCTGCTCAGAAAATCATAAGAAAATCAGCACTGTTTTCCGCCGCTGTAAAGATGTCCCTCGACGGCATTATTATTGGAGACCTGAACGGCTACATAACTGACGTAAACGACGCAATAATCAAAATGTATGGTGCCACTGAAAAAAGCGAATTTGAGGGCAAGCATGTACTTGAATTTTTAGTTGAAAGCGACAGAGAGCATGCGTTGCGAGATTCTTTGGATTCTTTATCATCGGGTCAGGGTAGGACAAGCGAGTATCTTGCACTTTCAAAAAGTGGGGAAGAAGTACCCATTGAAGTAACTACAGCTTTTTTAAGGGATGAAAATGGGGAAAACATTGGCTTTGTAGATATTGTCAGAAACATATCTAACCGCAAGAAGAACGAAGAGGAGCTGAAAAAGAACAATCGAAAAATGGAGTTGATGAATGAAAAACTCCGTGTAATAGGCGGACTGACACGTCACGACATCCTAAACAAACTACAAGTCATCAATAGCACCGTTTTCTTGGCTAAAAAGAGTGGCGGAAATACCCAGGCTTTGGAGAGGATTGAGAATACTTCACAGCAAATAAGAGGCATCCTTGAGTTTTCCAGAGATTTCGAGATGCTGGGCGCGGAAGAGCTGAAATACGTCGATGTGGATTGGGCGCTTAGAGAAGCTTTTAGTTTGGCTTCAGATCTGAAAGGAATCAGAATCTTGAATGAATGTTCAGGGTTAACTGTTCTGGCTGATTCTCTTCTTAGGGAGCTTTTCCATAATTTAATAGATAATACTTTGAAGTATGGTGAGAAAACCAGTCAGATTCGAGTTAGCTACGAAGACATTGGTGGGCAGCTTGAGCTCGTTTTCGAAGATGATGGAGTTGGAATATCCTCAGAGATGAAGCCAAAACTATTTACAAGAGGTTTTGGAAAGGGCACTGGTTTGGGGCTTTTTCTCATCAAGAAAATAGTGGAATTTTACGGTTGGCAGGTACAAGAAGCGGGAACAGAAGGTAAAGGAGCAAGATTCATTATCACTATACCGCAGAAGAACGCCGAAGGAAAATACAACTATCACATAGAAAGACCTAACTGAGTTGATAAGGCGATTTTTTTCAAACAGCATGCCGCCATCAAGTTTATTGTTGTTTCAGCGTTTTTGCCTGCGGCTACGAATACAAGATAATGTTTTTTTAAAAAAAAGATGATATCCTCTCTCGGTCTCTGTCTCAGTTCCACGTAACAAATAAAAAACATATAAAATATAACGTACACACAACACATAATAGAATCCTTGGTGGCAGAAATGGATGATTCAGATAAACCAGATATTGGAATGCTAGTGACATCTATAGGAGTGATTTTAGCCATAATAGGTTTTATTTTGGTTGTGGTTTTTGCGGTTGTTAATCCATCTGTCCATCCAAGCAGCACGCCAATTCAAATTCAAAAAGGCTATGCTTCAGTTGGATTCATTATTTTAGGTCTTATTTTAATACCCATTGGAGCTTTCATTTCAAAAAGATAGTTACAAAATTATGATTTTTAGATTCTATGTTTTTCCTTCATTTCTGGATACATTGGAATTGACTTTTAAAGCCTGTTAATGCCGTCTTCTAAGGCTACAACAGCAATAGCGATTGCTATTATAATTACGATTACTGCGGCAATTAAGTCGGCTTCGGGACATAAATTAGGCATAGCCGAGGGAAAGTTTAAGAAAACCGCAAGCTGTCTATTTTTACGAAACAAAGGTCGTCGGACTAAGTCCCGCTCGGTCCATTTCCAAATACTATTCTACGGTTGGTCAGCACGCCATGAAGAAGAAAGTATTCATATCAGGCCCTATTCTGGGCATGGAAAACAATCAAGGATACCGAAAAGAAATTAGTGATGTCTGCGTCAGGATTGGGTTTGATGTGATTGATCCGTGGAATAGAGAAAAAGTCCTCTATAGAGGAGACAAGGAATGCTGGTGGAATAAAGTTCCAACGTTTGACTTTATTCAGAGGGACCTAGATGACGCTGACAGATGCGACATCATGGTTGTTTATCTGCCCAAACTCTCAGCAGGAGCATGTATGGAGCTGTTTTACGCCAAGCATAAAGGCAAGAAAATCATAGTGGTGTCGGAAATGGAGTGCTTGAGCCCCTGGATTATAGCGCATTCCGACATAATTTTGAAAAGTTTAAATCAGCTTGAAGATGCACTGAAAAAAATTCAATAGCACACTCATCATAACTTCTCAATTCTATACAAGTTATAAATTACCTTTATTATAGGCAAAAATAGAAAGGCAGGATTAATTTAGTGCTGAAGGTTATCTTATTGCTTCATCTATCCTTGAGTCACGTCTAGTTCTTGTGACTTCTTTGAAAAGCTCCAAACACTCTTTTTTAGTTGGCGCTTCAATACCTATGCTTCCATAAGCTCCTATATCAATTCTATACTTTTTCCTGTCCCTCTCTTCACCTTGACTCATGTAAACTTCCCCTCTCTTCCATTATCCTTTTTCGGACAATTAATTGTTATAAGTAATAATGTAAATTGTTTATAAGTTTAATGCCGTTTCACCGATAAATCCCAACATTTTCTTAGGACTAAAAACAATAAACACTGAATTTCTCATGTACCTTCCGATTTTCGGAATCAATCCTGCAGCGTCTGTCCCAAGTTTGCAGGTTAAAGCGTGTTCAAACAATCCTAACGTTTCCGCGCCAATAATGTCCCTGTTTAGCCTTGTCCGTTCAAGCACCGTTTCTATCTGGCTGAGTGATGCATTTAAAACTATCAGCCTGTCTAAAAGAGACTGCTGCCATAAACGGATTTTTTCGATCTGAACCGTCGATAATTCCGCTTGCAACAGCTTGTCTTCCTCACCATTTAAGGAAATTGCTTTGATGCTTAACGGTAAATTCACACGGAAACCATAGACCTCTGAGATTTTCTTTAAATCAACTTTTCTGCCATCGACAAGTTGGGCTTGTAAATATGCCAAGGGTATGGTTGCTTGGATTATCTTAGGCTCGAAAATGCCTACATCTACCTTCAATTCTTCATTGTCAGAGTCAACTTTAGAGATGTACCCCTTTAAAACCGAGAACTTATCCACGTTTTTTATGTTTATGGGGCAGGTACCTATGTTCTTGTTGATATAGCTTGTAGCTATGACTTCGTCTTCGCCTGAAAGGGAAACTTGAACCCACCTGTTAACTGGATTGCCTAAAACCTTTACGTCTAAATCCAAGTTCTCAAACTCGGATTTCAATAGCTCATCTATCTGTTTTAGTTGCCCAGAATTGGAAGCTTTAACCAGCAATGTTAAGGTCGCCATTTCTAATCGCTCAGTAGACGAGTTATTTCTTCGTGGAGCTTTCTAACTCTTTCTGCAGCATCTCTGTGCTCAACTTGAAGTCGCTCAATCTCCAAGTCAATAGGAACTCTTTTTGAGTTGTCAATTAGCTTATCGGCGTATGAAACAATTTTCTCCTCCAAAGTCACGGGTTCATAAACATCTTTTGGCCAACCAAACCTCTCTGCTTCTTGAGCCGTGATTCCGCCTCCCACATGCCTCTTAATTATTCTAACCACTTCTTCTGGTAAACCTTCTGATTCAGCTATCTTAGCACCGACAACCCCGTGGTCAACAGCGTGGCTTTTTGAACGGCCAATGTCATGTAAAAGAGCGCCTGCTTCAACGAGTTTTAAGTCTATTTTTATGCCTTTCTTTTCAAGTTTACTTGCGATTTCTAAAGCAAGTTTTGCGACCTCTTCACAATGATTAATGACTTTAGCTGGGCAATTGTTTTTGCGCAGAAGCTCGATTGCTTGCTCCCTCGAAGGAAGCTCTTTACTCACCGAGTTCCTTCCTTAACAAATCAACTTTCTCGGATAATTTACTTATCATTTTTTCGTTTGCAAAATGCACCAGTGGTTTGCTACAGTTGGAACAGTGGAAAACTAGTTCAACAGCCTCTTCAAAAGGAACCCGTTTGCAGTCTTGGCTTCCGCAATAATAGAAGTCATGGTTCTTTTCATATTCCAACCTAACATTCAACTTCTCAAGAACCCTGCGTTTTTGGCTTAAAATAAACCCTTCCAGCTGGTCTGGTTGAAGTTTCCAGTGAAAAATAAACCATCCTGTTTTTGGGTCCCTTGTCCTTCTGAGGCTTACAAGCGAATGATCATAAAGTTTGTAGAGGATTTTGCGGACCGAGTTTAGGCGGATGCCTGTTTTGTTCGCGATTTCGTCATCCGTTATTTCTTCCAGACCTTTGAGGAATTCGATTAGTCTAACGGCTTCTTCGTCGCCTAACGCCATGGCTACTTTGATTAAAGTTGCATCATCAATAGTTGATAACATAGTCTATGTTCCTTTAATGCTTAATATTGAAACATGGTGTAATAAAACTCTTCTTACTTTTTCAAGAAAAATTCATCGTGAAGTTTCGGTTTTGTTTGGCGTTGGCTGTTTTTTGGGTTTGGTTTTTTTTCGGATATTTTTAAGATTTTTAAGTTGCGACTTTTGCGTGGTGGAAAGTTGCGACTTTCAGATGGGGCATTTTGCGTTTTGGGTTGCTTTTTTGGTTTGGGTTTGAATCACGTTTTTGGCTGCGACTTTTTCTTTGGGCGGGGCGGCGGCGCTTTCAAGGGGGCTGAGCCTGAATTTTAGCTCCCTATAAGTCTTCGATTGACTCGACTTCAAATGTTTGTCCGATAGCGTGATTTCAATTGTTAAGCCAGCCGTTGAAACTTAGTTATCTTCTTTTTTCTTAGGTATCTTTGGTTCAAGAACCTTGGTGCTTTGAACCGGGTTAAACGTGAATGTAAACCTCTCCTTCGCACTTTGCCCTTCTTCAACGTGGGGCGTGGTTGTGGCTACTCTTACCTGTAGGTCTGTTAACTGTTGCGAAGAGGTGCCGCCGTGGTTTCTTTCGTTTTGGATAATAAAATCCTTATAAGACAAAAAGGACTATTCTAACGATTATGTGTGAGAAAATTCCTTTTCCAATTCTAATAAGAAAAGAGGGAAAATGGTTCGTTGCTTCCTGTCCCACTTTGGACATTGCTACGCAGGGAAAAACAGAAAAAGAAGTAAAAGAAAACATGGCTGAGCTCATAGACGAATACCTAAGTGACCCAGACACGGCAAAGCCTTCTTTGGATGATTTAATGTCTTTTTCTCTAACGAATATTCCGGTCAAGGTTCCTGAGAGTGTTTTGCATGGCAAAGCTCCGACCATTGCCTCAGCGAAAAGTAATTGAAATTCTAAGGTCTAATGGCTTCCAAGAAGTAAGATCCAGTAAGCACACTACGTTCAAGAAAAATGTGGATCAGCATATCTTAACAACATGGGTGCCACATCACAAAGAAGTCACTGTTTTTGTGATCCAATACATTATCAAACAAACGGAAAAGCCCCGCTCCGAATTTGAGTAAATCTTTTTCACGGGATTGGTCTACCCTTAGGATTCCCATGCCATAAAGCAGTCTATCTCATCGTTTCCAAGCGTTCTCCCGTGAGAAAGCCTTATCGCGTGCTTCTGGGTTACCAGTTTTGCATGGCTCTTTTAGAGAACGAATTGCCAAATCGTCTTCTTTAGTCAGCGGAATCAGCTCGATAGCGCCTTTATGTGCCACTAACTCCAGTTTACATTCCTCTGAAAGACCATATTTCTCCCTGATTTCTTTCGGAATGACTATACGTCCTTGCTTGTCAATGGCAACTTCCAAATGGAAACACCATACACCATCACCACCACTACCCATATAATCCCTTTGACTTGACCAGACTTCAAATGTTCATTGAAAAAGTGATTTCAGTGTTAAGCCGAATTATTGAAATCTCAAATCCACGATCGTCACTTTTCTAAAACTCGCTCAATTCGAGGCATCTAAGTGCAGAAACAAGAGCTTATGAACTAAAAGTCCCATTTTTGTCAAAAATTTTTTCTGCCGTTTTATACAGATTGAGCACCAGCATCCTTTTTTGGGTTGGGTTTGAATCTTGTTTTTGGTTGCGACTTTTTCTTTGGGCGCGGTGGCGCCTTCAAAACGGGGCGCTGAGCCTGAATTTTGGCCGTTTTCTTCCGTTTAGGCGGGGGTTTTGTATCTGAGCGCGTTTTTCGGGATGTTGCTTGAAAAGCTGGCGAACCAGGCGGAAAAATCAAGATTTATCGCAAGCTAAACATGGAAACAGCCGATGCAGCACAACGCCACATTGAAAGCCCCTCAAAATCAGAGCCTTCGTCTTATAAAGCGAAACAAGCTTATATTCAAATTGACAAATTAATGATAGTATGTCTCGCTCTCCAACTGGGCTAATGCTGGTCGACAATCCAAGAAGGCTTTTCACTTCGCTCTGTCTTCTTAAAGGTAAAATATTCGATAGAAATGATTATTGGAAAACTCTTGGCTCTTTGACTGAAAAAGGAAGGGTTGACGATAAAACAAGGGATACTTATCTGTACCTGGCGCACATTTTCAAGCTCATTGAGCAAACTAAGACTCCTCAAAATGGATTTGTTGTAACGAATATTGGCATGAAGATCTGCGATGTTCTAGAAATCCTTCTTGCAAAGACATGTATAGACAATACATTAAAGGTTTGATACTCAGCAACGAGGATAAAGGCGAACTGTTTCGTCAATTTTTTGAATTTACTGCTCAGCCTAAGAAGTTAACTGAAATAAAAAATAAGTTCAGAGAAGTGCCAACTAAAACCTTGCTAGCTTTCGGTTATGAAGCAGGGATGCTCCTACATGTAGGGAAATTAGTGAAGTCAATAGAATATCGTACAGATGTTTCAGTACAAGAATTCTACAATGTGCTGATTAAGGTCTACAACGAAATTCAGAATGACCCAACTAGGGTTTATAAAATAATTTACGTCCCAATTGACAGGATGCGCGATCTTGTTAGATTAGAATTAGGGTTAGAGTTTCCTGAAAAGTTTGACCAACTTCTTACACAACTTTTGAACAGTAAAGAAGGTGCTTCTGTATATCTTCACGGTGCGGCTCCTCAGGTCGCTTCTGAGTTTACAGGCTTTAATTTTAAAAGCAGACATTACGTATACATATCTGTGAGGTTGGAAGAAAGTGAATCTGGACAATCAAGGCTTCATTGATTTAAGCGATCTCGAAAAGAAAGATTACAGTAAAATTCTTTTGACACACAATCCTTTTCCTTCTACTGCAGTACCAGCGGACATACCACTTGCCACAGCAGATAGGCAACCTGTAATAAGAAGATTCAAAGAAGTTTTATCTGTTCTTTATTCTGACAGATCAAGTTCAGTTACAGTCTTATTGGGAGATTATGGTGCAGGAAAAAGCCACCTTCTAAAACTGTTCAAAGGAAGCGTCAACAAGCGGCTCATAACTGGAGACAAGCCCATAATTGCAATCTATGTTAAATCGCCAGGTAAAAACTTTCGAGACTTATACCTTTATCTAATTGATGATATGACTAAAGGCTTCCTAACAACTCTTGCGCAAAGTTGGATGTTTAGCGTTTTATCGAAATTGGACTATTCAAAATTCTTAAAAGGTCATCAAACATTTGTACTAGATAACGCTAACAAAATTCCAGAGTTTTTGGACAATAGCAGAGTTATTGAGGTTGTTAATGGTCTGTCAAGTAAACTGGTGGAAGTGGGAAACTCTGCTCTCGTTAGATCTTTCCTATTTCTGCCACATCCTGACTTCGGATCTGTCGCTTGGAGATGGTTTGTAGGTTCTTCCCTTTCGAGGGATGAGCGAGAAACTTTAGGCATTGAAACTCCGATAGAAGATCCACACATTGCTGAGGAAGTCATGAACTCTTTTATGAGGTTACTTCAAGCTATTGGAATCTCAGGTATTGTTATATTGATAGACGAACTTGAGGCATTGACTCTAATTCCAGGAATGGGAAAAAGCCTTTATCAAGATGCTTTGCGTCATCTTATTGATGCTAATCCAACAGGCTTAGTATTATTTACAGCAATAACTATACCTGCATGGAATAAATTGACTGAAACGCCAAGTGCATTGGAGCGGCGTCTTGCAAGTTCTGTCTTCGATTTACCGCCATTTAGGCGAGAAGATGTTTTCGAACTTGTTTCTAACTACATTAGTACGGCACGAGGAAACGATTTTGGAACAAAGTTTGCAAGTTTAAAAATTACAGGCGAGAAAACAGAGCAGCACCTCTATCCTTTTACAATTAACGCCATTGAAGAAATCTTTACGATTACCAAAGGTATCGTTCACAGAATAGTGACATTATGCCGTTTATGCGTCGATGCATCGGCTGATGAAGGCACGATCATAAACTCTTCATTTGTACAGAAGGTGATCGATGAAGAAGGCTTTCGATAATTCATGTTGACCTTGGACTATACCCTTGCTTCAGCAGGTATTCTGGTAACAGTAATATCTGCTTGGTTAATCTGGTCAGCTGATCACCGACCTAAATCAGATAATACTTGTCAGGAAGTTTACGTCGATGACTCATCTATCCGAAAAGTTGAGATACTATCTTGTAAATTGGATTGGGGAACTAGATGGTTTCCGTTCAAGCATATGAAACTAGTTGACGTGGCAGTATCCTCATCAGTGCTTGTTCGATACACTCCTCAGGCTGGTCTTGAAAAAGATTTACCGCAGAAATACTTTAGAGAAGTTATTATTAAGAAAACTATTAAACCAATTAAGCTATGCCAAAAATCTTTCTTTGCTAATGATTCAATTTCTCATGTCAGGATTCATATCTATACTCCGTTCGAACGGCAAAAGTATGCTGTAAATATAAAACATGAAATTAGGGATAATATACTGCGGGTTTGGAATGAAAATGCTGAGGAAATAAGAAACTTTCGGTTGCAACTCAGTAAGCCCGTCACTCTTAGCGGAATAGAAGTTCTCAAAGGCACAATTGCATCTGTTGAGTTAGATATCGCTTATCAACTTCTCAATAGAGTTGTGGCTAAACAAATAGGTACAGTTAACAACGATGTAGCGATGGCTTTATTGTTGAATCTACCACCAAAATCGGTCGGTAATGAAGAACAAATTGTTGTAAGATTAGCGATTTAGCTTTCCTTTTTAAAAACCAAACAGTAGTGATGGCATCGGTTTGCTACCCATTGTTGAAAAATCCCAAATGGATATAGCGGTTTGTTATCTTGACACCAAATTCTCTCATCTTTAGGCACCCATTTTCTCGATAGTCCTCTAAATAGGTCAAAAGCGAAAGGCCAAACTCTTTTCTCTTTGTAGATATTATTGCAAACAACCACAAGGTACGAGTTATCTAACATCACGTCATAGGTACGGTCAAATATTTCAATGACAACGTTAACAAACTGGTCATAATCCGAAATGTTCCCAACATCTTGGGGGTTTTCTCCGTACAATGTCGGGAGGCCATTCGCAACCCGTTCCTTTTGTCTCCTGTGTTTATACTGAAGTTGGTCCCAGTAAGGCGGTGACGTTAAACAGAAATGGGCTTTCGGAAGATTGTTCATCTTGAACAACTGTTTAATATTTCTTGAGTCGCCGATTAAGACATGATGCTTTACACAAGACTCACCTATTTCAGACAGCCGTTTGTTCGCTAACTTGGCAAAGTATTCATAGAGCTCTATTCCAATCGCATTCCGTGACAACTCCTTAGCCGCAATTAATGTTGTGCCAGAACCTAAGAACGGGTCTAAGACCCATTCATTTTCTTTTGTGAAAAACTGAATAAAAGCAGCCGCTAGCTCCTCAGGGAAGCATGCAGGGTGCATTTTCTTTTGTCCTCTTGGGGAGGGGTTCAACACCATCCATGATTTAGTGAAAAGCATCCATTCTTTTCCAGTTAGGTCATTAAGCCTGTTGACTATTGCTGGTCTGGTTCCCATAAACCTTCACTATTGAGTACAACTAAGCCCAGGATTAACATTTCCATGGAAATGATTAGATTCAGCAGACATAAATCTACACAATTATGTTTCGAATCTCCATGGTTAGCTGGATTGCCAACTCTATTTTTACAATCAATATGTAAATTCTGTAAGAGCAAATTAAGCACTATAGCTATATTTCCTTACTATAAGACCAGCGATTTTTCGACGTACTTACTCTCAAAACTTGCTTCTTGCGCATCGTTTGGCTTTTGCGTTTTCGTTCGGCAAAGCAAGCGGAGCGTGCGCGCAAGCACGAGCGAAGCAGCAGCCTCTTAAGTAGAGTCTCCTTGCCACTCTTTAGTATCCTATGAGCATTAAATTGCATGGTAGTTGGAATGTGTCGTGTCCATACAATGCGTTTGCCAAATCACGCGTATTTTCGTAATCTGTGCTCACTGATATTTTTCCTGCCACGTAGTATTGGTACTTATTTGGGACTGCCAATATGAGATATTTTACTCCTACCATTATGCTAGCGCGGATTAAATCTCGATAGATAGCGTTTCCTTTCCAAGCACGTCCAGCTTCAACTTCCAAGACAGCTTGCCATTCAGAATGGCTGGCATCGATGTCATAGCTCACTTCGGATTTACCATTTTCCCCGAACAGAACTGGTCGATTTATCTTTCCGCTCCGAACTTTGCTTTTCTCGCATTCAAAACCTAACTGTTCAAGGTCACGGCGAATAACGTGAAGCACCTCATCGCTCGTCAATCCTTTTTTCAGTATTGTGGTTGAGATTTCGTTTTCATGGTCTCTAAAGATTTTAGCGACTTGTTCGGCAAATTTAGGTGGGTGAACCGTACGAGGAAATGTCTGGTAGCGAATAGGGATTTTTTCCAATTTTGCCACTTGAAAACATTATGGAGTATGTTCCTTTTTACCCTTTGCCATTCTCATTCAAGCTGGCGGTTAAATCAGCTTCTTTCCGTATTACAGCTTGTAAAAATCTGGATTTAAAAAGAACAAATTAAGGATCCGTGTCGCTTTTTATTTTCTTTCCCCTCGCAGACGGCACAATCCTCATTTTCGCCCCGCCAAAATCCTTAGCCAACTCTTCACCTGCAAAAAACCGATCCAAAAAAACGGCAAGCGCGGCGCATTCCGAATGCGGCTGGTTCCCAATGGATACGTTAAAATCTGAAACATCGCTTGAATAGAATTCGCCTGGAACTTTCTGGCTTCCAACAAGGACTAAGATATCCTTGTTTGAGTTTTTTACTCTGTTTAGAACATCACTTGTTTGGATGTTTTCCCCATAAGCAGTTAAATGGACAACAACGCCGCCATTGGCCTTCCAGTCGCGGACAGCTTTTTTCCATGAAGTTCCCATTTCAAACTGGAAGGTTCCGCCCCAACGCGTGGTTATCTTTCTTACTGTTTGCTCTATATGTGAGTCTTCTACGTCTGAAAGTATGAAGCCTGAAGCGCAAAGTGCCCGCGCAGTTAAAGCAACATGAGTAGTTAACCGCATGTCCCGCTGTGGTCTGTGCCCCCACCTTAAGACCACGATCTTTGGCGGGTCATTTGGTTTTTTGGTTGGTTTCGAATTTGCCATTTAACTCTTCCACTTTCCGTCTCACTTGCTCAGTTACCTCTGAAGTAGCTTCAAAAATAACTTGAATAGAATCATTGGTATAATTTTCTTTCTTGATGTCAGTTTTTTCGTGAAGCCACGAGATAAAGGGCATGGTCCTGTTAGTTAACGGAACCGAAAACTGCGCTTGAACGTAATTTTCAAGAATTCTCAGTATTTCACCTCTCAGTAAACCAAGGTTTGTTTTGCACTTTGCTGACACGAGAATGGGATTCCTAATTTTATCTTTGAGGGCTTCGAGTTTTTGGTTTGCTTCAGCTTCGCTGATTAAGTCAATCTTGTTTAGAGCGGTTATAGTCGGTATGCCCGATGCTCCAAGACGGTCGATTGTTTCTTGGCAAACGTCGTTTTTCTTCTCAATTGTTTCTATTGGCTCGCTTAAGTCTAACATCAGTATGATTAGGTCTGAAAAGATGGTTTCTTCCAGAGTGGAATGAAATGCTTCAATCAAAGATATGGGTAAACGGTCAATGAAGCCAACAGTGTCTGTTAAAAGAAACTTACGGTTCGAAAACTCTATCATCCGCGTAGTGGTTGAAAGAGTTGTGAATAATGCTTTGTCAACTTGGACGGCTTCTTCTGTTAAAGCATTAAACAAGGAGCTTTTTCCAGACTTTGTATATCCAGCAAGCGAAATAGTCAAGAAACCAAGCTCCGTCCGCCTTTCCCGATGAAGAACTCTTTTTTCTCTAATTTTTGTAAGTTTTTTGAGGTTTGTTTGAACTTGCCTTTTTATGGCGTCACTGTAAACGTCTGCTTCGTAGGCTCCAAGACCCATAAAGCCAG
Organism: Candidatus Bathyarchaeota archaeon; assembly: GCA_963842865.1. Classification (GTDB taxonomy): domain Archaea; phylum Thermoproteota; class Bathyarchaeia; order Bathyarchaeales; family Bathycorpusculaceae; genus Bathycorpusculum. The sequence continues at coordinate 7,050 of CAWJIN010000040.1, read as the reverse complement.
GCTGCTCGCTTCCTTTGGCTAATCTTACTTTTTCCTTGGCGTGCTTGAGCTCGTTTTGCAGTGTTGCCAGTTGAATCTGAAGTTGGGCTTCTGTTGTTGTGGCTCGTCTGTTGAAGATTTCAAGTATGAGTTGAAATCGGTCGATGACTTCTACGTGTGTTGCTTTTGCCAGATTGTACGTTTGGCGAGTTTTTAGTTGGTTGTCAAAAATTACTTTTTCAGCGCCTGTTTCCTGCACCATCTGGGCAAGTTCTTCTACTTTTCCAGCGCCTATTTGATAGCGTGCATCAGGCGGTCGGGTTTGTTCTAACGTGGCAACAACAGTGTATCCGGCTGATTCTGCTAACCTTTTAAGTTCATCTAAACTTGACTCTTCACGGTTCAGCCTACGCTGAACTATGACGGCTTTCGTTCTGCAGCCGCCTCCCCGCCTTTCTTATCGAACTCAATAAGGTCTCCCAAAGTCAATTCTTGGTTGGCGGACTGAGGAATTTTAGTAACTTTTTCTTCCGAGATAGGAACAAGCAGCTTGATTTTTAACATGTGTTCAAGCTTTGCGGCAAGCTGGTTGTTCGGCGCCATTTTGCCAGCTTCAAGGTTTCTTAAAACTGAGGCTTTCTCGTTTATTTTTTTGCCAAGTTCCTCATGGGTAAGACCCAATTTTTCTCGTGCCGCTCTTATTTTGCTTGCGTAGTCTTCGGCAGGTTCTTGAGTGATTTCCACTTTAGCAACAATTGGTTTTCTTTGAACCATTGTAACAGGAGCCTGCGGTTTTTTGAGGTTTTTTTGGGGAAGGGCTACTTCTTCTTCATGGATTATTTTACCATGCTTTGAACATTCAACGCATACGATTAGTTTGGCTCCTTCAATTACTGCCGTTATTGGTTCATCATGAATTTTGTGTCCGCAGACTTCACATCTCAATGTAAGCTTTCACCTTTCACTGTCTTTATTATCTTGTTATGTTTATACTTGTCGAAAACAAAAAGCCAATCGATGGTGAAAATGTGGAGAACGAACTTGGCAAAGTGAGAGCCATTGCTGACTACCAGTTTGGAAAAGGCGTAGGCGCAAAGCTTTTCCCGGAAAATATTGAAATACAGTTTTCTCCAAGAACAGGCAGAATACGCTTCATTAACCTAAACGGCGAAAGATTAGCTACCCTGCGCCCTACCGACGGCTTGCTTTCGTTGAGCATTAAAGCAGCCAAGTTCATGGCTGAAAATTTACCTTTCGCCAAATGTTTCGTTACAGTGCAAAACGACGTTTCAAAGTTCATTGCTGATGGCGGTGATGTTTTTGCGGTTCACGTGGTCAAAGTTGACGAGGAGGTTCGGGCTAAAGATGAAGTTATCGTCAAGGATGAAGCAGGGAATGTTTTGGCGGTTGGGCGGGCTTTGCTTTCAAACGTGGAGATGACGGCTTTTAAAACAGGCGCAGCAGTTAAGGTGCGGCATGGCTGCAAGGAAAGCTAAGTTTTTCAAGGTATTCGTTTAATTTTTAGTTTATTCACGCTTTACCGTATTTTTTAAGGCTTTCTAACTTTATTTTAACAATGTAGGGGTGGGATTGACCTCTATCTCGTGGAGCCCACAAAAATCCCTCTTTTATTGTCGACCAATAATTCATAAAACCTAATAAGATGAAGCCTCAAAATGATGACATTCAAAGTCTTTTTGGAAATAATGGCAGCTTGATAGTAACAATGAAAGAAATTTTTTACAACCTGCTAATTGTTTGCGGGAATTCGAGCGCTTGTGCGAGTTCCTTGCATTTGTTTTGGAGTTCAAGGACTTCTGTTTTTAAGTTGTTGATTGCTGTTTTCTTTTTAATAATTTCTTCAATGAGTTTGTCGTGAAGAGTTTGTATTGTTGTTAATAGTTTTTGTTTTTGTTCGAGTAGTTCTTGTTCTTCTGTTTTCATTTTTTGGAAAGATTCGAAAATGTCTAAGTCGCCAGGTGCGTTTGATGATTCTGCAATTTGCGGGGATTCTATTTGTTTGGGTCTTTTAAGTGTTCGACGCGGTTTGGGTTCTTGGATCACTTTGTAGTTCGGATGCATGTTTTCTAATTCTAGAATAACGGCTGCATGATTTTGGGTGATTAAAGTGGGCGGCTCTGGTTTTTTTAAGAAGCCCTCGTCGGCATTTTGTTTTGCTTTGTTTCTTTTGTATTCTTCTTCTATTATAAACAAGTAGATGCTTTCGTTTTCTTTGCTTTCGTTTTCTTTGTTCATGCCGTCACTCAAATTATGCAGTGTATTTGGATATGATAAGTTGATATTTTGAAGTTGAAAAAACCTGTCTACAATCAGTTAATTGCAGACGGGATTCCGAGCGCTTGTGCGAGTTCCTTGCATCTATTTTGAAGATCCGGGATTTCTGATTTTAAGTCTTTAATTGCCGTCTTCTTTTTCTCAATTTCCTCGGTGAGCTTGCTCTGAAGTTCTTGCTCTTTTGTTAATAAGCCCTGTTTTTGTTCCAGCAGCTCGTTCTCTTCTATTTTCATTTTTTGAAAAGACGCCAAAAGGTCCAAATCGTCAGGTGCGTTTGGTGGTTCTGGAATTTGCGGTGGATCTATTTGTTTGGGTAGGTCAGTAGTTTGGGGCGCTTCGGGTCTTTGGGTAGTTTTTTCTGCGTCTGAATCTGGCTTTGTTTTATTTGATTCCGGGTCTGTTTCTTTTTTCCATGCTTCCAGCATTATTTTCACCATGATAATGTATCAAATATTAATATATAAGAGTTGTTGCGCACCAATCCACACAACACCCCCCAAAATCAATATGTTCTCAAAAACGAACATATCTCCCCAGCCCGCTGGCTTGTCCTTTTATTTGTTAAAGTACAATTAGCGCGAAAAGTTGATATGTCGATTTTGGATACATGTCTCCAAACACAATAATCATTATTAAATATCAATACTGCAGATATGTGTAGGTGCAGCATTTGAGCAAGGCAAAGCTTCAGTTTATCAGGTTACTCGTGAATTCTGGGTACTCCCAAAAAACCGTCGATGCAATCTGGAATTTTTACTATCCCTCAGAAAAAAGGCATCGAAAGTGTTTAACTTCTTCAACCATTAAATGCCGAGAAGAACAAGTTTTTAGCAGTTTTCTCTAACCGTTTAAAGCAGAAAAGTCTAGCAGCCTTCAGTAAAACCCAAAAAACCTTCAGAATCAACAAAACCTTATTGCTGCCCTACAGGGTCTTCGATAACTCATCTATATACGCCTATAGAAATACAGACAACTTCATTGAAAAGTGTTATTAGTCCTAATGTTTACAGGGGACTGAGATGGGAGCGCATGAAAAGAGCGGAAGCGGTTGGTTTACTGAAAGAATTAGTTGCTGAGCAGTTAATTCAGCCGTCTCTAGTTCTTATTGAGCAAAGAAGCCCCGATGGATACCAATTGCAGATTAAGGGCAATTATAACTTTCATGAAATTGAAATGTTTGTTAAGAACAGGTTCTCTTTAGAAGAATGTAAGGGCTACTTAATTTTTAACAAGTCATAAAAAGCGCGGAATCCAATGAAAATAAATTGAAAAGCCAGGTTGATTTGAACCCCTGCCACAGTGGAGACATCAACCGCATTTCCCTTTTTCTGTTGACTTCGTATATATTTCGTGTTTTGATATATTATAGCCATCAGAACTGCGGTTATAGCGTGGGCTAAAGATTTAATTTTGACAAAACAATTGAAGCTCTTAAGAGCGTGCTGCAGGATTGGCTGGTCTCTCTAAAAACCAAAAAAGAATTTTGGAATTGCTAAATATAAAACCTGATATGACAACCAAGGAAATTGCCGAGATGATTTTTGGCAAAATCGTGGAATACAAATCAAAGGAATATGCTTCAGTTCACCGCAGCCTAATTTCATTAGAAAAACAGGGCTACATCAAGAGAGTACAGATTCAACTTCGCTGGCGAAGGGCGAACTAAGAGCGCGTGTAATACCCACGTTTGCAAAACACGGCAGAGTGGAAATGTCACCAGCAAAAATCCCTCTTTTGTTGTGGAGCAATAATTCATAAATCCTAATAAGATGAAGCTTCAAAATGACGATCATGTGCTCTTTACTAAATTACCAAACTCGAGATTTGGAAGAACATTTGCAGCAAAGAAAAAAACAAGCGAAAAAAAGCGACGCTGAAACGATTGAAATAATCATGCCTGCTACAATCCCGTTAAGTTGCAGATAAATGAAATGTTTCATCCAAAACTGTGCAAGCAAGTACGATAAAATAATCTTATATCTGAAAACAACAGAAGATTAAGCTGCTACTGAAAGGGACATTTAATGCTTGAATCTTACAAGCTTATGGGATACATTGGGGTGTCTTCAGGGCTCGTATTCATTTCTTTGGCTGCAATCTTGGGGTTTTCTTTATTCGCAATCTCATTCCCATGCTTGATTGGTGGACTGGTTCTTGTTTCTGGAGGAATTATTGGTTTCATGGAGGATTATTCAATTTCTGGCAAATCCAAAATAGCAGAACTGGCTAAAATTCAAAAGGACATTCTTCTAAAATTTGAGGCCATCCAAAAAATTATTGATGAGATAAAGAACAGTGGCACTTACCTAATTTACTCTGAGAAAAAAAATATTAATTTAAAAATAGAGAGCCTCAAAAAAGAAATTGACGCATACGCCACTAAAAAAGTTTCAAGCGATTTTTATAACAAAGTGAGAGAGAGTCTTAATGAATTTACAGAACTGATTTTTAGCTACAACCAAAATTTTATTCAGCAAAGAAAGAAAGATTACAGCTATCTTTGGAATAAAAGCAACATTTCTCTTGATGGTGAACAACAAACCGCCATTGTTACGGATGATAAATATAATCTCGTAGTTGCAGCTGCAGGTTCAGGCAAGACAGAAGTACTCATAACCAGAATCGCTTATTTGATACAGCGAAAACCCGACTTTGTTCAGCCTAATCGAATTTTAGCATTAGCATATCAGAGAAAAGCAAGAGAACAAATCAATCAGAGATTACATGAACGATATGGAATAGAAGACGTTTGTGTCAGAACGTTTCACAAATTAGGAAAAGATATTCTTGAAAAGTCAGGGAAAAGAATAGATAGAACAGATATTGTTGATGAAAACAAAAAATATGGATTCGTAAAAAATTATTTTGAAGAAAAAATAGTTACCAATCCTGAGTTCTACAGATTATTTATTCGCTATATAGCAACAGTTCACGATAAGGATGACGAACCTACCGCTGCGGATAAGGATGCAGTTCTTACTCATGCTGAAGAACGCAGTTACATTTCGATTGACAGCACTAAAGTCAAAAGCAAAGCAGAAAAAGAGATTATGGATTTCCTGCTTACCCATAAAATCAACAGAGAGCCTATTCGCGTCAGATACGAAGCTGATGTTGGCGGTTTTAGACCAGATTTTTATCTGCCACAATTTGAACTTTTCATTGAGCATTGGGGAATCAACAAGGATGGGGAAGTACCAGCATGGTTCAGCCAATCAAGTCAGGAATATAGGGATTTGATGGAGACGAAAAAGAGATGGTTTGCTGAAAACCATCGATTGCTTGTTGAAACTTTTGCCTATGAATATAATACAGACGAACCTGAAGAGTTCACTGACCAACTTGAATATCGAATCCAAAAAATTCTTGAAAACCGGTTTCCCGGCAAGAAGTTTGAGTTTTCTCCCTTAACCTATGAGGAGATTTTAGACCTTGTATGGGAATCTCAGAAAACTCCCATTGAGGATATACAAAGTTTCATTACAATAGCGAAAACTTACGATTTGAATCCAGACAAGATTGCAGAAAAATTATTGAAAGGTAAATGGAATAGTAAACAATTAGCTTTCGGGAGACTTGCCCTGATAGTTTTCCGAGCGTACCAATCACAATTGGAAAAATTAGGAAAAACAGATTTTGAGGATATGATTAACGAGGCAAATATAGCATTAGATAATAATAAAAGTCTATACGAAAATGTTTATGATCATATTCTGGTAGATGAATATCAAGATATCAGTGCTCAAAGACTAAACCTCCTGAAGAAGCTGCTTGAAAGAAACCCAAACTGCAAGCTCTTTTGTGTTGGAGACGATTGGCAAAGCATCATGAGTTTCTCAGGCTCAGACCTAAACTACTTTGTAAACTTTGACCAATACTTCCAGAATCCTGCCGTAACAAAAATTTGTACTAATTACCGTAGCATCAAATCTATTGTTGATGCGGGAGCAGCGGTAATAAAGAAAAATGGAAATTCGCAAGTGCAAAAAGAAGCATCATCCAGCCGGAAGGAAACTAAGCCAATCTTTGTTCTTAGTTCCCTGCATAAGACAGGCTTTGATGAGCTTTATTATGAGCAGACTGTTGGGGATTGTCTTAGACGTATAAATGAGTATTTAGCGAAGGGGTATGACCCAAATGATATTCTCGTGCTTACTCGGTTTATGCGAACAAAGATTCGAGGAAGACTCAGGTTTTTTAAGATTGTTCAGACATTTTCAGAACTTGCGATAAATAGCAACGCCAGGATAGCGATTGATAACGCTAAAGAATCGAATGCTGTTAAGCTACTCACAGTGCATAAGTGTAAGGGATTGGAAGCTAAGGTCGTTTTTATTTTGAACGTTGTTAATGGGGAATTTGGTTTTCCCAGCGAAATCGAAGACCCATCGATACTTGAAGTAGTTCGTGAAGATAATGGAGTGCCAGACCAAAAAGAAGAAGAACGAAGATTGTTCTATGTTGCTATTACGCGTGCAAAAGAGGATCTCTATATTTATACTCGACAGCAAGAAAAATCTGAGTTCTTAAACGAACTGACTGGCTACACAAATGAAATTCGACTGAACTACTGATGTAACTTATTTGTCCTATGAAAATAACGTGTATTCTTCACTTTCAGTAATGTCTCTACTGTGCTGAAAGGCAGTTTCAATACTTGCTTTAAGAAGCGTCTGAATAACATGCTTTGCTATGGTTGATTTATCAATTCCTTGTGACACCTGTGGAAGAGACCTATGGGTGGAGGTGGCAAGTGCTGCCTAAAATGCAACATCC
>CAWJIN010000039.1:0-8588 GCA_963842865.1 Candidatus Bathyarchaeota archaeon | reverse complement strand
CCGAGTCTTCCCCATCCTTGGGGACGCGAGGCAAATTACCGCAAACAAGCTTAAGGGCTCAGCTGACCGGGTGATAATGAATCTGCCTGAAACAGCAATCGAATTCGTCGATGCTGCTTGCCAAGCAATCAAACCTCAGGGTGGAATAATCCATTTTTACGCTTTCGTTCGTGTACCTGATTCAATAGAAGAACTAAAACTTCGTTTCTCTGAAGCTGTGGAGAGTGCTGGCAGAAAAGTGGAAGCGTTTCTTTACGCGAAGAGCATTCGGGAAACGGCGCCTTATGAGTCGCAGATTGTTTTAGACGCTAAAGTTGTTTAACTATGAATGACAAGGGTAATGTTGATTTTCTGTTGTGGATTTTTGAGCTTCTTCGCTAATTCTCTTGGTAAATCATTTGCTGATTTGTCAGCTCGAATTGCCAACGTTCGGTTGCAGATGTAATCGCTTTTTCTAATTACAATGTCGGTTGGGTGAGTTAAAATCAACTTTGGGGAGCCAGAGGCGTTAATTTGCTCAGTTAAGCCTCCAGCCTCGATAATTATGGTTAGTTTAGCATTTGGCTTTCTGAGTGCATCTTTGAATTTTTGGTTTAAGTCCGCTACTGCTTTATCCGTGGCCACTCCGACTACGCAGTCGCCGGTTTTTGACAGGTGCTTTTCTTTTGTGAACATTAAAGTTGAAGGGTGAATGGCTTGGATATTTTCATGGCCCAATGCCATGATGTTTTCTCTTGTTTCTTTAGCACTCAATTACTCGCTAACCTCAATGGAATCCACTTTGCCATCCCCGTCTAAATCAAACCCGTGAATCACAACTGCGAAAGTGTCCTCGCCCTTGTATTTCTCTAATGTTTTCTTCCAAAAATTAGTCAACGCTAAAACGCACGCTTTTGTTCCCACGGCTTTGTTTCCTGCCAAAACCACGATGCGTTTGGTCTTATCCCACGGATTTACGATTTTAGCAATTAATCCTGAAGAATCCGAAGTGTAAACCTGCAAAGTCTTTTTTGACAATAAACCGCCCAGCAAGAACCCTTGCTCTGAAGATTGCATTATGAATTTGATGGGTAAATACTCGTTTACTTCCTGTGTAAGAAGGTTTGTGCCTGGCCCCCCAACAAGGATTAAATTGTTTTTTTCCTCTTTCTCCACTTTCACGTCAACATCGAGTTTCACGACGAATTCTGTTGGCATTTTTGCAAATTGCCCAATGAAAAGCGCCAAGTGCGCTGCGTAGTGTCCGTCTCTGGCGCTGGTTTTAAACGGACCATGCGGCTGTGGGCTGCCTACAACTATTTTTCCGTCAAAAACGCCGTTGCTAACGAATTCTTTGAAGAACTCTTGGAGTTGTTTGTCGATGCTTAAGAGGCGAAGGTTTTGGATTGCTTTATAGCCGTCTGGCAACTCGATGCCGAAAGCTGGTGATACTGTTTTGTAATATTTTGCTGTCGCGCCTTTCTTTTTTTCCTCACGCTCAACGGCTATGGCTCCTGCTTTGGCTAGTTTTCTTATGTGGTAGTAGACTTTTTGCTCATGCACACCAAGTTGCCGCGCGATTTCTGAGGGGTACATCGCCTTTTTAGATAACATTGTTAGGATTTTCCAGCTTAGGTTGCCGAGTATCATTTTTAGTTTTTGTGAATCGTTCATCATGCTGATTTCTTTCACTTCTTGGGTGTTGCCGTTGTCTTGGAGAAGCAGTTTTTTATCCATGTGCAATCGAAAGGGTAGATAATATGCAGGTACTATAAAAAATTTATTTATAATGGCAAAAAAAAATTAGGCTCAAGTCGGCTTGAAGCTTTCGCTTGCACGAATAAATGGGTAAGGCGCACTAAAAAATTTTTTTGGGCGGTAAACTGAAATCTTAATAATGCTTATTAACGAAACAAATCTTTCATAAGCTTAAATCATTGTGGAAAAGCGAGGCGTCTGAAATGTGTGGAATATTCGGTTGTGTTTTAAAAGACGAAAACGCCGCTCCCCTAATTCACTCATCACTTAAACGGCTTGAATATCGCGGCTATGACTCAGTAGGCATAGCGACAATATCTGATGGAAAAATTTACTTAAAAAAGGATCAGGGAAAAATCGACGAGGTCCACAAAATCCTAAACCTTGACGATTTACCGGGCAGCATAGGTATTGGTCACACGCGCTGGGCGACGCATGGTGCGCCCTTAAAAGTGAACGCTCACCCTCATGCCGATTGCTCAGGCGAAATAATGGTTGTTCATAATGGAATCATTGAGAATTTCATGGAGCTTAGAACAGAACTGGAAAATCTTGATCATACGTTTGTTTCTAAAACGGACACAGAAGTAATTCCACACCTTATTGAGCAAACCCTCAAACAGAACCCTAAACTCTCCTTTGCCGAGGCAGTTCAAGAAAGCCTCAAACGTGTTGAAGGCTCCTATGCCCTTGCCGTAATCTCCACAAAAGAGCCTGACAAAATTATCTGCGCCAGAAATGAGAGCCCCCTGGTTTTAGGCATCAACAGCAAGGGTGTTTTTTGTGCATCTGATATTCCAGCGTTTCTGCCAGTCACCAACAAGGCAATCATGGTGAATGATGGCGAACTGGTTATTCTGTCAGCCCAAGGTTATGAGATTAAGAAAATTCAGGATCTCAGCCCTGTCAGTCGGGAACCTGAAACTATTGAGTGGACAGCTGAAATGGCTATTAAACAAGGCTATCCGCACTTTATGATCAAAGAGATTCATGAGCAGCCTGAAACTCTTCGCAACACGCTAAGAATGCAGGAGCATTATCTGGATTTACTTACAACTTTTCTGGACCGCGCGAACGAGGTTTTTCTTGTTGCTTGTGGAACAAGCTATCATGCCTGTTTGGCGGCTTCATACATGTTCTCTAAGCTTGCGTTCTTGCCCACTTACCCTGTTTACGCTTCAGAATTTATAGAACAGCATGGCAAATCAGTAAACATTGACAGCACCATTTTAGCGGTTAGTCAGTCAGGCGAAACAGCTGACACCATAGCAGCCGTTACCTGCGCCCAGCAACGGGCAGCCACGGTTCTAAGCTTAACTAATGTTATCGGCTCTACTTTGACACGTATTTCCCGAGTTTATATTGGCACGCAAGCTGGTCCAGAAATTGGAGTTGCAGCTACGAAAACTTTTACATCTCAGCTTTCCGTGTTGGCGCAACTTGCGCTCAGGTTGGCAAAGAAGAGAGGCAAAGTTTCACAGGATGAAATAGACAGCCTTGAAGAGAATTTGCTTAAATTACCTGAAATTGCTGACACAATAGTTAAGACGCAAGAGGAAAAAGTTAAGGAGATCGCCAAGAAATACAAGGATTCTAAAGTGTTCTTTTTCTTAGGCAGAGGAATCAGCACCGCCACTGCTTATGAAGGCAGGCTTAAACTAATGGAAATCGCGTATATTCCGTCGATAGCGTTCCCAGCAGGCGAAAGCAAGCATGGCCCCATCAGCCTAGTTGAAAACGCCTTCCCAGTTGTTTTCATATGCCCCAAGGATGATAGCCATAAGACGCTGATTGGTAACATTATGGAAATGAAAGCCAGAGGCGCCCACATAATTGCCATTGTCGAGGAAGGAGACGAGGACATCAAAGCGTTGGCTGATGATTACGTTGAGGTGCCGAAGGGTATTCCTGGTGTTCTGTCGCCGATTCCTTTTGTGTTGCCCCTGCAGCTTTTAGCTTATTATGTTGCTCTTGAGAAAGGATATGACCCGGATATGCCAAGGAACCTGGCGAAGTGTGTTACTGTAAAGTGATAATACTCTCAGTATGACATCAAAGTACCGTACCCATAAATCTCCATCATAAACTTTAACTGTGGAGATTAACCTTCCACAATGTTAACGTTATTGCCGTGATACGCTAATTGATAGCTTAGTTACGTTGCCTTCTAAAACAAAGGTAAATAAATCTGGATTAATGTAACCGCCTTGAACGGGAGTTGTGCCGCTATCATGGGAAATAGTTGGTAAAGTGTTTCCATTATATGTTAAATAGAAATTAGCAATATTGAATGTAGTAGATTTAGTGCTAGTAAAATTCACGTAAAATGTTAGGCTTGTAGTCCAACCATAATATTGCGTGTGATAGTAGAGTTGAGCATCGCTTTGGTCAATATAGCTGAATGACGCCTTAGGAGCCTGGTAAGTTACAGTTACCAATGCAGGACTAGCAGTAAGTATTTGATAAGCTATTACTCCGCCTGCTCCAACTATTGCAGCTATGACTATAATTATTGCCAAGATTTTCTTATTCATCTTCCACTCTTACCATTCGTAAAACTATTCTACGCCCTGCAGATTTAAGACTTATTACGATGGAAACTTGGGTTTATTTTTCTTCCTTAGTACTTCCTTTAGTACTAGCCTTTTCTTCTTGCTCCACAGTTTGGGCAGAAAATAGATGTTTGAGGCATCAATCCGCTACAATAAGCGCATGGTATCAAAACAACTTCACGGACAATTTCTTTAACCTCTTTAACTGGTGTAGGTGATACTGAAGGTTTTGCTACAAGAAATTCACCGCCACCCTCAGCACTAATGGCATATTTTATTCCTTTTACCTTGACATATGCCTCCACTATCCATTGCACATTTTGGTGAATACTATGATACGTTTCTCTTCCAACAGATGGCAACTTGATAACAAAAGGAAATTCCTTGTCAAATCCAGCTTTCACATGTATTGCGTCACTAAGGTCTAAATCATCGTCATCGTAGAGAATTGCTTTGTCTTTTCCTTCACTTTCTTCACAGCTTAGCCTAATCCAAATCTTTTCAATATCAAACTCTACTTTAGACTTAACGCTTAGAGTCCCCTCTAATTCTTCCCCAAGAGACACCTCACCTTCATCTAAGGATAATTGGAAGCTCTCTTCAAGCTCTTTAGTTCTATTGAAGAAACCCATCAAATTGCCCTCTTTCCTCAATCTTGTTTCATTTCATTCCAATTTTAAGCTTTTGCGTGTTCTCCTATTCTACGCTATGCAGATTTAAGACTTATCTTTCAAGTTCTTTTGCAGGCAAAGCTCACGCTTTAACCGAACCATTTTTCCAGCGTCATTTTTCCCTTCTGTTTCTTGGAGCCCTCAAGCATTTTGTCTAAGGATTTTCTGACTCTGTCCTCCGAGAAATCCCTTTGCCGGCATAAGAAGTCGATGATCCCTTCAACATTTGGCTCTCTCCATTCTAGCTTATAGTTATCTGTCACTTGCGGATGCACAAAAACTTCTCTTATACAATTTGGCTCAACTGGAAAACTAGCGTTTTTTACGTAAGGCAACGCATTCTCTAACGTTCCATACTGTTTGATTAATTTCAAAGCTGTTTTTGGTCCGAGCCCTTTTATGCCATTCGGGTTGAAGTCTGTGCCGATCAGTATGCCAACATCGATTAACTGATCATACGTTATCCCGCACTGCTCCAGCGTTTTGGAAAGCTCAATCACCTCGGGAACAACGTCGATATAGATGTTTTTACTTGGGAGCTTCCGTCTGCCAGAAATAGTTACGTTTCTTAACAGTTTGGGTGCCCCAAAAAGCAAGCTGTCATAGTCTTGGCTTGCACAGTAATCTGCATCACCGCGTTTGGTCATCTGCGCGGCTTGAGCTTCACCTTCGCTTGGCGCCTGAATCCACGGCAAACCCATAAGCTCCAAAAGTTTTCGGCTGTCGTCTTGCATGTAATCTTTCATGCTTGTTGCCGCTTGAGCGAACATCCGCATCTTGGCTGTGTCACCTTTTGCCGCTGCCTTCTCATAGTGCACAGCTGCTTCCACCTTGACTTGTCTGCGCCGTTCAATCTCAGCCGCCTTCAAAGTCGGCGGAATACCATCGAAAACGTAGATTGGCTTTATGCCCATTTCTACAAGGTTACTTGTACGGTAGAATAAGCCGCTCAGGTGGCTGGTTACTTTTCCAGTGCTGTCTTTTAGCGGTGTACCGTCTGGCTGGCGGATGATAGAGAGAAACTGGTAAATCGCGTTATAAGCGTCGATGGCGATGATTTTGCCACCTAAATCTTCCAGCTTAACGGGAGTTTTCGGAACAAGATCCTTGAAATCTACACCCAAAACTTACCACGAGATAAGATAGGCAAGAAACCTTCTTAATAAACTTGCGAATTTTGCTTAATGTATAAATATTGGTGGTACTTTTGTATAACTTGTGGTTATACTTGATTGAGGAAGAAAGGAAGGTCGGCCCAAAAGGGCAGGTCGTTATTCCACGAGCAATGCGTAAAGCCCTCAAAATAGAACCTGGCTCCAAAGTTACATTAACGTTAGAAGATGACAAGCTAATCCTGAAAAAGCCTGCTTTCGATGCTGTGGCTGTGTTTCAAAGGATAGCTAAAAGCGGCAAGTCCATCTCCAAAATAAACCCTCACGCCTACGAAGAAGAACTTGAAGAGAGAACCCGCCGTGCTCTATCTGGATGCTAACGTCTTCATTTTGGCTGCTCTAAACACCGAAGAAGACGGAGACAGAGCGGTAATTCTGCTACAGAAAATCCAGCGGGGAGAAGAAAAAGCAATCACTTCGGCTTTGACTTTTGATGAAGTATTTTGGGAAGTAAAAAGGAACCGAGGAATTGAAAAAGCGCTGGAAACGGCAGAGGCGATGCTCAATTTTCCAAATCTAGAAATCATACCTGCAGACAGGGATGTGGCTCGTTCAGCTATGCAGATCATCAAGGAATACAATTTAGCGCCAAGAGATGCTATTCATGCCGCGACAGCTATAGCTGAAAAAGCAGGCTTTATAGTTTCAACCGATGCCCACTTTGATAGGGTAAAAGAGCTAAAACGGAAAAAACTATAACAACGTCCTATTTTATTGCTAAACTAGAGAGATGTAACATCGAAGCTTAAGGACCCTTTAATTTTAAGCATAGTAGATATAAGTGAGACTTACAATTAAAACCGCAAGAGATGTAGATTATGACAGAAAGAGCAACGACACTGTCCTTGGTTACCTGTACAAGCTGCGGCAAACCAATTCCGCCAGGCAGCGACGCTACAAAATTCCTCTGCCCCAACTGCGGAGAAATCCAGATTAAACGTGATGGAAAATGCCGCAAATTCGGCCGCTTATACAAGTGTCCAAAATGCGGATTCACAGGACCATAAAAGGCGATTAAAAATGGGAAGCGTTTTAGTAACATACAAGATATTTCCCGAAGACGTGGTGGAAAACTTTGATGACCTCAAAAATAAAATTCAAAGCATCGCGCCTGAATTCTCAGCAATCGAAGGTTACGGCGAAGAACCCATAGCTTTTGGACTTAAAGCGCTGCTTGTTCAAGTAAAGTTCCCAGAGGACAAAACAGGCATCGTTGACGAGTTCGAAGAAAAACTCGCTAAAATCCCAGGCATCAGCCAAGCCCAAACCTTCATGGTGCGTAGAACAAGCAGATAAAACGCTTGCGGCTGTTTTGGCAAAAGCCTCATCAATTTTTTGCTATTGAGCACCTGAAAGTCTTTGATGTTACGCTTTAAAGTTTATATAGTAATGAAGGTTCTTTCAAACATGTATCTTAAACATGTATCTTTAGCAACGGATTATTTGGAGGATTCTGTTTGAGTGAAGTTCAGTTACGTGTCGGAGACGCAAGGCAGAGAGATGTGGGTAGAGGAATCGCCCGTATAGACCAGCGAACTATGCAAAAACTAGGCATAAGTGCTGGAGATGTAATAGAGATTATAAACAAACGTACAACTTCAGCTATAGCTTGGCCTGCCTATAGTGAAGATCAAAACCGTGATATCATCCGTATCGATGGCTTCACACGCAAAAACTCTGGCGTAGCCATAAACGAATACGTTGTTGTGAAACCAGCAAAAGTCAAAACAGCTCTAAGCATAACACTTGCTCCAGTTGACATGCGCTTAAACGTTGACGAAGACTTCACTAACTTTGTTAAAAACCGCCTTATGGAACGCACTCTCGTGGAGGGCGACACAACTCTAGTAATGATGCTGGGGCACGCCATTCCATTTACAGTTTCAAAAACTCGACCCCACGGCATAATAAAAGTAACAGCCGAAACACGCTTAACCATTCTAAACGAACCAGCACCTGAAGGCAAAGGCTTACCAAGAACCACATATGAAGACATCGGCGGCTTACATGAAGAAATTCAACGTGTCCGCGAAATGGTCGAACTGCCACTCCGCCACCCAGAACTCTTCCAACGCTTAGGAATAGAACCGCCAAAAGGCGTACTGCTTCATGGTCCGCCAGGCTGCGGCAAAACACTGTTAGCCCGAGCAGTCGCTAACGAGTCAGAAGCCAACTTCTACTCCATTAACGGTCCAGAAATCATGAGCAAATTTTACGGCGAATCTGAAGCGCGTTTGCGAGAGATTTTCCAGCAAGCCCAGCAGAACGCTCCAAGCATAATATTCGTCGATGAGCTTGATGCTATAGCGCCTAAACGGGAAGAGGTAACAGGCGAAGTTGAAAGACGCGTAGTTGCACAACTCCTAGCGTTAATGGATGGTTTAAGCGGAAGAGGAAACGTCATCGTCATCGGCGCAACCAACCGCCCAGGCGCACTTGACCCTGCACTGCGCAGA
>CAWJIN010000038.1:0-67298 GCA_963842865.1 Candidatus Bathyarchaeota archaeon | reverse complement strand
TGGTAGACATGACGGTTGTGTAGGCTATTTTCTTGGTCTTGTTTAGGGCTGCGTGGATTTCTCTGACGGTTATGGGTGTTTTTTTTGAACCCCATATTGCCTCCATGATGTTAGACTCCAGTGGACCTAGAAAGGCTTCTAATGCCTTGCCTTCTATATTGTATTGTGAGAATCCTATTTTTTTCTCTTCAATCATAGCTTGCGACCACATTACTATCATCTATAGTAGCTCTTTAAGCTTTCGAAACAAAACTTCCCGAAAAAAAATACGTGATATTAGCTTTAATAGGAGCTACTACCTTAAATAGTAGCAGGTAGCAATAGATAAACAAGGAATAACTCGCAGGCAATCTACATGATAAACAACAATCTATCAATAAGACAATTAATGGGATGGCTAATCACAGGAACAAGAGGCGGCAAAACCCGAGCCCAAATAATCAAAACCCTAAAAAAATCCCCGCAAAACCCAAACCAGCTAGCCACACTCCTCAAAGTAAACTACAAAACAATTAGACATCACCTTACAATTCTAGAGAAAAACAAGTTAATCATCTCCGCTGGAGACCACTACTCTGCTGCATACTTCCTCTCGGAACTAATGGAGGAAAACTATGGGTTATTCGAAGAAATAACAGGCAAAACGAATTTTGCAGAGAAAAGAGCAATCAGAGTAATGCAAAAATAACACTCAAACTTTGCTTTTACCCTACCCCATGATCTGCCGTAATCCTTAATAACAAAGTGGTCCAGCCTAAACCGGAGATGAAGAAAAACGCCGAACGTTGAAATATGCTGTCCTAAATATAGTTTTCAAGCGGTAGAAAAAACCAAAAATCAAGAGTTTCATTGCAGCAAGTGTGGAGGAATATTTTATTTTGTTACCCCAAAATGCGGTTCCGCTGATCTTGAAAGATACAAACTTTAACAACAAAATATAACGCTCTTATTATCTAAAACCTCATACTAAAGATAAGAAAACATCGAAATGCGTTTATTGGGTTTTTTGTGTAGAATGGTTTGATAGCGCAACCGTTGGACAATCGGGAGCGTTTCCTTGACCTCCTAAAAGAGTCTTTTAGAAAGGAATCGGGCATGCTTCAAGGCGAACAATTTTGTTTTGTGAGCCGTTTGTGGCGGTTTGTGAATTTGGGAAAATTTTTAAATGCGCTTTTAGATGTGGGAATATAAGAAAAGTGCCTGTGTATGGTTGAAAGAAAAAGAGTTTCACGACTCTACGGAACCGTAAAAGTAGGCGACAGAGGACAAGTAGTGATTCCTGCTGAAGCCCGCAAGGAACTTGACATCAAGCCGGGTGACCTTTTTTTGTCATGGCTGGCAGAAACCGCCGCGGCATCGCCATGGTTAAAGCCGACGCCATGAGGGAACTGGCGGAAAAAATCATGCAGGGACTTGAAGTCGCAGAAAAAGAAACACTCGAATCATAACGCCCGTGAGGAAAACAGATGTTTAGAGACCGAGAGGGAATGCGTCGACGGTTACAGGGGATAATTGAGAAGTTCCGCCAAAAAGGAGCTACAAGCCCAGAAAAAGCCATGACCATCCAGGAATTGGGGTTGCCGCCGCGTTTTGAAGAAGCAATGCATCGAAGACTTGGTCAATCAGGCATTTTTGTAGAAATAAGCGGCAAGTACTATCTGAATGAAGAACGGCTTAAACAACTCGAAGAGCAGCGTGCCAAAATGAGGTCTGGAAGCAGTGGCGGTGGGGGCTGGAATAGGGCGGGCCCGCCGAGCTGGTATCGCGTTGTCGGTGTTTTTCTTATGCTGCCGATTGGAATCATAATTGTGCTTGTGCTGTTTTACTTTTTTGCCTTCAGGGGCGGTTACTTTCCAGGGGGATTCCTTATCATTTTGCTGGTGATCTTCCTAGCGTTGTTTGTGGTCCGAATGCTTTTCTGGAGGTCAAGAAGGAGATATTGGCGTGAGCAGTGGGGAAGAACGGAGCAGTCAGCATTATCTCATAGCGGATGCGCTAACACAGTTGCTTAGTTTCTTTCCTCAGACGTTTCTACAAAGGCACTTTAGTTACTCTATATAATCAACAATGCATAATGTCTCAGTTAGTTTGTGGTGGGCCGGACCGGATTCGGACCGGCGACCTTCTGCACGTCAAGCAGATGTCCTAACCAGGCTAGACGACCGGCCCACTGGTGGCTACTTTTTTATAGTCTTTCTCTGTATAGAGGATTGTTTTTTCCGTTGTAATGCAATATTCAAAATTGCCGCTTGTATTAATCTATTTCCCAATTTCCTAATGCAATCTTGGTGTTTCTATGTTTATTATGGCAGTAGCAGTTTTAAGCTACTTAATGCGTATATACTAAAAAACAAGGTAAGGGTTATGGCAACCGATGAGGTACTCTCTTTACTTGTTGATTTCATAAACAAAAACTCAAACGTTGCTGACATCCAATGGGACCGACGTATGAGCCCAAGGTTGCTCTTTAACCCATACTCCGAAAATTATGAAGAGCGGAAAACTATAGCCCACTACTTCCTGCTGGCCGCATCTATCCTTGATGACACAGTAGTAGGTTACCCTGAAAACGCCCGAATGCTACTAGGATATCTCCATGAAGCTTTTGGACCCAGCTTTTTCGAAATCAAAAAAGCGCATGTTTTTGAAGAAGAAATCGTGAAATCTGATTTTTATTATGACTTGGGCCCGAACAAGAAAGCGGCATCGGAAATCATGGCATCCGTCAACATATTCGTTAAAACCAACGCGGAAAAAAATTTGCTAAAATATGCTCAAAGATTTAGTAAGCCTAAAGATTTCATCGAGGATACCGCACAAAACATCAAAGCCTTTAGCGGGCCACACATGGATAAGGCGTGGATTTACATGCGGTGGATGGTGCGACCTCACCCTGATCTGAAAATCTTCGACCATTTTTTACCAGAAGACCTCTATGTTCCATTGACTAAGGAAAACGCTAATGTTGCAGCTAGCTTAGGCTTAATAAACTCAGCTTCGCCATCGCTATGGAGAGACGAACATACAGCAGCGTTGGCAAGGCAAAAAATAACTGACTTCGCAGAACAGCTCTTCCCCAAAGACCCTGCGAAAGTTGATTATCCCTTCTTCCTCTTAGGCAGATGGCTTAGACAAAAAACACTAAACCGGTACACGTTGAAAACAGCACTTGATTTTCTTGACCGCATGCAAAAAATAACGGGGCAGTCGCAAGCTTATTACCAAAAAATGAGTCGCTACAAAAGCGGATGGGAGAAAAAAACCGCCCTCACCCTTTTGAAAATGCACATCCCCTATGGTTATGAAACAATTAGCTTTCCTTTGGCGAATAACGAGGCTTATACTCCTGATTTTATCTTAGAAAAAAAGGTTCAAGGAAGAAAAATAGTTCTTGAACCACACTTTGAAATGACAAAAAAACAAGCGCAAAAATATGCATTATTCAAAAGGACATACGGTCACGAATTTCTTCTAATTCTTCTGCTGAAAAATGATTTAATTTCCATGTATCATCAACGAAAAATATTGACTGACGATGTATGCGATGATGTTTGGCCGATTGAGTTTATTCATTTGTTGGCTGAGAAGATCCGAAGAGGCACCTACGGCGAGTAACATCTGAAACTACGTTCTTTTTAGCGTAGTTAATTAAGCGCACCAACTCTTTATTGCTGACAAAACAATGGTGCAGGACAATTTCAAACCACTGGTAGTCTGGCTTATTCTCAATGGAAAACCTGAAGAAGCGCTCATGCTGCTAGCAAAAAACTACAACGTAAATGTTCCCAAACTAAAAGTAGGTCTACCAAAGGGACACAAAATTAAAGCGTTCGGCTGTTACACCTCTAAGAACGAAACCATTTCAGTTCTAAACAGCGACGTTGTGGTTAATCCCTTTGTTATTCTGCATGAGTTTTATCATCACCTGCGAAGCAAAGCAGTGGATAAAATGCACAGGGGTACAGAGAAAAACGCTGACAAATTTGCCTTAGAATTTATCGAAGCCTACAAAACCTACGTGCTTAGGGGAGCGGTTACTCCTTAGTTACCTGCAATGGTAATTTTTCCCCATAAGTGTTATACACAGCAACATTCTGCTCGTTTGCATAAGGGAAACCTACAATCATAAGGATTCGCCCAAAGAAATGGTTAAAATCCACGTCCGAAGGCGTTATGTTACCTGACGGATGCGAATGAACAGTACCCACTAGAGAGAAATCCATCGGCAACAAATGAATCTGATAATTAGCAAACCCATGCCCATAAGTAGCCAACGGCGGCACCACAAGATCAACAATACTAACAACATCCTTAACCTTTTTACCCCTGAGAAGCAAAATCGTCTCCCGTGGATAAAGCCGTTTTGCGCCCTCAAAAATTGAATCCAACAACTCCTGACTCATAGACACTGCTGTAGTTTTTGCCATAAACGCCCATACGTTTACAGCTTTATTATCTTTACTGAATTTTCACTAAGGAAAAACAGAAATAAACAACCATCATCATTACACTAAAAAGAGCCGGGGTGGCAGAGTGGTTAACGCGCGGGCCTTGAGAGCCCGTGGACCTTCTGGTCCGCATGGGTTCGAATCCCATCCCCGGCGCCAACTTTTTCCAATTTTTCTTTTTCAAAAAGGTCTCTAAATTGTTAGTGGAGTTTTCAAATCATTTCATTTGTTAGCGAAGCGCATAACGGATAAACTTTGATCTGTATCTTTCCGATTGAAAATCAAGCCGCTGCTTTCTAGTAAGATGCTTTTTTAATCAATTGGTTATTCCGAGGGCTTGAATTGGAGGGGATTTGGAGCAAAGCTTTTAAGAATTTGTAGATAAAAGGGAACGCTAAATAGGGAAGGAAGGGCTTAAACGGTTGGATTAAATGTAATGAGATGTAGCATTGTGAGAGGGACGCAGGAGTTTCTGTCTAAAAAGTTAGGTCATAAAGTTTTCGTTTTTGACCCTTGTCTCTTCGCTGACCTCAAGAGGCCAGAAAAACACGTTGGTTTCACATTTATTTCCGATGATAAAACATATAATTTAAGGATAAAGGCACAGGCATGATAATACTTGATTATTTAATTTCGGTGATTTGGCTTTCTCCCCTTCTCTACCTTTTTATGTTAGGTTTTGGAAAAAAATTTAACAGGACAAGAAAGGCGACTCTCTTGAAACAGAAAGGGCAAGTTGATAAAAAAGTTGACAACATTATCTTTCAGATACCCACGGTAGGTAACTTTAAGTCAGTAAATAAAATATTTGAAACAGTAAAAAACTATGCTTTGTCTGTGCCCTTGGAAACCTGGGTAATTATTGAAGATTGGGATACAAATAAGGCTGAATACGTATGCGATAAGGTTGTTGTTGTTCCTCAAGATTTTGTATGTGAAGATTTATACAAAAGTCGTGCATTAGAATACGCCCGCAGGGTAAGAAAAAAATTAGTTGATGAAGGTAAGCTGGGACCAAACTACTTATTGCTTCAAGGTGACGATGATGCGGTGCCTAGCCTTGAGTTCATAAAAGAATGCTTAACCGTTCAAGCTGACATTATCATTGGGACAATTACTCCTCAAGTAAACGGCCTATGGAACACTATTCTTGACTATGAACGTTGCGTTGCATGCGGGATTTTCTGCAATTTTTTTACAAATTTGGGACAGCCGCTTTGGGCTCATGGCGAAGGAACCTGCATGAGTAGTCAAGTAGACAGGAACGTTTCTTATGACATAAGCATCTTTACCCATAATACTAAG
This sequence comes from Candidatus Bathyarchaeota archaeon, assembly GCA_963842865.1. Taxonomy (GTDB): domain Archaea; phylum Thermoproteota; class Bathyarchaeia; order Bathyarchaeales; family Bathycorpusculaceae; genus Bathycorpusculum. Next base: position 61,545 of record CAWJIN010000038.1, on the reverse strand, counting down.
CATAAATTGATAATCAACGAAGACTCTTTTTACTTCCACAAAGCATCAGTATTGGGTTACAGTATCTTTAATTCAGAAGGAAGGATTTTCATACTGCCGCCATTAACTTTTGCCGATGCAGTAACACAGAGACGCAGATGGTTTTGGGGACAACTATCAATTTTAAAATTGAAAATGCTGCCTCTCCCAAACAGGATTAGGTTAAGTATAATAGGCTTCTCAGGATTATGGCTATTCTCTATTGGAACATTAGGGTTGCCATTATACTATTTAGGCATCGTTAATATACCGGCAGTGATCTTGCCATTTATATTTGCCACTTTAGCCATATGGCTTGCAATAAGAGCCTACACCATTGGAAAATGCATGGGCTGGAAACACGCCATAGCAGGTACTGCAGCAAGCTACATAACAGTGACGATGAATTTTATTGTTCACCTAATTGGCCTTGCAATGGGAGACCCAAAAAAATTCGAAGTAATTCGCAAAGAATGAACGCCAAAATAAGCTTGGCAACTATTGCAAAAAAGAGCATGAATTCTTCACAGTGCTGCTCTATTGCTTCTAACTTTCTTTTTTTCTTGTTAGCGGAAAACTTCGTTTTTGTGTTTCTGGCGCGTGGATTATTTCAAGTATGGTTAATGTGGCAACCGCATATATTGGAAGCCAATCGTAGGGGTACATTTGCGAGATGATGGAACCGCTCGTTTCACTGCGCAAGAATGAGAATCCTATATCATAGTAGAAGAAAAAAGGCAAATTTGTAATGGCAAGAAATGAGACAACGCCCGCAATAAACGGAATCATTTTTTTTCTGTTATACCATAGAAGCAGTGGGAGAGCAAGAAGTGCAGCACGCGGATCAAATGAGCCAAAAGCAAATAGCAATGCTGAGAACCATGGTCTTTTAGTGAATCCAAAGTACAAAGCGCCTACCAAGAGGATGGCTTGAAGTACGTGGGCATTCGCTAAGACATAACCCGCGTAGTAAGTGGGGGAGAAGGACTGGGGATTCAAGCTGGAGAACCTGTACTGGAGTAAGTTGAGTGCGCCTTGATTTATTGGTGGCGTAGGGAGTGGTTCTATCAAAATAATGATGGCTACTATAGCGGCGAAAACTAAGTTTTTGTCCTTAACTATTTTATAAACAAAGAAAGCTAAGGCTGGAATCAAAGCGAGTTGTACCATGTCAAAAGCAGTAAGTGCATTTTGATAACTTAAGGCTAGGAACGGTGCAAACATAATCAGGAAAGAAGGAGTGTACATGAACGTTTGCGGTGCTGGTAGAATCTGGTAATCTCCCGGTTGAGCACCACCCCAATAGATTTTAGTGGGATTATGGAACAAACGCCATTCTCCAATGTAGTACGCCGAGAAATCTCTCGCCCAAGTAGCCGATTCTGGCTTAAACGTTTCAGGGAATGCAAGACAAAAGGTTATTACGTTCAAGACTACCGCTATAACGATAACTAAAATGATTTTCTGTTTTTTGGAAAGCATCGTCTTATTGTCTTCTCCATATTTTACAGCGAAGAGCAAGGGCTAGAACGATTTGTTTGACTATCGGTTTATTTTTTGCCCTACGGCACTTAATGCATGTTATACATTTTGAAAATGCTCACTAAAGATTTAGCTTAGCTGGCTTTAGCTTGCGTGAAAGCTTAACTATAAATAAATAATTTTTTTCATATTTAACCCAAAGGCATGCCTAAACTACTTGGGCAGTGTTAAATATGTAAAACTATCTTTAGGTTGCAGCGTTTTCCTAGTACTTGATGCTTAGGTACAGCAGTACAGTTAACGCGATGAACTCGAACATGCCTGGCAGAAACTCGAATGGTCCAAGTCCATAAGCTCTAAATCCGAATGGCGATGTTATAAAGGGACTTGATGTCACGTTTTGTACTAGGAAGACTAAAGCAAAAATTATGAGTCCGATTGTGAATGGGGAATGCGTTTTGATATAGATATTAAAGTAAATTACTGTTAAGATTACTAAGAGCGCTATATTGATCGTAGAAATTATTGTATTTGCAACATAAAAATACTCGAAGTCGCCAGGAATAAAACTAGGCGGTGGAACTCGTCTTTGTCCAAACGCGGGAATCTGATGCTGACGCAATACTAGTGCCCAGAAAGCCGCAAAAATAGCGGCTGCTACCAATACCACAATTATTAATCCAAATTTTAATCGTTTATCCATTTGCTTCTCCATCATCCTTTTGCTCCTTTTTCTACTTTTTCCCGATTTTCTTCATAATCTCCTCAAACATTACATAATTCTCTTCCATAGTCTGTGTCAAAAAATAGGTTGCGCCATACCTATCGCCGATAGAAGTGATTACTTTGTTTTTTTCTAGAACATCAAGGTGATGCCTCATTGTTTTATAATCCATCTTCAGCGATATCGCTAGTTGATTTGCGTTCTGCGGGGTTTCCTTTAATGCCTCAATTATTTTTGCACGGGTTGGTCCGCCTCGCGTACCAGCGATTAGCCAGCCTAGCAAGTATTTTAACGAACGGATATTTGCAGACATCTGTTAAACTCCCGTGCCTGAAGAGATTCTTTGTCACTCTTAATCTGGCTGAAGTAATAAATGTGTTCTTTTTCAAATTACTAAAATTGCATTTTAGGTAAAAATTAGAAGTCAATTTGGGTCTAATCCTAAATCATTTAATAATTTATTGTCTACCAATTTTTTAAGTAAGAAGGCAAAAAACCAGGCATGAATAAAAAAATAAAGTTTTAGCTTTAATCAGAGTAGGCAGGGACGGCAAAACCTACGAGCTTGCTTGTTCGCATTATGGATTTTCTGTTCATTTTCAAGAAAAAAAGGGAAGTCTAGCTGGCGGGTCATGACGCCTAGCTAGTGGGTTGTATATTAAACGGCAACACCGCTGTTGCTGTTGTACCTGTCGCGTTGGTGGCTTGGTAACCCACCATCTCGTTGAGGACGAAGCTTGTGTTGCTGAACACGTTGCTTTCTAGTACTTGGAGGGTCACTGTTTGTCCTGAACTGGCGAATGCGCTATTGAAGAGTGTAGCTCCGCTTACGACTTGGCTGCCTATGTTCCATTCATTCGGAATCTGAATGCTGACCTGCCCTGAACTAGTGTCTAACAACAGAAGACCTCTGGTTTCCGTGACGACTGAACCTGAAACTGACGCTAATGTAGCGTTCTGCAGGAACTCTCCAGAGAATTGTGAACCAAACATTTGTTGCCCATGCATCCTATGCATCATTCCTCCTTGGAACCCGAAGTTACCTGGGACCGCTAAGTTACCTGGGAACGTAAAGTTACCTGGGAAAGTAAAGTTACCTGGAATCATTGGACCGCCTGGGTTAGACACGCTCTGTGAAGGCTGAACGTTTACCTGTGGCACGGCGCTGTTGACGGCAGAATTATTGGTGGATGCGAAAGCGTTAGCAAAAAGTACGGCTCCCAACACGCACAGCATTACTCCCGCGAGTGCGATTATTATAAGGTTCTTTCTCATGGTTTTTTGAATCATCTCCAAAGGGATGTTCTCAAAAATCTATTAAATCTTTTGCCAATCTTTTACCATAATCAAACCCCAATTTCTTCCATAATCAAGTTTTGATGTTTCTGTTGTGCTATTTAGAGAGACAGGTGCTCTGAGTAATCGCTACAGAATAGTCGAGGTTTATGGGAATTATTTTTCCTTCTACGATTCTCAGATTTCCAGCTTAGATACGAGTTCGTGTATATTTTCTAAGGCAGATTCAGGAACAAATACTCTTTCTGTGGTAAGCGGAGGCGTGAGAGGACTCCAGGGCGTGGTTTGGCTTGATTAGCTCCGATGCTGATAGGCTTCATACAGTTCATTATCCATGGGATTCTTACTCATGGAAAACGGAATAAATTTTATTTTCAGCGTCATTTTTTAAGCTTTAACTTTTAATTTTCAAAAAACTCAGGTTAAATCCCATCTTCGGGAAATATCAAATCATCGTCTTTTCCAGCGTTAAAAAACATATCCGCTTCTTTATCCTCTGCATCTTTTTCTTCTTCACTTTTATCACTGTTTGTACTTTGTTGCTGACTTGCAATTTTCTTTCCGCACTTAACGCAAAAAGTAGCTTCTGGTGGATTCTCAGCTCCACATGAACTGCAATAAACTTTTGGTTGGGGTGTCGTTTTTGATTCTTTCATTAACTTGCGAATTGAGTAAGCAAGCAAACCTATTCCTATCAGGATGAAGATAATTGCAATGAGCTCTTCCCACAGCTCCATAAAGCTACTTCCTTATTGCTGTCATTGACTTAGTTCGGTTTTAAGTTTTTTGTTTTTTTTATATCCATATCCATCCATATTTCAAAGATAAAATTTCTGATTGCTTTGGGGATTATGGTTGGATTTGGGTAAGATTTTGAGAAATTGTTTAATAACACTTCTGCAGTATGCATGAAAAGGCAATCAAGAAGAGAATAGAAAATAGAAGAGGCCATAAGCCCAATAACTGCCCAAATAAAATTCCCCTTCAATTCTCTCTTGGTTGCCTTTTAAAATAAAATATGAAAGGCGTAAAATATGGGAATCGCAAGTAGAGCGGTAAGAAATATTTCAAGAAGAAAAATTCGAGCGTTACTAGTAATTATTGCTTTAGGTTTTGCTTTGTCAATCATGATTTCAATTCCTGCAGGTGTTTTGGCTAATGAGAAGACAGCAAACGCTGTTTCATCAAACTTAAGCAATATTATTAGCCAAACTGGAGCACAAATTAACCAGACATTAACTCAAATAGAGTGTAGTCTTGCGTCAAGCTTTTCAGGTTTCGGTTTCACTCCACCAAGCGGCACATCTGGCGGTACCGGAACGTTTGGAGGCGGCGGATCTGGTAGTAGCGGTTTTACGCCCCCTTCGTTCGGTGGTGGCAGTGTAAGTGGTCAGTTTGGTGGCGGAGCAGTTAGCGGTGGTCAAGCAAGTCCTATGAACGAGACCATATACAGCGATATCAATGATACTCTCTCCGGAGTTGCAGCTGTTGAGCCTATACTGCAAGCTTCTGAAGGGAATAACGTAACAAGAAACCTGTCATTTAACGGATACAGCCGAACCATCACGACTCTTGATGTCACTTACACGATTGAAGGCGTCCCATTGACTTCAGATCTTACCAACTACATGAATCAAATCCTGCCGACGAATATAACGGCTGGAAGTAACTTGCAGGTAGGTGATAGCGGAGATGTCCTGCTTAGCGAAAACAACTCAGCATACTTCGGAGCAGGAGTAGGCGACTCAGTTACCATTTTAGGCCAAAGCTTTACGGTTGTAGGCATCTACAGTCCATCATCAGTTGGGGGCACTCAAACATTATTCATGAACCTGTCCGACGCTCAAGCAGTAACTACCAACACTGGATACATAACTAGTCTCACAGTCTTTGCCCAAAACAGTGGTGATGTTTCGTCGGTAGCTAGCGCCATAAGTACAATGCATCCAGAGCTTACAGTTACTACAGCTCAAGATCGCGAAAGCGCACTTTCAGCTGAGGAATCGACCTATAATACTGAACTGGCGAATGCGAACGCATCTGATAGTAAAACAAATAACACTGCAATTGAAGAAATTGTTGTGGTGGTTTTAGCAACAAGTTTGATAGTGTTATTTGTCATGCTATACACTGTCAAGGAGAGAACCAAAGAAATCGGCACGTTAAAAGCAATTGGATTTAGCAACTTTACAGTGATGAGCCAATTCATGCTCGAAGGCGTCCTCTTAAGCATGATAGCAGGAGTAGTTGGAATTGCAATAGGCAGCGTAGCAGCACCCACAATTTCATCATATCTGCTTCCGAGCGTAAGCGGCAGTTCAACGGCAGGCGCCGCAGTCATTTCGGGCACTTCGAGATTCGGTGGATTAGCAGTGGCTACATTGACTCCTGAGCTTGTGCTGTTAGGTTTCGGTGTAGCTATCCTGCTTGGAACATTAGGAAGTCTATATCCTGCGTGGAGAGCAGCAAAAATAAGACCAGCAGAGGCAATGAGATATGAGTAAAACAATACTACAAACAGGTAACCCATTACCGCAATCAGGTAAACCAGTACTGCAATTAGAAAACCTAAGCAAAACATATACGCTTGGCAAACGCGAAGTTCCCGCCTTATCAAATCTGAATCTTACAGTAAACGCTGGCGAGTTTGTGGCAATTATGGGTCCATCAGGCTCCGGCAAAACTACGCTGCTGAACGTTATTGGCTGCATTGATAAGCCAACCAAAGGTAAAGTTCTATTAGACGGCGTTGATGCTACAGCGCTCCCGGAAAATCAGCTATACAAGATTAGAAGAGACAAGATGGGCTTTATATTTCAAACCTTCAATCTGTTGCCATACCTAAACGCCAGAGAAAACGTCGAGTTACCCATGGAAGGACGAGGCAAATCAAAAAGCGAACTAAAGAAACGATCAAGCGAACTCTTAGCAATGGTGGGTCTTTCAGGAAGGGAAGAACACAGGCCGTCACGCCTGAGCGCTGGAGAGCAGCAAAGGGTAGCTATTGCACGCGCGTTAGCAAATAATCCAGCTATAATTCTTGCTGATGAGCCTACGGGAAACTTGGATAGTCAGAATAAGCAAGGAATCATCAAGTTGCTTGCAAGCCTCAACCTCACGCAAGGCACCACAATAATCATGGTCACGCATGATAGTCAAGCTGCACGTAACACTGAACGAATGCTCCTTCTCAAAGACGGAAAAATAGTTAAAGAGATGCAAGGTCTGCATGCAAATAAAAAGAATCAGATATGCCCACATTGCGGAAGCCGTATTCAAATCAATGACGATAAATGTCCCGCATGCAAAAAACCTATATACGCAAGCGATGAACTCTTCTCATCTTAAAATGTCAAACAATAACCTTCAAAAAACCTTCAATTTTTTTAAATTTTGAGGACTTTTTTTATGGAAAATCCACCTAGCTCAACTCCACCTAGCTCAACTCCACCTAGTCCACTTGTTCCTTCAGTTCCGCCGCCTCAAAAAACTCGAAAAACCAGGCGTTTTTCAGTTTTTATTATAGTGTTTCTTCTGGTTGTAGGTTTGGTTGCAGGAGGTTTACTCGGGTACGCAGTAACTTATTCAGACTTCAACGGGAAACTCAATAGTATACAAGCTCAACTGCAAGGTTATTCTCAAAACGCCACATATTATTATCCAAACGCCACATACATAATAGGCTCTAATGTTTCGCTTTCGAACCTGTATCAGCAAGTTCAATCGTCAATAGTTGTAATCCAAGATCTTGTTCCCGTGACCACTTTCTTTGGTACTGGTTACGAAGAACAGCAGGGTTCAGGGTTCATAGCTTCGGTGGACAATCAATTGGTGGTCGTCACCAATGACCATGTAATACAGGATGCAATTAATATAACTGTAAGCTTTGCGGATGGAGATAGCTACCCTGCGAAAGTGTTAGGCTCAGATCAACTAGCTGACCTTGCAGCGCTTTCGATAACTCCGATGCCTAGCGGTTTGACTCCTTTGACGCTTATTAGCTCCAGCACTCTGCAGGTAGGAGACCCCGTTGTTGCTGTAGGTTCACCTTACGGGTTATCTGGAACGCTAACCACAGGCGTAATCAGCGCGTTAGGAAGAACAATCACTGAATCGAGCGAAACCGGAAGTACGGGTCCAACGATTCCTGATATAATTCAGACGAGTACTGCCATTAACCCAGGCAATTCTGGTGGTCCACTTCTCGATTATGCAGGTGATGTCGTGGGCATAACTACTGCTGCTGTGAGTAACTCTCAGGGTTTAGGTTTTGCAATTCCGTCAGATATGATAATACGTGAACTTAGCTCGCTGGTGACAACTGGTTCATACAATCAGCATCCGACCATTGATGCCACACTAACGGACATGAACTATCAGATTGCTCAAGCCATGGGAACCAGCGTTACTTACGGATCGCTTGTTGAAAGCGTTTCGACACAGAACGGTCTTAAAGGCGGCACAACTCAGGTGTCAATTTTAGGCTCAACCGTAACCATAGGCGGCGACATAATAATAGCCGTCAACGGAGCAAGAATAACTAACACCGACGGTCTGTTGTCTTATCTGGAGCAAAACACGCTGCCTGGCCAAACAGCAAGCTTCACTGTAGTAAGAAACGGGCAAACACAAACTGTCTCTGTAAGCATTGGGAACCTATCATCCTAAAACTGTTTTTTTAAAAATCTTCTTCCAAAAAGAATCCTGCTTTAGTTGTTTAGTCCACGATGCGGGTATGCTGTTTCACTTTCACTTACCCCTCTACTGTCCCTTATAGTCGTTTGACGTGATGCTTTAAAAGGTTAAACAATACCTTTCTGTCCCTTCAACATAAGGGAGAAGCAAGAGAATGAATGAAAGCAAATGTATTTTCACAGGAGAGACTGCCTAATGGGTAAGACAGTTGAATCCTACCGCATTGCCTTAGAAGATGAAATACGCAGATGGAAAGGCTTTGAAAAAGCACTAAGAACTGAAGATAGAGAAGCCTTTGAAGCTTTAATGGATGCTTGCCGAAGCTACGCTTCAGCTGGAAGCAATGCTACCCAACCCATCCTCTTTGAGCCGATGGTTATTTCAATCCTGTTGTCACAGCAAAAGAAGATTATGCGTTTAGAGAAGGCTTTAGATGCAGCCGAGCGATCCGAGACTGATTAGAGGCTGGCTATTTGATGTTTACCCTTCTGAATTTGGCAGTGTCGCTGTTTGGGTGATAAGTCAAAACGGCGAAAGAATCAGGTTAACCGATAAGTTTCAGCCATGCATTTATGTTTCAGGCAAACAAGACGATCTTGAACAGTTAATCAGCCGGTTATTTAACAATCAAAAAATTGCTTCATTAAAGTTTGTGTATAAGTATGCTAGTCCTACGGATACTGAAAAATCAAGAGTGCTAGAAATAACTCTTAAAGATTGTAGGCAAATCCGAGCCTTAACTCTTGAAATTTTAAGAATGGGCGATTACCTGCGCTATGAACTTCACAACTGTGATATTCAAAGTGACCGTTCCTACTTTTTTAGTCATGACGTTTTCCCTCTTGCTTTTTTAGAGGTTACAGTTTCTAAGTCAGGTTTATCTTACACTCTTTTGGATTCTGTTGAAAGCCTAGATTATGTTATTCCGAAAATGCGAATACTAAAGCTTGAGGTTGACATTGCTAAAGCTGGAGTAATTGACACTTTTGATGATGAAATCCAAAATATTACTTTAAAAGAAGACGGGAAAGAGGATATTGTTATTGATTATGGTGATGAAGCCACTAAGCTGTTGCAGCTTGTTTATGCAGTAAAAGAGTTAGATCCAGATGTGATTTTAACCAGCATGGGGGACTCTTTTCTTTTTCCTTATCTCATCCATAGAGCAACCATAAACAGCGTAGTGGACAAGTTCATTTTAAGCAGGGATAACACGCCTTTTGAACATAAACTAGCAGATGGTAAAACCTACTTTTCCTATGGACGCACGTTTTATAGAGCAGGTACAGTGCGGCTGCATGGACGAATACATATTGATGAAAATAACACGTTCATCATAAGTGAAGCTGGTTTGCACGGGTTTATTGAAATAGCACGAACCTGCCGTGTGCCCTTACATACGGCTGCCCGCTTCTCAATTGGCTCAAGCATGTCATCAATACAATTTTATCAAGCAATAAAAGACGATGTCTTGCTGCCGAGGAACAAAAAGATCCCTGAAGCCTTCAAATCAGCCTTTGACCTGCTTGTTGGTGACCGCGGAGGCTTCGTTTTTGAGCCGCGCTTAGGCATCCATGAATCAGTCGGCGAATTAGATTTCTCTTCAATGTACCCTTCTTTAATGGCTAAATACAATATTTCAGCTGAAACAGTGCTTTGCAAATGCTGCCCTGATTCGCCCATAAGGATTCCAGACTTAAATTATCATATTTGCACAAAACGCGTCGGTATGGTTCCTAAAACAGTGAATTTAGCTTTGACCAAACGGCTTAGTTATAAACGGTTAAGAGATCAGACTTCTGATAAGCAGCTAAAGCAAATCTACGACAGCCGCCAGACAGCGTTAAAATGGATACTGGTTACTTGTTTTGGCTATTTGGGATTTAGTAATTCAAAATTTGGCACTGTTGACGGGCACATTGGCGTTTGCGCTTTTGCACGGGAAGCCTTTCTTAAAGCAGCGCACATTGCTGAGGATGAGGGTTTTGATGTTATTCACGGCATCGTGGATTCTTTTTGGCTTAAAAAGAAAAACGCTACTTTAGAGGAGTACGACCGTCTATGCAAGTTGATTACAAGGGCAATCGGTGTTCCCATAAATTTTGAGGGGCACTATAAATGGATTGTTTTTTTGCCTTCTACGTTGCATCCGCATGTTAGTGTTTTAAACCGTTACTTCGGCGTTATGGATACTGGCAAGGTTAAGCTCAGAGGCTTAGAAGTACGTCGAAGCGATACTCCACGCTTCGTTTATGATTGCCAAATGGAAATGATTAACGTGTTAGCTTCTGCTGGGTGCTCAAAAGAGTTCACGCAAAAAATCCCTGAAGCATTAAGGGTACTGAAGGCTTATCGGCAAAAATTAATCAATGGGGAAGTTCCAATTTGGGATTTAATCATAACTAAACACTTATCCAAGAACCCTAAACATTACAAGCAGCACGTAAGCCAAGTGATAGCGGCAGAACAGCTCATTGAGCAAGGCGTTGAAATTCACGCAGGCAACAACGTAGCTTTTCTTTTTACTGATTCCAAAAACAAACGTTACAGCCGAAGAGTCATAGCTGAAAAACTGATTGAAAGCAAGGTGAACGTAGATACTGAGAAGTATTTGCTGCTGCTTTACGCTTCAGCCGCTAGCATATTGAGCTTTAAAGGATACACTGCCCAATCAGTATGTGAAGCAGTTAACGGTCAATCAGTCACCACATTAGAAAATTTTTAAATTAGGGTAAAACAAATTTTCAAGAACAAAACAGTAAGTTAACAGGTAACATGATCTGGTAGTGGAAAAGGCTGTCATTCGCCAACAGCGTCTTCGACCTTTCAAACTCACATAGGGCACTCTAACTGAAACTCTATATAATTTAAAACCCAAACTTGTTTTTCAGCGTTTGTATTTCTTGAAGTAGACCAACAAACCAGCAACCACTACCATTGCTGATGCCACAGAAACAGCGGCGACAGTCGCGGTTGGAAAGGATCCTATCGCTGTATTGGGAGGTGTGGTTGTGGGCGTAGGCGACGGACTTGGCGATGGCGAAGGTGACGAAGTCGAGGCTGGCGGAGAGAAAGGCGACGGAACGGGTCCTTGGTAGCCTAACGGTAAATACTGTTCATTTACAGCGTAAACTGTGTCAACGAAGCCAAAACCCCAAACCAACACGCCGCCTATAGCAAAAAGTGTATCATTTACAACTGCGACCGCTAAGCCTAATCTGGAAGTCGGCATAGATGATCCATTGACCCAACTGTCCGCTTGAGGATCATAAATTTGAACTGTGTCGACGCCACGCACACCGTCGGTGGCTCTGGTGACTCCACCCATAACATAAAGCCTTGTAGGCGCCAACACTCCGGTAGTTACGCCTGCAGCAGCATAATTAACGGCCGTAGGAAGCGGAGAACCAATAGTCCACACGTTAGTTTCAGGATCATAAATCTGATTCAGATTACTTAGCTGCCCATTGTTACCAGATTGTCCTCCTTCTATGTATATTTTGTTGTTAACCACCGCTGAGGCGTATCCGTAAACAGGTGTGGGAATAGGCGCTGCTGTGCTCCAAGAATCGTTTGAAGGGTCATAAACCCATGTGCTTCCACCCATTACGTAGATTTCGCCGTTTACCACATTGGCCTGTACATAATCTGTTGGCGTAGGAAGTGGAGCTTTTGCCTCCCATGTGCCGGTGGCTGGATCGTACATTTCATTTGCTCCCGTGAGAATAGGATAACCGGTGTTTGGGTCAGTGCTATTCCATCCACCTATGACGTAGATTTTACCTTGGCAGGCGGCGATGGCAAAGTGTTGTTGGTTGGTTGGCATGGGCGTTTTTGAAACCCAAACGTCAGTAGCAGGATTATAAACGTATGTGAAACCGGAACCAATAGCATATATTTCTCCGTTTACGGAAACAGCCCCAAGAAAGTATTCTCCAGTTGGCATCGGCGCTCTTTCTACCCAAGAGTTATCGACCGCTGAAGCTCCAGAAACAGGCTTAACTACCATTATGCATGATGCTGTTAGGAAGACGAGAACAAGCACAAAGGCGAAACCTTTACTCATACTCATCCAACCTTCCCCAAGAAAGGGTTAGCGATAAAAAGCTTTTTATCAAGGTTACTTGACAAAGGCTGCTTTTTTAGTCCAGATTTCTTGACAAAGTCTTCTTGTTCATATGGTCTAGATTACTTGTTACAGCTAACCTTCCTTTTCTGTACTGATTAGAAATTTATTTTCTTTGCTGGTTATTTGGCTCAACAATGTGGTTTTGGAATTATTTAACATACAAAAGCACTATTTCATGTTGAAAGTGCGGGCATTAATTCCATGTTGAACTATGTTGAATCATATTTGAAGCCTAATGAGACTGTGTGAAAACTAATTTCAATTTCAGAAAATTGCTATATTTATATGTAAATGGAAGGCTTTTAGGGACTTTTTCAACATATAAAACGTAATTTCTTGAAACAAATTTGACTTTTCACACAGTCTCTAATAGAATCATCTAGTAGACTAGGTAGGTAGGTTGTGCACACACACAAACATCCTAAGACAAAAGCCAAGCACTAAATGAGTATTCTGAATTCTTGTCGCTATTTTTATAAGCTCAGCGCTTGAAGTAGATGGCATGCAAACGGAAATTGGCGTTATCGGCGGAACAGGCCTCTACGACCCTAAACTGCTCAAGAACGCTCAAGAAGTAACGGTGGAAACCCCTTATGGCAAGCCTTCAGATTCTATAACCGTTGGTGAGTTGGCGGGTAAATGCGTGGCTTTTCTGCCGAGACACGGGAAAAAACACACTATTAGGCCAACGGACATTAATGTTAGGGCGAATATTTCTGCTTTAAAGAAGCTCGGGGTCAAACGTATTCTTGCGCCTTCAACCGTTGGTTCTCTGAGGGAAGAGTATCATCCGGGTGAAATCGTCTTTTGTGACCAGTTCATTGACCGAACCACCCGGCGAGAACAATCATTCTACACCGAGAATAAAGTTTGCCACATATCTGTTGCTGAACCAATGTGTCCAGAACTGAGGCAAAACCTGATTGCTGTTGCAAAAAAAATGGGCATAAAAATGCATGAAACAGGAACTTACGTGTGCATTGAGGGACCGCGCTTTTCCACCAAAGCAGAATCCAAAATGTATCGGCAATGGGGCGCAGACGTTGTCGGCATGACGCTTGTTCCTGAATGCGTACTGGCAAGAGAAGCAGAAATATGCTACGCCTCCATATCAACCGTAACAGATTATGACGTGTGGAAGGACCATCCAGTCTGCGTAGACGACGTAGTTAAGATAATGAAGACAAATATTGAAAACGTAAAACGGATAATCGCTGAAACAGTTGCCAAACTGCCAAATGAACGCGCCTGCAAATGCAACGAAGCCTTGAAAGGAGCGTGCGTTTAAAGGAGAAACAAAAAATGAGCAAGAAAACCGCCGAATTGGATCTTAAATCAAAAGTTCGAAGAATACCCGAGTTTAAAGGCGTGGTTTTCTGGGATATTACCACACTTTTGAAAGACAAGAATTGCTTCCATGAATCCGTTAAACAATTAGCAGACCATTACAGGGGAAAACCAATTGATGCAATTGTTTCAAACGAAGCCAGAGGCTTCATAGTTGGTGCCGCTGTAGCTTACGAATTAGGGGTCGGTTTTGTTCCTATACGGAAGAAAGGCAAGCTGCCTTCCAGATGCGTTGACCTTACATACAAGAAAGAATACGAGTGCGACACTATCGAAATTCATGAAGACGCAATCGAAAAAGGCCAGAACATTTTGCTAATCGACGATTTGCTGGCAACTGGCGGAACTGTGAAAGCAAATATTGAATTGGTCGAAAAGCTAGGCGGCAACGTGGTAGGCTTAGGCTTTTTGATTGAGCTATGTTATTTGGATGGTCGAAAAATGATAGGCAACAAATACGATGTGCACTCACTTATTCAATTAAAAACTGCCAACGGCTAAAAACTTAGTTTTCGGGCTTGGCTTTTAAGAAAGCACAAGTTAAGCCTCCATCCTTTTCCTCCACGGCAGCGACAAAAATTATTGCGAATGGGCGCGGTTTGCTTTCATTGCGCTTTCTGAGGAAAAAAGCTGGTTTTCGCCAAGCCCCAGCTTCCTTCAGCTGCATGTTACCATTGTGCTGGCGATTTTATATTGATTTGCTGGTGGTGCTACACAGCAACACAGGTTTAATAGCTGCGCTCCGAGGGTTAAAGTATCTATGCGTGGTTGATTGTTTGGAAAATGTTTTCGCTGATTCAAGTGCCCAAATAAGTGCTGTTTGTTCTGAAGGGAAGAAAGAGAAGCCTAAAAGAAATGCTTTCATCTTCATAATTGCTGAGCCTGATTCAAAGAAAAGTGCATTTGAAGATTTGAAAAAGGTTGAAGGCGTGAACGAAGTGTATCTTTCTCATGGCACTTATGATTTTGTCGTAAAAATCAGCGGTAAATCTTTGGATCATCTTCGGGAGATCGTGTTTAACCGGATAAAGAACTTGAGCAGCATTAAGTCAACTTTGACTTTAATGGTAATTTAACTTCTCAGCATAGCGTAAAAGCAAAGTTTTCAGGTTTCCAACTATAAGTGATGCTGCAGATTGTAAACGAACTCAACAAAATTTAAGTCACCTTTTTTTGGAGTGTAAGAGAAATCTTCGTATTTTGCGTGAAGCCGCTCGATTATTTTTATTTCGATCAGTTTTGCAGCTGAACCGAAGATCTGATCAATTGCTCTGGCAAAATCTTCAATTTTATAGGGAATTTCGTTTTCATTTATGCAGTAATTATTTTTTAGGTGACGGTAAATGGCTTGCTTGTTGGCATTTCCTAAAGCTGAGAGAACATCATCAATCGACTCTGCAACTGCATTCTCAAAAATAGTTCCAGGCACCTCACTTTGGGTTAAGAATGAACACGAAGCACTTAAGATAGTTTGAGGTTGTCCCATTTTCTCATCCTGTATTCATGTTGTTTTGTTGTGCTTAGCTACACTTATATCGTAACATTTAATATATGAACCAACCAGTCAAAAGTCGATATATTCCGAAAATTGACATATCCAAAAAAGAGTGGAATTCAAAAACGCCTAAACTAAGATAAACAAAGAATCCGAATTACTGCACTTTATGTCTCTGGCTGACATCGCCTTGGGGATTTGCCTGGGTTTTTTTAATGCACGCACTTAAATGTTTCCAGAACATGTAGCGACTTCGCCACGGTTGACTATCACAATATGGACAAGTAAACGTTGGCTCTCTCACCCATCAATCACCCTTAAGCTAAGAAAAATGTCTCATGCGTGATATATTAGTATGTGGCTACAATGAAACTACAACGGAAACATCAGAATCTTTTCTGCTGCTTCCTATTGGGATAGAATAGACTTTGCGGTTTGCAAATAAACTTGAAAATCGCTCTCAGAAAATAAAACGAAAACCACTCTCTCAAGCTTATCTTCTTTTTCCAAAAAATCTTTTACAGTTCTTACAGCTATTTGGCTGGCATCTTCAATAGGGTAACTGTACGCTCCAGTGCTAATTGACGGAAACGCAATTGTCTTAAGTCCTTTAGCAACGGCAAGCTTTAACGAGTTTTTGTATGCTTGTTTCAAAAGTTCCGCTTCAACATGGAATCCTCCGAGCCAAACAGGCCCAACCGTGTGAATAACATATTTAGCTTTTAAGTTGCCGCCTGAAGTAATGACTGCTTTTCCAGTTGGAAGACCATCAGGCCATTCTGTTGCCCTTATGCGTCTGCATTCTTCAAGAATCTGGGGTCCGCCTTTACGGTGTATTGCTCCATCGACTCCACCGCCGCCCATAAGCGACGAATTTGCCGCGTTCACAATCGCGTCTGCTTCGATATCTGTGATGTCTCCTTTGATTAGTTGCAGGATTGCTTTTCCAACTTGAAATTCCATGGATATTATCACTCTTAATTGCTATATAACTGTACTAATCACTGACCATAAGGCTGAACCCATAAAGTATGCTCCGAAACCGACGAAAACTGCCACACAAAAAAGCGTAATTCCCGTTCCCGTGCGCTCAGTCCAAAACCGTTGCGATTTAAAAACCAGCACTGCCGTCAACGTGTAAAATGAAAAATCGCAGAGCCAATGAACCCCAGCAAACACCGAAAAACCAATTAATCCAAACAGTTTAGCATTTAAAATTAACGCTGTACCGATGGTTAGCCACCATAAGATGAAACCAGCATTTGCAGCTGTGGTCCGGACTCCTGCAACTACTGAATCTTGTTTTGGGTTTACAGTTGAATCTTTAGTTTTATGCCTATTCTTGAAAGTTTGGACGCCCATGAAAATCATCAGCGAGCCACCGACCAATCCTACTAAAATCTGCACGAAACCTGGAATGCCAAACTGGCTTAGCACAAAAAAGATGAGAACCATCAATGGAAACTCCACTATTCCATGGCCAACTGCGATTAATGCGCCTGCAGTTTTACTTTTTGCCGCTTTTTCAATCGTGACAGCGAATAGCGGTCCAGGCATTAAAACACCTGACATTGAAATTAAAGCAACCGAAGCAAAAAACAGGTACGGGTCAGTAATAAAAACCATTGTTTTCAAGTCACCATCATGGCTACAGCTTCTTTCCACTCGTTACAACCAGAATCCTTGACCACCGCCACTGCCGCTGCTGTAACTCAACATTCAGCCCAGCTTGAGCAAACATTTCACGCATCTTAGCAGGATTGTTACGTTTAAAATGGCGGACAACAAGCGATAAACCAAAGGGCAACATAATATCCGCCAGCAAAAACCGTCCTTGCGAACGCAAAACATGTGCAATTTCGCTTACACCCTTAGCTTGATTACTCCAATGATGAAAAGAAAGCGTGCTAAACACGAGGTCAACTGAAGCATCAGGTAAAGGTAAAGACTCAGCCATAGCGACATGAAATTCAGCGTCAGGTAAAAGTTGAGTTGCCTGTTGTATCATTCCTTCCGCTGGATCAACACCAATCAACCGCGCATCAGGCCAAAGTTCCTTGGCTTTCCTGAGTAACCTTCCTGTTCCGCAACCAACATCAAGAATACTTTCAGGCTTTATCCCGTTTTTAGCTAAATCTAAAACTATCCTCTGAACCCGATCAAAAATGTAGCCTTGCCTCCGTGAATTCTCGTAAGTTGCTGACCTTCGATCGAAATCTTGAACATCAGCCTTTTTCTGATTCGTTGACATCCATTTTTTTCCTTTAAGCTTAATGTAGCACTGTTTTGTAATTTATTTGTTTAAGTCTTCGTGGTTAATTAGCTTGTTTTATTTTTAAAGCAGTTTCAGTATACAAAAGCATCAACAAAACATGTTTTTAACTGCTGCTTTCTTTGCCTTTCAGAAGCTTAGTCTGCATATCAACGATTTCGGCACTATCCCTTGCCAGTGCATAACTGTCAAGCAATACGCCGTTCAATTCAAAAAACGTGTGTCCCCATGTGAAAATAGACAAAAGCTCCGTTGCTTTTTCCTTGAAACCAGCGATGTACAATGCGGCAGCAATAGCTTCAGCAGTAGTCAACTTTGTAAGTTTACCATAATTAACCGGGTTGCCTGCGATCAAGATGGGCAAGCAGCGGCTGGTTCCCTTCACATGTCCCGATAAAACTTTCTGTGCATGTTCCCAACTGCAATCCAATGCGACTAAACCAAAATTTTCAATCCTCTGCTTGTCCGTAGGTGAAAACGCTATTTCAGAAAACGGGTTCAGCACTATGGCGCGTTTCGGCAAAAACCGTGTCTTAGTAACTATCCTAGCTAGTCCACGACGTTTAAGCCTCAGTCCAGTGCATTTTTTGGGGTCACATTGCGCTGCATGGTAAATAGTGATCCTTGGAATATTAATCGTTGAAGATTTTTGGTCAGGTTCATGTTCCACTCGGTCTGCGCACCTTCAAGTGACTCATCGGGTCATCAAAAACCCGTGGAATCCAATCAATAATGTCCGTAGCAACCATGTGAAAACCAATTTCGCTTGCAACAAAGTCGCCTGCAGCACCATTAACAAAAGCGCCAGCCACAGAAGCTTCAAACGGGTCTACATGCTGAGCCATTAAACCTCCCACAATGCCGCTGAGAACATCGCCCGTTCCCCCAACAGTCATGCCTTGATTGCCCGAGAAATTCAACTTGATCCTTTCAGCATCGCATATAATGTCAACTTTGCCCTTTACAAGAACGACCGCGTTAAGTTTCTTTGCGGTTTCCTGCACTGCCAAAACGCGTTCTTCTTGGTTCTCAGGTAAAGCTTCGCCTGTTAGTATCGCATATTCGCCTGCGTGAGGGGTAAGAACCAGCGGCACTTTTAATGGTCGTTTGAACTTCGCGAAGGCTTTTAATCCATCCGCATCCAAAAGCAGAGGTTTTCCAGCCTTCTCAACTTCTTCAATGCAGAGCTTGACAAACTCTGCGGTTTCAGGGTTTAATCCTAAGCCTGGCCCCATCGCAACCGCATCGGCAATATTTAGGTATGGTTTTAGTGTTTCCATGTTGCTTGGTTTCAAATTGTTACCTTCAAGCTTTATTGTTATCAAGTCAGGAGACATTGAGGAAATCGCGTATGCTGTCTTTTCAGGGGCAGCAAGATAAACGATGTCCACGCCTGTTCGCATTGCACCAAGTGAAACCAATGTGGGCGCTCCAGAGTAAACCTCGCTTCCGCCGATAACCAGTAATCGCCCGGAATCTCCCTTATGGGCTGTTGGGCTGCGTGGTTTTGTGGCAAGGTAAACATCGCCTGGACCAGCATATTGTTCTATTTCCTTGGGCAAACCTATGTCTTTGACAACTAATTCGCCAACGTACTTTTTCGCCTTGTTTAACCCCAACTTTGCCTTATGGAATGTCACCGTCAAATCGGCTTTTACAGCGGTGCCTAAAACTTCGCCGGTGTCTGAATCTATGCCTGTTGGAACATCAACCGCTAATTTAAACGCATTCAAAGAATTAAGGTACTCGACTACTTGGGATATCGGCGGCTTAAGTTGCCCTTTAGTTCCCGTTCCCAGCAAAGCATCAATGACTATGTCAGCAGTCACTTTGGGTATGGCTGAACTGTCGGTTACTTCAATCAGCTTAACCTTATCCTTATCCTGCAAAGACTGGAGAATCAACCAGTTTTTCAATGCAGCTTCATGGTTAATGTCGCGACCTCTGCCTACAAGAATAACTATAACGCTGTAACCAGCGGCTAAAAGGTGTCTAGCAGCTACGAAGCCGTCACCGCCGTTTCCGCCTAAACCGCAGAAAACAGCACTTTTCTTTTCCTTTGGGAAGCGTGAAATGGTTTCTTGGGCTATGTTGCGTCCAGCGTTTTCCATTAGTTGAAGCAGACTTATGCCATAGTATTCCGCGTTGGTTTCTAGGGCATGCATCTCGCTGCTTGAAATAGTCGAGTTTTGGTTTTTAACCTGCATGTTTATGCCTTGTTAAATTATTGTTGCATTTAAAAGATAAGCCTATCCTTAACGGTATACAAAAGCATCAACAAACAAAGTAAAAGTTACTTGGTTTTAGGCCGGTAATATTTTCCTCTGTACTCTTTTGAAATTATCATGGTTGAGGTTACAAGAACGTTAGGCACCGTTCTGACTTTATCCGAAACGAAATCTTGCAGCTTTCCCAAATCATCTGTTGTTATCCGTGCTATCACATCATATTCGCCAAAAACTATGTCTGCCTGCATAACCTCATTAAACTCAATGATTTTTTGAGCTACCTCTCTTTCTGTTCCCGAGGCAACCTTAAAAAGAACATAGGCTAAAACTGACATGTTTTCACCATTTCATTAAACTCATAAAAGCTTAATTACTTTTCCATGTGTTCCTGAGTCCCGCGAATAAGTTTATTCAATAGCAGCACCTTATCTTATATAGAAGCTGGAGTAATTTTTTAAAGAAAGCTAAACAATTTGAAACGTAGGTGTCCTGTTTGAAAAAAACCTTTAACATAACAAGTTCTGATGTCCTTTTGATAACTGATATCCAAAAAGATTTCCTGCCGGGCGGTGCCCTGCCAGTTGAAGGTGGGGACGAAATAATTCCTGTTTTAAACGGGTATGTAAGGCGTTTTGAAGATGCTAAAGCGCATGTTTTTGCTTCTAGAGATTGGCATCCGCCGAATCATATCTCGTTTAAATCGCAGGGTGGTCCTTGGCCGCCTCACTGCGTTCAGGGGACGAATGGTGCAAAGTTTAGTCCTGACCTTAAGCTGCCCGCTGGCATCGTGGTGATTTCTAAGGCTACGAATCCTGAACATGAAAGCTACTCGGTTTTTGACGGAACCAGCTTCGCTCATGAATTGCGAATGTGTGATGTTAAACGCCTTTTTGTTGGCGGTTTAGCAACGGATTATTGTGTTGTAAACACGGTTCTTGATGCACGTAAACTCGGTTACGAGACAGTGGTGCTTTTGGACGCAACACTTGGGATCAACATGCAGCCTGGCGACGTGGATAGAGCGATTGAATCAATGCTTAAGGCTGGAGCTGAACAGGCTACAAACGATGATTTTCCAGAAGCAGTTGACACCTTGCTCTTAGAGGAAGCTGAACCTGATGCAATGGAAGAAAAGCCTTCAGAGAGGGCTGCTGTTAAGAAAAAGGCTCGAATGCGTCCAAGAGGGTCTGCTAAGAGGATTCGCACTGAGAATAAAAGCTGATTTTTCTCGAAGTACGACGAAGCTTATATAATCATGCTTTTCTTTTGCCTAAAAACCCAATCTGCTCTCCTGCGGCTTTTTTTAACAGGGAAAATTGATGCCAACTTGGGCTCTTTATCATGCCGAAGTTTAGAAATAGACCTAATTAAGTTAAATTAAGCGGTTGCTCAAAGGCATATTCAGTATTTACATGCATTTGATTGGCAATCGTCAGGCAGTTTTTTAGCTGCAAGTCCTCTTTGCTTGGGGTTAAGAGCGCAGCTGGGTTCTGGGTGGTCAACGAAATTTTTCCGAATGGTAGCTTTTTACAATAAATAGTTAAAAAAGCGTATGCTAGCTTACGTGATTACCATTAAATCGTTAAAATACTATGTTGACTAGCATGTTTTCTATGATACGATAAGCGAAAAGTAGAAACTTTGCAGAAATTTAGCGAGCAGTAAGAAGAGCTGTTGCCGCTGGGTTCTTTAATTTTTTTTATTGTTCGCCCATGACTTGGATTATTACGGTTCTTTTTCTCGGGTAAACATCTGTTTCTACAAAAAGCAGCGACTGCCAGGTTCCAAACGTGACGTGCCCATCGACTATTGGCAAGGTTTTATCTGGCGGAAGAATCATTGAACGCAAATGTGAATAAGCATTGGATGGATGCTGGTAGGCCTTGTTTTTTGGCGCAAGGTCCTCAAGGAACGCTTTGATGTCGTTTAGCAAGGCGTAATCGTTTTCTGTTAAAATTAGGACGCCTGTCGCGTGGGGTGCAAAGATGTGGACTATCCCGTTTTTGATGCCTGAGAGCGAAACCTCTTCTTGAACTTTGTCAGATAAATCAATGAAGTCTATTTCGCCCCTCGTGGTGAAGCTAAAGCTTTTGTTTACGACTTTAAAGTTTGACATTGCACGCTTCTTCCTACTTGTTTATCATATAGAAACGTTGAAAAATGTTTCGAATACTAAGCACTTTTGAAACCCTTTCGCCTGTTCGCTAAAAACAAAAACAACAAGCCTTCGCCACTCGAAGCCCTTAAAAACAAAAAAAGATGCATAATTCGTCAGGAATATTTAATTTTTACATGAGAGTTCATAATTTTTAAACATTTATTTGTCAAAAATGACCGCTCCTGATGACTTTCGCTCAGATAAAAAATTTACACAGGACTACTTTGCGCAAATTAGTTGAGTAAAAAGCCGAAAAGATAACTCTGCTGACCCAAAAACGCTTAATCCAGCATAAAAAAAGGTAATCTTAATCGATACCTCGCTTGTTTCACAACTTTAAGCCTCTATTGTCAAATTTAAAAAGCCATTTGCCCCTTCGGTTGCCATTTTTAACCAACTTTAGTTTGGCATACGTTATGTATATTTAAGGTTCGTCAATTTTCGAAATTTTGAAGCGCTTAAGTCGTCAAAACTACGGCAGTAAACCCTTTTAAAGTGTGTTTGGTTGATGCTTTTGTATTCAAGCACCTTTGAAGGAATAACCTTGAATGATTTTAATAGCTAAATATTTGACTCCAAATATGAGGGCAAGGAATCTAACAGTTTTCACATAGAAGCCTACCTGTTGGTTTCACGGTTTAGAGATACTTTAAGGCTCTCAATAGGCCTATTTTTTAAACTAATTTGTTTGCTCATTTTTAAAATTCCTCTGGAAACATTTCGTCTCCTTCTTCCTCTGTCGTTTCATACAAATCTAATTGGCTGTCTGCCGTGCCTAAATCTCCTCTTCTTCAGTTCTCATTGCCATTTTGCTGTTGCTGTGCTTGTATCGGGAAGAAAAATGTGTAATTGCCAGGCTTTTAGAAAGCTCTTTTTTCTGGTTTAGCTAAATTTTTAGCTTTTGTAAAAGTTCCGAATTATTGCAACTCAGCCAAATTTTTTTCTTAAGCATTTTCACATGTGCCCTGATTTCACGCGAAATATAATCATTTAAGCTATTGTTTAACTAAACCTCTGTTTAAATTTGGCTGTTTCTTAAAAGTGAAAGAACAAAACGATGCAAAAAGGGTAGGCTATTTTAAGCAATAGTTCGTATATGATAAAGATAGAATGTTTTTTTGTGTTCAGTTGAACATTCTGGGATTTCATCTTTTAATGCTTTCAACCAATCATCAACCGTTGAGAAACCAGATTTCGCAACATAAAATCCTAAGTTAGAAGTTGAGATTAATGGAGACGTTACGTTAAATGTTGTAATAGTAAATTCTGTTTGTGAGTTGTTTATGGGAGTTTGAGAATCAGGGTATGTTTTGCAGATTTCAACAAACTCTTCGAATTTAATTATAAGATTAGCATCATAACCCTTAATTTTGTAGTATGAGTATCGTGGATTTTCAACGTCTGTAAGTATGAAAACATTGCCATTTTTCTTAAGATAATCGAGGGCATTAGGGTCAATCTCAATTTCTAAAATATCTGAGTTACTATTTTCGCCCATACTAGTTTTCACCCATCTATCATTAATTAATTACTTAATATCATCAATTTAATATTAAACAGTGTAGATAAACCCTATCGTGTTAAGTCGTCTGCTGTCGGAAATTTCTCTGCAACTTTTCGGTGGCGACTAAGCAACAATAAATCAGCTATTTACGGCCTTCTGAAGGACGCTGGATCAGCAATCAACAAAAACGCTGTCGCCCTAAATTAGCCACTTAATGCGCACCCACCAAGCATAAACTCCTGGCACTTTACAGTAAGCCCCACTAAAGCCGCATAACATTTTAACTTTATTACCGATATTCTGCCTTCTGAAAATTTAGGAAAGTAACTTTTCAGCAAACCCGCAATAGGTCTTAAGCAATCGACTAGAGAACTTTAAGCATGCTTTGACGACAACCAAATTGCATTAAAGTAACTCTTACCTACCAAGCACCCAAACATGCCTTGTAAGCCATTATTTAGAGCCGCAGCCCCGGAGCAACCGTTGCGACTATCGAGCCTAACTGCAGGTAAACGACGCGAGCTGTATTGAGCAGTTTCTAACCCTTGCGGTCCCGTCACAGACGAGGGAAAAGTTTAGCCCAGACTATTCAGCTAAACAAGCTTTGGGTTCAGTTGCGGTTAATTGAAAATTACCTTGCTGCCGAGTGGCATGTGTGCTGCGGCTTTTTGGAAAAATTTTAATTTTACAAAATTTTTTGCATTTGTAATAGCCCTAAAATAACGGGTTACCGTCTTGCTTATTTTGTCAAAGTACGCGATTTTAAAGGTTATTTTGCCATAAATTGAATGGGTTGTGGGTGTTTTTGTTCGAAATGGTAAAGATAGAAAATCAACTAATTTTTTTCTATGGAAGCGATAATTTAAAAGCCTGATTTAGGGCTAAAATGTCAAAAAAGCCCGATTTCAGCCTTTTCGATGCTTGTCTTAGTGCCCTGGCATGGAGAATATCGGGGCCTCATATAAGTACCCTCGAAAATCTCCATACGAAGCTAACACCTGTTTTTTCGGTTCAACTTCGAGCATTTTGTAGTTTTTGCCAAGACCTGTGAAAACTTTGCTGATTTAGCACAAAAATTTAGAAATGGAATTTTTTGCAATCAAGTCGTGGTTGAGGATTTGCAGGTCAGTTGAGCCGGGACTTAGTGATTGTTTTCTTTGCGTAAGCATTGCCGCTAGATAGGAGCGTCGGCATCTTTTTGCAGCTAAGATCACTTAACAAAAAGTATGCCCCTACGCTCTACTTTCAATTTTGCTAGAGAAATTCACTTGCTAAATTGATACCCTCTCCCGTCTTTCTGGTGCCAAATGTGTGTCTGCTGTTAGTGAGAGGTGGCTTATTTCTGCGTGATACTGTAAGAGGGTGTGTTTGGTTGATGCTTCTGTATACGGGCGGCAAGTCTTGAGCTGCTTTTTGTGGCGTCACCGAATTTGAAACGGCAAAATTTTGTCTCTAAGAGGCTTTGTTTTGGGGTCTTTTGGGTTCAGCGTTGCTTTTGTAGTGTTTAGTGTAGTCTAATCAGGCTAGATTTTGTGCGTGTGGATGATAGCTTTTACGTTGCCAGTAGCTTTGGTGAAGTTGGTATTACAGTGAATTTTTAACGTCACCAGCGTTCTCCAGAAGCACCAGCCTACTTCATCGTATACAAAAGCATCAACACAACACTTTTTTCTCAGTGCTTCTAGGCAACAATTTTTATCTCCAATGCCTGATAAAGTACCACATTAAGTGGGAGAAATCCGTTGAGCACAGAAACAGACAGAGTAAGGCTTCGCCGCTGGCGCAAAAGAGGCTTCTATAGCGAAACCGTACTGGTTAAGCTCCTGCAGAAAAAAGGCTACAACGCCGTCCGAGTTCCAGTAAGCAACCCGAGCCTCAATCCCCTGCCTGATATCATGGCGAGAAAAGGCACGCACAGTTACGCTTTTGAAGTAAAAAACGCCAGCTACTACGCCTACTTTCCCAAACAGCAAATCGATAAACTCTTCAGGTTTCTCGACCTCTTTATCCCCGCCGATAACGCGCATAAGCACGCCGTCGTCGCAGCGCATCTGGGCAAACGGTGGCTTTTCAAAGAAGTCAGCTGGACCGACTGGGAGAAAAATAAGCTTCCAGAAAAAGTTAGAATCCTCAAACGAGACAGAGGAAATCTAAACTTGGACACAACTTATACTTAAAAACGGGAGAAATTTACCCCAACATTATTATCTATAATGGTTACCATCTTTTTTCGCGTAAGGGTAGAGAGTCTGTGTCGGAAAAAGAAGGCGCCATGGTATATGCGGAAGCCTTAGGAAAAACTTACCAAATAGGCAAAGCTAAAATTGAAGTGTTAACGGATATAACTTTTTCAATTCCTAAAGCGAAATTTGCTGTAGTAAGCGGTCCTTCGGGCTCAGGCAAAACAACGCTGCTTAACATAATTGCTGGAATCGATAGGCCGACAAGTGGGAAAATTTTTGTTCAGGGAGAAGATTTGAACGATAAAAATGAAGATTTCTTGTCAGATTTTCGATGCAGCAACGTGGGCTTTGTTTTTCAATCTTATAATTTGGTTTCTACTTTAACGGTGGCTGAGAATGTTGCTTTTCCAATGGAATGGAGTGGAAAGCTTGAAGAAGAAATAGAAAAACGCATAACTGAATTGCTGGAAACGGTGGGGTTGCAGGATCGGGCGAATCATTTTCCATCTCAACTTAGCGGTGGTGAGCAGCAACGTGTAGCTTTTGCCAGGGCATTAGCGAATGACCCGCAGCTTTTCCTTGCGGATGAGCCAACAGGCAATTTAGATGAAAAAAATGCTCAGAAAATCGTTCAAGTGCTTCAGCTGTTGAAGGAAAGGGGAAAAACGGTTATTGTTTCAACTCATGACCTCCAGATAAGGCAGCTAGCTGATCAAGTTTTAAGTCTTGACGCTGGCAAATTGGCGAGCGAAAATGAGTACAGCAGCTTTTCCAATTAATGATTTGCTTCGAAGGAGGCTTCAGACAAGTTTAATCATTGCCACTTTAACGTTAAGTGTTGCCTCTACACTGTTTCTTTTACTATATGGCAGTCGTTTAGGCTTTAACTTAACCTCAACCACTGGCACGTTAACTGCAGGCTTAACCACCACTCTTACTCAGTTCTTACTTTTCATCGGCATATTGATTTTTGCCGTAGGAGCAGTGTTAACCTCCTTCATCGCTTTCTTAATGATGGCGCAGCGAACACGCGATTTCGGTTTGATAAAGGCTGCCGGATGCCCAAATAACCTTGTTGCAGGATACTTTATGACGGAACTTTTAACAACAACCCTCGCAGGATGCTTTTTAGGCATAATTTTTGGCTTTTTAATGGATTACGCCGCCGCAAACATCGTTTTTTCTACTTATCAGCTGCCCAATTTATGGTTTGCACCATTGGTTTTTGTTGTATTTTTTGTTCTTTCACTAGTTTTTGGGGCTCTACCTCTCCTTAAAGCATCGAGAATGTCACCAGTAAAGGCGCTTTCACCCGTAAACTATTACAGTTTAACCGCAGAAAACAAGCATAAACCACTATCAAGGCACGGTCTGACTTGGAGAATCTCTACCAGAAGCTTGTATCGTCGGCAATCAGCAAATCTCAGAATCATTATGTTGCTTTCAATAGTTTTCATTCTTCTAACGGTTTCTGTTGCGGGAGGAATTATTGCCAGCGGCACCACTATATCATGGGTTCAAAAAACTACTGATAAAAACACGATTGCAATAGCAACTAACAGCATGGGTAACCAGTATGAACTGCTTTTATCAAAGTTTTCCGGAGCTTCAGAAACAGGCGTTTTTAACTATTCGGACCCAACACTGGCTATTCCAGAGACAGTGATTGAGCAACTTAGCACTCTGCCCAGTGTGAATGTGGTGGATACACGTTTAGTTTTAAATGAGCAGGTTCAGGAAATTGACAATTTTACCATTGACCCTGACACCATGGTAACCTCGACTGTGGGGGGCGATAGAGAAGGAAATTCAATAGTAATCGGTGTTAATCCTGAAAATCTCACAGGCACATGGAATATTGAGGGCCGATTTTTAAATGCAAACGACGATTTTGCGGCTGTTATCGGCGATTCAATTGCTCAATCAATGTACATGCCTGACCCCAGCAAGCACATAACATTAGCTAATCCTCTGGTTGAAGGCATAAATTTTCAAAGTAACACTTTCAACATAGTCGGAGTTTGCGTAGATCCCATAAATAATGGCTTAGTCACCTACGTGCCTATTGAGGAACTGGAAAGTATTACTGGCCTCTCTAATCCTAACTTACTATTAGTTACGTTAAACGGCTCAACGGATCAGTCTGTTGTTATTGCACAAATCAAGACATTAATTCAATCGATAGATCCGAACTTGAATGTTTTTCCGTTAAATAGCGTTGTTGAAAAGAACGCGAATTTTTTAGCTTCAACTTGGCGGACAATAATGCTTCTGCCCCTCTTTATTTTAGCATCTGCTGCTCTTTGCTTAGTAGGTTACATGATGCTTGCGGTGGATGAGCAACATCAAGAATTCGCTGTTTTACGGGCTGTTGGCGCTAAACCAAGAATAGTTATCTTTGTTTTGGCAATCCAAAGCTTAATTGTGCTGCTTTCAAGCTTTGGAGTCGGAATATCG
The DNA here is from genome assembly GCA_963842865.1 of Candidatus Bathyarchaeota archaeon. Lineage (GTDB taxonomy): Archaea > Thermoproteota > Bathyarchaeia > Bathyarchaeales > Bathycorpusculaceae > Bathycorpusculum. Next base: position 33,557 of record CAWJIN010000038.1, on the reverse strand, counting down.
CTCGGTACCATTATAACTCTGCTTATTTTGATGCCTCAGCCGCTAGTTACAAGCGTTACAATCTTAGAGATAACCGGTTGGCTTCTTGCAGCTTTAGCTGGAATGTTCCTTTTTAGCCTTTACCCAGCCTTCAGATTAGCTAAAGCTTCAATTTTAAAAATTATGACTTAACGAATTGAATGTTTTCGGAAAAAACTTCAGCGATTCGGTGCTGGCTGGCAGTTGGTTTAGGAAATCTTGCAGTTGAAGTATAGGTACGATGGGTACCTCATAATAGAACTTGAATGAGCTGGGTATGAGGGATAATATGCATGGAATAAACTTTGCTTCACTCCATTTTGTGCATTCAAATTTTAGGGCAATGTTTGGCAAGGAACCGGCGAATGCTCTTGTTCGTTCCACCTGGGAATTAACGATTCTCTTCAAAGCTGAAGATGCAATTGCATGTTGCCAATGTTTGCAATCTATGCAGATGACTAAGGGTTTCTTGCAGCCTACTACGTCTATTTCCCATCTGCGAGCGGCATTTTTAAATCGAACATTATTTGACACCGTGTATCCGTTGTTTTTCAATGCATAAGCGGTAATTTCTTCAAACTCTTGCCAACAAAGCAAGTTGCTGATGTTCTCTACGTCTGCTCCTAATGATGCGGCTTTAACTGCTAGTTTAAGCCTACCGCTGCTTTCTACTTCAACGCTGTCCCGTTTCAAATAAATGATGCCTTCGTTTTGCAGTTTTACCAGCAATTTTCTCGAAGTTGCTGAGGGTACACGGGCTTCTTTATTGACACTTTCAGTTAAAACAGGCCCTTTTTTCGTCAATTTTAGAAGAGAAATTACCAGATTACGTTCAACACTCATGGCTAACCCTTACATAAATTGACATAAAAGGTGCAAAAAAAATGGCAAATTGGTTCAAAACTAAAAAAGTTCGTATATAGCCTAAAACGGTATACAGAAGCATCAACCAAACACATTTTTAAAGTCCTCCAGATAATTTGGCTTCATCCAAGACAATTCATCGCTCCTTGTTACTATGCCCTCACTCATCGTCCATTTCTAAAACGTTATTTCAGGCCTTATTGAAATACCCTTCCTTCTTTTCGCAAAAACCAAAAACATCAAGCATTCGGCAACCGAAGTACTCAAAAGCAAAAAAGGGCATGGATAATGTATCAGGCTTGTGTAAATTTGACAAGGGCTTCAATGATTTTTTAACTTTTATGTGTAAAAAATTGCTGTTCGATTGTTTTTCGCTTATAAAAAAACTCTCACAGCGGCAAGTTTGCGCAAATAGGTTGATTAAAAAACTTGAGAGTAAGCTACTGACAATAAAAAAGTTTGAATTAACCTTATAAGAGATGAATTTTAAGTGCTATCTTGCTTATTTTCAAGCTTTTATGTATCGCCTATCGTGTTTTAAACCCAAGTGGAGCTGTCGATTGCCTTTTTTAAGTCAAGTTGATTTTGCACCCGTTACGTATATTTAAGGTTCGCTAATTTTCGAGAAATCCCAAGCGTTTAAGGTGTCAAAATCAGGGTAACCGATGCTTTAAAGTGGTTTCGTTGATGCTTTTGTATACAAAACAGGACTATAGCCCTAAGAACTGGTAGCTTAGCCTGTAAGTAGGTGTCTACAAATAGAAAAGAACAGTTGAGAAAAAAGTTATTTTATTTCTCTTTTTCTTGGATTTCGCATTGAAGCTTTTTTATGATCTCGTCAACTCTTAGAGGCTCGATTTTCAGCGTATAAAGTTGTCTAGGTGTGCGAAGTTTAAGCTTAACAGTGTTTTTGAGTCTTTGCACAGAGCAGTACTTTGCTTTGGCGCTCATAGCTACAAACTTATCAACATCAGTAATTTCAGATGGCATACGATTTTCCTCTTACTAGCTGCTTTCATGGATGCAAGTCGAGTTTTTATTTGTTTTGGTGAAAAATAATTGAACCGTCAAAAAGAGGGAAAATACTCTTAACTTTACTATTTATAATCAAATATTCTATTTAAAAAAGTTTAAACATGCTTAAAGAAAAGGGGGGGTTCAGGTTTCTTACTGCCGATAGAAAGCTTTCTTACTCAAGGCTTTTTTGACCGTATGCCAAGCTTAAGGTTAACATCAACAGTGTATTCCTTGTCAGATTTTCCAACCGCAACGTTCCATTCCTTTACGTCTACTTCCATGTCTTTGAATTGATTAACAATTGCATCCTTGTATTCTTGAGCAGTTTGACCGATTTTCTGTAATTTCTCAGTTATATTAATGGATGTTTCAGGCACAAATTACACCTCCTAATAACGATGCTAACTACGCTATAGGCATTGACAGCTAACTGCTTTTAAAAATTTGTGACTGTACATACACAACAACAAAAAATGTTTAGTTCCTAAAAGCGATGTGCATGTAGTCGGCGGGGGACCATACTAAAGATCTTAATCATCGGGGCTATGCACTGCTTCTTTCAGGGGGGCCTGCCAAAACTAAATTCACAGAAAGTTAGAGGTCGAATGTTTTTTTGATTTTAATGCTCTGGATGCGTATGGTTTATGCCGTAATATATAGTTATAGCAAACAGGACTATGAAGACAACTGCGATTATTAATGCAACGATGATCGCGTTATTGTAGTTTTCACGTTCCTGTGGAGTAATTGTAATTGTAATGTTGGTTGATCCTTGAGTAGGACTGGTGCCTGGAATTATGTACTTGTATACGGTATTGTTCGTCTGAAGGATAACAATAACTGGAGGTAAACTAAAGCTACCACTAGAAACACCGCAGCAAGTAAAAAAACAAGTTTTCTATGCATGAAAATCCCATTCAATAATATCCTTTTTCAAGTTAATAAGCATAAAATCTGTGATTGGTGGGCCGTACCGGATTTGAACCGGTGATCTTCGCCGCGTGAGGGCGACGTCCTAGCCAGCTAGACTAACGGCCCGCTGGGTGTTGTGGATTGAAACTACGTATTTTCCCTTCATAAAACCTTTCCCCTCCTAAAACAAACAGCATTGCGGTGCAAGTCATGGGGCTAAGAAAAAAACTGAATTTTGAATTGTCGCCTGATCAAGAAGGCTTACTAATGTTGATGTGTTTTTTAGGCTGCGGCTTAATAGGCTACCTCTTAATCCACTTCACGGGTTTCCTGCACTAATCAATTACTAAACTATAGTGCATATTCAAATTCAGAAAGCTTTAAAACATTTCACTTCATTCTTGGATGTGGTCACTCCCAGAGTACGGTGCCAAGGTAGCTCAGCCCGGGAGAGCGCTCGGCTGAAGACCGAGTCGTCGCAGGTTCAAACCCTGCCCTCGGCACCACATTATTGTTTGGAAAACGCTTGTTTTTGGACTTTTTAGCTAATGGGAGTTACCGTTTAATTTTACCTATTTTTCGCTTGCCAAATCCCAAAACATCTACTAAACAGGCTTGGAAACTCCTACAGCGTTTCACGCTCCCAGAACCATCGCTCTACGGTTGCGCTCCTGCCTTTTGACTTCTGTTTAATGATTTATTGGAGGTTTATGGCTGGATTATGGAAAATCCTTAAGAAAGACGCCGCAAAGGGCAAATGCTATGACTAGTAAATTTCGCGGCAACCATTAGAGTTGTTTAACAGGACTTGATGTAAATGCCAAGATCGTTTTTCGATTTGCTAAACCATTTCATTCGGAGGCGGTACCGATGGGTCATTATAGCGTGGGTGGTTGCTGTAATGCTTTCGCTTGTTCTTATCCCAAGCTTTTTTTCATCCGTTTCCTATAACCTGACTGGCGGGTTTGGGGCGCCTTCAAACACGATGTCGGCTAAAGCAGCCAATATATTGAAGGCTCAATTTCCATCATTAACCAACAGCAGTGACCCCAGCATCGTTGTGGTCATCCAAGGCGCGCCCGTATATTCTGACTCGTTAAAGCAGGATGTGCTTGCACTCAACGATATAATATCCAAAGATCAGAACATTGCAAATTATACTGGAGAAACAAGCCTTTACTCGCTGGAGGCTAGCCTGCTTAACTCGTCGATATCCTATATACTTGATCAGACTGCAAGTTTACAGTCCAACATAATCACGATTAACTCCGGACTATACACTTTGCAGGACAATCTATCAGAGTTGAGCACAAACCTGTTTCAGCTACAAACAGGGATCAACCAAACAGCCCAACTAATATACGGCGTGCCAGCAGCATTCGTCGGCGCCTGGCAAGCAATCAATGCTTCGGGCGTTACAGACCCAAACGATGCAGCAAACGCCGTGTTCAATGTAACCTCTAATTTCGGAGGCGACGCTCAATCCATCGCTTACTACTCAGTATTCTTCAACGCTTGGAACACCAGTTTCCAAACCCTCCCAGACGGCACCGCAGTGCTCGACCGAGAAGCCTTTGTCGTAAACCAGTCGGTCTCCACATTCCTAAGCAACCCACAGCTTGATGCGCAGACAAGCCAAATGATGGTGGCTGTTGCTTCAGGTTTGAGCGTTACAACTTGGAATCAAACTGACGCAGTAGCAAACTTGACAATTTCAACTATGGCATCAAGTATTCCTGCGGAACTCTCATCTGCCCTAGGAGCCTCACCAAATAGCGTTGTCAACCAACTGTACAGTTTTGGGTCATCTCCTTCAAATGCGACGCTTGGGAACTATGCCATTTCACTTTTGGAAAAAAGCTACTCTAGCATGACAGCTGACGCGGGGTTTTCGGTTTCTGACCTGATGGATTCCTCTTATCAGCTTGGCTCATTACCCAGCGATACTCAGACATGGAATCTAGCTTGCAATCTTATTTCAAACGTTACCCAAAGCACCTTTTCAGACTCCCCACTTTTCACCATAAACAGCGTGTCCCTGAGCAGTTTCCTATCTGGGCTTTCACCGAACGCAACAGCCGCCGACGTGAACCTTGCTATCAACAATGAGATTGCGACTCAACCTTTCACTGATTATCCATATGTACCTACCAGCGCGTTGACGGGTAATTTCGTTAATTCTCAAAATGATTCGATGCTGATTGTTCTTGGCTTCTCGTCCAATCCAGACGACAAAACAATCGCTCACGTGGAATCGGATGTAAAAAATTCTGGGCTTCAAAACTTTGGTTCGGTTTATGTGACTGGTGCCTCAGTTTTGACTCATGATGTTGCGAAGGCGTTCGTTCCTGCTCTGGAATTAACCGTGGGGCCTGGCATCGCGATTTCCCTTTTAATCGTTGGACTACTGTTTTTATCGCCTGTCGCTGCTTTGATTCCAGTTATGATTGGCGGCGTTTCAATTTCGGTTGCACTTGCCTCCATCTACGCTAGCGTGGTCGATATTAGCCATGGAAACATAACTTTCCTAACCCCAACATTAACCATACTACTGATGCTAGGTCTAGCAGTAGACTACGCAGTTTTACAGCTTAGACGCACAAGAGAAGAAAGGCAAAAAGGCAAATCAATCGAGGAAAGCGTGGGCATTTCCATTAAGTGGGCAGGCCAAGCAGTCTTAACCGCAGGCATAACTGTAATTGTCGCTTACATTGTTATGGCAGTTGCTAACGTGCCCATCTTTAGCGATGTTGGAAGCGCCATAGCACTTGGAGTTGCAATTTTGCTTATCGCTTCGCTTACCTTATTGCCCGCTCTTGAGATTGCTTTGGGTGACAGGATTTTCTGGCCGGGACTGAACAGGAAAGGTAAAACAAAGTCTGATCCTAAACAGAACAAATTAAGGCGCATGGCGCATGGTACACTTAAACGTAAAGTGCCCATCGTAATCATCATTAGCATCGTAGCCTTAAGCGCCTTTGTAGTCATTTATAATACGCCTACCAGCGAGGAATTTTTGAAGCTTATTCCCAACTTCCCAAGCAATCAGGGACTAACCGTTATAGCTAACAACTTTGGAAGCGGATCAATAGAGCCAACATCCATCATCGTCACAACTCCCACACAGATAACTTATGGAAACAACCAGTTTAACCAGACCTTGCTGAACCAGATTGAGCAAATCACGGCTTCCGCCGCAGACTCTGAAGGAGTCACCAGTGTTTCAAGTACAACTAGACCTTATGGAAAAGTGTTCAACTACTCTTCTGTGGAAAACATGTCTGAGCCGATTCAAATTCAATACGAGAGCCAGATGTTTTCAACAATTGGAGAAAATAACAAGACCGCAGTAATTAATGTCAATCTTTCAAATTCAGCTGATAGTTTAACTGCCGTCAACTCCCTACGTGAGATCGAGAAGAACATCCACCAGCTGCCTCTCATAAGCGGGGTAACCGTTTACTTTGGAGGGGAAACCCAGTCAACTTACGACAGCCAAACGTTTATGGCTAACCTGATTCCAGAAGTCGTATTGATCCTTGCAGCCGCGGTTTACGTAATTTTATTTTTCCAGCTCCGTTCAGCCTTCACGCCTATCCGCCTGATAGTTACAATACTTTGCAGTGTCGTGTTCTCTTTAGCCATTGTTTTTTCCATATTTTTCTATGTTCTTAACTTGCCCATCTTGGACTTTGCACCGCTATTTGTAATTGTAACTATGCTAGGTGTCGGAATTGACTATGACATATTCTTCCTAACTCGCATCCGTGAAGAAGTCCTCAACGGCAAAACCGACAACGAAGCAATAGTGACTGCCATCGAGAAAGTCTGGGTTACAATCCTCGGCTTAGGGCTCGTACTCGCCACCGTGTTCGCATCGTTAATCATAACTAACATCGCCATCCTTCAAGAAATCAGCCTCGCAGTCGCCTCAGCCATACTAATAGATGTCACCATTGTCATCCTTCTCTTTGTACCCTCACTCATGGGTCTAGCGCAAAAATTCAACTGGTGGCCCTACAAACTCTCCAGAAACAAAAAACCAGAAAACAACACAACTGAAACTATAAAGTAAGCATCCACATACAAAACAAGGGGGGAATTAAAGAGCTAAACGGCGCAAAGGAGAAAATTTTGAAATGAATTCGAAACAGTATTCATGCTTTGAATTTCATTGCTGTTGTCAAGTCACACTAATTTTCTTAGTTATGCTTTCTCACGTAGAATAAGGTTGCTGCTGTCGCTATCATAACTACGATTGCAACAATAATGAATAATGGAAACTCTTGAGCTTTAGTTGTTTGTGAGTGTGAAACGGTTAGAGAAGAGTTTGGTATTGGGGTTGATGTTGGTGAACCTGTGGGAGACGGTGTTGAAGAAGTTTTTGTGGGAGTAGCAGTTGGAACAGGAGTTGGCGTCGGTGAAGAAGTAGACGCGGCGGTCAATGAAGAAGTAGACGTTGGATAAGGCGCAAACGTTGCCGAGATGGTGTGGTCAGCCTGAACATTGGTGAAGCTAACTGTTTGACCCGAAGGCGAAGCAACCGCGACCGAACCAGCATCAGTCGTTATACTTGCAATGTAATAGCCGCTATTCGGCGTAACAGTGAAACTCTGGCTGTCACCATAATTAACAGTGCTTGTACCAGGAGAAATCTGACCGTTACCAGTCTGAGTGACGGTGATATTGTACGTGTTAATCGCGAAAGTCGCAGTAATAGCATGGTCAGCAGAGACAGCAGGGAAAGTATACACGTTACTAACCAGATCGCTGAGGACTGAATTGCCATCCACCGTGACATCCAAGATGTGACAGTCAGTATCCGGCGTTACAGTGAAACTCGGCGTACAGCCATAATTGACGTTCACAGAGCCGTTTGGACTGATTGAGCCGCCGGCTCCAGCGGAAGCAGTAATATTGAACGTGTCGATCGCAAAGCTTGCGTTGATGGTGTTATCAACCTGGACATCGTTGAATGTGTACGTGTTAACAGGACCAACTGAGCTTCCATCCACTGAGACATCAGCTATGTAAAAGCCAGTATTCGGTGTTATAGTGAAGCTTTGATCACTGCCATAGGTAACGCCGACAGCTCCATTTGGATTGATTGAACCACCTGTGCCGGCAGAAGCAAAAATAATCGGTGTTGTTATGCTTGTGGCTACTACATCACTGACATAGTTGTCGCCGCCAACGTAGCCCTCGTCCCAATCATGTCCTATTTCCAGCTCAGTTATTGCTCCAAATGTTTGGTTGGTGATTATTGCTATTAATTGATCGTTGACAAGGAAGTAAAATGTGCTGTTGGTACCTGTAATGGCTAATAGCTGTATTTTATACCATTGACCTAATTGGATAGTGGGCGTTGCACTTGCTACTTGACCATTTCCAGCGTTAAATTGCCATTGATATGTACCATCTGAATCTGTTACCCGATAGTAAATCGGATTGTTATTTATATCTTGAGCCATGGTCATACAAATGTAATTGTTGGCTAATCCGCTAAAATATAGGTAATATGTATAGTTTAGAGTGTTTGTTGGGGATATCGTTTCCGTTGCATAGCAAGGTACATTGCTAAGTGGAAAGTCGGCTGAGTATGCGCTGTTGGTTATGGGGTTTGTAAAGTTTGTAATGAACGGCGAACCCACAGTTGTCCAGTTGCTGAAGTTACCACTTTCAAAATTGTCAGCAGTTATTATGTCTGCTTTTGCAACATTAACGAACATAAAACACGTTGAGACACTTAGTACTGCTACAATTACCAAGGCTAATAATTTGTTCAGGTTCATAATTGTTTGTTTTGCCAAAAACTTACACCTTAAAAATAACTTTATGCCTAATTGATTATTTACAAAAATTAACTGTTAAAAATATTCTCCGAGCAGTATATAAAGCGGTATAGAAACTTCATTAACATTTTCTAGATAAAACAGTAGCTTGCGAAGCTATGGCTTATATGCAAGATAACGTTTTTTAAGAACCCTAATTCGCTTGATTTGCAAAGAAGAGTTCCTAATGTTACAAAGTTGAATAAACAAGTTTTGTTAACTTGGCTTCCTACGATTAATTTCGCCTTTTGGCATAATTATTCCATCGTTAGGATCTCCGTAAGTGACAGCTTGTCCCTCCAAAAACAGTTTACCAACATACGCACATGTGACAGCATCAAGTTCATGGTCACTCATCTGGTTATTCAGTCCTTCGATGCCTAAATTTTCCAAGCCCGCTTTCAGATTGTCGAGCCCTTTCTGCTTTCTGGAAATCCCCAAAACATCTTGGGCGCCTCCGGGGTAAGCCTCTATGACAGTGAAGTGTTCGGCTTCTAGGATTCTTTTCAAGCTTATGCCTCGCTCGGTTAGTTTTCTCATCGGACCAAGCGTGACAGGAAAAAACCTTATGCCCCTTTTTAACAGTTCCCTGTCGCTTTCTCTCAGATGCACATCTGTTCTTTCCTCAATGGACTTTCTTCCAGGCGGCAGGCTTAAAGGCGCGTCAATGGCAACGACTCGGGGGTTGCTTTCCCTGATTTTCGCTAGGATTTCCTTGTCTGTATAAACCAAGGCAGTCTCTACCTTCATGTCTCCAAGTATGCAGAAGCCCGTGGGTCTGTTTTCAACGCCTGCCAAATCTAAACCAACAATCGACATGTGTCTTCAACGTAAGCTACATCGATCTAAGTTAATAATTCTTAAGATTACGTTTCTCAGCCAAGCACTCCACATAGAATTACCCATTAGCCAACACCAAATTTAGCGCCTGGTTTTTTAATAAAACGATTGGCTTTCCCATTTTTTAACTGTAAAAAAGCCCTTTTTTAACCATTTTACGTATATTAACCGCAAGTGTTTTATGCTGATTCATATGATAACATTGAACCATAGGGATAATTATGGCAAAATGCCCAACTTGTGGAAAAGAAGTTAAAACTGCAAAGAAAACTTGGAAGATGGCAGGCAAACCTGACAAGAAAGGAAAAAGAACCCAACTCACCATCGGGCTTTACGAATGCTGCGGTAAGACTTTCCGCGAAGTATTAGACAAGAAAAAAATCTAAACGCATACTTCCAATTTTCCTTTTTCTATTTTTCCTTATTTACTAGCTTATTTGTGACCGCTAAGCCGCGTTTTAAACTGGCACGCATGCAATAGATTGAAGGGTTCAAAAAGTGTTGAGGCAATCCATATAACGAACATTTAGTGTGATGCATATCCTATGGTTTGCTATTAATTACCGTACAAACTGCGTCCCGCCCATCTAAGACAGACTCAACACGGTCAGGATAAAGCCCATTAACAACAAAACATTCAATATCCAACTGTAAAAGCAATTTAGGCAAAAACTTGTCAACACTTGTCCGCTTGTTCATCTTTAAAAGCTCTTCAGCGGATAACTTGCTGATCAATTTAGCATCTGAAAACTTTTTCGGGTCACACGTGTAAACCCCGTTGACGTCAGTCACCAAGACAACTCTGCTTGCGTGCAATTGACCTGCAATGTAAACAGCGATGGAGTCAGAAGTTACATCCCACGAGTTCTCCAGTGCATCATCGTTAAGCATAAAATTTGAAGGCAAAAAAACAGGCAACTTGCCCAAATCCCAAATTCTTTGCACGTTTTCAAGCTGGTTTATTACGGAAGAATGTGGCAATAAATCAGATAGCAAGAAGCCGTATTGATCCATTCCCAAAATTGCCATCCGATGAGACACTGCAGGTGACAAGTTAAACCGTTTATCTAAATCTTTCACGGCGTCAGCGAATTCGCCGCCTCCCGGCAGCACTATTAGTTTATGCTTCTTGGAGATTTCGCTTAACTTTGCACATAGAGTTCTTAGTTTTTCAGGGTGTAATGCTAAGCTGCCGCCTACTTTGACTATTGCCGTGGTCATTTAATGGTTTCTCCTTCAAGTTTACTGGCAGTCATCAGGGCAACACCGAACGCAGGAGTAGCCACCACAGCATCAGTTTGCATTAACGTTCCCAAATCAACTATGGCATGGACGCCAATCTTTTCAGCGGCTTTTCTTGCAATGAAATCTTTGCCAAGCCCCGTAACCACCACTGACACTTCCTTTGATGACAATTTTTTTGTGTAAGAGTACACTTTGTTTAAACCTTCGGCAACTTGGAGGACTTGTTTATCATAAATGTACTTAGCCATGTTAATGATCTCTTGTTGAGTCAACATTTCCGTATCAGCACAGACCACTCTTGCCAACCTAGCGAAAGTTTCAGGCAAACTTTTTCCTCGCCCATCAGCCGTTTCACAAGTATACTCATTCGGGGTTATGTTGCCTAAGGCTAAGTGTACATCGCCAGATAATGCGAACAGTTCTGAAGCGACCCCTGCAATTCCATTCTTAACTGGAACAGAATGCACGATTGCAGCGACATTCGTCCTTAAGCTTCCAGTGTAAACAAGCTCTCCGCAAATAAGCTTATCCAAATCCGTTTTACCTTTCGCTGCAACCTGCCCGTTGACTATGGGAATTATGCTTGCACTTGTGCTTCCAACGTCAACCACCACGCAATCTTTAATCCGTTGAGCTACTAACCAGCCTGTTGCAGCCCAATTAGCCGCGGCAACCCCAAACGGTTCCTCTTCAACATTGCCGAGTGGCTCTAATTTTGCGTCGGTGTTCAAAACGTAAATTGGCACATCGGGAAAAGCTTTCTTAACGCATGCTAAAATATGGTGGACGCCTTTTCGCTTGGTTGTGTAAGCATCGGATAATTCAGCGGTCATTGTTACGCCTAAACCGTCAAGCCTGTTGACGCCTAACCGTTCCTTAAGCGTTAGAAGGACACTTGTGAGTTTTTCTGGTTCTCTCCACACTGGAAAGTACTCCACTGCCACGTGAATATCATAAAGCCTACCTTTTTGCGTGTGTATGAAGGCGGCTTTAGTGTTGGCGCCTCCGATATCGTAGCCTAACACGTTTACCAATCTATTTTCCTCTGCTGATAATGGTGAATAAGCGCTTTTTAGCTTCTTCGAACCGTAACCGTGCATTGTCCAAGGATTCACCTTGACCAGCAACCAGCGAGCAAGCTTTATCATTATTATCCAGCGGGAAAGGCGGCGAAACAACTTCTCTTATTTGAGACGCTTTTTCAAAAGCGCTTACCGTCGGCTTGGGAGTCTCCACTTTTGAGAAGTAAATAAAACCGTTAATTTCCTGTTCAGCTGGAAGCTTACCTTTAAAAACAGCGTTAACTAAAGCCTCGGCAACGTTAAACCTGGTAACTCTAGATAAGCCAACATAAGAAGTTGTTAACCGTGGATTAACATCTACTACAAACGACTTATCATTCACCAAAACCAAGTCAACACCCACATAACCCCTTAAACCAGAAAAAGACTCAACAACCTTTTCCCCCACCTTGAGCGCTTCTTGTTTAAGCGGATGATTAAAGGGAACAGTGCCGCCTTCGTAACTTGAAACTGCCTCTGGCACGGCAACCTTGACGTTTTGCCTATTCAAGCTAATTGCCAACGCTTTGCCGCCTGTGCAAAGGACGCTGACGCTTGCGGCTTCGCCTTCAATGAATTCTTGAACTATAAAATGCTTACCTGCCGATTCAGCCTTTATTTTATCAATTGCTTTCTTAAATTGTGTGTCTTCTTTAACGAGGCTTAAGCCGCTGCAGCTTACACCATCCATAGGCTTGAATACTAAAGGATAACTAAACTTGCTTCTGATGGTCTGCTTAACTTCTGCTAAATCCCAATCAACATTAACCACTGCCATGTTAGGCGTCGGTAAACCATTCTTTTGCAAAGTCTCGTATAGAACAGTTTTATCCGCAACGTTTTTGATAGCGCTGGCATCACAATTAAGCGAAACCTTGCCTATGTGCTCCACAAGTTCTACAAGCGACTGTAGCGTTTGCCCTGTTTCAGGCGCAATAACGTAAACAGCGTCATCAATTTTAGCGGCGTTAACGAGGAGTTTTTCGGTTTCCTGAGGGTAAAAAACGGGTATTGTGCAGTCGGCGACTATGAGCGGATTCAGTTTTGAAAGCCTTGCATCAAGTAAAACGGTTACCTCATGGCCTGCGGATTTAAAATCAGAAACAATAGAGCGCAGCATTCCAAAGCCTTCAGATAAAACGCTTGGTGAAATAGGCTGTCCTGCGTATCCACCGCCTGAAACGTGCTCGTAAACCAAAAGCCTCAAAGCAAAGCTTCCTTCAAGAGTCGATGAAAACCCAAAGTAGCCTTAAAGCTTTTCGATTTCAGTTAAATCTTTCAAAAATGCCTCGGCATGCTGCTTGCGCACATGAGGCATCACCACAATTCTGATGCAGTCATAACGCGGAACATAAGAGACGAACCAGCCGTTTTCCCAAAGCTTTTCTGCTAAATGCTTGGTGCCCTTGTCGCTGCGGAAAGCCACTATATTCAGTGTTGGCTCCACAACAAGTTTAAAACCAGCCTCGATTAGCCCGTCAGCGAGCAGTTGGGTAGTTTTCATGCATTTGCCCACCACTTTTTTGAATCCGTCCATGCCGAGAGATCTGAAAACTGCCCATGCCGAAGCTGCGGAAGCGCCTGTTCTTGTTCCAACAAACGTGTATTGATACGGGTCGGTTAAGTAAGGCGTTTCAGTTTTGATAAAATCCAGGGCTTTGCTGTCTCTAAAAATGATTCCTCCAGCGGGGATTGCCGCCATACCCATCTTGTGCGGGTCAATCGTCATTGACTTCACAGCGTCTAAAGTGAAATCAAACTTGTATTTGGCATTTTTAAGAAACGGGATTACTAAGCCGCCGAAGGCTGCATCAACATGCAACCAAACATCATGCTTCAAAGCAACACTAGATAGCTCCTCGATGGAGTCGACAGCACCCAGTTCAGCTGTTCCAGCCGTGCCAACTATGGCGACTGTGTTCTTGCTGACGCGTTTTTCAACCGACGAAGAATCAACTCTGAAAGAGCTATCTAAACCGGCATAGACGGGCTTCAGATTCAGCAGGTTGCAGATTTTTGTGAAAGAGAAATGAGCGGACTCTGGCAAAACCACTTCAGGTTGACTGACTTGTGCCATGTTTCTTGCGGCTAAGAGCGCCATCAAATTCGCTTCTGTTCCACCCGAGACAAGATGGCCAACGCAGTTTTCGCCATGAAGAAGCGTTGCCAGTTGGTTTATGACTTCTTTTTCAAGCCTTGCGCTTCCGGAAAAGAGCCTTGGGTCGCCCAGATTTGAGTTTAAAAAAAGTTGATAAGCCTTTTCTGCTATGGGATGAGGTTTTGTGCACATTGAACACAAAATTTTCCCGTCATCATACCGCTGGTCCTGTTCACGGATTCTTTCGAGTTCAGCCAGCACCCTTTTTTTGCTTAACCCCTTAGCATGCAATGGTTAAGCCCTCTTTGTGTTGGCTTGATTTTCCGCTTGCTTAACTGTTTCAACCAGTTCCCTTACAAGTTTTCTGGTGATTTGACCACTAACTCTGTCGCTGTTTGTGCAGGCAGCCCCGCGTAAACCTGCCACGTCAGCACCTAAACCATAAACCATAGGCAAGTCTTGTTTTCTCAACGAACCCGCCAACGCTGCTTCCAAACCCAGTTTATGCGCGGAATCGATGAATTTTTCAAGTTGCTTGGCGGTTAAAAAATTGAAGAGGTTTTTGCGGTCTTTAACGGCTGTGTCAATCATTGCTAAGTCTACTTGAGCCAAAGAAGCTATTTCGGGAATGAGCATTGGGTCTAATGCGCCTATTCTTTCTGCGTCAGCGTAGCCAGCAGCGGCTATTTTGATTTTAGGATTGTATTCTTTGGCGGCTTTGTTAACGTTCTGCAACAGAAACACGGCTTCTTTAGGTGTTTTGAACCCGTAAAGCCCCACTTTAATATAATCAACCCCCAATGATGCAGCGCCCAATGCAGCCAAGGATATGGAGCCTGGAAGGTTCGGAACATCTCCCAATGCACAGCTAACTTGGATGTTTTTCGGCGTGATTTCTCTTATCCGCTTGATAACCCATGGGAAATTTGCGCCTAACGCTCCTTCTTGAGGGTTCTTCACGTCTATTATGTCTGCGCCTCCAGCTATGGCTTCAAAGGCTTCCTGTTCATTCATTGCGCTTATGAGTAGCTTCAATTAGCATCCTTATTGATGCGGATTAATGAAGCCTTTAAAAGTTTTGCTATGTGACGGTTACATTTTTCTATCCGTTAGCAATAATTCACGGTAGGCTGAGAACTTGAAGGTTATACCTGTAATTGACATTCTAAACGGCATAGTAGTCCATGCCGTCAGAGGAAAAAGACGCGAGTATCAACCACTCCAAAGCATCCTATGCAAGTCGATTCAACCATTAGAAGTTTCTAAAGCATTCAAAACATTTGGATTCAGCGAACTCTACATTGCAGATTTAGACGCAATCACCCGCGGCTCCGTAAATTTTCAGGTTTTCAAGCGCATCGCCAAGGAAACTGGGCTTAAGTTGATGGTTGATGCCGGAGTTGCTGACCTTGAAACGGCGGAGAAATTGCTGGATTGCGGAATTTCCAAAGTTGTTATTGGAACCGAAACGCTGCAAAGTAAAAGTTTCGTGGGTGAAGCGGTCAGGCTATTTGGAAGTGAGCGAATCATCGTTAGCTTGGATTTGAAGGATGGTAAAGTCCTTGTGAAATTTGGGTTTGATGACTGCAAGAATGCTATGTGTCTTCTGCGTGAGTTTAAAGAAATGGGTGTTTCAGGAGTCATTGTTTTGGATTTGGTACGTGTTGGTAGCGGTGAAGGAGTTAACGTTGTTTTTTTGAACAAAGTGCTCAACGCTATGTCTATAAATGTTTATGTTGGCGGTGGAGTGCGAGACATTAATGATTTAATTGAGTTGAAAAAGCTGGGTGTTTCAGGCGTGCTGGTGGCTACTGCTTTGCATTCGGGCAAAATTTCTATTGAAGAATTAAAGCAAGCTGATTTGCTTTAGTCGCTGCTTAATGTTTTTAATCTATTTTTGCTAAGCATACGAGACCGCCAAGTTGTGTGAGGCGTATGCCCGCGGTTGATTCAGCGTTTATTATTTTTGTTTTAACACTTCTGTTTTTGGCAATCTGCAATAGTCTGTGGACTCTGTTCTTTTGGCGGCTACTTGAAAGATAATTATCCGTAAGCAGTAAGTATTCAGGCTTTGGTTTTCCTACTACTTGTGTGCCAAGAATCATGTTTTCTGCTTCTTGCAGCGAAAAAAGCACAAGATTGTCCGCTGTATTGAGGCGTTTCTCCAAGATTTCAAGCAGATTTTCCGTTTCCTCAGAAGCTGTTTCTTGAATTAACTGTTTGAACACGGCTGTTTTTGTTAAGGCTGATACTTGCGGTGACGTGCTCGCGGAGCCTGTTATCGTCGAGAAAGTTGCTTTGTTGGATCCTTGAAATAGCCATGAATGATGCGCTTTAATGTGATTGAGAAATTCTTGTGCATAACTGGTTTTTGATGGAGAAGCTACTATTACGCTTCTTACGCCTTCCTTCAACGGTTGCCTTAACGCGTTTACTATGGATTCATGAAAGTTGTATACTGCTTTAGGGTCGCTTCTGCCACCGTTTAAGGGTACAGTTTGTTGGTGTTTGAAAACTTGGCTGAAAACGTGCCATAAAGCAGCGTGGTCACTTTCTATTCCCAATAGAATGGCAACAGGGTAACCACGTCTGTAAGCTTTCGGCGTCATTCTTCTTTCCTTTATTTGAGTTAATGTTTGTGGTATTTAGGCATACTTTACGTTAAGTTACTGTTTAAGTTAGAAACGGCATGTTTATGAACAGCGTAAAACCGATTTAACTATGAGAAAACATGCTTCAAGTTGACAACAAGCAAGATCTAAACATCCAGTTAAAAGCAAATGAAAAAGTTCTTGCGTTGTTTTACGCTTCATGGTGCCCCTACTGCACGGGTTTTGTCCCTGTTTTTGATAAAAAAGTGGTTAACTATGGCGTTGGAAGCGTCATCCACGTTCTCTTAGACGACTATGACAATCCGTTATGGGATGACTATTCAATAGAAGCAGTCCCAACCGCCATATTTTTTGAAAAAGGCAAAGTTTGCAGGCGGCTAGACGGAAAAACTGGCGTAGGCTTAAGTGAAAAACAACTCAAGATTTGGCTGGAAGAGTTTAAGGACCCATAACAAGCGATAACAGTGTGCAAGTCATCAAGCGTCTCGTGCAAAAGCTCTAAGACCTTGAAAACGGTTTTTTTAGGAAAAAAGAAAAAAGGAGATTTTTTAACTTGAAGTGGGCGGTGTTGACGGGGCGGTTGAGGGGAGAAGGCGCAGTTGATTGGAATGCTTGTTTTACTGATTAATGAAGCAGAATATTTTAGTTTGCGCTTTATTTTCAAATATATTTGCTGCAATCATTGCATAATGCGAGAATTTCCTTTGATAAAAACAATGCTTATATCGGATTATCTTCTTAGTAATGGAGAAATAATTGTGAAGGATTCTAGTTTATGGAATTTTGTCCAGAATGCGGTTGCCGACTTGAACCCAAAAAAACTGAAGGCTCCATAGTGCTCGCGTGCACAAAATGCAGTTTCATTAAGCAGGCTGCAGGCAATAGGTCTCAGGCCAAGGTGGTTAAGGTTATTCAACCTGCAACTCAGCCTTTTATGACTATTATAAGTGAAGAAGAACAAAAAATCAAGACGATGCCTACGATTCATATGAAATGTGAGAAATGCGAAAACAATATGGTTTATGTTTGGCAAGTGCAGACTCGCGGCGGCGACGAAGCATCAACCCAATTCATGCGCTGCACAAAATGCGGTCACACCTTCAGGGAATACACTTAAGTTAGCTTGTTTTTAGAAAGTTATTAAAGCAGTAATCATCATAAACTTACACTCGGAGAAAGCCCGAATGAAAAAAGAAAAACCATTAACTAAAAAAGAAAGAGACGAGAAAAGAAAGAAACGCAAGGAAAAGCAGAGCAAAACACAGACTTAGGAATTTTAGGTTTTCAGCCTAAAAGCTCCTGCTTAACCATTTATTGTTTTTATAGCCTATTTTATCTTTGCTCGTTGGAATATTTTTAGAGCATGATTAATGAAAGCAGAAAAAAATTGAATGCGGAAAGTGTGTCGTTATGCTGGAACCCGCATTATTCTGAGAAAAAAGGTCGATGCTCTGTAAGTTAGGGCTGGTGCGTTGGTTGTAACCCGCCTTCTGCATTGTTGCATTCGGCTAATTGCTGGTTACCCGTGTTTTTCAAGCAGGCGGTCTTATCGACATATGCAGATATTTACGTTAGCTACCAATTTTAACAAGACTGCGAAAGTATTAATGGCGCCAATGAAGATAATTGCACGTTTGGATAAGGGTTTCAGTTTACTGCTGTTTCCCAAGAGATGACTTGAAATTTAATGCGTTCTGAGGCGCTGAGAAGAATTTTAACACAACTCAATGAAAAAGTATGGCGGTTTTAGCGGAAATTAATTGTTGGTTTATAAGCGGCTTAGTTTCTATTTAATATGGGCTTGTAAGAAGTGATTTTTGCAAAGCCGATAGGAGAAGGTAGGGCTTGATGTTAGATAACAAAATCATGTTTGGCGAAACATATAAGTGCAGAATTTGTCCAGCGAAATTTCATAATCCTGAAGAATTAAGAATCCACAGGATTGTTAGCCATAAGGGCCACATGCTCATCATCAAACGTTAATACCGCAGGATTGTTATTCTCATTGAAAGTAATGAACCGTTTCACAAATCGGAGTCTCTTTTTTGTCTGATTTGTCGTTTTGAAGTGCCTATGATGATAAACACGTCAGTCTGAAGCGGGATTAGTTCTCGAGATGATTTGCTTTAAACTCGATTTCTGAGGCGCATCTTTCGTTTGGCAATGAAAATGTTAATTAAGAGTCGCCTAAACGATATTGCTAACAGATTGTTATGACCAAGACTTCTCAAACTCTTGCCTGCTGGTTAATCCGAGACGGCACCAAACTGATACAGTGCAGTAAAGAGGATTTCGATAAAGCTATCGTGGAAGGAAAAAGCGTAAAGTACCGTGGCTACGCAAACAAAAAAAGTGAACGTATTGCGGATGAGTTGGAAGAGTCCCGAATGGCATTTTTAAGCAACCCCGATTTACCGCCCAAATTCCGTGCAGCAATAACAAATCCAAGAAACGTTGTTGAAGTCCAGATAATATTGGTTGATGACCCTCAATTTTGGCAAAGAGAATCCAAGCGTCCTAAATATAGCAAATAAACTAATCAGTTAAGCTTCTATACACTATTTGCTTGACTTAAATATCTTTAGAAGCTTCGCTAGCGACTCTCGTACGTTCTTAGAAACCTCTCTCAAAAAGATAAAGTAGGGATGACTAGGCATTTAAAAAACTAGCTCTAAGCAATCAACCACCATAAAAGGATGCCAACGCTTTTTAAGCACAAAATAAACAACTTTCGTGTACAAAGATGTACTTCTTGAAGAATCCTGCAGGCGAGAGAGAACAGAGCCCGGCAGAAAAATATTTTAGCTGGAGTTTTATTGAAGCAGTCGAAGGAGTTTGTTTATGGACAACAGGTTTAAAGAGGAATTTGTTGTTCTTTGGAGGAGATTTTTTGGCGAAGCGGAACTTCCCATCACCTTCTATTACACTGATGAAGAAGGACGTGCAGAACTCGTGAAGCCCGGTTCAGTTAATAGGTGCGTCATCGGAGCACTTCAGCTTGTGAGAAAAGGCAGAGCTTTGTGTTTTGATGCAGAGTCGATTGGCTGTTTTGGCGGACAAAGATATCTGGGTTTTCGTAAAGAAATCAGACCTAACTTTGAATATTTCCTCTCTTGCGGAATTCCTGGAAAAATCGAGGGTGAACGTTACAAGAAGACACCGGAGATTGCCGCTGAGGCAGTCAAGCTTGCGCCGCCCTTTGAGGCCCCAACAAGGTTCATAGTCTTCAAGAGGTGGGATGCACTGGATGAGTCGGATGAACCTGACGTCGTAATCTTTTTCGCGCGCCCCGATGTCCTTTCAGGTCTCTTCACACTGGCAAATTTTGATGAAATTGAACCCAACGGTGTTTTCACTCCATTTGGTTCGGGATGCTCCTCAATTGTAACTTATCCCTTTCTTGAGAAAAACTCTGTTCGTCAAAGAGTTATTCTAGGGCTGTTTGATGTTTCAGCGCGCCCCTTCGTTCCAGAGAACACGCTTTCGTTTTCTGTACCCATGCGCAAGTTCGAGCGTATGGTCCATAACATGGAAGAAAGCTTTCTAACCACAAATTCTTGGAAGGCTGTACAGAAAAGAATTCAAGAGGCACCACATTAAATCCTCGCGCTGCCTTGAGGGTATGTTTTCTCGAACCTGCAAACATGCCTCAAGCACTAAACTGAAGAGTCACAAGTATCTCACACTGTTTTGAACTGAGGAAACTGAGCAAGAGTTCTGTGGGAGAGGCTGTGACGGAGGCGGTGAAATTTTCTTAGTTTTCAATCCTCTCGTTTGTAACATTAAGAAAACAAGTGCGACAATAATTACAACCGCAATTACCACCCCGATTATAATGATTAGAGTGTT
Organism: Candidatus Bathyarchaeota archaeon; assembly: GCA_963842865.1. Taxonomy (GTDB): domain Archaea; phylum Thermoproteota; class Bathyarchaeia; order Bathyarchaeales; family Bathycorpusculaceae; genus Bathycorpusculum. The sequence goes on along the minus strand of CAWJIN010000038.1, from coordinate 13,210 downwards.
AGACGATGAAGGTGAAGGCGACACACTCACAGTCGGAGCACCCGTGCTTATCACGAAGACCGTATTGCTGACGTCGTTTGTAACATAGGCGTATGCGCCGTCGGGCGTTACAGCCACACCCAAAGGACCGGCTCCAACATTTACGGCCTCCGTCACCGTATTCGTAGCCGTGCTAATCACCGACACTGTATTGCTGTCGGCATTTGTAACATAGACATACGCGCCGTTGGGCGTTACAGCCACACCGTAAGGCTCGGTTTCAACAGGTACCGTCGCTATCACCTTATTCGTAGCCGTACTTATCACACAGACCGACCCGCTCCCGACATTTGTAACATAGACATATTCGCCATTCGGCGTAACAGCCACGCCAAAAGGAAAACTTCCAACGGATATTGTCGCTTTCACCGTATTCGTAGCCGTACTTATCACCGAAACCGTCGTGCCAACGTCATTTGCAACATAGGCATATTCGCCGTTTGGCGTAACAGCCACACTAAAAGGACCTGCTCCAACGGGCACAGTCGCCGTCACCTTATTCGTAGCAGTACTTATCACACAGACCGTAGCATTGACGTCATTTGTAACATAGACGTATTTGCTGTTTGGCGTTACAGCCAAACCGTAAGGACTGGCTCCAACCGGTACAGTCGTCATCACAGTGTTCGTAGCTGTACTTATCACCGAAACTGAATCGCCGCCTCCATTTGTAACATAGGCATATGCGCCGTCGGGCGTTACAGCCACACCCAAAGGAACACTTCCGACGGGTATCGTCGCGGTCACCGTGTTCGTAGCCGTACTTATCACTGAGACCGTGTTGCTGTTGGCATTTGTAACATAGACATATGCGCCGTTTGGCGTTACAGCCACCCCGCCAGGCTCGCTTCCAACAGTTACCGTCGCCATCACAATATTCGCACCTATACTTATCACCGAAACCGACCCGCTTCCGACATTTGCAACGTAGACGTATGCACCGTTAGGCGTTACAGCTACAGCGCCAGGATAGCTTTCAACGGAAATCGTCGCGGTCACCGTGTTCGTAGCCGTACTTATCACCGAAACTGTATTGCTACCGTCATTTGTAACATAGACAAAAGTGCTGTTTGGCGTTACAGCCACAGCAAAGGGACTGACTCCCACGGGCACGGTCGCCGTCACCGTGTTCGTAGCCGTACTTATTACTGAAACAGACCCGCTGCCTTCATTTGTAACATAGACAAATTCGCCGTTAGGCGTTACAGCTACACCGGCAGGCTCGCTTCCAACAGTTACCGTAGCCATCACAGTATTTGTACCCGTACTTATCACCGAAACCAGCTTGCTGCCTTCATTTGTAACATAGACAAATTCGCCGTTAGGCGTTACAGCTACAGCGCCAGGATAGCTTTCAACGGGAATCGTCGCGGTCACCGTGTTCGTAGCCGTACTTATCACTGAGACCGAAGGGCTGCCTTCATTTGTAACATAGGCAAATTCGCCGTTGGGCGTTACGGCCACACCCAAAGGCTCGCTTTCAACGGGCACTGTCGCCGTCACCGTGTTCGTAGCCGTGCGAATCACCGACACAGTATTACTGCCGACATTTGTAACATAGGCATATGCGCCGTTGGGCGTTACAGCCACACCAAAAGGATCGCTTTCAACGGGCACCGTTGCCTTCACTGTATTCGTAGCCGTGCTAATCATACAGACTGAATCCTTGCCTTCATTTGTAACATAGGCATATGCGCCGTTGGGCGTTACAGCAACACCGTAAGGATCGCTTAACCCAGTTACCGTCGACGTCACCGTTTTCGTAGCTCGAACTGGCTGAGGCAGTAATGCGAAAGCACAAAACAACAAGATGACGAGAAGGGTGCCCACAGCTCTCAAAGTCTTTGTTGTCCCTCGCTTCATTCTTTCACCTCACTAGTCAAACCCTTCTGATGTTAGCGGCATTATAGCGCGCATAAAACGGCATGAGCGTCCAGCTCGATTAACACTTCTCATTCCATCGCGATAGTAGGGGAATTATGGTTTCTTTCCTTTTGCTTTCCAAACCAGTAGATTGCCCCAGCAATAATCCAGAGTAATATTCCGCTTATAGGCGCAAATGGATCTACTGAAGAGTACCCGAGTAAGTTTTTTGGGCTTCCAGATGCAGGAATTAATGTGGAAATTCCCAAAACGAAAGATAGCTATGACAAGCCAATAATACCACTTCAACTAGTTTTCCCTCTTGATTACATTTACCAGTAAGCATAAAAATTTTTCCCGAAAATTGGGCTCCATCCCTAAATTATTATAGATTCAAAACTACAACGCTATGATACTAGAAATACTCGAAATCATGGCATGCGCTTATCATCACGAAAATCTTGGGCTAATATCTTAGAGAAAGAATTTGACTAAACATGCCAAAAAACAAGTAAAAGCGGGTTTACCGCAACTTTTTCTTCTTTTCCAGATTTATTTTTGTTTTAAGGTTTCATTGAATTTTTTGATTTCTTCGGATGCGTTGGGTTTGAGGATTTCACCGTGCCCAGGTAACATGATGTCAAAGTTTAGTGTGGATGCTTTGGCAATGGATTCTCTTACTTGATTCGAGTCTGTGCTGAACTGTTCGGGTGTGCCGCTGACTTTTTTGCCGTCGTATCGGAGGGTGTCACCTGCGAACAGAACTTTTCTTTTTTCATCTAGCAGCATGATGCTTCCCGGCGTGTGCCCTGGCGTGTGGATGAGGGTTAGGCCTGCGATTTTGTCGCCTTCTTTGAGGATTATGTCAACTTGGACGGGTGCAGGTTTGACGAAGGATGAAACGGCTCTGAACAGAATGTTTTTGGGTTTTGGCAGGGGCTTTTTTCCCGAGACGTAATCGGCATCTTCCGTGTGTACGGCGACTTTTGCGTTGGTGAGGTCTTTGAGTTCTTTGGCGCTTCCCATGTGGTCCATGTGAAAATGGGTTAGAATTATGGTTTTGACGTCGGCGGGTTGGTGACCTATTTTTTGGATGTATTCAACGGTTTTCTGGGCGTTCCCTGGCGTTCCCGTGTCGATGACTGTGAGTTCATTGCCATTGATTACTAGGTACACGTTAGCGTGGGCCATGTTGGCGCTTGCTTCATCTACCCGATGAATACCTTCAATTATCTCCATAAACACACCCACAATTTTCCCTAAAAGGAGGGGATTCACCGATATATAAAATAAACAGTGTAACCTACAAAAAATGTAGGCATTATCTCACGAAAATAAAGAATGAACAAACAGCCCAGATAAACTATCTTATATTAGGACAGTACTGCTTTTTCTTTAGCTATTCTGACAGCGAGGACGAGACCTTCCATGCCGACTACTTCCACTTCTTTGTCTTTTTCTATCCAGCCCTCCTTTGCCGCGGCTTGCCAGAATTCACCCATGACGCGAACTTCTCCCTTCGGTCTTAAATCAGTAGTCGCAATTCCTATTGCACCGACTAGGACTTCTGGACCAGTTCTGACCTTGGCAAGCACACGCGCCCTGACTCCCCCGTAAAGACGGAACGTTCGAATCGATATTACCACAATACCGCCTATCACGACTGCAACCCGAATTTGTAAACTGACGCTGAAAAAAGTAAGACCCAAAAAAATGAAAAACAAAAGCAAAACCGGAATCGCTGTCCAAAGAGCAACCAAAAGTACCAATTCCATAGGCGTCCTTCGGTTCTCATTTTGTTCGCCCGCTGGCCTGTCACTAAATTCGCAAAAGTTTGTTTTTGAGTTGTGGATTCGTATTTTTGAGTTGCTTCCAAGCTTAGGCGGTGAATCCAAGTGGGGCAAGATGAACACGAGATCCTAAAAGCCGTTTTCAGAAACATCGATTTAAGCTTTGCTTAACATGTACTGAAAAGTTGCTTTTACACTTCCGATGATGCATCTTACAACTCTTCAGGTTCTTGCTTATCTTCACTCGTAGCCTCTTTTTTTTTGATCTGTAAGATCGGAGTCGTCTTAGCACGACGCGCTACCAATCTAAAAACTGTTGGTATTCGGTTTCGTTCATTCTTTTCAGTCTTTATGTTTAATTCTTAACGCTGTGATTTTTAGCATACAGTTTCTTTCATGGCATCTCTGTAAGTCCAGTATGTGTTGAAAAAATAGTTTGTGACGAATGTAATCAGCGTCGCGAGCACCTTCGAAGTGATATACCGTATGTGACCATATTGAGTAAGAGCATACCTGCGAAATATAATTTTTAGTTAATCGTTTGGTTGTTGATTTAAACGAGTTTAAGCTGAGCCTTAACTTTTTATATGGAGTAATCATTTAGATAAGGATAGATAAGAATGAAGTCTTCCACTAAAAAAATTTTAGTTATCGGCATTATTGTGCTTTTTATAGCTTCAACAGTAGCGGGCGCACTCGCTGGAATCCTATAATTTTTTTGTGTTTTTTCCAATAAATTCTAAGATTTTGTATTATAATTCATCAGAATTTACTTTTTAACTTGTAAGAATTACAATCAATAGTTAAAGCCATGGGAGAATAATGCTTGAAAAAAGCTGTAACTCACCATTTTTAGATAATCATGTAAGCTGTTACAGCTGGCAATTCAAGAAATCTCTCCAAAATTTACTTGGAAGCTTTCTCTTGAGAACTTTAGAGCCTTCTTAAGTTTTTTTGCACGTTCGGTTTTCCCGTACCTCTTTCCCTTTTTTCTCGCAAGTAAGGTTATTCGGTCAAATTTTGAAAAAAAATATAAACGGTTGTTTCTTAATTTGGTTTGGATTATTTGTTTGTTTTTCTTTTTCTGATTGTTCCTTTAAAGCTTTTCACTGTTTCTTCACAAACGGCTGGTTTCCATTTGCATATACCTTCAATTATTTCTTTGAGGTAATACTCGAGTTCTTCATTTGTTAAGTTACTTGAGCAATCAACCTTGTACACAATTTCGCCTTTGCCCCGGCTTACAGTTACTTCCACCAAAACATTGTCTTTCATGAAATTTCAGCCTCTATCCTAGTAGATTCAATTTAGATTTAAGGTTTCTATCCGTTTATGTAGGAAATTAGTGGTTGTATTCCGTAAGACACTTAAGTTTCTGCAGAAGAGCTGATGATGGTCGGTCATTCATATGAGCTATTTGGAGTCATCATATTCGGCTGAAGTATTCTAGTGGCGCATACCAGAAAGCTGTAATTGACTTTTTGCAGTTTGGGTTTTGGCACTTATATTTCTTTTTCACAATATCGCCATAGTAACTATTTAGTATTGGCTTTACTGATGAGAATGCTGTATGGAGTCTATCAGGCGGCTTAACTTCAAGGAATTCATAACAGAAGGGGCATTCGAGCACAGTCATAATGTACACCCTCAAACTGTTAATACTCTATTCTGCGGTAAAAAATTTGCGATGCTAATATTATTATCCAAATCTAAGCGTTTTTCGATTCCAAAAACTTCGCGCGCAAAGGTAACTCCATCAGTATTCTATCGGTGTATGTGCCGTCGAGGAATTTGATGTCGTGGGATAGTTTGCCGCATTCTTTGTATCCGCATTTCTTGTAAACATGAAACGCTCGCTTGTTTGTGGCGTAGACAGAGAGCTGAAGAATCTCAAACCCATGCTCTTTTGCGGCTTCGACAAACGCCTTTGTTAGCTCTGTTCCCAAGCCCACGTTGCGATAGCCGTCACGGATGAAAATACCGAATTCGGTGACGTGCGAGCGTTTGTCAGGGAAAGGTTGGATGCTCGCGCCCCCGACGACTTTGCCGTCGAGTCTGGCTACTAAGAAAAGCAGGCCTGCTTTCGTGCTTCGCTGGAACCACTTTCGTTCTTCTTCCATGTCTATCTCGTTGTTCATGAAAAGGAATTTGCCCTCGCGGATGACACTGTTAAGTGCTTCCACAAGCTCTGGCAAGTCGTTTTCTTCTATCCAATCCAGCGTCGCCGTTCTTCCGTCCTTCAATTTAACCTTCTTATAAAACATTCAACATCCCAGTGTTTCATGATTTGCTTGATTAGCACGCGCTATAGGAGTTATTGATATTATAAAACTCATTTCATTTAAGAGTTTTATTGTCCCTTTCGCTTGCGTTCATAAGAAAGAGCGTGAAATTCTAAAATCTTATAAGTCAAGCATTCTTTTGCTGAAGAAAAACTGTATCCTACTAATACTGAAGAGTTGCGTAAAGTCTTGACCGCTGAGAGCATCAAGAGTTTTGCCATACTAAAAAAATCAGGGAAGTTCATCAAATAGACAGGTCAGCAATCGCTAAAACGACAGAAGCTTAGAGATTAATTGAAGACGACTTCAGCTTTGTTTGTTTTACTCCTGAAAACATCATGCTTTTTTTAAAAAACCCAAAAGGATCGTGGGTTTTGCTGTAGGCTGGTGTGTTGGTTGTAACCCGCCTTCTGTTATTGTGGCATTCGGCTAATCGGGCTACCCGCGCCTTCAGGTAGATTCTTCATCGGCGACTGTTTGCCCTTTCCGCTTGCACGGCGCGTTCCGCGATGATGAAGCGTAAGAAAGTTTATTTCTCTGTTGAAGATTAATTTATCTGATAATAAAAATGTCTGAAAAAGTAAAAGTTGGAATGCGCGGTCAGTTGGTTATTCCGAAAAAGTTTCGTAAAAAATACAATATTGAGAATGGAATAATAGTTGAAATTGACGATACAGATAAAGGCTTGCTTTTGAAGCCTTTTAATCCAGTAGCTGAATTGAAAGGTCTTGGGAAAGGGCTCTTCGGAGACCCCGTTAAATATCAGAAGAAGCTTCGTGAAGAATGGGAATGCCAGCAATGAAAATATGCTTAGACACTAACATCCTCATTTATTTTTTGGAAGGAATTGAGCCTCAAGCGAGCAAAGCTGAAAAAATCTTAAGCAGGTTCATGAAGACTGAAGACGAAGGATTCATCTCAACCATAACCGTTGCGGAGATCTTAACAGGTGTCTACAAGTCAGACAACATGAACAAAGGCATTGAGATTAAAAAATTACTAAATGATTTAACTCTTAACAGCTTTAAAATAGTGCCAGTAACTTTTGAAATTGCCGACTTGGCTGCCAACCTGCGAGCGAAAAGAGGCGGAAGATTGCCTGATGCCTTAGTTGTAGCCACAGCACTAAGCCAAACTGCCGACTGTATTTATTCTCAGGATAAAGACCTGCAACGCTACAGCAAAGAAATCAAAATCAGCGAACTACTATAAGAAAGCTACTTACTTTTCAATGAGTAATTACAATCAAAAGAGCAGGCGGCTCTCTCACTACATAAACAAGCAATAAAGTATTAGCGGGAAGAGGCTGGTGTGTTGGTTGTAACCCGCCTTTATATCTTAGTAATTCTTTACTCGATTCTGTTTTCTCATTCATTTTAATCCCTACTGTTCTATTCTGCAATCTAGTTATAAGTGTTTTAAGATTTCACGTGGATATCCCGCTTATCACAACAAACACTTGCAGAAAAGTTCCACCATAAACTCGCAGATACTGCCTCTAGCTTTTGACTGTTTTGCCGTTCTTCATCAACGAATCAAGTACTTTTGGAACTATTACTTCAGCAGAGCCAACAAAGCCGTTGAAGTTTTTGTCCTCAAACCTAACTATATGCATCTTTAAATATTGCCTGAATTTCTCAATAGTTTCCGCATTTTTGTCAATTACAACTAATTGTTTTGTTGGGTCCTCTCTTATTGCCTTTAATAGCATTTTTGTTATGTAGTCGTCACCTAAGCTAAAGGAATAACCAATAATTACATAGAACTTGGATTTTTCAAAAATTTCTCTACCTGCATTCCATACTTGTACAATTGGCGGGTAAATCAGAAACTTAAAGGTGGTAGGTGGAACGATAAATTGTTTTGTGGGTGCTGTGCAGGTAGGGCAAATCCCTGTTACTGAATAAGGGACATTATTTCTTATTGATTTCCTCATATTTTCTACGGTTGGCATTAAAACGTTTTGACAAGAAGGGCAATAGAACCAATTGATAGACCCATGCATTTTAACAAGAGGCATTCCTTCCTTTTTCTGCGAGCCGATAACGTAAGAGTATTCGATCTTAGAGTTGTCTAGCGCTTGGTCCATGCAAACGTCATAATTTGTCGTAACAATATACGTACATCCAAAAGAGCTTGCGAAGCTTGCGATTGCCTCATGGAGCGCATTTGGCTGTGCATCGAGCATGGTTCCTACCATTAAGGAAAAGAATGTATCGATCGTGCTCTGGAAAGAAGAAACTGAATCAATATCTCGTATGGAGAGTTGTTTAAGACTGGCGAACTCTGGGTATAAAACAGAATTCAATAGATTGTGTACTTTTCGGTTTTTAATCATAAAATCGGAAAGCGTTACACCCGTCAACATTTCTTCGATATTCACAATGCTGTTTTCATTGCACCACTGCTCAAGTTTTAATAGTGGTCGATTTTCCATACTATTGGATTTTTTCCATAATTCCACTAGCATCTCGCTTACCGTTGGAATGTTTGATGGCTTTGGCTTAGATGCTCCCGCACCAAGAAAGAAAAGAATCGGCTGCTCCTCACTAACCTTAATTTCTTGAATTTTTTTAAGTTTTTTTTCAAACTTCTCTTGTCTTTCCTTTTCTAAGTCCTCTTTTTGTGGTAAAACAAAATCGATTTTCTCGTGCGTTAAAGGCTCCATTACCTCTTGTTCAATCATTCTGCGCACGTCAGAAAAGAGTTGAAGTGGCAAACCACCTTTTCTTGCCATGCGCTCAACCCTGCGGATTAAACGCATCCCATAGTCAATTTGAATGTCTCGTGGAAGGGGCGCTCTTCTGAACAATGAGCCGATCTCACGAATGCAGTAGTCCACTCTCGCTAAGTCTCTTTCGCGAAGGGCATACTCTAAACGCTCTTCATAATTTATGATTTCGTCAATCCATTGAGGAGGCATAAAATGTCTCAAAAGTTCAATGGTTCGCTCTTTTTCCATGCCTATACCCCAGTTTGTTTTTGTAAAGTAAAGGCTAATAAAGCTTTGGCTTACTTGTAAAACTGTTTTTTGTCATAATGATATTGGAAGACAGCTTGGTGATTTTTTGAACATGAGGCAATTCTTTCCCTTGTTTTATTGAGTTGATGTGCAAAAACAGAGCCCTGGGTGCGAAAGGTGGTAAGCTTGCTTACCAAAGTTGTTCGCTACCTGAGGTGCCGATTGCATTAAGAACCCCTAAGAGTGTGGGGTTCTGGAGTTTAGGGCATCGCTACTGCTAACCTTTTCTTTGAATCGATTTCTTTTCACAAGAAAGCACGAATAATGCAAAGTGGAGCGACCACCACAAGCGGGAGCGACCGCCGAGATGTTTCTATTTCTATCAAATAGAATATCGTTTCTAATTGAGATTAAATAAAATAGCATTTGCTTTATAGTCGATTGCTTAGAAAGTAGGTTTATATGCTCATTTGTGAATCGCTTACTTGGTGCAAATAAGAAAAATGAATAAGCCAAAACGATTTGTTGACACTATTCTAAGAAATAGCGATGGGGAGACTTTGAATGTTCTTCAGGAAGAGTACATAATTGACCATGAGGAAAAACTCGAAAATGAAAAAGATTGTGCTTGCGGTCAGCATTTGAAAGTCGGCTGGAAGGCTTATTATGCATTCAACGTCAAGACAAAGAAAATGGTAATTATCGGTTCCTGTTGTAAAAACAAATTAAACCCTAGAGGATGGAACAAGAAGAAAGACTATCTATACAATGCACATGGCTTAGCTCGAAATGACAGGGAAAGTGAATTTGTCATGGGGTTGATTAACAAGCTCACTGATTACGGGTCAAATCTTATCATCAGCAAAAAACAAGCTGCATGGCTTGAAAGCATTACAGGGCAAACATGGAAATGGAAAACTTGGGAATAGCAAGAAGTTCAAGCAAGTACTGCTAGTTCATCACGCCAATATTTCAAGGTTGGTGATGACATGCATAAATTGCTTATGCCGTTTTAAGCTGGTTCTTATGTTGTTGTGGGCGTGGTGTGTTGGTTGTAACCCGCCTTCTGTTATTGTGGCATTCGGCTAATCGGGCTACCCGCGCCTTCAGGTAGATTCTTCATCGGCGACTGTTTGCCCTTTCCACTTGCAGGACGGCCGTTTCACCGCTTCCAAGTTGGCGCACTCGACCTCACAAAGGTGTCATCGCCAAGTCCAGTTGGACGTTTCGTTTCTGCTCCGTTGCCAAGGCTCTCGCCCTGTACCCTTGGGGCACTGCAATTCTACACGTGGGCGGAGTTTCCTCAGACCCAGCATTTTTTGGGTCCGAAAGCCACACACCAACTCGCCAGCCCACACGTTAATGTGTAATCGGAAGCAATAAGAATTTCTGATTAGTGATAGGTTTCTATGTGGTTGCGTGACTAGTTACAACATAGATGCGTGACAGGTTAGACACGTTTAAATCAACGCCTGTTCCCAAAAAACAACCCAAAAATAACCCTGAAACACCAGAAAAAATTAAAAAATTATATTCCTCGATTTTAGGAAGACTGCCAGCTTACCTTTCGTAGCCAAAAACTGCGGAATAGATAAAACATTCCTCAACCTCAACTTATAGCCATGAACAAACGCGTCGTTCTCATAACTGGCACTCCATGCACGGGCAAAACAACCACTGCTAAACAGTTAACAGCAATACTGGATGCCCAATACATTAACTTAACCGACTACGCCAAAACCTACCAGTTAACGCAGGGCGAAGACAAAGAAAGAAAAACAATCATAATCGACGAAGAAAAAATGCGCAAAAAACTTTTTGAAACCATAAACGCCGCAGACAAAACCAACATCATCATCGACGGCCACTACGCCGCTGCCGTAACCCCCGCAGACCTTGTCACCAAAGTTTTTGTTTTGCGGCGAAACCCCAAAGAACTCAAACAATTCATGGAAAAATGCGGTTTTGAAGGCATCAAGCTTTGGGAGAACCTGTCCGCTGAAATCCTCGACGTTTGCCTCGTCGAAGCTGTGCAGGCGCAGCCGGGCAAGGTTTGCGAGTTAGACGTTACAGGGAAAACTGTTGAGGCAGTGGTTAACGAAATCATGGATGTTTTGGAAAAAGGCAAAAAATGCTACAGTGGTATTGTTGATTGGCTGGGCATGCTTGAACGGGAAGGCTTAACTGACCAGTATTTAAAAGCTTAATGATTATGTGGTATTTAGGACAATTCATAGGAAGAAGCGGTTTCTGTGCGCCATGTAAATGAGCGCAAAGCAAATTCTCAACAGTCATTGCCGAAAAAATTCTGTTATAGATCAAGTTTAGAATTTCGCACATAGAACGTTTTGATCGAGTTCTGGTAGTGGAAGAGCCGAGTCAATTCTAAACATCATTACCAAATCCGAAATATTAAGATTAACGAAATACGGCTTATAATACGAAATCGCTATCATAGTCATAGAAAACACACCTCTTTATAAAAGGAAACCAAAATGACCATGACTATTTCGAGGAAAGCATTTATTGCCACAGCTTTAGTGATAGTTTTTGTATTATCCTCAGTCGTGGTGGCCTACGCAGAAGTAATCGCTGGTAACGCAACACCACCACAGGGCACTGTCACGTACAGTCTCAATAACGCTGAAGCTGGAACATGGAGTACAACTCTAACTCTCAGTGGTCCTTCTGACCCTTGGTATTCAAGACTGGAAATCAACGGCTATAATGGTCCTGTGACCGTAACTTGGAATCTGCAGCAGAAGACAGGGGTTTCCAGTTGGACAGATGTCTCTGGAGCAGCAATATCAACGTTGATAGTGTTGTCAGGAAATATGCAGAATGTCTACGCTACAAGCAACGGTGCTTACAGTTCAGGCAATTTCAACTGGGAACAAGATGTCACTGCATCAGGAACATATCGATTAGTTGTGACTGTTATGGCTTAACTCGCTTGTTTAGATCGACTGGAGCTTTCTCTTGCTTCAACTGACTAAGCGCTATCGAAAGCTACCGATTTTCTGCTTAGTTAACAGCGTGATTTTGCGCCTGTTAGAGTATGATTTGGCGTGGTCGCTGAATTTATCACCAATCATTATGGGGCTGCCTAAGCCAACATCTTCCGAAGACGTGTCCAACCCGATGATTACGTTTACGCCTATGGTTCTGTTCCAGTCCCTGACCCAAACGCCCTGCTCCAAGCGGCCTTTCTGCACGATAAGGTCAAAATGCCTATTTTCGCCGCTGTAGCCTTCAAGCACTACACTTTCCTTGTTAACCTTGTAGCCTTCCTTTTTGAAGTATTGAATTGCTAAGTCCAATAAATGCGATCTGGGCTTAGGCTGCTCTTCTCCAATGCTCATAACACTCGCTCTCTTTCCTACTAAACTGTTATCAACCTGTGTGTGGAAAAGCCTTTCGGAAGACACACAAGAAATGAAGCCAACTTCCATTGTGAAATGCACAAAATGCGCCGGTCTAATGCTCACTACAAAGGGGCAACGAACAAAAGTTTGCCCTTACTGCGGCGAACACGTAGATCTGTTGCGAGCGCAGCAAGTAGCCTCAGCAAGCAACCCATTTGAAGCTTCAGAAATACTTCGCAAACTAAAAAGTGAACAAGGATTCAACCGCAAGGCTTAACGCACGCGCCGAAGCATCTCGCATGTCTTGCATACATCTGAAGCTGAAGGTTCCCCGCATTCAACACAGGTTTTGAAAGCTTCTTTTTTAGCTGTTTCCTCTAAGGCGGGTCTTAAACGTTCTATGGATTTGAGAACAGTGAATTTTGTTCCAGCATGCTTCGCTTCCATGCGGTTAAGCATCCAGCGAATATCATTGCGCAGTGCTTCAGAAGCGTAGGGGCATGGAGTGTCTTGAAACTGAATTTTTTTGACGTAAGCGTACAGGGCGCTTTCTTTCTCGGGAATTTCGCAGAAAGGCTTAATCTTCTGCACAAATAGCGGATGCACTTCGCTGGTGACTGGTTTCTCCTTAGCCAACCGCATGATGTCGCCGCGGAAAATGTTCATAAGGATTGTTTGCGCTTCGTCGTCTAACGTGTGGGCAGTTGCAACTTTGTCGGCTTTAACCTGCCTTGCACCGATGTTTATGGCTTTCCGCCTAAGGACGCCGCAGTAAGCACAGGCAGTTAATTCCGTTTCGCCTTTGCTCCGTGCTTTAAGTATTATTTCGTCAAGCGTGAAGCCGTAGAGCTCTTTGAATGAGACTATGTGGTGGGGAATTTCGAGGTTTTTGCAGTTTGCCGCTGCAAT
>CAWJIN010000037.1:0-30279 GCA_963842865.1 Candidatus Bathyarchaeota archaeon | reverse complement strand
TACAACATTTAAGCAACAAGTCTGCTTATTCATTGAAGTTGGGAGCGCTCGGGGTATTGGAAGAGAAAGCAAGCAAGTCAAGTCCTAAGCCTATAGTAGGTTTGCCTTCGCTTGACGCGTCGGGGCTAGCTGAGTTTATCCGTTTTGATTGTTGCCCCCGTTACTTTAAACTTCGATTTGAAGGTAACGAGGAGAGTTGCCACAAATGGCCTGAAGCTTTCAAGCCGCTAAGTCCCTTGCTGTACGGTGCAGGTAAAAAGATAGAAGAGAAGAAAGTGCAGGAGTTAAAAGCAAAAGCTGCTGATTACCTTGACTTAAGCGAATTTAACCCGAGGACAGACAATTGGGAGAGCGCTTGGAAAAACACCCTTCAAACCATAATGGGGCTTCTTGAATGCTCACTTTCTGCTAAAACGGAGACCGCGTACAAGCCTGTTTTGATTTATCAAGCCCCTATGAAGGGACATATTGGCGTGTGGGACATAAAAGGCATAGCTGATCTAATTGGTATATGGCCAATCAAGAATGGTAAAGTTAAAGTCCGAATTTTTGAAATAAAATCTTCTTGGAAGGAGCAGACGGCTCACCGTATACAAGTTGCAATTTACGTGCTGTTGCTTACCAAAGGCTTAGGTGACTTCTCGTCTAATGTTGATTTTGAAGGATGTGCGATTAACAAAGAATCGGATTTAGAGAAGCTTGACGCCGAAAGCCTTCCGTCCTTTAGACTTGAACCGTTAATTCAAGATGTTCAAAGACTTCTCAGCGGAAACGGTGAACTTTACCGAATTCACCAAATTGCCCTCTCGGAAGTGGCGTATCAGCTTTCATGGCGGTGTGATAACTGCGGGTTTAACGAATGCTGTGTTGTTCGTGCGATAGAAAAAGAAAGTGTTGCATTGCTTAATTTGAGTCGAGGGGAACAGAAGGCACTAAAATGTTATGGGATTTTACGGCTGGAGGACCTTGCAAAGTTGAAGGCGGTGCCTGATTCAGATGATCAGCGTCCCTACAACTTTAAGGAGATTCCAGCCTTAGACCCACAAAAAGTCCAGTTGCTGTCTGCTGATCCTGTAATAGGTGCCAAGCTTGATAAAATAATTCAAAGAGCCCAATTCATGCTATACGGGATACGACCCAACAGTCCACATGCGAATAAGGTAAGAGCGATGCCTTGGCTCACAGGCGCCGGTTACGGAAATTTGCCTGAAGATAGCCCCAAGCTTGGTGCAGATACGGCGCTTTCGTTTAAACCTGACGGTATGATCCGGGTGTACTTCCATATTGAATGGGATTACATGTTGGATATTCTTTCAATGATCAGCGCTAGAGTAAGCTGCACAAGATACCGAGGACAAGCGATAAGCATATCAAAAATTATCAATAGTCTTCCTGATCAACGAGAAAAATGCTTCGAAGAAGAAAAAAACATGCTGGAGGCGTTTTTTGCTGACGTTGCTAAGGCTATTAATGATGTAGCTTTGGAGGTTGGTAGTCCAGATGAGGCTCCGATTCACCTTTACTTCTATACCCGACGCGAGCGGGATCTACTTATGGATGCAGTACGGCGTCAACCTTCTTTGATGACCGCCCGTGCAGTGCGAGACCTTTTGGGTCTTAGGCAAGCAATCGATCAACCTATGTTTTCTATTTTGCAAGATGAAATTGTATTAAGAAAAGCTGTGGGGTATCACAGCACAGGGCTTTTGCCTGTTCTGAAGCAATCGAGTTTTTTCGACGCTAACCAATGGGTAGTTAAACGGAAGGATGGATCACTTTTAGATCTACGTTCAGTTTTTCGTGACGGCTTCTTTAACTTTGAACTACCCTACACACGAACTCCAACGGGTTCCATTTCATTCATACTTGGACAAGAAGATAAAAGATGCAAAGAAGGCTATTATCCTGCGCGCGCCCGTTTTGGAGACCAAATTCCAATTGAATATTTATGGGCTGCCAAAGGTCGCCTTGACAGTAGCCAAGCAAAAGGTTTTCTCGAGAAAATTATGGTAGAGAAACGTATGTGGTGCGATTACCCACATAAGACGCGAAGAATCAGCGACGAGGATATAACCCTGCTTGGTGCAAGGCTCTGCTTGGCTCTTGAACATTTAGAGCGGTCCCTAACTATACGCAACCGACGCTTAGGCAAAAAACCAATAAATGTCCCGAAAATTCCCGAGTTCACTCTGGGATATGCAACGCTTGAGAGAAGTTGCAGGGAATTTTTGGATTTGGAGTATTTTGCTAAGCGTCAAGAATTATATCAGCATTACACTTTGCTTCCATGCCAGAGGGTAGCCACTGGCAGATCAGTGATTTTTGAGTGTTTAAGCGCTGAAGAGACGGATCGGGATTTTGTGGTTAGGGGCAAGTTGATTTATGAGGGGCTTGGGTTACCAAAATCGGAGTGCATTGTTAATGCTTGCAGAGTCAAAGGGTCTGACGATTCAGGCTCTGGCGATTGGATGGTTGCCACTGAAATTAGAATAAATGAGCAGGGACAGTTTGAGGAAACTAAGCAAAGGTCACCTTCACAAATAGAAAAATCAGCTCGAGTTATCGTTGAAAAAGTTGATTTGCGAAAAATGGAGCTAACCATTAAAGTGGTCAGTTGGCCCAGCGGCAAAAGTAGGCGGTATAGTACTTGGCATGATCTTCCGACTACTGACAAAGACAAAGCTAGAAATAGTAAACACATGCAGCTCTTCGAAGTGGGACGCAACTATATTTTAGATGAATTAGCAGATGATATTATTTCGGAGCGGGCAGCTAAATGCCTTGACTACGCAGCCAACAACGAGTTATATTGCTTGCTAGAAGGGTTTTTGGCGGGCACAAACAAACCTTCAGAACGCAGGGCGTTAGCTAAGCAACATGCGAAGGCTTTCTTAGGTTGGGTTGAACATACGACCCTTCCGCCTAAACCCGAACAGAACCGTTTCATTGACTGGGTTTTTGGCAAGGAGCAGGTTGTCATGCTTCAAGGTCCACCAGGCACAGGTAAAACTGAAACTTTACAATTAGCAGTGCTTGCGCATATTGCCTCACATAATACAATCGGCAGGTGCCGCGTGTTGATGGTTGCGCCTACACATAAGGCGATTCATGAATTTGTTAACAAGCTAGCTAAGTCTTGGCGAAGTTACTGCAAAGAAGGCGGCAGCGACTTGGCTAATCTTAGAATTTATCGTGTTCTAAATTCTTCAGCTAAAGCCGTTGACGGCGTCAAATACGTCAACTACAACGAAGACGAACAGGTAGTTACGGAATTAAAAGATGCACTATCAAGTCAAGATAAGTTGGTCTCTGATTCAACTGGTACTTTTCCTTTGGTTTTATGTGTAACGCCGCCCGGCTTGTACGGTCTCATGAAAAAGATCGGAGGCAAGGAGCCATCTTGGGACGAAGGCTTCTTTGACTTACTAGTGGTTGATGAGGCGAGTATGATGCGGCTTCCTGAGTTGATTCTTTCAGGCGCATTTGTCAATAAGAATGCTCAGATTCTGGTTGCGGGAGACCATCGGCAATTGCCTCCAATTCAATCGCATAATTGGGAAAAAGAGGATAGGCGAACCATTGAGGAGATGGCTTCATTCTTGTCTGCTATGGATTTCCTTCGTTTACTGCGTCAAGAAGACCTGGGGATTGAGCATGTTAAATCTCTGCATAAGGCTGATATTCCTACTGAACGGTTAAGCGAAACTCACCGATGTCACCAAGTAGTTGCACAGTTTCTAAGAGAATGGGTATACCACAAAGACGGGATTGATTTTCGTTCTGATCAAACGCAAACTCTGTCTTCTGTGTCTCCTTCAACAGAGGGGTTGAAAGTTGTTTTGGAGCCGGAGAATATTTTTGTCCTAGTTGTCCATGATGAGATGGAGAGTTTTCAGTCAAATTTAGTCGAGGCAAAGATTGTTGACGCCCTAGTCCGCAGTGGTGTAAAGTCGGAAGGTGTGGGAGTAGTTACTCCGCATAATGCTCAACGGGGAGTGGTCAAGAATTTGCTGCTTGACGGTTACGAAAATGTGCGGGTTGACACGGTCGAGCGGTTTCAAGGCGGAGAAGGCGACTTCATAATTATCTCCTCAACTGTAAGCGACCCCGACTATGTACGCTCAGAAAGTGACTTTTTGCTAAACTTAAACCGCATAAACGTCGCCATTTCCCGAATGAAAAAGAAACTTGTAATCGTTGCGAGCCGTTCAATTTTTGAATTTATGCCTCAAGACGCCAAAGACTACGATAAAGCCCTCCTCTGGAGAGGCATAGCTCAAACCGTAGGCTTCACCGCAAACTCCATCCCAAAATGGAAAGGCTCGCTGTCTGACTTTTTAGGGAAAACTGCTCAAGAGGTTGAGGTTGAAGTTTACACTAAAGCCAGCACTACATAGCATCTTTAGGTTAGAGATTGTAAGCTAAGAATGAAAATCAGCTTCTAAAAAAGAATCAAAATTCCAAAAAGAATTAGAATAGTTCCAACTACTGCTACTACAATAGCCACTGTTTCAGTATTCCAAGTACTGTTAACATTTGTAATGAATGGGCTTTCTATCGCTTGGTTCATTGAGGATATCGCAATCGCAACGCCGACAAGTAAGAGAACTAAACCGCCAATCAATAGAAACATGGCAAAAGTTTTATTATTCATATCTAATGTTTCACTATTGTTTGGATTATTCTAAGTTATCCAGATTTAAGATTTATTATCCATGAATACTTATCTAAATATTACGAGTAACAACGGATCTAAGATTATAACAATATTCTAAGCTTCTATCTCTATCATGTACCTCAAAGGTCTATGCTCAAATGTACCTGGTGATAACTGTGCTAGTAAAAAAGGTACTCGTTAATTGCTCAAATGTTCAGCTCTAATGTCCGTAGTAATTGCCTCAATGCATGATTGCTTAACCTAACTAAGTTAGGAATAAGAAAAAAGAAGAGGCTAAGAGAAGAAGATACTTTGCCTTAAGTTCTTGATTTGGTGCTTGCTGCGCCAGCTGGCATTCCAGGAGGCAAATCAGGGAAGTTCGAGCTAACTCTTTGTTCTGCAACGATGGCTGCTTCATCAAGGATTTTTGCTGCGTCTTCATTTACGGAGTTGAAGTTTAGTGACATGCCGCTGCTTGTTCCGGCTTCAAACATTAACCCGCTTAGCATGTTGCCGATGTCGCCCAGTTCGTTTTCAGCTTCAGGTAAAACACCGCATAATCCAGTGCTGACGCTGCGTAGTACTCCGATGCATGGTCCCAGTGCGGCAACGACGTCTCCTAGTTCAGTTACTGTCTTTATGCGTAGCGATACTTGGTCTAGTGCAAGTCGTGCGTTCATGACAAGCTTTGACATTTTACGGATTTCAGATAGTTCATTAGCGTAAATGTTGGCGTGCGCTGTATCATGTTGTGTATAAGCGTTTACTAATTTGGCAAATAGAGTCTTATCTTTTTCTGTGAAGCGTTCATTAGCCTGGTCAAGCTTGTTGATTTGCAAGTCAAGTTTTCTTACGGCTAAGTCTAAGGCTGTTTTTAGTGGTGGCGGCGGCGTAATTGTGTTGCGTACTGCGCTACTTAATGATTCTTCTTCTCTTTTTGGTTCCCATTTTTTAGCGAAATTCTCAGACATATTAACATCCTCTTGAATGGTGATTCAGCATGATGGGAGATTTAATTGTTGCTAACATGCACGTATATATGTTCAAAATAACAGCGCGTTTTTCACTTGAACGTGCCAAAAATGTATGCTAATAACCCAAAAATGAACCATAAAAGAGCCATGTTTTTTATTCGCCTAGAATTGTCACGGGAATAATCCTTAAGTAAAAGCGCTGAAGAGGCTGCGAGCCCGCAGTCGGTAACCAGAACAAACGGCACAAACCAGATTGATACCAAACCTAATAGCCAAGTAACGGGCGTCAAAGCTACTGCAGAGATGTAAAAAACAGTGGCTGCAATGGCAGTTTTTTTTTCACCATAGCGCACCGCTAAAGTTTTCACGCCTTCTGCGCTGTCGCCTTTAACGTCAACGATTCCCTTGGTGATTTCTCTGCCTGTGTTTGATAGAAAAGCCATGGAAGCGAACAACACCACGTTAAACTTAACAAAACCAAAAGCAACTATGCTGCCGTAAAGGAAGGGAATAGCAACGCAGGCACTGACCAAAAAGTTCCCAGGTAATCCGCTTCGCTTGCCTACAGTAAGGTACGTTGCAGTAATAACCAGAGAGGCAGCCGCCACAGCAAAACACAGGACGCTTACCTTAAAAGCGAAAAAGAAACCCACAGCCGAAAGCACAACAACAAAAGCTAAAGCTTCACGGGTTTTCACCAAGCCGCTTGGAATTGGACGGCGTGGCTCATTGATGGCGTCAATACCGCGGTCATAATAGTCGTTGATAACCATGGCTGCAGCGCAAAAGGTGAAGCCTGTCAAAAAACCGAACAAGATGTTGAGCCAGTTAAGGCCTTCAAATTGGGAGCTGGCAAGAACTGCACCTACAAGCACGGCGAAACCCATCATAACACAGTTGACTGGTCGCATTAACCGGATGAAGCCGCCAAGTTTGTTCATACTGCTCGAACCATTAACTGTTAATTCTCACCTCAACATTCGTATAAAAGCTTATACCATGGCTCCTAGCGTTATACGCATGCTAAAATTTGAGAACCTCTTTGGTTTCTTATAAGAAAACTTGGCTAAGTCTTTTCCAAGTGGCGCACGCATGCGTGTTCGCCTAATTGCTGGGCTTCACGAAGTCATGAATATAGCATGAAAAAAAGATGAATGGGTTTGGAGGCTACTAGTACGTTGGTGGGGGTGGCGGTGGGGGCATGTACGCTTTTCTTTTTATCAGTGTGATGAAAGCTGAGATGACAGCTATGACAATAGCTATTAAGCTAAGAAATACGGCAATGTAAAGTTCAAGTTCGGACCGTCGCATGAGCAGTCACATTTCATGCATCTGTCAACTGCGATAATAGCTCTTATGAAGTAGAAATATTGAACCAGAACCACAAATTGCCCATTAGTTCAGCTTAACAGGTACGGAACTTAATTATTGTGCACCTTTAATTTGCCGATATATTTTCGTTGGGAAAGCGCTGGCGATATATCGATTTTGGATATATTTCTCTGAACGAAATAATCATTATTATATATTAATACTGCATATACAAATAGGTGTAGAAATTGAGCAAAGCAAAAATTCAATTTATGAGGTTGCTCGTGAATTTGGGGTACTCCCAGGAAACCGCAGATTCCTTCTGGAATTGTTACCATCCCTCAGAAAAAAGATGTTGAAAGCTCGCGCTGAAGGCATGTTGAAATGAAGGCATATTCTAACAACAAAAAAAGAAGTATTATCTGCTCAAGACGCAGAGACAGAAATAATCGTTTTAAATCGCGACTCCAGACAACCACTTAAAAAAAATTGGCTTGAGCAACACACCTTGAAAAGTAGAAGTAGAGATTGGCAAAAACCCTTGTGGTTGGGTTAATGTCCATAGAAGGGAGTGTGCTGGTTAGCTTTTAGAATATGACTTTTCAACTTTGAGAAATGATAATTTATGATAAGCCTTTTCCGGCTATGATTGTTGAGTATTTGCTTTGCGCTCGCTTGCATGGCGCACAGAAGCCACTTCGTCCTATATTCGCGTTATGACTGACTATATGGACTTTTGATGTTCTGCTTGAGCGGTACAGTTTCTTGCAGATCTAAACATGCTCCTACGCACGCTGAGAAAACATTATTTTCTTTATAAATCGCTTATTTCAACAGCAACGCTTATTTCAACAGCAAACATGTATCCAAATTTGATGCATCCTAAACACGATAGCGCCCTCACTAAATAACAGACTTTACATAAGCGCACTCTAGGATATTTTGAATAGGATGCGCTGTGGGATGCCTTCGTCTTCCAGCACTAGGTACTTGAGGCCTTCGGTGTCGCCGAGTTGGTCTAGCCATTTTAATGCGTCGCGTGCTTTCTGTAATGCCGACAGGCGTTCTTGGTGACTCCGCACGACCGACTCTATGGCTGTTAACTCGTGGAACGCATTAGCGTCTAAAATGATGTTTAGTGTACCTACTGTTATTTCGCCTGAATTATCTGCTGTGTTGGTTTTTTTTCCTGCAAGCTTCATTATAACTTCGCGGACTTTTTTTGATTTTTCCGCCAAAGTGCGGATTTCGTCTAAACGACGTAGATATTCGCCCAGTAAGCTTTTGGTTTCGGATAAATCCTTGTCTAAGTCTTCAGCTATTGCCTGTGCTGATGTATATTCTTTTAATTGGACTACCATTTTTTTATGCCTCCCAAAGAGCCCGCGCTGCAGCGAGGACTGCGATGGTTAAGGTGATAAGTATGATTGATGCGATTACGAGGCTTAGGGCTTTTGCGCTTTTCCTCAATTTTCTATAGTTCATTTTGCTCTTCCAACTTTTCTTTGGGTTTAATGAATACTTCACTCGTTTACTTTTTAAATATTATGATTCAATACACAATATTGTCAATATTTAGATCCCCCTGCCGCCTTGCCAACAAGAGGAGTACAACGTCGAATAATTAGCATCTTTATTTTAGATTCATTAACGCTATAAACCAGTAAACACCATAAAGAAGAGCAGTCTATCGTTGGTTAAAAGGAAATAGAGAGAAAAAGAACGTTTACTTGCCCGAATCTTACCTGTAGGAAAGTTTTCACTACGCCACTTAAGATCTCAAACTTACAGCAAGATTCGGGAGAGCCATATGTCGCTTGCCCATATTGTTTAACAAAAATAACTGAAGCCCAAATAGAGGCTGATAATAAGCCCGAAAGCTCACAAGTTGAAACAGTTCTTCCTGCAGAAAAGCCAACTATAAATAAAGAAATACCACCCTCCTGCCACTACCATCTTGGCTACTTAAGTGAACAAAAAGAGAAAGAACAAATTCCTGACGAATGCATCGTTTGCAGAGATATTATTGAATGCATGCTTAGAAAAATGAGCATGTAATTTTTACGTTTGAAAATAAAGTTCCAAATAACCTCCTCAACCTGAGCAGGGTAGTTTTCAAGCATTTAGAAGGACAAAAAGTCATTGAGAATTTTTATGGCCAAGTAGTTAGGCGATGATAGTTAGAGGGGAAACGAATTTGGTAAATATTATCAGTCTTTAAGGAATCCGGTGCAATCTACAATCACAAACGCGAGGCGTGTGCTACCAAAGGAATAGCTTCCGATTCTTCATTTGGCTGTTCTGCGATGGACCCATATGCTGACGGCGATTGCGATTGCGGTTCTGCGACAGACCCATATGCTGACGGCGATTGCGATTGCTGAACCTCTGCAAGTCTGGTCTGGTCTTTAGTCACAATGAAATTAAACAGTTTATCTATATCCTGCAATGTAGCCTTCTCTTCAAACGAGGAAACTCGACCCGCCACTAAACGATGAGGGTAATAATACAGTGCAAACCAGCGTTCTTCTTTTGACGGTGTAGTTGATTTCTCCTCTCTGATTTCAAACCAAGTCATCTTTTCGCGTTCAAAAATCAGCTTCAGCTTACCTGCGAGTGCCAAATCAGAATCATTGAAAACCTGCTTTCTTTCTTTTTCTTCAGAATTCTGCAACAAACTAGTAGCGTATGCTATCGGAGTGTAGAAATATACCTCGCCTTTGAGTGGTTGAACGAACGTCACATTTTTTATCTGCCTTTTACTTTTTCCGAACATTCTTAATCCACCAAAAATAATGGATAGCGCTTGCTTTTTATGAATTATGAATTTGGACAATAGATTTCATCTCAGTAAAGTATCTTAGACAAAGATTAGAGTTGCAAGCTATATTATCTCGAAAATCGTTTAGAATATCGCTTGGTACGTAGATCTTTGCAATCTTTGCAGAGCGGTTTGTCATGAATATCCATGGCAATTTTGTACATTTGAAAAGAGATCGGCTTCTTGCATTCACTGCAGTAAAAACCCTTACCCTCGAAACGTGTTAGGGCCTTTTTTTGGCCATTCATCAACAATTTTTTGGCAATGAATACACAAAGGCTTGCCATAACGCCCTATCGAGTAATTATAAACTGTTTGATTTATCGATTGTTTACATATATTGCACGATAACTTTTGCTTTTCTAATTCTTGGTGTTTAATGCAAAGGGCTTTACTAAAATGATTCATCGAGTACTCATAAACACTTGGGCTTATGTTTACTTTGCATATGCTGCAACTATATTCTATATTCCTAAAAGGTTGCTATTACTATTTTAGCTTTAAGCGACTTAGCTCTGCATTTATTTTAAGTGTGTGCTCTTTTCACCCTTAACGCTTAGTTCAAGATTTTTATTGAGGGACTTAGCAAAACAATTTAAAATCTTCCAAATCGCTCAAAAATCTATTAGTTACGAGAAGTTCACCCTTTCGTCCTTATAATCCCGTTGGTATTTTTTCGATCACTCCTTTCGCCTCTAAAGGAACGGTAACCTAAGGCTCTATTATTCTTCTCGCTTAATAACATCTGTAGCGAATCGCTGCAGGTAATTGAATCCGGTTCTCATGTCTTCCAAGTCTAACCTTTTCTGTACTTTGAATGCTGCTATTATGCTGTTGTCCTGCTTTACAATGTCGCTGGCTACTGTTTCGCGGAACAGGTGCGGCCACAGCGTTTCGCTCGTATCGCGGACTATGTTGAAGACTTCCCGGTCGCTCAAATGCCTGTCTGGAATGATAAAGTAATTCCCGAATACGCTCTTGCCTGAAGGCAGCCAAAACTTAGGAATCGGATTTAGTGAAGTCAAGTAATGCAAATATTTCAAAAGGTTCTGAGTTAACGAATCTGATAACGGAAAAGCCTTGTCCGACTTCGCTTGTTTGGATGTAAAATTGACGGGGGCCTCTGAGATTTGCAAACCACATTTCTTGCAGAACAAAGAGGTGCTTGAGTTTTTGGTATTGCAGCCTAGGCATTTCTTGTGCTTCCGCTTCTTTTTCTCCAGTGTGAAAGTGACTGTCAACAGATCGTTTTCTACTTTGAAGTTTGCAAGAGGAACCTAGGCGATTTCTGTTCTGCGCTTTCCAGATAACCGTAATAATGAAAGAATGGCGAGAGCTCGCAACCGGAAATATTCGTTATCTATGGCATTAGCTTGGTTCAACGCCTTGCCTATCTCTACGTCTTCTATGATTGTTTCGCGGCTTTCCCTGAAGGCATTGTTCCTCACGCGAGTCAAAACAAATACCTCCAGCCTGAATCGATTGGACTTTCATTATTCAAAACGGCTTCAAAAATCATGTTAAATTTAAGAAAAAAGAAAGAGGGATTGTTGTGCGGGAGATGTCGCCAAAAGATAGCGTATAAAAGCTTATACCATAGCTCCTAGCGTTATAGGCATGCTAGAGATTTGAGGGTCTCTTTGGTTTTTTATAAGAAAACATTGGCTAAGTCTTTCCAAGTGGCGCACGCATGCGTGTTCGCCTAATTGCTGGAGCTTCACGAAGTCATGAATATAGTGGGAAAAAAAGAGGAATGGTTTGGAGGCTACTAGTACGTTGGTGGGGGTGGCGGTGGGGGCACGTACGCTTTTCTTTTTATCAGTGTGATGAAAGCTGAGATGACAGCTATGACAATAGCTATTAAGCTAAGAAATAGGGCAATGTAAAAGGTAGTCATGTCAGCCGCTTTTCCTGTTGCTCCTGTGGCTCCTCTGGCTCCTGTTGCTCCTGTTGCTCCCGTTGCTCCTGTTGCTCCTGTTGGGCCTGCTGTTCCTGTTGGGCCTGGTGCTCCTGTTGCTCCCGTTGCGCCTGTGGGTCCGATGAGGTTGGGTACTTTGTAGTTTATGACTGTAGCAATAGCATTGCTTGTTAACCCTGTTGCGGTAACGTTGTAGTTCCCCCCTGCTATGCTTGTTGGGATTATTTCTGTTCCATTGATTGAGCCGGTAGAATCCGCTGTGAGATTGTTGAAGTTGAATACGACTGTAGTTTTATTGTACAGCGTCAGGCTTACGATTTCACCAGGTGTGAATCCTGTTCCTGCAACTTGAAATATGTTGCTGTCGTTAGGAGTTGCGGTAAGCGTTGCAGTCGCCGCGTTAGCTATAGCTGTGAAGCACAGAAGTAAAACTGCTATGATTGCTATTGGAACGGCGATTTTCATTTGCTCACCTCCATCCTTTTGATTATCAATATTCAATATTAAGGGAGATATTAAGCGTTCTTAAGTAAACATTTTCCTAATTTAGTTCCAATTCCTTTCCCAACACCACGATTTGACCTGCTCAAGCCAAATTTTAGGAATATAAAGTTATACTTAAATTAACGGTTCCAAAACAGTAAACATTAACTCAATTTCGGAACAAGCCAGCTCCCCGCAATAAAAAGAAAAAAGGAATTGTTGCGCCATGCTAACATATTCATTGTGTTCTCGATTCGTTTATGCCAAGCAATTTTTCTACTTTAAGAACAAGACCGTTAACGTTAAGCAAAATTAAAGTACTACGCCACAAGCTTATTTTGTTAACAATAATCTCCCCTATGGTGAATTAAAATGGAAAGTTTCTCTAACGAAGCGTATTATCTGTTTTTCTCTACACTGTCAAATAGAACGCGTCTGGCCATAATTGATGTTCTAAGAGAAGGCCCCAAAAGCATTTCAGGAATTTCAGAAGCTCTGGAACAAGATGAAAGCACAGTCTCTCATAACCTTAAACGACTAGAAAATTACGCAATAGTGTGCTCAGAGGGTTCCGGAAAAAAGAAGCTGTACTCTTTGAACAGGGAAATTGTTGAACCACTTTCTGAGCTTTTAGCTTTTCACACGAACAAATATTGTCCTAGTCTCAAGAATTGTATACCTCCAGAAAAACTCAAGGAGTATATGAAAAAAGAAGCTGCAAAGGAGACATTTATAGAACACGAATGACTTGTTCTGACATCTAACTATATATTCAATGGATGGAAAGTTTATAATTTGGGGACACAAATAAACACAGCAAAAGAAATGACGAAATCAATAGGCAAAATGAAACAAAGATTCTGGTGGCTGACAAAAGAAAACAAATAGTGTCAACATCCACATAAAAGACTTCAACAAAAGAAAGCAACGTCCCACTTTTTCAGGGTTATCTTATCAATTATGTATGTTATTAATTGATTACAATTGTCTAACTACTATTATGGTATTATTAATTACTAATAGACTAACTAACTTATCATATAAGCTAAGGATTGTTGGGGTAAAAGCATGGAAAAACAAAGCCAAAATTATACAAAAATTGTATAATGAATCATCGAAGTATGTGATACCCCCAATTTTTACGCAACTTTTCTGATGGTCAAAAGTCTTTTATTGTGTTCAACATAATCTTGATTGGTGTAACAATGTTTACGCTTCTCTCAATGGCTGTGATGGCTCCACCAATGCCTTACGGTTATCTCTGGGAGATACTTTTTGCCGCCATTCTTGCAGTTAGCTGGGTGTTGGCGATTAAGTACCCGAATTTTGGAAAAAGATGGGTAATCCTCTTATTTGTAGTTGGAGTTGCTGAGATGGAATTCTCGACTAACACTCATGGCTACAACAGTTTAATAGCTGGTTTGATTATTGGTCTCGTCACCGCATATAGTGGGTTTATTATTCCTGCATTATACTTGGCAAAACTGCATCTCCGCAAAAAGCAAGTAAAAATACTATTTATCTTATCGGGTTGTCTTGAACTGATATTAGGGTCAGTCGGCATTCTTACCGCATTCTTTTTTGGTCTCAATCCTTTCATATTGTATTTTGGTTTGCTTACGATTGGTTTTTACTCTTTAATTGTCGGCATTGCAAGTCTTTTCTTTGCCAAACCCAAAAAACAATAGAACAATCTTCTATTTTACTTTTTAAGCAACCAGAAAGCCGATTTTGCAAACGATTAAGTAATGCATTAAATTTTTATTGCTTAGATACCTAAACCTTAACTTTTGTTATTTATAGAACACGAATGATTCCTTTAAGGCGCTCAGGTTACAAAAGAAAAACAGGGTAAACCGGTAAAGTTACAATCTTGAACCAATTTAAAACCCGTTAAAAACTCAAACTGATTTAAGAAATTAAAATTTAATCCTTTCACACAGGTTATCCTTTTTCAATAACACATCACATCACAACACCGCCATTCAGAAGATTCACACTTTTATTATCAGCTAACATCTGCGGCAGAATTCGCGTGTCCTCCTCATCGGGAAGGATACCCGCACTTTTGACGTAATTTTCATCCAATAATGTGCCTACCGAGAGAGGATACCGTGTATTTGATAGAGAAATTCATCAACAAATTGCCTACCCCTCCCTCCTAGCCCTGAAAAATTTGGCTCTGACCTGCACAATAACAGGTGAAGAAGGCTTTATCGTGTACACGCGAGACTGCTGGTCGCACCCGTTTTAGTAACCATTGAAAGGAATCAGTGTCTCTAACGACTTTAGCTGACAAAGGGATACCCTCATTTTCGATTCAAATGCCCAAGCAAAATGCACTTACACTCGTTCGGAGCCGTTGGGAAACTCGCCTTAGCAAAAATCAACGGGAGATCAGTCTTGCCACCTAAAACGAGAGGAGTGCTCATTTTTAAAGAATGAGTAGGTTATTGAGAAACATTAAAGGATTAGCATACAACTTATTCTTATAATTATAAATCGTTGGTGAAGTGTTGAGCGACAATTACGCACCGTTAGTAGGAGACAACTATGCTCCTGAAAAGATACGAGTAATCATTCCAGTAGGCGGAAAAGCAACACGCCTCTTGCCGTTGACGGCTGAAACAAGCAAAGCCTGCTTACGCTTTTTGAATAGGCCGCTTGTGGAGTTTTCTCTTTTATCTCTGGCAAGCCAGGGCATACGCAACTTTATCTTCGGAGTTAAAGGCTACACCAACTACCGAGACCTGTATGATTATTTTGAGTCAGGCTATGGATTCTCAGCACGTTATAACATAAAGCCACGTATCCACATCAAATATCAGCCTAACGTTGATGATTTGGGAAGCGCTGATTCAGCAAGAATAAACATGGAGTACTACGAACTTAACAACCCAGTTTTCGCAGTACAGGGCGACAACATTTTTGACATAAAAGTTAAGAGCTTAATTGATTATCATAAGGAAAAATGCTCCGTCTTAACCATCGTGCTACGGGAAGTTGAGAACGTTGAAGGCTTAGGCATAGCTGACATCGACAAAGACGGTCGCATACAAAGATTTGTTGAAAAGCCACTGCCCAAAGACGCTCCTAGTAACCTTGCGAATACAGGTTTGTACGTGCTCTCCCCTGAAGTGAAAAAGATTTTCAAGGAAAAAGGCGTTCAACAAATCATTAAAGAAAGAAACAGGTTAGATTTCGGTTACGACTTCATTCCATACGTGATCCAAACTGGACGCCCAGTATACGGTTACACGTTGAAAGGTAGCTGGTTTGACGTGGGCACACCTAAAAGCTACTTGGAGGCCATGAAGAACATGCTGCACGGCGGCTTTTCAACGCTAAACGATTTCGGCGGAAGATTAAAAGAGGAAAGCCTGATTTGGGTTCAGGGCGAAAGCAATGATTCAGAAAAATGCCGTCTAGAAATTATCCACAAAATAAAACAAAAGAAAATCTCTATTGAAGGCGCTGTTTTGATTGGGCGGCACTGCCAAATTGAAGATGGAGCAAGAATCGTGGATTCATGCATTGATAATTTCACTAGAATAGGTAAAAATGCTGTAGTATCCAATTCAGCAGTAATGGACAGGGTGATAATTGGAGAAAACGCTGAAGTATACGAAAGCATAATCGGCAGACACGTAGTTGTTAACTCAAGCCAGAGTAAACCAACAAAAATAACCGCTGTCTCAGTAGTAGCAGACGACGTAAAACTAGAAGAAGGTTGCTCCCTTGCAGCTTCGAAGATTTACCCGCACCAATACGTTAGAGGAGAATTCCAAAACCAAACAGTAATAGCAAACTAAAGCTAACCAGTACCTTGAAAAACCATTTTAGACCAATTCAGCAAAGAGTTGGCGCGCCATCAACGATCTTTTCCAGCCCAACAGAAATTAGATGAGTCAGGACGTTTACGTGAAATTGAGACCTGATATTGCGACCAGCCATTTCTGCCAAAGAAAAAGAGAGACTCTACACCTTCGACAATCTCAGAGATCCTTCTTCGGTTTTCGCCAACATTGACCAGTCTGAAGTCCCGTATTCTTCTTGTTATCCGGATGGGGGAGGCGGAGGAGGTAGATTGCCGGATGGGGGAGGCGGGGGAGGTAGATTGTGACGTTTTCTTTGAAAAGCTAAAGCCGTAACGGCCACTATAACAATCACCGCTGTGCCTACAACAGCGTAAATCAACCCTGACGAACCAGAAGACTTCACTGAACCTGAAGGTGAAGGCGAAACAGTAGGTGAAGGCGAAACAGTAGGAGAAGACGTAGGCAGTGTCGAAGTTGACGGGGAAGGTGAGGGTGACGCAGTAGCCGTTGCCGTCTCGTACTGAACCAGTAAAGAATAACTTGTTATTGCACCATTTGATAACTCAGCTGGATTATCTGTGGGTGTTGCCGTGAACGGCACGGACGCACCGGGCGAAAGTGAACTACTTAAGAAACCCGTAAAATCCATACCTACAACCGTCCCGGAAGAATTATAAAACGTTGCATCAACAAAAACATTACCAGCCGTCTCGCTGCCAGTGTTATGAACGGTTCCTGTAACAGTGAACGTGCCATCAACGTTAGAAGCACTAGTTACAGTCGACGTCAAACCTGAATATTGAGTCGCATTAGTATTACTAACGGAACCTACTAAAACAGAAACATTGCTAACCAAAGATTCCCAGCTTTGATCTCCAGTAATGCTGTTTTCAGGGATAAAATCCACGTAGAAAGGAGCCTTCTGCCCAGGAAGCAGAGTATACATAAAAATACTAGCCCCGTTCGAATCTAAAGGCACTACGCCTGTGGAATTGAATGCAAATCCCATAGCGGCGACGCTTTCTATGACGCTTGAACCCACATTTTGTATCTCACCGACGGCAACCAAATCACCAGGGTACACTGCTAGAACAGTGGTTGAAGGAGCAACGTACCAACTGTAACTGAGAATCTTAACTTCTGAAGACTGTGCTCTCACACTCGGACTCAACAACATACTAAACGCAGCTAAAGTTAAGACTGCAAGAATTACAACAACTATCGTCTTTTTCAAATTACTCTTCATTCCAAGCTACTCTTCATTCAAAGCCTAGTAAAGCTATGAGGAAACCTCTGCGCTAATAAAGTTTTTTCCAAAACTCAGTAGATAGAAAAGTAGTTTTTCATTTTGAACTTTTTACCTACCTCAATTCTACCTCACTCATAACAGACCTTCAAGCGGTGTCTTACCAAACAGGCTCTTTTATTGGGCAGTTATATAGGGCGTTTGTTTTGCTGATGAATAGCTATATGAATCGTTGCCTGCATAAGTCACGCTTATCCTGTATGTGCCTGCTGCTTGGCTTGTTTCATTGCTGGATTTGTTGAACAATTACTTTGCCCAATTTTTCTTTGTTTTTGATTTCGAAACGTGCTTGGGTTTCATGCTGTTTCAGCCACGGTTGAAAAGATTAAGCTAATGGACGATTTTGGTTGTTGTCAGTTTGATTAGAGAAGGAAGGCGAACATGTTTAGAGGCCATGCGGGGGGTTTGCGCCAAGAAGATATCTAACTGCTCAATATTTTCTATTGTGCGTGACTCGTTTAGAAGGGTTTTTAAAATTTTTCGCGTAGATTTCGTCGATATCTGTTTTGTGCGGCATGTTTTTCCCTTATCTTTTTTTAACGCATGATGTTGTGTGTGTTAGTTAAGCCTTACTTATACATTATGAATAATATGCTACATTATAAATAATATGCGTCAAATAATTTAAATTTGTTACCATAGTAGCTTGTAAGCTTGTAATTCGGAAAAATGTTAAATAGTAGAAGCCTCGTAATCTGGTTTAGAGAAAAATAAGAAAAAAACTAAGACAAATATAGGAGAAAGAAAAATGCAATTTTCAATAAGTCAAACAAAAGTGTTAACTACATTCGCTTTGATACTTATGGCTTCTATGCTATTATCTATAGTACCTCAAGCAGCAGCGGTAACTGCTTCAGGCGCATCAAACGTCGCTACTGCGGGAAAAGCCCCAGCTGAAGTTGGTTGGGTCGGTCCAATTACAAACGCTGACCCTACAACCGGCAAAGCTGCTAATTACACGATCTCCGACTTAGCTTTCTTAAGCGTTTCACCTAATCCCATCGGAGTCAACCAAATGCTCTTGGTTAACGTGTGGATTACCTTCCCATCAGGTGAGGGCAAATTCATGAATGGCTACACTGTGTCAATAACCAAGCCAGACGGAATCACTGATACAGTGATCCTTCAATCCTACGTTGCGGACGGGACAAGCTGGTTCGACTACATTCCTACTCAAGTTGGTACATACCAATTCGTGTTCTCATTTTTAGGCGAATATTTCCCAGCCGGATACTACAGTAACGGACTCTACAATGCGACATACATCAGTGGGTGGATTTACAACCCGTCAGATTATTGTGACGCTGCCACTTCACCAGTTACGAATCTTACTGTACAGTCAGCAATGGTTCCGAGTTGGTCTTCACTTGACACGATGACTGCAGTTCCAGGAGCAGGAGAATACTGGAGTCGCCCAATAGAGCCAAACAACAGAGAATGGAACGTAATCGCAGGAAACTTCCCTAACCCAACAATAAATATGGCTGGCTATCAATCATCACAGAGTTGGCACGATGAATGGTTCGGTCCCTACGTTCCAGCGGTAAATACTCCGCACATTCTTTGGGACGCAGTAGCCGGAGTTGCAGGAGTTATAGGCGGAGACACATACACTCAATCTCAGCTTGGCGCGCCCAGTGCTGGGCTTCCAGTTAATACTCCGAGCGTAATCTACATGGGAAGATGCTACACGACCGTTACAAAAAGCATTAACGGTGGAGCACCACAGCCATATGCTGAATGCTACGATTTACAAACTGGAAAAATATACTACGATATAGCAACTGCTAACGGCGGAGTCACCCCCACCTACATTGCTTACTGGACAGGAGTCGACCTATCAGTGCCAGGTTCAGCAGCCGACGCAGCAATGACTATTGACCTCTTCACAATAGTCCCAGGCGCAACAAACAACTCACTAGCAGTATTAGACAAGATTAATCCAAATACTGGCGCAGTAACATCCATTTCAACCCCATTCGTCACCAGAATTGGCACAGTGACCCAGGTTATACCAGGCTCACCTTCCAGTTATAGTATGTCATCGGACATAGCGAACTTCTACTACTATAATGGCTACTTCTTAAGCTTCCAGTGGGTTAACTCTACCACTTCAATATACGATGGCGTCTCTGTCACTCTTGCCTATAATGGATACTTAATCAACTGGACAGAACAAGGATCAGCAGCCTTCTCTACAAGAATTGTGGGCAACATATCCCTTACTCTACCGGAAAGTTATAGGACACTTTATGAGCCAAACTTCGGCTACGGCTACGGAGCATACGACCCAGTTAAAGGCATTAATATCGTTGAAAACAGATTCATCTACGGAGGCTTCTACGGATCATCCTTTGAAGCTCAAAGCTTCGTATCCAGCAAGCCAATCGGAGGATCAGCCACATGGTTATGGAACATATCGACATCCCCAACTGACATGGTAGATGCGTACCGACCAACCAACGCTTGGTGTAGCAACGGTGTCTACGCGTATGAAATGGAACGCGGATATATTGAAGCCCGTAGTGAAACCACAGGCACAGTACTATGGAGCACAAACTCTGAAACACAGAGCCCACAATGGAACTATCCATGGGGCGAATTCTGGCTTTACGATGAAGCACAATACGGCCAACTAATATACGCAATCGGATATACAGGCGTATATGCACTTAATGAAACTAACGGAGCCCTAGTCTGGCAATACAGTGATCCAGCTCCACCATTCGAAACTCCATACACCACAACAATTAATGGAACGACGATAAACGAGTATTCTATCTCATCAATCAGAGTTGCCGGTTCAGGCGGCGCTGACGGGATAGTCTACGTACAGAACAATGAACACACACCAACACTGCCACCAGAAAGAGGATGGGGACTGGTTGCCATTAACGCTACTACAGGAGCGTTCCTATGGAAAGTAATGGGTACAGATGAGAGTGTAGCTGCAGCCGCTGACGGCTACTTAATCGGCACTAGCGCTTATGACGGAACTATGTACGTCATGGGCATGGGACCGAGCGCAACCACAATTTCAGCACCACAAGCAGCAGTCACTTCAGGAGATAAAGTAGTCATATCTGGCACAGTCCTAGACCAGTCACCAGCTCAGCCAGGCACACCATGCGTTGCTGACCAATACCAAGATACATGGATGGATTACCTGCACATGCAAATGCCGATCAACGGACTATACGGTAACATAACTGTTCAAGGTGTTCCAGTAATAATCTCAGCAGTCGATCCAAATGGTAACTCTATACCCATTGCAACAGTCACAAGCGACATAAGCGGAACATTCAGCTACACATGGACAGCACCAACACTTACAGGCGACTACAAGATTATGGCAACCTTCGCGGGCAGTAACTCTTACGGAGCTTCATGGGCAGAAACACACGCCACCGTCGTCGCCGCACCACCAGTATCACCAACACCAACACCCGTTTCAATTTCAGGCCTAGCAACCACAGCAGACCTAACGAATTACATACTCGTCGGAGTAATCGTCATAATCATTGCAATAGCCATAGTCGGCATACTAATGCTCAGAAAACACCCGTAAAAACCAAACCAAACAAAACAATATTCCCTTCTTTTTTTGTTTTTAAGCGCATCTGAAAGGCGAGAAGGCTCAAAAGTTGTTACTTGAGCGATTTAGCATGTTCGAAACAGTTTTTTTCTTCTTAAATTAAGTACCTTCAGCAAACCATTCCTATTGCCATTATAATTTCCAGATATAAATGCTCAAGTTAGTTAACGGTGCGGCACGGTTTAAGTAAACTTCATATCTCTATTCCAACCGTTTTTTCCTGTTGCAACGAGGATTAAAGTTTAATCCAAGCCCAAAAAATTATTTTCTGATTTGCCCACTGCCTAAAACAACGTATTTTGTTGTGGTTAAATGCTGAACGCTCATGGGTCCTCGTGCATGAAGCTT
Source organism: Candidatus Bathyarchaeota archaeon (assembly GCA_963842865.1). Lineage (GTDB taxonomy): Archaea > Thermoproteota > Bathyarchaeia > Bathyarchaeales > Bathycorpusculaceae > Bathycorpusculum. The sequence goes on along the minus strand of CAWJIN010000037.1, from coordinate 9,048 downwards.
CTGGGTGCTGATGCCTATCTCTGCGCCTAACCCGAACTGGTTGCCATCCGTGAACCGTGTTGACGCATTCCAGTAGACAGCGGCTGAATCGACTTCCCGTATGAAGCGCATGGCTTTGTCAAAGTCGGTTGTGAGAATGGAGTCTGAGTGTTTGGTGCCATACTTGTTAATGTGCGCTATGGCTTCGCCTAGGTCTTTCACAACTTTTACACCCATGATTAAATCCAAGTATTCAGTGTACCAGTCCTGTTCCGTTGCAGGCTTCACGTCTGCAACAATCTTTCGAGTTTCTTCGTCGCCCCTAACTTCCACACCTTGTCCTCTGAGCGCGGCAATGACTACGGGTAGGTAGCGCTCTGCGATTTTGCTGTGAACCAAGAGTTTTTCTGCTGCGTTGCAGGTTCCTGGTCTTTGGCATTTAGCGTTTATCACTATAGGTGTTGCTTTTTCCAAGTCTGCGTCTTCTTCAACGTAAACATGGCAGTTGCCGGTTCCTGTTTCAATAACTGGAATACGCGAAGTCTCAACCACAGTCTTGATTAAATCTGCGCCTCCCCGAGGAATAAGCACATCAATGTACTGTCGCATACGCATGAGTTCTTCCGCAACCTTGCGTTCAGGCGAATTCACCACTTGAACAGCGTCAACCGGCACATTTGTCCCCGACAAAGCGTTCCGTAGCACATCGCCGATGGTAACATTGGAGTTTAAAGCGTCTGACCCGCCTCTGAGGATAACTGCGTTTCCAGATTTGATGCAGATTCCTGCTGCGTCAGAGGTTACGTCTGGGCGTGACTCGTAAATTACTCCTACAACACCTAAAGGCACGCGAACCTGACTGATTATCAAGCCGTTTGGTCTTGTCCAGCTGCTTATGATTGTGCCAATCGGGTCGGCTAAGCCTGAAACTTCTCGGAGACCGCGAGCCATAGACTGTATTTTGCGTTGATCCAGTGCTAAACGGTCAAGTAACACTGATTTGAGCCCTTTGGCTTTGGCAGCTTCCACATCTGCTTTGTTTGCCGCCAAAATCTTATCAGCATCAGCCTCGAGAGCGTTCGCCATTCTGCAAAGTGCAGTGTTTTTTGTTTCCGCCGAAAGCTTTGCCATTTCAACGGAAGCAACCTTTGCTTTCTTGCATATTTCAGTTATCATTTTTCTTCCTCAATTAAATGTATATTTCTATGTTCAATAACTTCTTTAGGCTTATCGGAGCCAAGCTTCTTTCGCACTTCTATTATTTGTAATCCTTTAATCAAGTTCAACTCGCCACTAGTATAATTCGGGTTGCCCTTTGCAAACTCAACTTTGCTTTCATCAACAATACTTACCACGTCGCCAACGTTAAAGTGCCCCACAACCCGTATTATACCAACAGGTAACAAGCTTGAACCTTCAAGTATAGCTTTCTTGGCGCCCTCGTTAATGTGAATTTGCCCTTTAACTGCGGCTCCATACGCAATCCAGCGTTCTACCGCAGGCATTGGATTCTGAGGCTTAAAGAAGGTGCCAACATCTTTTCCCGCAAGAATGTCAATTAACACGTTTTCTCTTCTGCTGTTAGCAATTACCACTGGAATTCCGCATGAAGTGGCAATTTCAGCAGCTTTAATTTTGCTTTGGATTCCTCCTCTGCCAAACTTGCTCTTTCCATTAAGCGAACCCTTCAACTCAGCTGTTATGGCTTCTACGGTTTTTATTAATCGTGCACCTGGCTCTTGAGGGTCAGCGGTGTATAAGCCGTCAACATCTGATAAGATTATAATCATGTCTGCGCCAATTGCGCTTGCGACAAGAACTGAGAGGATGTCGTTGTCGCTGAAGTTTACTTTGTAGCCTTCCTTTAGTCTAAGCTCATCTACCGATGTCACATCGTTCTCGTTAATTATTGGGGTAACACCTGTTTTCAGAAGCATCCTTAACACGTTACAGGTGTGCACGTAGGATGCCCGATTGGAAAGGTCTTCCGCGGTAAGCAGAATTTGTGCAACCTTTAGCCCATGCGCCTTGAAGAGTTCACGATATTTCGCCATAAGCACGCTTTGGCCAGTTGCAGCCGCAGCCTGTTGAAACACCACATCATTAGGTTTCGGCGGTATTCCGAGTTCTTCTATTCCTGCAGCTATCGCTCCTGAAGTTACGAGGACAACTTTGTCTCCTTGTTTGGTTGCAGCTGCTATTTGACTGGTTAGTTTCTGCATTTCTTCCTCGGCCAAGTTTCCTTCGCGGGTTGTTATACCGCTGGTGCCAACCTTTACAACTATTAGCCGAGCCTTACTTCCTTTTGAATTAAACTTATTACACCTTCCTTTTCCTAAAGCAATAGCGATTAAGCCATTATCTTAACTCTAATAAAAACTCTAGGATAACTCCCCAATACACTCGAAAACTTGGCTATTTGAAAAGTCTTCACTTTGAAATCAGCAATCCTCAAAGTAAAAAATAAAAGCGGAAGAACTATTATTTTCACATTTAATTATTTTGGCACAAGAGAGGCGGGATAGGGTATCAATTTAGCAACTGAATTTCTCTAGCAAAATTGAAAGTAGAATTAAAGGGAGTGTATTTTTTGTCAAGTTGCCTTAGATAAAAAAAGATGCAGACGCTCCATCCAAATCTTTGAGCAACAAATATGCGCTCTTGCTTGCTTTGTGTTTACGTGTTGTACAGGCGAGCTAGTCTCTGTATTGAGTCGTAATGTTTAATAGACGAGGCAGGTTCAGAAATGGCAAACAACTCGCAGTGAAAAAAATGAGCAATAGAAAAAAATCTCGAAAACTGCTTCTGATCACAACAGTACTAACAATAGTAGCATTAGCTTTGGTCCTATCAGTTTACGCCGTCGTCCAACTTGGAACAATCACTGGAGGCACAGTAACAGTTGGCGGTGTCACAACAGGAACAATCTACTATAGCAACGATAACAGCACAAATTGGAGTACAAGCCTGTCACCATCTGGCCCTTGGTATGCAGAACTTAATTTTAACGCTGGTTATGCCGGACCCGTAACTATAACATGGCAACTAGAATCTGATACATCTGGCACTTGGACACCTATAAGTGGCGATACTGTAACAACAACAGGTGTAATATTAACAGGATCAGCAGGTCAGATCGTTTATGCATCACCCAACGGTGCACAAACGGGCAATCAGAACTGGGCAACCTTTGCAACAGGAGCAGGAGCTTACAGACTTACCGCAACTGTTAATTCAGCATCATAATGAATGCTGAATCAACAAATTTTTTTAATGAATAGCTCAATTGTAATTTAGGGGTACTCTTGATTCCGTTTCCTGTCGAAATAGTCACCGTCATAACCATCATCGTAATCGTCGCAATTTTGGCGATTTATCTATCAATACTTAAAAAGTACGGTTGGATAGGTGAAACCCCAAACTACAGGTGCCCAAATCCTAAATGCCAAAAAATCTTCCAAACACCCCTGAAAGTCAAAGATTTTTCAAACAAAAAAGAAGTCCATCTTGCATGTCCAGAATGCGGATTCGATTTAGGATCCTTAAACGATAAAAAAGGCTTAAAGGAAATCAGCCTTCAGAGTAAACCAGAAGCAAAAAGTCATGATTCAACTTCAAAGCGAATTGAAACCGAAGTCTCCACAATCAATAATGGCGGCAAGGAACCTGAACCACTTAGAGCTGCCGCGCCGATTGTTCATTCAAAGAAAAACACGACCTCTCCAGAAACAGACCAGGAAGTTTTCTTGAAACAAAAATCGGATGACCTAAAAAAAGATGGACCTGCGTGCTGCAACCATTATTTTGGTTACTTGAGGGGTACTCAAAAACGCGCAGAAACTCTGGATGAATGTTACTTTTGCCCCAAATTAATTGAATGCTGTAAAAAAGCTAGCGATTAAATTCTATTAATCTTGAAGGCATCGCTTAATCACTTTTAAGCCGAGACCTATTGAGATATGTTTGTTTGTTTAAAAAGGCAACCACATTGCAAAGACAAAATTTGAATTTAGAACACATATTATATAATTATACGTTTATACAAAACTTTGCTCCAAATTTTAGGAAAAATATATAAGCAATAGCGGCATCGGTTTTTCAACATGTTAATAAACTTACTACCCTTAGCCACATTAACAGTTATTACCTCCCCTATGGTATTTTGGCTCGCACCAATATCCGGCGTAATCGCAGTAATAGCTTCGCTTTTGCTTATGCGCAAAATAGGTAAAATGAGCCCAGGCGCACCAAAAGCGGTAGAAGTAGCCAACGCAATCCGCGAAGGCGCTTACGCCTTCCTAAAAAGGCAATACCGCACAATAGCCATAATCACCGTCATCGTGTTTGTCCTGTTGGCGATTGCCCCCGGCTTCGGGTTAGGCACTGCCGCGGCGTTCTTAGTGGGCGCCGTTGCTTCTTTGTCTGCAGGATACATAGCCATGGACAACGCCACGAAAGCAAACGTGCGCACCGTGGCAGCCGCGAAAGAAAGCGGCGCAGAAAAAGCCCTCAAAACCGCTTTTTACGGCGGCGCAACGATGGGCATGGCAGTTGTCGGTTTATCTCTTTTGGGTGTAAGCTTTCTGTTCTTGATTTACGGCGGCTATAACGCCATGTTTGGCACGCTGAGTGTCGCTCAATCAGCAACCTTAGGCAGACAAGCTGCAAGTGGAATCGTAGGCATGGGTTTCGGAGCCTCATTAATTGCGTTGTTTGCCCAGCTTGGAGGCGGAATTTACACTAAAGCCGCCGACGTCGGGGCAGACCTTGTAGGCAAAATTGAAGCTGGTATACCTGAAGATGACGCACGCAACCCCGCAGTTATCGCCGATAATGTCGGAGACAATGTGGGTGACTCAGCAGGAAGAGGCGCAGACCTATTCGAATCTGCAACTGGAGAGAACATCGGCGGAATGATTATCGGCGGCTTAATTAGCATAGCCACTGGAAATCTTATATTCCTGTTTTTCCCGCTTATTGCACGTTCTCTCGGTATTTTTGCCACATTAATCGGTATGCCTTTCGTGAAGCTCAACGAAGCAGAAGCTAAGCATCCGATGAAAGCTCTAAGAAAAGGTCTCATGGTCACAACCATAGTTGCAGGCGTTTTGTTCTTGTTTGCCACGATTTTCCTGTTAGGTAATATCTACCTGTTCTTCTGCTTGCTCGCAGGTTTAGCAGCAAGCGTAGCCATCGACTACATTACAGATTACTACACTGGACGAGACCGAGGTCCAGTAATGAGGATAGCTAAAGCCAGCGAAACAGGAGCCGCAACCAACATCATCACAGGCTTCGCAGTGGGGTTAGAAACAACAGCGTTGCCCATAATCTCACTAGTCACAGCGCTCATAGTGTCCTACTTCTTTGGGCTTCAATTTGCATACAGCTGGAATGCCAGTCATGTCGCACAAATTTCGCCCTTCATAGGCGGAATTTACGGAACTACACTAGCCACAATGGGTATGCTTGCAGTAATGGGCATGGTGCTGGCACTTGACGGCTTCGGACCAATTGCTGATAACGCAGCAGGCATAGCCCAAATGTCTGGCGAAGGCGGCGCTGAAGAAACAATGGAAGCCTTAGATGCGGTCGGAAACACTACTAAAGCATTAACAAAAGGCTTCGCATTAGGTTCAGCTTTACTTGCAGCTCAACTGCTATTCCAAACATACGCTTCAGAAGTTTCTTCCCACTTCAACATCACCTTCACTGTGAACATCGCTGATCCCGTCATATTGGTCGCTGGCTTCATTGGTGCTATGATACCGTTCTTCTTCTCATCGCAGGCAATCAGCGCTGTAGGGAAAGCAGCCGCCGAAATGGTTGAAGAAGTCAGACGGCAATTCAGAGAAATTCCAGGCATCATGGAAGGAACTGGCAAGCCCGAATATGGCAAAGCCGTAGACATCAGCACAAAATCCGCTCTAAAAGGCATGGTAACTCCAGCACTGATCGTCTTGGTTGTTCCGTTAATCATTGGTGTTCTCTTGGGTCCTGAAGCTGTAGGCGCACTGGTAATCGGTGCAACTCTAACCGCAGTTCCGCTAGCTTTACTCATGAACACTGGCGGAGGTGCATGGGACAACGCAAAGAAGTACATCGAAGCAGGGCACCTCGGCGGTAAGGGTTCCCCCGCTCACGCAGCAGCAGTAGTAGGCGACACAGTCGGCGACCCAATGAAAGACACAGCAGGACCAAGCCTCCACGTAGTCATAAAACTTCTCAGCACGCTGTCAATCGTCTTCATACCGCTGTTCATAAACGTGCTATCGCACTACCTACCCGTCCTCGTATAATGCGATAAACCCTGGGAAGCTTTTTCTTCCCATAACTTTTTTCACGTTATAGTATGTTTTTATTTCTTGGTTTCGCAACTAGCTAAAGAGAAGTGTAGACTGTGAAGATCATTGAGAAGAATCTTGATCAAGATTTCGTTAAAGTGGTTCCTGACTCGCCAGACGACCTTTGGCACCTATATAACATCATCTATCAAGGCGACGAGGTTTACGCTTACAGTTCAAGAGCCATAAAAAGTGATACTGAAGCTTCGCGTCCGAAAAGTGGTGAGCGCGTTTCAGCCTTCATCGGGGTAAAGGTGATTTCGGTTAGCTGGGACAAGTTTCTGGGTAAACTGCGGGTTCACGGGTTGATTTGCCATGCGCCTGATATTTTTCCTACTGGTGCGCATCACACGCTAAGTATAGCACTGAATCAACCGTTAACTATCGTGAAGAAAGAATGGCCCAAACATATAGTGGACAGGCTTACAAGGGCAAGCGAAACCGAAAAGCCAATGCTGATAATCTCCATCGACGACGAAGGCTTCGCCATTGCAGAAACCAAACAGTACGGTGTAGAAATCAAAGTTGAAGAACGCATGAAACTGCCCGGAAAGCTCGAAGCAGACAAACGTGTCGAAGCCACAAAAGCGTATTTCCGACGTGCACTCAACAGTCTAAACCAGCTTTGGAGTCAAAATCACAGTCCAATCGTGGTTATCGGCGCAGGTTTTGTTAAAAATGACTTTGCAAGATACCTCTCTGAAGAAGCACAGGAAATGTCCAAGTCAGTTGCGGATGTGAAGAGCGTAAACAATGGCGGCACAGCAGGAATTTACGAGGCTTTGCGTTCTAGCGTTTTGTTGCGGGCGGCAAATCAACTGCGCGTTGTCGAGGAAGCAGAAATTATCGAAGAAGTTATGAAACGGTTAGGCAAAGGTGAAGGAACAGTCACGTACGGGTTAAACGCGGTGGAAAACGCCGCCAAAATGGGCGCTATTGAAAAGCTGCTGCTTGCCGATGTGACGCTTCGTGATGCGGACGAGCAACAGCGGTTAACGCTTGAAGAGCTTATGAGGGAAGCTGAAAAGCGCGGTGCGAACGTGACTGTAATCAGCACTGAGCATGAAGCTGGTGCAAAACTGTTAGCTTTAGGCGGAATCGCCGCTTTACTGCGCTTCCCAATTTACAGAGACACGACAGCATCATAATCTGAGGGGAAAGTTAGAAGCCGTGTGGAACTGCACAATAATAGGTGTTTAGGGCTTTATTGTGCAGAAGATTCAAAATTTTCAGTTCAGTTGGATTCGCACTCAAACAAGCCTTTGAACGCTGGTTATGGACACATATTTTTTTTTCCCTTTATTAGCGGTTGGGTGCTCTTTATATAGATGCTTTATATACCCCCTGCGTTATTTAAATACTCAAGCGCGCGTGAGTTGACATGAGTAAACGAAAACCAATCATTAAGATACAAAACATCGTTGCTTCCGTATCGCTTAACCAGAAAATCGACTTACAAAAAATCGTAGAAAAGTTTCCTCAAACTGAGTATAACCCGAGTGTTTTTCCGGGGTTAGTTTTCAGGCTTAAAAAACCGAAAACAGCCACTTTAATTTTTGGCACTGGCAAAATGGTTTGTACGGGTGCTAAATCAGAAAAGGAATCCCGTAGTGCCGTGGAAAAAGTAGTTAAAGAGCTGCGTGGTGAAGGAATCCAAATCACAGAAAAACCCGTTGTGAACATTCAGAACATTGTTGCTTCAGCCGAACTTGGCGGCGAAATTGACCTTGAAAGCCTCGTTTACAAACTCAGTAAAGTCATGTATGAGCCGGAACAGTTTCCAGGCGCAGTTTACCGTATGGATGAACCTAAAGTGGTGTTCCTAATCTTCTCAGCTGGAAAACTCGTCTGCGTTGGAGCCAAAAAAGAAGAGCAGGTTTACGAAGCCGTCGACAAAATCCAACTGCTGCTCGAAGAAAAAGAACTCATCTACTACCCCGCTCCCCCTTAAACCTATTTTTTCATTCTTCTACGAACCGCAGGATTTAAGTCTGAAAGTTTTTTGAGCGCCAACTCAAAGGTTTCGTCTGGAGCCAATTCCTTTTTAACGAAAACTCCCGTTCTGCCCACTGTATCGCGCTTTAAAAGTGTGTGAACCCTGTCCAGCACGGTTTCTGCGGATATCCCTAAAGTTTTAGCGGCGAGCTCTTCTCTGCCAATGATGCTGCTCTCAACATGACCCTTAACGGTTGGTTCAATAAGCATAAGCCGTTTGTCTACGCCTGCAACCCGAACCCTCGTCTTAAGCTGGTTAAGGTTGGTTTCTCCACCGAATTTATAAAATTCCCGCTCTACCCTGCGCATCTGCATCAGCGGAAACGAAACGGTGATTTGCTCGCTAACTTCAATGTGCGCTTTCATAGCGTAATTTGGGGTGGCTTGAACGATTAAGCGGGAGTTTATCGGTATGGCGGCTTTTTCTATGGCGGTTTCTACGAGGAAACTATTCTGTACCTCAGGAATGAAAACGTCAACGTCACTGCCTTTCTTTACGTCGCCTCTGGCTATGCTTCCATGCACGATGGACGCCAAATGAAACGCTTCCAAAGCAGCCATAACTTCAGATGCTTTGCTTCTAAGCTCATTTAGCAGTTGCCAGCATGCACCATTGTATGTTACTTCCCTGTAATCTGCATGTTTTGTTGGTTTAACAGCCATTTTATTCAGCCATTTAAAGAGTTAATGCGGCATTGTTTATTTAGTTTAACAGTCAATCAAATGTCAA
>CAWJIN010000036.1:0-13946 GCA_963842865.1 Candidatus Bathyarchaeota archaeon | reverse complement strand
AAACTAATAAACCTATTAGATTAGGGAGCTGTAAAGTCTTTGAGGCTTAAGCTCCTTAATCTTTTTCTTGTAAAGATTCGAGGCATCGCTAACGGTTTTTCTTGTTTGTCACTTTTTTCCAGAGTTTATCATGTTGGAGGTGAACCAAAAAATTATGCCACACAAACGAATTTTCAACAAAGCCAAAAAGGCGGTAGCCAAAAACAAAGTAAATTCGTCACGCTAAAATTTAGTTTTTGGCTTACCAATTTTCCATTTTTTTTCTCGCATTTCAAATTACAGAGGTGATTCCTAAATGAATAATTCAACAGAAGAAGCAACTTCCCTTTTTGTCATAACGGTATTTTTAATTGGAGTTGGTTTTGTCTTTATGCTCTTTTCAGCTTTAGCTTACGGAAGCAGTCCGCCCGATTATGGCTTGGTTTTTTGGCTAAAAACCTATTGGCTACCAATATTTGCTTCTGGTGTTGTTATGTTCACAAGCGGATTAATCATCGGGCTTTATCTCTCATAGCAATGACTTCAATAACCTCTTCTTTCCTTTACAAATATAGCTTCAAATAAAGGTTCAAGAAGTAAAATACTGAAAGAGCCTATTAACCACGTCAATTTAACTGAATATTCGCTAGATTTAAACGCTAATGTGTCAGACACACTTGAAATTGTTAACATGGCAGTAGTTGAGGTAGGTTGTTGACTGGACATGACAGAAATTTGTGCGTTCGTGTTGGGAAGTATAATGGGTGCAGTTGGACCTTCAATTAACCAAACAACCTTACCTTCTGCCGTATATGTGCCATTGCCTGTGTCTTTAAAGCGTAATGTTGCTGTATATTCTCCGTTTGTACTATTCAAAGGATAAGGATAAGCGCCGTTAAATGTTACTCCATTGTAATAAGTCAGGAAGTTGGTAATATTCACGTAAGTAATTTCAAACGTAATTGTTACTGGATTATTAACGCTAAAACTACCAGTAGCTGTCATAGTCGCTTTGTAATTGTATAGTCCAGCTGGAAGATTTGCGTTCCCGTAGTTAAATTGTTCATCTCCAAAAGCTAAGGTAATAGTTATTTTTTGAGGTTCATAGAATGCTTGTTGAGGGATAAAGAAAATCGTGAAGAAAACGATTAAGAAAAGAAGTATGAAAGTTAATCCTATACTTTGTTTTCGAGTCCGCTTGTCTTTCAAATAAAATACTTTCCTCTTTAAATGCTGATATTATATGCGTTTACTTAAAAAATTATGCTTCTTGTTTTTCCTTGCTTGCGTTTTGGATTAGTGTTTTCCATTTGTTTTCGCCTTCTATTGTTATTCCACATGCTTCGCTTGGGGTTTTTCCGTTTAAGGCTTCATGTGGTCTTATGTAATTGTGGAATAGTTGGTAGCCTTGAAGGATTGCTGTTGCATCAGTTTTTAATCCTCTCATGGTTTTTTCTCTATCTCGGATTTCACCGTTCATGCGCTCCATTTTGTTATTGTTCTTATCGTCTCTTATCGTAATGTGTCTGATATGTTGGGTACCACAAAAAGGCGAAGTCAGGTAATCCGCAAAAAAATAGGCAAAATTCATAAGGAGAACGTGAAAGTTAAGAATGAAGGGATAGGATTTGCAAAAAACTTGGCTAGTTATGTGTCCAGATTGGCAGAGTGCAAATCATATCAATAAGGCTCAAGGCTGGGCACTTTTCAAGAATGCAATCGAGAATATTGGAACTGATTATTTTGGTCCAAACATTGATTGTATCGTTTGTGGAAAGAAGTTTAGCCTCCAGCAAGGTGTGAGTGAAGCTTTTGCATCAGACATTGTAATTAATGATTTTCGACATAACTCACATGAAAGCGGAAAAGTAGAGGTTATAGTTGGTAATTTGACAAAAATCCAGTTTATACAACCTTTCTTAGATATTCCAGAAATTAACTTGACGCCTTATCTAAATCTAAAACCAGTAGATGTAGTATCAGGATATATTACATCAGAAGGTTTTGCGATATTTTCCAGTGCGGATACTTGTTCTATTGGAGAGAAGTGTCAGATAACATGGCATGCTTCTGGAAATCATGCTTCCGCTCCAATTCCTCTTTGGAGAATGTTGTTGTCAAGTGCTAAAGAACATCAAAAAAGCAAGAACTATCGGTCAGAAATAGTTGAACTTGAATCAGCTTTTGAAGTATTTGTAGGTGAATATCTGGGAAAAAATCTTCAAGTTAAACTCAGACAAGAGACTGTTAATTGGTTTCTTAAACGGAGCATCGAGGAAGAATTACAAATAGGCTTCATAGAGTTAAATGGTACTCCATTAAAAAAGCTGCATGAAATTCCATATAGAGCATGGGTCACTAAGGTTAAGCAACTTAGAGATGCTGTCGTTCATCAAGGGATAAATGTAACAGCCGAACAGGCAAAAGTTGCTCGCAAAGCCGTATTTGACCTCATAGTTAAAATTGATAATTCTACATTCGAGCAGTTCCAAATTCAAATGGCTGATATAGGAGTTGATGCTCCACATAGCAGTTTTGGAAGGTTTACGGGAACTGGGAAACGGCAAGCTATAGCTCATAATTTAGGAGGTACTCCTAAACCTGAGGGTATTGTAATTGAACCTTGCGGAGATTAACCGAAAAAAAGCACCCTCAAAAGTTTACATGGAGAACAAACCCTCAAGAACTTTACAGAACCTAGATTAGCCAGAATTGTCTTGCACCATCAAAAATGCGACTTATTGATGGGCGGCACACGTAACAAATATCTGGGCGCACTAAAATAAAATAAATGGGAAATCATAAAGTAAAGAATAATAAGCCACATCACCATTGCGGTCACTTGGATACGGGTGAAATGGTGGAAACTGGAAAATTGAGAGTTAATGCGAAGGATCGGCGAGGGGGCTTGACTATCGATGTTCAAAATCAAAAGCCCGAAAACGAGATTGAGCTAGAGAAAGTTGGCATTGAAGGGCTAAGGAAGTTAGTGTCGTTGAAAAGGGCTAAAGTTACCTATAATGTTATTGTCACCATAAACAGTTACATAACCTTGCCAGCTAATCTTCGCGGCGTTCATATGAGCCGTTTTGTTGAATCAGTGAGGGCGACACCCAGCACCGCTTCGTCAATAGAAGATTTAGCTGAACTGATTTCAAAACAAGCATTAGAAAAACATGGATTTGATTGTCAGACTGAAGTCTTCGGTGAACTTCCCTACGAAAGGACAAGGCCAAGCGGAGAGAAAGAAAATTCAATTGCTCAAATGTTCGCCAAATACTCCACTAAGACAAAAAAGAAAACTGCAGGCATCCAAATCAATGGAGCCTTAGCTTGCCCTTGCTCAAAAGCAATGTGCAACGGCCTAACTCACAACCAAAGAGGCAGCCTCAGCGTCGAAATAGACAGCTCAAACCCAAAAATTCAACTGCTAGACGTCATCGAGATTTGCAGCCAAAGTTTTAGTTCACCTATATTTTCACTTTTAAAAAGGTCTGAAGAAAAGAAAGTGGTGGAAAAAATGCATGAAAACGCCAGATTCGTGGAAGATGTGACCAGAAAGTGCGTGCAGCTGTTAAAAGAAAAGTATCCGAATAGGTATTGTAAAGTCAAATGCGTGAGCATAGAGTCCATCCACGATCATAACGTTTTTTCAGAATGGCGAGGAATCCTATAACCGAGGTTACAGCATGTATCGACTAAGAGTCGAAACAACGTTTGATGCAGCCCACAATATTCTCGCGTCCAATGGCAAATGTGAAAGACTCCATGGGCACACATGGAAAATAGAGCTCTTCGTTACAGGCGAAAAAACAGAATCTACAGGCATGGTTGTAGACTTTAGCGTTCTAAAGGCAAGCCTGCAAGAATTAGCCGAAAAACTTGATCATACATACCTAAATGAGATAACAGAAATCGGCAACCCAACATCCGAAAACATTTCAAAATACGCTTTTGATTACCTAAAGAAAATAATACCGCGTTCCGTGAAACTTGAAAAAGTGAGAGTTTGGGAAAGCCCAAAAAGTTGGTGTGAATACTTAGGTTAAGCTCGAAATAAAGTTTTTCACGATAAACTTTTGAGTTCAAATCCAACGACGCAAAAACTTAAGCCGTTAAAAGCTGAATCCCTTCACCGTGGAGATGTCACCGCTTTTTCTCTTTTGATTACTTGACGAGAATTAAGCAAAACCCTTAACTTTTTCCGTTGAGGAGATACTCCTTACAAGAAGTGGCATGATGAGCTTTCCATGGACGTCGAATAGTGGGGTTTCAAAATTGTCTCTTTTTGTTTTAAGGCTTGTGGTCTATTCGAAATCTAGGTTTCTAACCATGACATTTCTGTCTTTGTATGGCTTAATTCAGGGTGTTGCACGTGTACCTGAAAGCAGGGTAAGCGCGGTGAAAAGTCTACTCCATTACGGCGTTGACGTGCTCCAACATGGGTTGGGCTCACCAATTCAAGCCCCCAACTCTTGAGATTCCTCTCCATGCTAGCCACGCAGTTTCACCATAAACCCCTATTAATTTCAATATTTTTTGGTGCAGGAAGGATTTGAACCCATGCCTTGCTGGAGATGTCACCCGCAACTCCTCTTTTGGATGCTTCGCCACAAATCATAAAAAAACAGACAACAATAATAGACCTCTAACCAATTTTGCTAGAGAAATTCAGTTGCTAAATTGATACCCTATCCCGCTAGTGCTTTTGATGATTCGCCCACAAATAATAGTAATCGTTGCAGTTGCTATTGTAGCAGTCTTGTTAGGGAAAAGAGCAGAGCGAAACAGCACCCGTTCGGCAGACTATCAGATATAAACTCAAGTGGAGATTTCACCCGCACAACCCCTTTTCTTTTAATTGAAACCAATTATGCGAAAAAACTGTTTAGGAAGCGCAAATAATGATAGTACATTTGCGTTTTATTAAATTCATTTGCGTTTTATGTGGTATTGGTCGATTACGTCTTTTGCTTTTTCTCTGCGTTCCCTGTGTTGTTCTAGGAATTTGTTGAGTTTGTCTGTTAGGTCTTTTTTGCATTCGCCGCATAGAATTTCGCCTATGCGGCATCGGCGTTCTCGTTCGGCAAGTTTCGCAGAGTCCTCCTCGAAAAGGTAGAAGTAGTATTGGAATATGCTGCAGACTGTTGGGTCGGCGCCTGTTTTTCGTTGTTCTGCGGCTGTGCCTTTGCCTCCTGTGAAAGCGTTCCAAATCTTCTTCTTCACCACGTCGGGTGGGTCTATGGTGAATATGCTGGTTTCTGGCATGCTGGCGCTCATTTTTCCGCCTGCGCCCAGCCCAGGTAGGAAGCGGCAGTGGATTTGGGCAGGTTTGTAGTAGCCGAGTTTTTGGGCTATATCGCGTGTCACTCTCCAGTACGGGTCTTGGTCGATGGCTGCGGGGATAAGCGCGGGCACATTCTCGCCTGTGAGTTTTTTGTGGATGAAGCATGGTGCGGCTTGGATGGCTGGCCAGAATACCCAGCCGATGTTGGTGCTGTCTTGAAAGCCAAAGCTGCTGCGTGCGGTGCTGTAAGTGATGCGTTTGGCTACTTCAAGTGTAATGTCGTACAGCAAATCGATATCTTCGGTGTCATAGATGATGAAAGTGTTCTCTGGTTTGAATCCCAGCGCTATGAGGTCTAAGGCGTTTTCATATGCGTATTTGCCCGTTTCTTCCAGGTTGGCATCGTCATCTACGAGGTATTTTTCGTCGTCTGTCAGCTGAAAGTATAATCGCGTATTGAATTTTTGTTGAATGTGAAGCGTGAAAATCCACGGCACTAAGTGGCCAATGTGCACTGGTCCTGATGGTCCTCTTCCTGTGTATAGGACGAATTTTATGCCTTTATCGTAGAGCTCCAGAACAGTGTCTAGGTCTCGGTGGCTGAAGAATATTCTTCTTTCAAGTTGAACGTGCAGTTTGCCCGTGTGGTTTTCCACTTTCTCAAGAAGTTGGGTGGTTAATGGTTGGGTGCCGAATTCACGTATTAGGCGTTCGTAGTCTACTTTACCTTTTACTTCCCAAGGTGTAACTACCATTTCGTTATTGTTTTCTTCAGCGTTAGATGACGCCGTCTTGTATCACCAGTCCCTATAGTCAAGAGAAAACGCGTTTTGTCATATATGCTTTTTCGGCGAGAATGCTACTTTGCTGATTGCAGCGGTATGATTTAGTTTGTATCTATCCGAAAAATTTAATTTTTTCTGGTGATTTACTTATTATTCGGTGATTCAGAAAAATGCAAGAAAGTCGAGTGGGTTCCAAAGGAGAGCTATTTCCGCCCAAGGAAATGAGAGAAAAACTAGGGCTTAAAGCTTGCACTAAGGTAATATTCACAATCGAGTCGGGAAGACTTATCGTTGAGCCTGTTTTGACAATCGAAGAAGCAATTGAACTAGGTCCTACTGTCGAAATAACCTTGGAAGAATTTTATAAGGAAAGAAAAGAGCTTTCTAAGCTGGCTGAGTCTTGAAAGTCCTACTTGATACAGCATATCTTCTTCCAACCGCAGGTATCACAATTAAAGAACTATCAAAAGATGCTATTAAAAAGATAAAAATAAAAGAAAACGAAATAGCAATTAGCGAAATAAGCATTTTTGAGGTTTCAGCAAAAGGGGCTAAATACGTTCTTAATAAGGAGCTTTCACCAGAACGAGTGACTATTGGTATACGAACAATACTTTATAATGATATTATCGAAAAAATTTCAATTTATGACGTTAAAATCATCTTAACAGCCTTCACGCTTAGAAGCTTCATAGTTGACTTTATAGATTGTCTTATCCTATCAACTGCAATTAACTATTGCGACGCCTTAATAACCGAAGATAAAGAAATTCAAAATCTAAAGAAAAACAAGAAATTTCTAGATTTAATTTCAACCATAAATCCAACCTTTCAAATTCACAACTTAAATGAAGTGCAACAATAAGCGATAACTTGGATTCAAATTACGTGGCAATAACTTTTTTAGGTTTCATTTTACCTTACTTTCGCAGCGCATGCTCATGAGTGAAGATGTTTGGGTTCCGATGGATGGGGACACCTTTGTAACCAAAGACGGCTTCATATTCAACACCTTCGGATACGAGCATCCAGACGACCGCGTTTTTGCATTCCTCAAATACATCCCAGCAAAATTCAAAGAACTCTTTAACGTTGAAATGCTGGAGCGAACTTGGAAATTCGGCGATAACCAGCTTTTCAGAGCAGAAAAACTCTACACAGCGAAAAACTACCAGACTTTCATTGAAGCCTTCCGCAAAAACTTTCCAGACTACCTGTACTACTGCCCCTTCCGCGCCAAGGAACTAATAACTGCACCCTTCGAATTAATCCAGCAGGTTTTTGTCCCTAAAGACCGCTTGGTCTGGCTGGAGAAGCTTCCGAAACGTGATAACCTGCAACAAATGGCTTTAGACCTCATCCATTTAATATCCAAAGAATCAACCGTGAGATTAAGCGATTTTGGGGTTCATGGCTCCATCGCTTTGAATATGCATGCGCCACAGTCAGACATAGATTTTGTTATCTACGGTACAGAAAACTTTCGCCTAGTAGAAGAAGCCATTGCAAAACTTGTCAACACTGGAAAACTAAGCTACATTATTGGCAACCGCTTGGAAGCCGCAAGAAAATTCCAAGGAAAATACCGAGGCAAAATATTCATGTATAATGCAACGCACAAGCCAGAAGAGGTCAAAGCAAAATATGGAGCGTATCGCTATATACCGCTTGACCCAGTGTGGTTCCAAGCCACTGTTTGCGATGACACTGAAACCATGTATCGCCCAGCGACCTACAAAATCTCAAGCTATAAACCCCAAGACGACCAATCAGAGCTTGACTTGGACAAAATTCCCACTCAAGTTGTCTCAAACATCGGCTGCTACAGAAACATCGCCCGCAATGGAAGCGAAATCAAGGTCGCAGGCAAACTGGAAAGAGTCGAATCAACAACTTCAAGCGAAGTCTTTTATCAAGTGGTTGTTGGTACAGCAACCTCCGAGGAAGAATACATTTGGCCAACAGCTTGAAACTGCGCGACCGCGACGCCATAGAGACAAGTGAAGGCTTAATCTTCCGCGTCTTCGGCTACTCGCACCCGCCAGACGCTTACATCTGCGATGCGGAATATGCATCAGCAAACATTTTCACGTCAACCGACCCGCGAGCGCCAAGAACTGGCAGAAACCAGCTTTATTACAAGTTCTATAATGACGAAGGCATGAAGTTGGTAGCTAAAAAGTATCCCCAGTATTTGGTTTTTCATGAGATGCTTGGGCTAAAAATTGTCGGCGTAAACCAGAATGCAATAATGGAAGCAAGAAAACCTCAAGAGCGGCTACAGGCTTTGCTTGAGGCTGGACCAACAGACGAGCTGCTGGGTGCAATGGAACGTGTGCTTAACATAGTACTCGAAAATTCAGGCTTAACGGCGCGAAATTTCGGAGTTTTCGGCTCGATGCTTCATGGCTTCCATCACCCAAAGTTTTCAGACATAGACCTCACAGTTTACGGCAAAAAGGAAAACGCCAAAATGAGAAAAACGCTTGAAGCACTATACAGCGATAAGAGTTCAGGTTTGCATAACGAGTTTGAGTCAGACCAAGCCATGGCGGGTAAGGAGTGGCGATTCAAAAATTTCACTGTTGAAGACTTCGTTTGGCATCAGCGAAGAAAACAAATCTACGGTTTATACGACGATAAAGCTAGCGGAAGAACCATAAAAGCCGAGTTTGAACCAGTGAAGGCTTGGGGCGAAATTAAATCAGAATACGACCCCAAAACAAGAATCCAACAGAAAGGCTGGGTTAAACTCAAAGGACGTATCACGGCGGATGATGAAGCACCCTTCATTCCATCAACCTACAGGATTGAGCCAATGGAAATTTTAAGCGGCGAACCAGAAGCGCTTGAAGCTAAGAGAGTTTTTTCTTTCATGGAAGAGTTCAGACAGCAAGCGCAAAAGGGCGAAGTGGTAATTGTTGAAGGCAACCTGGAAGAAGTAGTGTCGCCAACGGAGAGCTTCCGCCAAGTCACTTTGACTTATTGCCCACGATACTACGAACAAACCTTGAAAGTGCTGCATTAAACACGTGACAAAATCATGTAATCGGACGGCTTATTGCCAAGTATCAAACGGTAATATTCGCCACAGTTTCTCTTGTTGGTTACAAGCTCAACTTTCCCCTGAGCCTCAACAGCTTCGCCATTGTCTGCTTGTTCACAGAACCTGCCGCGGAAAGAAACAATCTCCTGTATTGGCTGCAACTTGGGTCCTTCAACAACTTTGACGCTGTCAACCTTGTAAGTGCAGGGCGTGAAAAGCGAATCTGAGCTGTCAGCTATCTTGGCAGTTATTTTAGCGTAGCCGCTGTTCTTGTAGCACACAGCATCGTACTGCCCGTTTATTTCGCTCCAATCCTTCACAAAACGGATAAAATAGTCAGTTCCCATGAATTTGCCCTGAAATGCCTTACGGCTTTCGACTAAAACGAAGTCTTCGAAGCTCATCAGGGTGTCTTTCGAACGGAAATCGAATAGCTCCTGCAGCTCCCGCTGTGTGTAAGGCTTGAAGCAAGAATCTTTGTCTTTGAGCAGGTTCTGCAGGGCGGCGTAGGCTTTTCGGCAATTCTTCACCCCATAAACCAGAGGGTCTATGTCTGATTTTTCAGTGGTTAATCCAGCCATTATCGACCCGGAAATGCCTATGCTGCTCCAAGGAATCTTCGCTTCTTTTTTTAGGGTTTCAGCCAGCTGCAAAGCCTTGCTCTCTAATACGGTAAGGTCCTTGGATGTACGTAGCGCCCAGAGTTTTTCTTCAGGCTTATAATGCTCAGCTATGTCTGCGATTGGAACTTCGCACATTGTTTCCCCAAAGACAGGGTCAAAAACTATCAAATCAGGATTATTTTCTTGCAGGTACTTGAACCTGTCACCTAGGCTGTAGACTTTGCCGTAAGTGGCGTCTTTGCCATGCCTAATACCCTGCGGCGAGGGAATAAAACGTGGAAACGCAATAATCTTGCCTGCGGGGTGAACTAAGCCTTTAACATCAAAAACCACGTTACTCTTTGTCTTAATTAAGTCGCCTTCTCGTGCCTTCATCCAAATCCCTCCTTACCTGAGTGTTTGATAGTTTTATTTACTTTCGTTCACTCAAGTATTTTCTCTTTTTTATAGGAAAACTATTTGATTTGCCATCTCTTGCGGTGCGGTTGTTTCAGCTATTAATTTTAGTTTTTTGATGCACTCGCCGATTGTTAATTTTTGTTGGTGGACATAGATTATGCCTGAGCGGTTTTTGGTTATGGCAATTTTAATAAAGTCAACATCATGTGTGAAAATTGCGGCTTGGGTTTGGATAGCGGTTTTTAGTTGTTCTTCGTCTGTTAAGCCTAATTTGCCTAAATCTTTAGCAGAAAATGCATTCACGCCCCGCCTTTTTAGACCTTCGACGACTGCAACGTTAACACTTTCATCTGCGTAAATTTTGAGTGGTATTGTTACTTTTCACCTTGCTTTCTGAGGTTCGCTAATTTTTTGGATAAATTGTTTGTCTTCTTTGATTTTTTTGTCCATTGCTTCTCTGTTTTCATAATAATATGATAAGGCATCGTGGACTTGTTGAAGCTTTAAGTGTGGATGAGCGTTGATTATTTCATCAGGCGTACGGTTGAGGTACTCATACTCAATAGCTATGTCTACAATTCTGACACGCGTTCCAGCTACCACTGGGCTGCCGCCGCAAATTTTCGTATTAATTTCAACATAAGGATGTTCTGTTTTAGTCTGCAAGTTCAAACACGCACTTTTTGCTAAGCTAATTTAACCTTGTGCTTCAGGAACTCTTAACCTTTATTGTACATTGTAAAGAACAACAATCACTGTTCAATACTTTAATAAACCTTTTTTGCGTCAAATAAGGTTGATGCATCAATGAGCAACCAAGAAAAAGCACAACACATCCAAAAATGTCTCCAGCTGGCGATACTGCTTGAAGTAAGCGCAGAAAAGCCGGGCAACGTCAACTTCACCAGGGGTTTTGAAGAGACAAGATGCGAGCATTTCTTAGCTTCAGCCGTTGCTGCAGGACCATCCTTCCAAGAGGCCGCTAACCGTGGAGTTTCGGTGGCAGAAAACAAGCTTGGCATAAGCGAGGTTGGCTTGGGACAACTAATAAAGACCTGCGCCGCTGACGTTAATGCTTGGCAAAGGGGCGGAAACACGATTCTCGGCACTGTAATGCTGTTTATGCCTATCGCTGTTGCCGCGGGCATGACCCCAACCAACAAAAATTTCGCCTTTGATTTTTCCGTTTTGCGCAAAAACATTGACTTGGCAGTTAAATCAACCACCGCATTGGACTCAGTGCACCTCTATGAAGCAGTAGACATTGCCAACCCGAGCGGTCTCAATGACGCGCCAGACCTTGATGTTACCGACCCACGTTCAAAGGAGCGCTTAATAAAAGAGAATGTTACTTTGTTTGAGGTTTTCAAAATCGCCTCAGCATACGACGACATCTGCGCTGAGTGGGTGCAGAATTACCCTGTAACATTCGATTTAGCTTATC
This sequence comes from Candidatus Bathyarchaeota archaeon, assembly GCA_963842865.1. Classification (GTDB taxonomy): domain Archaea; phylum Thermoproteota; class Bathyarchaeia; order Bathyarchaeales; family Bathycorpusculaceae; genus Bathycorpusculum. The sequence goes on along the minus strand of CAWJIN010000036.1, from coordinate 2,383 downwards.
CTTACTTGATGGAGCAGCTTAAAAGTAAACCTTTGAACACGGCAGTCGTTCACACATTCCTAAAAATACTCTCTGAAAAACCAGACACCTTCATAGCACGAAAAGTAGGCAAAGAAAAATCGCAGGAAGTATCGTCGGATGCTAAGGTTGTCTTGGAACTTGGCGGATTAGATACAGCAAAAGGTAAAAAAAGCCTCAGACAATTTGACAAAAAATTACGATTATCCAAAAACAAGTGCAATCCAGGAACGACCGCGGATTTAACAGCCGCTGCTTTGGCTCTTTGCACCCTTAGCGGATACAGGCCTTAGGCTGAAGTTAGGGTTTTTCTTTAACGTTTTTCATTGGGCATCGAAAGAACGTTTATGATGGCTTCTCAAAAATGCTATAGCAGAAAATGATAAAGGAAAGGTCGGCGTGCAGAAGGTCATTCGAGATGCTGATGTTCGGAAAGTCTGGGGTTGCTGTTGAAGCTGCAAGGGATGGTTAATGTTACCTAAAGCGATGTTACTTATTGGAAAAACCGCTTTGTTAAGGCTAGCGCATTGGTGCTTAAGTTACAAGACCCTGATAAATTCTAAAACGTTGATTTTATCCCAGGCGGCTTTATGATTATAAGCGTGGAAAAACAAATAGTACTGGGGAGTCAGTTTGCAGTTTCAACGGGTTGCTATTTATCTTCCACTTTTGGGATTGATTGTTTTGATTCTTGTCCTTTACTCGCCTCAGATTTTTGCTACGTATATTCCTGTTTTTTCTCCAATGAGTTTTATGGATAAGATCACTGTGCTTCTCACGTTCGCGCTTGCTTCCTTCGCCGCAGTTGAAGGTTATTCAACATTCATGCGAACTTCTCTGGAAACCAAATGGCATAAAATTGAAGATGCTAGAAACGAACTGGAAAAAGCTTATGGTCCATTGTACACGTTATTAAACAAAATCACTTCCTCACGCGATGAAAAGAAAGGTTTTTGGCTGGAATTTGACGAGAGAAAAAAGCTTGATGAGATAATGGCAACGTACCCTTTTATGTTTTCATCTCAAATCAACGATTTGTGGCAGCAAAAAATCCGCAAACTCGGGACTCTGCTTGGAAATTCCGATGTCAAGTCTGTGCATGAAATAAATCTGGATGTGTATGTGGAACTTAGAAACCTGATCAACGCGGAGTATGCTCGCAAAGTCAACGAATATCATGAGCTATTGAAGCACTAAGAAATCTGTTTTGCCTTATACTTTGGGTGTCTCTCATATGAACAGCTCTAAACATGCTGCCGTCCAATTGGATCTGCGTAATCATGCAGTTTCTGGTGATTGAGAAGGGAAATACTTATCCTCTGCTAGCGGATTTATTTCGCTATTCTAGTCATCGAGGAGGATAATAGGTGTCGCAGTCGAAGATCAGTTTGAACAAGTCGGCTTTGAATTTAGTTAATAAGCTGTGCGGTGAAGCCGATAAGTATGCGATTACGATTGAAAAATCGGAAAGTGGAGCGACTTTAATTGATGCAGGTATCGACGCGGAAGGCGGCTTTCTAGCTGGCGAATTAGTCACTGAGATATGTTTGGCTGGTTACGGAAAAGCTTCTATTTTGCCCATTCAGTATGGCGATATTATTTTGCCTTCAGTCTTTGTGGTTACGGATCATCCTGCGTTGTCAACTCTGGCGTCTCAGTTTGCAGGTTGGCAAGTGAAGGGTGAAGATTTTTCTGCTATTGCTTCCGGTCCCGCTCGGGCTTTGGCTCTTAAGCCAAAGGATCTTTATGAGAAACTTCAGTACAAAGATGAATCCGACGTGGCTGTCCTTGTTTTAGAAACTGAGAAGAAGCCTCCAGAACCTGTGATTCAGCTGATTGCTGACAAATGCAAGGTTTCGTCCAAGAACCTGTTTTTGGTGATGTTTTCTACTACGAGTTTGGTGGGGGCTACGCAAGTTTCTGGCAGGATTGTGGAAACGGGATTACACAAGCTTGAGAGGTTAGGGCTCGACCCGATGATTGTGAAGCATGCTTGGGGTTACGCACCGATTGTTCCCCTTCATCCGAACGCTGGCGAAGCCATGGGAAGAACAAACGATGCAATTCTCTACGCAGGAGTAACGAACTATACTGTGAGCTTTGAGGACGAGGTTAAGCTAGAAAGCATAGTGAAGCAGGCTCCGTCTTCTTCATCTAAAATGCTCCAGGAAGCCCGAAGGCTTGCTCAGAAAAATCCTCGTTTTCTAGACATCTTCAAGGAGGCTGGCTTCGACTTCTACAAGATTGACACAAACATCTTCGCCCCAGCAGTTGTAGCCATAAACAATACAAAAACAGGCAAGACTTTCCGTGCAGGAAGCCTGGACGTTGACGTGATGAAAGGATCGTTGGGACTTTAAACAAA
>CAWJIN010000035.1:0-264376 GCA_963842865.1 Candidatus Bathyarchaeota archaeon | reverse complement strand
CCGCAAGACAAGCCCGCCGTAAGGTCCAGAAGCACTCAATATACGTTCGAATTCGATGCTGTTAACCACGTTTGGGTAGCGTCCGTACCCATATTCAGTTTTGAGCCTTGCGTCGAAAGGTTCGAAGCCCGGCGCGAGTATTATTGAGCCTACCCTCAGTTTGACTTGGCTGTCTTTCTGGTCATACTGAATTGCACCAGCCTTACAGACTTCCTCGCAAGTTCCGCATCCGATACATTTTTCGCGGTCGATTAGGTACTTCAGCGGTACAGCCTGCGGATATTCAACGTAAACCGCGCCTTTCTGTCCGAGCCCTTCATTGAAGGAATCAACCGCTTCAATAGGACACTTCTGGGCGCACAGACCGCATCCGTTACACTTTTCCTCGATTATGAAACGGCTCTTTCGTTGAAGCCCAACTTCAAAGTTCCCGGCTTGGCCACTCAAATTCGCTATCTCAGCGTTCGTCAGGATTGTGATGTTCGGGTGTCTTCCGGTAGCCACAAGCTTGGGCGAAAGAATACACATTGAACAATCATTTGTAGGAAATGTCTTGTCAAGCTGGGCCATCACACCACCAATGCTGGGTCCTTTATCTACAAGGTACACCCTGAACCCTGAATCAGCAAGGTCAAGCGAAGCCTGAATGCCCGCAACGCCGCCGCCAACAACCATTACCGCGCCGATTTTCTCGTCAACCATCTACTATTACGCCTCCAAAGCCTTATAGAAAGGCGTGGTTCCTTCAATGTGATCAACCGTAATCATGTTTCTTCTCCGCATTGCAACGATATGCTTGAGAACATCGCTCGGTTTCAGCTCGGTGGCCGCCGCCAGAGCCCTGACCGGCAACGAGTTGTTCCTCGTTAAAACATGAATCTTGTGACGCAGAAATTCGGCTTCAACTGCCTCGTCGAGAAGGTCCTCAAATTCCTCTTGACGGACCCTTTCGCCATAGGCATTGCTTTTTTCAGTTAACTCCCTTTCTTTGCCAACTAGAACCCTTAGCCTGAAACCTGTAGCAACGTCTATTGCAGCCGCAAGATTCTCAATCATCTTCGGGTCTGGTTTAGTTCCAGATAAGGGAGACTGACCCAGCTTCCTTATTCGTTCCGTAAATTGCGTCACTACTTGGGCGAATCTTTGGCCTTCCGACGCTGAAACCCATTCGAGTTCTAACCTTTCTGAACCCAAACCGCTCAGCGCCAACAGTTTTTTGAGCAGTTTAATTTTTTTCTCTTCATAAAGATTTCCTTCCGAGTAGTGGCAGTCGCCGGGATGGCATCCCAAGACAATAACTCCGTCGGCGCCTCGGGCGAAAACTTGTAGAGGGATCACCGGGTCTATTCTTCCGCTACACATAACTCTTACCACTCGAATGTTAGAAGGATACTGAATTCTGCTTACACCAGCTAGGTCCGCGCCTGCATAGCTACACCAGTTGCAGAGAAAACCGATTATATTGGGTTCGAATTCCATTACTTTAAGACCCCCCTATCGCAGACGTTGCTTCAGCGATAATTTGAGCGTCGCTGAAGTGCCGCATGTCAATGGCTTTTTCAGGGCAACTTGCGGAACACACCCCACAGCCCTTGCATAAAACATCGTTTACCCTTGCAACTCCATGTTCATCCTTTCTTATGGCACTGTACGGGCACAGCTTGACGCATGTGCCACATCCGCTGCATCTGGTCTCGTCAACACGAGCCGTTATTGCTTCGGTCCTAACCTTTCCTAACGCCATAGGGATACCTGCCCTCGATGCAGCAGCGTAAGCTTGGATGATGCTTTCGGGGACCGTTTTGGGTCCATGCGCGGTTCCACATAAGAAAATGCCATCTGTCGCGAAATCGACAGGTCTGAGTTTAACGTGTGCTTCCAAGAAGAAGCCCTCTGCCCCTAACGGAACCTTCAGGATCTTTGAAAGTTCGGCCGCGTCTTCCGATTTAACAAGTGGGGTAGATAACACTATGAGATCGGCATCCAGCTCGAGTGCGTAGTTGCCCAAGATGTCATGCACCTTAACTGAGAGTTTGCCGTTTGCATCTGAACTCACCTCAGGTGGACTGGCATCGTCGTATCTTATGAATTGCACGAAGTTATGTCTAGCCTTCTCATATTGCTCTTCGAAGTCCTTGCCGTACGCGTTCATGTCTCTGTACAGTATTGAAACTTCGGAGTCTGGAAGCATTTCCTTGATTATCATGGCGTTTTTAAGTGCCATAGTGCAACATATTCTGGAGCAGTAGTTTCGTCCGCCCACTTTTCCTTCTCTCGCACCGACGCATTGAATCATAAGTATGTTCTTCGGCTTCCCAAGTTTTCCTTCTTTCATGAGTTTTTCAAGCTCAAGTTGGGTTATGACGCCCCTGTTTTCGCCATAGCAGTACATTCCGATGGGCTTAAAAACGTCGGCTCCTGTGGCAACCACTATCGTGCCAGCCTTGAGTTTTTCTTCGGTCCCCCAAAACGAGCCCTTCCAGTCGGGGGAGGGATTGATGTTGAGGGTTACTTCGAAGTTTCCGATGAAACCATCAACACGCTTCACAGTAGAAGACGTATAGATTTTGATGTTTGGGTTTGAGCGCACGGACTGGATGTACTCGCCAAGAACTTCTGAACTCAGCTTATCGCTCGGATACAGCCTGTATAATTCGCATAGTTTCCCGCCGAGCTCTTTGTTTTTCTCTACTAAGCTCACATTAAAGCCTTGGTTGGCAAGGCTGATGGCCGCCGTCATTCCTGAAACTCCACCACCGATGACGAGTGCTGAAGGTTGAACCTCAATCTCAGGTTCCGTCTGAGGTTCGAGCAGTGCAGCCTTGGCGATAGCCATCTTGACAATCTCTTTGGCTTTCTCTGTGGCCTTTTCGGGCTCTCTGGCATGCACCCAGCTACATTGTTCACGAATGTTTGCCATGTGAAACAGGTACTTATTCAGGTTTGCTTCTTCGCATGCAGCCCTAAAAAGTGGCTCGTGCGTTCTGGGAGTACATGAAGCCACCACTAATCTGTCAAGGTCATATTTCCTGATGGCCTCTTTAATCTTGTACAGTCCTTCAGATGAGCATGTGTAAAGATTGCCTTCGGCATAGGCAACATTAGGCAGGGCTCTTGCGTACTCTACGACTGCGGGCACGTTTACGACGCCGCCTATGTTGACACCACAGTGGCATACGAAGACGCCGATCCGCGGCTTATGTTTGTCGCTCACTGTTTCCGCCCCTTTGACGTCAACGCGATGGTCTCTGCCGCTCTGGCAGCCGCTCCGCTGGCTTGGGCCACACTCTCAGGGATATCTTTGGGACTTTGGCAGTATCCGCAAATGTAAATCCCCGCGGAAGTTGTGTCCATGGGTGCCGTAAGCAGGTCCTTAGCTTTGAAGAAACTAGCCTCGTCAAGTTCTATTCCCATTTCTTCAGCGAGCCTCTTGTTTTCTGTCTTCGGGATCAAAGCGGGGCATAACACGACGATGTCGGCATCAAGCGTTTTCATTTCGCCATTCTTTGTGTCCTCGTAGTGGATCTGCAAATTCTTTGTAGCCTGATCTTCAGCTATACCGCCTGGATGCGCTTTGATGTATTTCACGCCGTATTCTTCTCTTGCCCTGTCAACAAATTCCTGGAAGCCTTTACCCACAGCTCTCATGTCAATATACATGATGTAAGGTTGAGTTTGCGGAGAGTGCTCTTTCACGAGAATTGACTCTTTAGTAGCATAAACGCAGCATACTGTAGAACAGAAAGGGAATCTGCCATGCAGGTTCCTTGAACCCACACACTGAACGAAAACGACGCTCTTAGGTTCTTTTCCGTCTGAGGGACGGACAAGATGCCCTCCAGTTGGGCCGGATGCGCATATTATCCTCTCGAACTCCATGGAGGTAAGCACATTTTGGAATCTGCCGTAGCCGTACTCGCCGATAGCCGAGGGATCAAAAATGTCAAAGCCTGTGGCCAAAATTATTGAAGCTACATTCAAGTTTATTTCTTCAGGTTTTTGATTGTAGTCAATGGCATTCGACGGGCACACCTTCTGGCAGACACCGCAAATTTTTTTCGTAAAGTAAAGACAATGTTCTGCATCTATTGTGGCGACTAGAGGAACCGCTTGCTTAAACGGCATATAAATAGCTTTCCTCTTTCCCATTCCCATGTCAAACTCGTTCGGAACCTTAACTGGACACTTCTCCATGCAAGTGCCGCAGCCTGTGCATTTGGAGAATTCTACGTAGCGAGGCTTTCGAAGGATTTTCACAGTGAAATTTCCATCTTCACCTTCAACATGCTGGACTTCTGAGTATGTAAGTAGGCTGATGTTCGAATGTCTGAGACACTCTATCATCTTTGGAGCAAGTATACAAATGGAACAGTCCAAAGTTGGAAAGGTTTTGTCAAGCTGGGCCATGCGTCCGCCTATGCTGGGAGTCTTTTCAATAAGATAGACCTTCGTGCCTCGATTGGCCAAATCCAATGAGGCCTGAATGCCCGCAATTCCACCTCCGACAACCAGAACTGACTTGGACATGAGTTAGGCCCACTTATCTGTGCTGGGTAAACGCGTATATTGTCTAAGGCTAAATATTTTGTGGTTACTACTTGTTTTTTTGGATGTTATTGTGCCATCGACTAACTTCAAAGCCTCTCTCAACGTATGAAAATGGTGTGCGAAAAATTAATAAATCCAGCAGACAACGTATAAACGGTGTTCAAATGCCAGTGGCATATGTGCTGGCGAAAATAGAAGCCGGCCAAGACAAGCAGGCGCTTGAGACAATAAGGAAAATGGTTGGAGTCACGTCGATCACTTTGACCTATGGCATCTACGACCTGCACGTCGAAATCAAGTTTGACGCAATGGAAGAACTTGACGAATTCATTTTCGACAAAATACGCAAAGTTAGCGGAATTAAAGAAACGGTGACCTTAGTGGTTCCATCCAAGGAGGGTGTGAAATGTCTATAATAAGCTGCCGGGAAATACACTTCAACCAATGTACCAGTCCAAGTCAAGTCGACGATTTAATCGACAACGTCAAGCAAATAATTGAAGAAATGAAACTCCCCGCAACCTACAACGTGAAGGTTTTTAAAAACATATTTTCCTGCTGCGGCACAGGAGGCCTTGACTTAATCTTAGAAGTCGTCGGACCAAACGAGGAAACACTGAAAGCTATCGACCTGAGAGCCACGTCCAAAGTCCTCGAATTCTGCGAGAAACAAGGCTACGGCGTGGGCTGCTATCACTCCCTCGGAAAATTTGAATTAATAGAAAAATAGCACAGATCACTCTAAAGCCGCTTCTTCTTCAAACGCTCACCAAAGAATCCAGTAGCGCGAAGCGGACCAGCCCTTGAGGGTGTGTGAAAACTCAAATTTAGTTTTAGAAATTGAGCCTTATATCTTAAAACACGTGGTGAAGCCTTTCGTGCGCGCACATATGAAATAGTAAAGAAAGGAATTACAATGATTCCTGAGGGCAGAGAAAACTTTCTTCGCATAACCATTTAGGAAAAACTGCTACTGGGCGCCTGCATAATAAATTTAGGATACGTCGAGGGACATTATTAAGGTATCATCGTCGACCTTTTCAGCCTTGAATCCTATCCCATTACACAGGTTCAGCATCTTGTAGTTATTAGCCATGACGTAACCGTATATTTTCTCCAGATGCTTATCCTTCGCCATTTCAATCAGGGAATTCATGAGCTTGAGGCCTAGCCCAAATCCTTGCCATTGGTCACCAATTAAAACAGCGTATTCACCGCTTTTTCCATCAGGGTCTGTGATTAATCTTGCAACACCAATTATTCGCCTGCTATCTGGAAGCTCCGCTACTATGGCAATTTCTCTATCATAATCCAAATTACAGTATCTGGTCAACATTTCATGAGAAAACTCCTTTATAATTTCAAAGAACCGGAAACGCATTGTTTCATCGGAAAGTGATTTGAAAAGCTCGTTGAATCTGCCTTCATCTTCAGGTTTTATCGGCCGAAGCCGCACAAGGGTTTCATTTCTCGTTTTCCAATCAGAGACATACTTGCTTGGGTAAGGAGCGATAACAAGGTGTTCATGAAAACCGATTTCCTGCGTTACACGTTTAATGTCTAGGATAATGCGTGCATCAACTGCAACAGCGCTATTTTTGTCCACAATCAAAGGGTTTATGTCAATCTCTTTGATCTCAGGAAAATCAATTACAAGTTGAGAAAACTTTACCAAGATTTCCTCGATAAGCTTGACATTCAGGGGGAGCCCCAATAAAGCTGCATTCTTGTAGATAGCCGTGTCTTCTATTAGCCTTCTTGCGAGCACCTGATTTAAAGGCGGGAAGCCTATGCTTACATCCTTGTATAAGTTGGCATCCGTTCCACCCTTGCCAAAAATGATCACTGAACCGAACTGAGGGTCTTTTTTAGTGCCGACAAGCAACTCGTAGCCTTTCTTGCGGACCATAGGCTGGATTGCTACGCCTTGAAACTCGGTATTATCACCAAGCTTCTGTATCTTTTTAGCTAGTTCACCAAAGTAAGCTTGAACTTCCGACGTGGAGCATACGTTCAAGATGACGCCTGCGATTTTGGATTTATGTGTAACCTGGGGAGACAAAGCTTTCATAACTACTGGGAACCCGATCTTGGAAGCTAAAGCTTCAGCTTCACCAGGCGTATTTGCAAATACGGTCTGGATAGTCGGGATTTTATAAGCCTCTAGAAACCGAAGAGATTCAGATAAACCAAGAACCTGCTGCCCTCGACAGTAGGCTTGCTTTAAAATAGACTTGAGAGACGCTGAATTTGTTGGCTCTACGGCAAGTTGTTCAGGTGTTTGGTAAAGAAGCTCCAAGCCTTGAGTATACCGGTACATGTACATAAAGGTTGAAACAGCTTGTTCTGGCGTTGGAAAAGTTGGAATGCCGTGTCTTTGTAGAAATCTTCGCGCTTTTCGGCATCCGGAATCTTCACCCATTAAACATGTGAGTATGGGTTTTTTTGTTTGCTTTGCTAATTCTGTCACTGTTTTTGCTATAGCGAAAGGGTCGGCCGCTGTTTGAGGTACATAGATTAGTAGGAAACCATTGCTATTTTGATCTTTCAGGCAAAGTGCTATAACATCTTTAAACCTTGCCGGTGTAGCTTCCTCGAAAATATCGATAGGGTTTGCAGTAGTACAGTAGGGGGGCAGAACGTTCTTTAAAGCTTGCACTGTTTCCTGACTTAGCTGCGATAGTTTTCCACCTTTAGCGATAAGTTGGTCTGTAGCCATTATACCTGGACCACCAGCGTTAGTAATGATTGTCAAGTCAGGTCCTGTAGGATTTTGCTGCATTGCCAATGCTTCTGCACAGTTAAATAAATCAATCATAGTTTCTACTCTGACTACTCCAGCACGCCTAAACGCCGAGTCATAAACAGCATCCTCGCCACCCAAAGAACCGCTATGAGAAAGAGTCGGGATAATACTCTCCTTAAAGCGCCCAGCTTTGACAACTACTATAGGTTTAGTTCTGGCAAAGCCTCGTGCCGCGCTCATGAATTTCCTTGCGTTTTTTATCGACTCAACATATAAAACGATGCTTTTAGTTTGTGCATCGGCTCCAAAGTAATCTATTAAATCGCCAAAATCCACATCAAGCATTGACCCCGTGGACACCACAGCGCTGAATCCAACTTGAGCTTCTGATGCCCAATCTAGTGCGGAAGCACACAAAGCAGCGCTTTGGGAGATAAACGCGATTTTTCCAGAAATTGCTCTGTCATTTGCAAATGTAGCGTAAAGGTTTATTTTCGGTCTAATTACCCCGAAACTGTTGGGACCTATAAGCCGCATACTATATTTCCTTTTACAGCGAAGGATTCGCTTTTCAATAAGAACACCTTCTTCACCGACTTCTCTGAAACCGGCGGAACATATTATAATTCCAGAAACTCCAGCCTCACCGCATTCTTCAACGATCTGTGGCACAGTATGTGCTGGTGTTGCAATTATGGCTAAATCAATTGCCCGAGGGATTTTACTAATGCTTGGATAAGCAGTTATTCCCTGAACCGTCTCCCTAAACGCGTTTACAGGGAAGACCGCACCGTTATAACCAACTCCTATTAGATTCCTTAAAATTTTTGCGCCTATGGAACCTTCTCTTTCACTGGCACCGATTACTGCTATCCGTTTAGGATTGAATATTTTGTTAAGTTTTTCGATGCCCAGTTTTAACCACCACTTGAGAAAGCAGTTACCCACTTGTATATGCTACAAGTCGTTTTAAAACTTGTCAGTTTCCACTGAAATATACAGGCTTGTTAAGGAAGAGGAATATAAAAGATAAGGAGCTAAGGAGAAGGTTTACCAGATTTTTCTTGTGCTAAAAAAGAAGGAAAAAGTTAGCTCAAACGCTCAATCGACGGCGAACAGCGCACATGCTTGAGGTCGAAAACGTCTTTTACTGTGCAGTCCCTTAAGTATTCAAAGTTGAAACCCATTTCCCATCAACAATGCTCTTTCCTGCTTTGGTTAATGCCCTGTATTTGCCGCAATATGTTCCACCAACGCGAGTACAAGTGTACCTTGAATTTGAATAAAAGTTGCATGATCGGGTGAACTTGCATTTCGTTTCTTTGATTGGAAAAGATGACAAAAATTGAGTTTAATCTTTTTCATTAATTTTCCCCTTGAATCAAAAGTTCTCTTTATATTTGTTATTTTTTCGCGATTTAATAGAATTATGGGATTGTATAGTTACAGCCACAAGCTGGAATTTAGCGTAAACTTATATAAGTAAAAAATGGCAAGTTATTAATGGATTGACATGAAAGCACTTGTTCTCAGCGGTGGAAAAGGGACTAGACTTAGACCTTTAACTTTTACTTGCGCTAAACAGCTTATTCCGGTAGCTAACAAGCCCATATTAGGATATGTGCTTGACCAGGTAGCGGAAACCAGCATAAAAAAAGTAGGCATTATTACTGCGCCGGAAACAGGACAGTATGTTAAGGACTATGTTAATGACGGCTCAAAATGGAACCTTAATGTCATTTACATTTCTCAGGAGCCGCTTGGTTTAGCGCATGCAGTTAAAACGGCTAGGCAATTTTTAGGGCAGGATTCTTTTGTCATGTGTCTGGGGGATAACGTTACTGGTCAAGGTTTGAATACGTTTGTTAAAAAATTTAGGAGCGAGCGCCTTGACGCACTCATTATTCTCAAAGAAGTTGAGGATCCGTCCAGTTTTGGTATAGCTCAACTTGATGACAAGGGCAATATTATCAAGTTAGTAGAGAAGCCTAAAACGCCCATGGGCAATCTCGCGATTATTGGCACTTATCTCTTTTCCAGCAAGGTTCATCAAGCTATAGAAAGAATAAAGCCATCTTGGCGAGGAGAACTGGAAATTACTGATGCAATTCAAGAAATGATTAACATGGGTTTTTCGGTTAAAGCTGAAATCTTAAATTCTTGGTGGCTTGACACAGGTAAAAAAGACGATATTTTGTCGGCTAATGCGAGAATATTGGATGAATATGCAGAGCGTGACATCAAAGGAACAATAACAAACAGCGTTGTAGATGGCAGGGTTAAGCTCGAACTGGGAGCAAAAATAGTAAATAGTACAGTCAGGGGACCATGCGCAATTGGAAAGAACGCGTCGATTGAAAACTCCTTCATCGGACCGTACACAAGCGTTGGCGACGGCTCACAAATTATTAATTCTAACCTTGAATATTGTGTTATACAAGAAAACGTTGTCGTTAAAGATGTGGAGCGCTTAGAGGACAGTTTAATCGGCAAAAATGCGAAGGTTGCAAGAAACCAAAGGAACAGAACTATAAAGTTGCACGTGGGCGATTACTCGGAAGTGGAAGTCTAGCCCCGAGAGCATGACAACTATTATAAATATTTTTAAAACATATGTTTAGCAGCAAGCGAGGGATATTAACGTTAAAAGGGATAAAAATTAAACCAATATGTCGGTTACCCGACGAGAGAGGCTTCTTTACCGAAGTTATGCGTATTGATTGGAAAGATTTATTTGCAGAAGACACAATTGCGCAAGCAAACCTTTCATTAACTTATCCCAATATTATTCGTGCATGGCATAGGCACCTTAAAGGGCAAACAGACTATTTTTTGGCGCTGAAAGGATTAATAAAAATTTGCGCGTTTGACGAGAAAACAGAGGAAATAAACGAGATTGTCTCCAGCGCTTTAGACCTGCAATTGGTGCGTATTCCTGGTCATTATTGGCATGGCTTCAAAGCACTCGGGAATGAACCCGCTATGCTGTTGTACTTCACTACTAACCTCTATGACCCTGCTAATCCCGATGAAGAACGCAGACCATGGAATGACACGACAATAGTTCCTAAATCTTTAAACGGCAAAAAGGATGATGCACGTGTTGGTAAACCTTGGGACTGGAATTATCCTCCTCATAAGTGATGAATTATGAAATTGTTAGTTACTGGCGGTTTAGGATTTATCGGAAGCAACTTTTGCAGGTACATACTTGCGCGGTATCCTGATTATGAATTGATAAACGTTGATAAGATAGGCATAGGAGCCAACCCAGCTAATCTTCTCGATATTGAAAATGACAAAAGGTACACTTTCATAAAGGGTGACATTTGCAATCCGCAGCTTATTAACAGGCTAATTCATCAAGTTGATGCTGTTGTAAACATTGCTGCTGAGACTCATGTGGACAGGAGCATTGCTGACCCCAACGTGTTTTTGCAGAACAATACAGTTGGCACATTTACGATTTTAGAGGCGATACGCAGGCATAATCACAAGACAAGGCTTTTGCAGGTGTCCACTGACGAGGTTTACGGTGAAGCCCTTGAAGGCTCATTTACGGAGAATACTCCGCCCAAGCCATCTAATCCTTACTCAGCTTCTAAAGCTGCCGCAGACATGTTTGTGCTATCCTACTATAAGACTTATAATTTGAATTTGTCTATCACGCGTTGTACGAATAATTTTGGTCCATATCAACTTCCCGAAAAGCTGATTCCTAAAACCATAATCCGTGCGCTGAGGGATCTTCCGATACCGATTTACGGTTCAGGGCAAAACATTCGTGATTGGATTTACGTTCAAGACCACTGTGAAGCAATTGCAACAGTTCTTGAGAAGGGAAATGCTGGAGAAGTATACAACATTTCAGCTGGGAACGAAATTCCTAACATTGAGATTGCAAAAAGAATCGTCGCTTTGCTGCATAAACCTGAGAGCTTGATTACTTTTGTCGAAGATCGTCCTGGACATGATACGCGGTATAGTTTGGATTCTTCAAAAATAAGGTCCACGTTGGGTTGGCAGCCAAAGTTCAGTTTTGATGCATCTTTGGAGTCGACTGTTGGCTGGTATCTTGAAAATGAGCATTGGTGGACGCCGTTTGCTACAGAAGTGATTCTTCATCCGACGCCTTGGAAGCTAGGTGGTTTTCACTGAAACTCTTAATTACTGGCGCTAGTGGTCTTTACGGCTCCAAACTAGCTGAGCTTGCTGTTGCAAGAAATTTTGAGGTTTATTCCTGTGACGTTCAAGAGTTGCCGGTTTGCGGTAACTTTGTTAAATTTGACGTTTCAAATAAGGAGTTGGTTAATGAAGCGTTTAAGCGTGTTAACCCTGACGTTGTAGTTCACGCAGCTACCCTGACTGATGTGGATAAATGCGAGTTGAATAAAGAGCTTGCTTGGAAAATAAATGTTGAAGGAACAAAAAATATTGTAGAAGCAGCTAAGAGCGCGGGCTCTTTTTTGATTTATATTTCGACAGATTACGTTTTCAACGGTGAAAAGGGTAACTATAAGGAGTCGGATAAGCCTGACCCGATTAATTATTACGGGTTAACCAAGCTTAAAGCTGAAGAATTGGTAAAAGCTCAAGCAGAATATTTTATTGCACGGCCAAGCGTGATTTACGGTTCAACTCCTGCTGCTGGAAAAGTCAATTTTGCTCTATGGCTAATTGATACTCTGCGTAAGGGTGAACGTGTTAAGATTGTTACTGACCAGTGGAACACGCCTACGTTGAACACTAATTTGGCTGACATGACTATGGAAGTTGTTGAACGAAGGTTAACTGGAACATTTCATCTTTGCGGTGCCACACGCGTTAGCAGATACCAGTTTGCAGAATTAATCGCTGAAGCTTTTGGCTTGGATAAAAGCCTGATTGATCCTGCTTTGTCTTCACAGTTTAAGTGGCCTGCAAAACGGCCTATGGATTCGTCGCTTGATACTTCAAAGGCTCAGCAAATTCTGGGAAACAAGCCGCTTGAGATTGGTGAAGCGTTGCAAAGGTTGAAATTGGAGCTTTCAAAGAAAAGCCGTTAAGTTAGATACAAGTGTTTATGTGTGAGTCCCATCATCTTTGGGTTATTTGGGAAGGCTAGATGAAACCGACCAGTATTAAGCAAATAGCAAGGCAGCGAATTCAAATATTGTTTGAGCAGGCAAAGCAGGTTTGCAAGAGTAATCCGCAGTTAGCCATGCAGTACATTAAGTCTGCAAGGAAGATTGCGATGGCTGCAAAAATTCGTTTGCCAGTTGAGTTTAAACGTGAAACCTGTAAAAGCTGCAATTCGCTGCTTGTGCAGGGTTATAATTGTCGGGTTAGGATAAAGCAGAAAAGGCAGCCTCACATCGTAATAACATGTTTAAACTGCGGCAACCAGACCCGTATATTGTTAAGCAGGAAAAAGGAGCAAAAGGAACTTGAGCAAAATAACCACCAGAATGAAACGGCATGTTAGGCACGTATTGAAAGACGAAAACCCAACCATTTGGGTAGGCAAAGACGGCTTGACTCCTCAGCTGATAAGCGAAATTGAGAAGCAACTCCAGCAGAACAAGATGGTGAAGATCAGAATTTTGCCTGCCGCTTTGAGTGGGGATAATACAGCCCAAGCGATAGCGGCTAAGGCTGCCGAACAAACTGGTGCTGCTTTGGTTGAAGTTAGAGGTCACGTGTTTATTCTCTTCAGGAAGCGCAAAGTGCAAGAACCGTCTGAATAGAGTTGGAAATCAGAATTCAACATATGAAATCCTTTTTTAATTAAAAAAACTATCATGCTGAGTTGAACATGTATGACGAGCACACGACAAATGTCTAAAGCGAAAGTGTGGTGGCTAGCCTTCCGCTACCACTTCGTGCCTCCCAGCATTTTTCCCGCTGTCTTAGGCGGCTTAGTTAGTTGGGCAACTAACGCTGGGTTTATTCCGTTTTACTTTCTGCTCGTGCTTGTCGCCGTCATTATCAACCATATAGGGTTAAACATGACTGATGATTATTTCGATTACAAGCATAGTGTAGACAAACTTAAGCCAGGAGAAAAAAACCCGTACACAGGCGGCAGCGGCACCCTCAGCAGCGGTCTTCTATCGCCTAAAAGCATGTTTAAGGCTTTCACGTTATGCTATCTAGTCACTATTGCTGTGGGCGTCTACCTCACTTTGACCAGAGGCTTACCGATCTTAGCGTTCGGGCTTGTCGGAGTTTTCTGCGCCATCTTCTACACCGCTCCACCCATAAGCTTTAGCCACCACGGTTTAGGAGAACTTGCTATGCTAGTGAACTTTGGCACAGTAATCGGTTTAGGCGCCTTTTATGTCCAAGCACGCACCTTGACGCTGCAAGCGTTTCTAGCAACATTACCATTGGGAATTATGCTGTTCTCCATGATTGCCATAAACGAAATTCCAGACATGGAAGAAGACCGTGCTGCAGGAAAACTCACGCTGGTGGCAAGATACGGCAAAAAAGCAGGCGCAAAACTTTACGTGGCAAGCTGGGTCTGTACATACGCGGTAATTATCGGATCAGTTGCGTTTCGTATTCTCCCGCTTTATACGCTTTTTGCTTTAGCCTCGTTGCCCCTTGTGTACCGTTCAATTGGGATACTGCGACAAAACTACGATAATCCAAGGCTGATGGCTCCAGCAAACCTTGACATGATAAAAGCACACAGCATCACCGCCTTCGGTTTAATCGCAGGCTATGCAATCCAAGGGCTCCTAAACAAGGCAGACTCATTTCAATTATTATTTATCTTAGTATTGCTTGCGATCGCTTACGCACCAGTAGCATGGATGCTCCTTAACACAAGGAAAAAAACTTGACCCATTAGTGTTACATCGGATTTTTATTATCCGGAACAGTAGTTTCAGTCGCTGCTTTTGTACATTTTGGACCTTTGTGGGGGCTTAATGCAATTGAGGTTATTGTGCTCTTCACGCCTTTGATCTTCATGATTCTGTTTTTCAAGATATCACTTAATTCCTCAATATTCGGTGCCCAGACGAGCGTGACAATGTCAAACTCGCCCGTTACCTCGTAGAGTTCCTCCACAGCATCAATTTTGGAAAGGGCTTCAACTACGTCATCAAGTAGAGATGCCTCTACGAAAATGTTTACAAATGCGTGTAATTCATGCAGTTTTTTTGACCGGGGGCCTTTCATAGTTTCTTCAATTTTTCAGAGTCAAGGTAAGTATTGTACTTTTCTGTGCGTTCTCTTTGTCGTTTCTATAGGGAAATCGGGCATAACTTTTGAATTCTCTTTCAGAATCGAGAGGTCCAAGAACTTTTAAACGGAGAGAGATTTTAGGCAGAAGATACTAAGCTGGTTTTGTTCCAACAGTAAACACAACGTACCTGCCTGTGCCGAAAAATGTGTTAACACCCGTTAAAGCGGACTTCACTTGAACAAGCCCTGCGTTGCGAAAAATCCTTTCCATTTCTTTGACTGAAGGAGAATAGAAAATTCTGTTCAAAGCAAATTTGCTAAACCACGCTGATTCGGGACCGCCAACAATTATGTTCCCGTTCGGGTTCGCAACTCTATTTAGTTCCCTCAACACTTTTTCAGGGTCAGGGAAATTCTCCATAGCTCCAACTGAAATAACTGCGTCAAAAGAATCATCGATAAAAGGCAGGTTCTCCGCATCACCTCTCGAAAAAGATAGCCTAGCCTTCTTTGAATACAAGTTCCTAACAGCTTTGTTTAATTGCAGAGAATTCATATCCAAACCGACTACTTCGCAAACGTCTCTTCTATTCAAAACCCCTAAAGTAGTGTAGCCTGTTCCGCAGCCAACGTCGAGGACCCGCAGGTCAACACCAATTTTAATTTGGTTCACGATTTCCTTTCTCATTGCGTTAGTGTAAAGATAAGGAACCTGAAAATCGTAAACAGCCGAAAATATCCTGTAAAAATTCAATGCCCTCTGCTTACCCACAAGAAAACCCTTCGTTTTCTGAGCCCCGTCCCGCGTTGAACCCCTTTGCTTTGCCCAAACAAAACCAAACGCCAGCAAACTCATAAGCCCTGCAACTAAACTTGCAAAGAAGAACAAGAATGAAGAAGTGATTTCCTCAGTTAATTTAGTGTTCACGACTTAATTACCACGCTGCCCCACATGCCTAGTTGCACGTGACCTGGAATTTGGTAAACGTAGTAAAAGTTCCCTGATTTGGTCACCGTGAAAATTACCGATCCAGCCTGATTAGTTACAAGCGGAAAAGTGCTGCTGGCAATTTGCGTGGGCGCTGAACCAATGCCTGCAAATACAGCAGCCGCCAATAAAACAAGTATTCCTAAAGCGGCAAAACCGCTGATTAGCAATTTTTTGTTTATGTCCTGCGGGTTTTCCTCATAGTACAAGTATACGAGCAATGCAAAGGCTACAAATTCGGCGCTCATGAGAAAACCGAAAATTCTCTGCTGAGTCACAAGGTCCAAAAGCCATATGGCGACTCCTATGACGACGAGAAAAGTCAAAAGGAAAATCGCAATCAAATGGAGATAGTTGCTGGTGCTCTTCATCGGTTAGTCTCCACTTGCTCATAAGCTAAAACAAAGCTGCGAAGCATACTGCACATGAAAAACGATGAAACAGCGAACGCCGCCAAAGCCAGAACAAAAAACGGTGCACTCGCCAAAATGTTAGGCAACATATTCACAACTGATGCCAAAGAAACTGAAGCAACCGCTAAGAAAACCACGAAAACAGCGGTGAACTTATTCAGTATGCTTTCGCCGGCGTTTTTGGCATCTTTGAGAAAGCGTTTCTTTTTCTGAGCAGATACCTTGCTTTGGGGAGTCGAATCTGGTGTCGATTGGCTTTGCATGGTGGAAGAGACCTGTGAGTTAGCCGTTTTCATTTTTCCTCTAAGCCGATAAACTGACAATACTGCAACAGCTGTTAAGACAGCAACTCCGCCTAAGACTAGAACAGCTTGATAGTTAGGAATTACTTGTCCAGGGGTCAAATAGCCCCAGATGGTTAACGTAATAAGCTCAACTATGAGTATGGACCCGATTGTAGCGAAGACTGGTCTTTGGCTAAGGTTTCGACGTTTACTTCGGTCGTAAAAGGGCAGCAGAAAAAGAAGCAAGCCAAAAACCAACACTGCCGCTATTACGTAAACTGCTGCTGACCCTCCGAATATTTGAATTTTCATGAGTTGATATAGCCATAGCAGGTACCATTCAGGTTTGGCGACGTACTGCCCCGCGGTTGCAGCTGAATATGCAGGCGGCAAAACAAGCGGGAAAAGTGAAGCGGCAGCAAGCAAAATTGCGATGTAAACACTGAAAAGCATTACGGCGTAGAGGAAAACTTTTGGGAACCAAGGGTGATACTTTCCCGATTTGGGTTTTCCGTAAGCTGGTACATAAGCTGGACCGTGTACCTCGTACATGTAAATTTTCAAGGCGAGAAAAGCAATTAGGGCTAACGGAAGAAAGACTGTGTGTATATGAAGGAATGTCGTTATCTCTGATACATTGCTGCCTGAACCCAGAGCAACGAACTTTCCTAAATTTGCAATTCCTGCGGGAAAGAAGTTAAGGAGACCTATGGCGAAATCGGCTGCAGCCTTGGAAATTACTGTCCACGGCAAAAGGTAACCTGTCAAGCCAAAACTAATCACGATAACAGCTAATACGACTCCAGCCAGCCACATCAAATCCCTGTCCCCTTTGTGTGCACTGCCAAAATAATTTCTAACTAAATGCAGAAAAGTAAGCAGAATCATTGCGTAAGCACCGTATAAGTGAATAGTCTCAACAAGCGAACCGAGCGGCACGGAACTAATTACAGACGCTGTCGACGAATACGCTTGAGCAGTTGTAGGAACATAATAGAGAAGCATAAATATGCCTGTTAAAGCCTGCAAACCAAAAGTCACCGCCAGAAGCAAGCCAAGCCAGTAAATAGGGTTCAGCGCAAAGTCAGGAATCGGCTTAAGCGGCGTCTTGGCAAAGCCGAACTTCACGTCAAACCAGTCAACAAGCTTGTCATACGCGGTTTTCTTACTCATGTTAAACTTACTCCAACACCGTAGATTGCAAACACGGCTGCTAGGGTTACTGCTCCTCCTGCAGGCACAAAAGTTAAAGCTTTGAGAATTGCTAACACGGCCAATATGGTTACTGCTCCTCCTGCGGCGGCTGCCAGCTTCAGGAACTCCCGTGTTTCAACAGCGGCAGGCTCAGGTTGAATAGGCAACTGCGCTTGTGGTGCAATAGGTTTTTTCTCGAGGGTTGGCGGAGCAGGAGCCTGCAAAGCAGATTCAGCCAATTCGCCGACAAGCGGGTATCGATAAACGTTATCTTCACCATGAGGTGCTTTTTTTATAGCTTCAGTCAAATTCTCGGTTCGGCTATGCATCCCCATATGTTTGCCTGCTGGCCAAAGCTTGCTACCTGTCAGGTCGTAAACTTTGCCTTTGAAAACTATGTATAATGGGTGACCATTTAACCCGTCAAATTGCTTTAGATCATCAGAAGTAAATTTCTTTTCTTTGGCTTCGCTCATAAAACTTTTCTCACAGTTTAAAAATGGTTGAAATTTCTGTTACTACTCTATTACTTTTTAAAGATAAATCTTTTGGGTGCCGACCTTGGGCTCTTTGATTCTTAACGACTCAGCCATATGGATAAGGTAATCTTTAAAGACGCTTTCTTTCAAAGGGCTTAAACCTGCAACTGCCTTGTCAACATATAAGTCTACTTTGCTTGCGCAGTAACTTAGAGAACCGCTTTTTTCCAAGTTAACGTTCAGCTCGTTAAGAAAAGATAGTAAGCTTTCTTTTGTTTTTGTCGACAGTAATCCTTCGAGGAGTGCTCGTTTTTCTATGCTTGTATTTTCATACGCGTGAATTATCGGAAGCGTGGAGCGGAACTTGTCAACATCAAGCTGCACATCATTCTTTGAGGCTTCTACATCTAATATGTCGTCCTTTATCTGGTAGGCCACGCCGTAATTTTCCCCAAAAAACCTTAAAGCATTCATCTCGCTGGGTGAACCGTTCGCTGCAAGGGCTCCGCATTCGCATGCTGCCTTGAAGAGGGATGCTGATTTTTTTTCAATTTTTTTAAAATATTCTTTCTCGGATAGAGTTGTTTTGGCCAACTCGACGTCGCTGTATTCGCCGTCTGAAAGTTGAATACAAGTGTCTATCATTACGTCCAGAATTTCTCGTTTGTATCCTTTGCAGAGAACAAGTGAAAGCGAAGCTAATATGTCACCTACCAGAACTGCTTCTTTAACGCTCCATTTTGCATGAACCGCAAGGGCATTTCTTCTAAATAAGTCCTCATCCAGAATATCGTCGTGGACAAGTGTAGCCAAATGCAGTAGTTCAATTGCTAAAGCCAGCTTTCGAAGTTCTTCCCTGTTTCCTCCTACGCTTTCGCCGCTTAGCAGAACCAATGTGGCGCGTAGCCGTTTTCCCTTGGTCTGCAGTGCATATTTGATTTGTCTTTGAAGCTTCAATTCAGCTATGTCTGGCAAAAGTGATTGAAGCTCCAAATCCATCGAGTCTTTTACGTCATAATAGTAAGACTGAAAATTAGAATCCCATACAGCCTCGGCTTTCTCGATAGCCATGAAACCTCCCTCAAAATTGTCAATAACAATAACAATCATTCCTGATGCGTAATAAGTGTTTCTAAGGAAACATTGACAGCACATTTTTCATTTCTGGTACCTGAAACTTCGGAATTGAAAAAACCAGGTTAATGAAGGAAAGAAATCATTTTTAAGAAAATGATTATAAAATTCTTGGACAGCTTGGCTTTTGAAAACTGCATCATCGCAAATGTTACGCCCTAAACGTTTAATTTACTCTGGAAACTTTACGATTCTTTTTTATTATCAATTTTTTCTATTGATACTGAATCCGTGCCTTTTCCAGAATCGTTAACTTCTATCTTTGCTGCTGTTGCTACTGTGTCCGTACCTACTCCGTAATCACTGAGTACAACTTCATTACTGGTCAAAACACTAATACTGTTTATAGGTGAACCAGTGACTACACTAATCTCGTTGGCTAATTTGTTAACCCAGACATCATAGGGCATTACAATATCATTTTTATCTTTGACAAAAACTAGCCAATCATTACCTTCAACGTTACTCTTTTGAAGACCAAAATTTGTTGGACTAATCGTTCCCCCTAACTGACTTGCTTTAATACCCTCTAATTTCAATGCTGAAATCTGAACATCGCCAATCTTAAGAAGGTAAGCACGATTTTTATAAAGTTCTACACATTCTATAATATCAGACGTTCGACTACCCTCTACCTCTGATTAAATAATGTAGAACTGCTTAAAAGATTTGGTTTTATCCCAGATTTAAGACTTATCATCAATGAAAAATAGCAGTACTGCCGAGAACAAAAAGACTCGCTAATAGCCCTCATAGCGCCTTAATCTTTGGGGAAACTTGGTTAATCTTTTTGTATAGTTTAGGGTGACAAATACCAAAATATCTACAATCATAGTTTGTTCTGTACTTTCTCTCTTTACCTTTCTGAATTTCAAATTCATATTGTCGTAAATTAGACCCGATAAGATTTATATTAGGCTTCATTGTTTAACTGCAAGGAAAAACAAGGGATTAGAGCAATCTTGACTACTCCTCACGATGTTCCAGCTTCAAAATTCATCGATCGGTTAGCTAGGTATCTTAAGGAAAACGTTGATGAAGTCCAGCCTCTTCCATGGGCAACTTTTGCTAAAACCGGAAATCATGTAGAAAAGCAGCCCCAGAACCCGAACTGGTGGTATACTCGAAGCGCATCTATACTTCGCAAAGTTTATGTTTACGGTCCAATCGGATTGGAAAAACTGCGTGCTGATTATGGTGGAAGAAAGAATAATGGTGTTAAAAAATCACATGTGGTTAAAGCGGGCGGAAACAACATTCGTAAGATTCTGCAGCAACTTGAGAGTGCTGGTTTAATTCAAACGGCGAGGCCTCAGGGTAGACGAATGACGCCTAAAGGTCGCAAGCTGCTTCAGGAAGTTGCTGGAGACTTGTATAAGGAAATAGTTAAGACTGTCCCTGAGCTCAAGAAGTATCAAGGCGAATAGAAGCAATGTCGGATGACGAGCTTGAGCAAATCCGCAAAAGAAAACTATCATCTTTGCAGCATAGAGTGAGTGATGAGCAAAGACAGACTCAAGCAGAAGCGCAAATGGAAGCCCAAAAACAGGCGTTGCTGAGTAAGATATTGGCGCCTGAAGCTCGGCAAAGGCTAAATAACCTAAAGATGGTTAAGCCTGAATTTACGGAGCAGATAGAGTTGCAGTTGATTGAAATGGCGCAGACTGGTAAGTTGCCGATTCCGTTGTCGGATGCTCAGCTCAAGGGAATATTGATTCAGCTTCAATCACGGAAGCGAGAACCAACAATCAGAAGGATATGAAAATATGGCGCGTGTTAAACCTACAGCGAAAAAACGTAGGCTAGCTAAAGCTGGAAAAGAGTCAGCGGGTGTTCCAACATGGGTAATTGCCCGAACCGACGGTAAAGTAAGAGAAAACCCTAAGCAAAGACGAAACTGGCGAAAAAGGAAGATAAAAGCGTAGGAGAAGATGAAGCTTAATGGTTAAAGAAGACAAAGAAGAACAGAAGAGCGTTGAAGACGAAGAAGAAGTGCCTGGCCTTAGTGAAGAGGAAACCGCTGAGATAGAAGAACCTGTAGAAGAAGCGGCAAAAGAGGAAGTTCCAGCCGAAGAGCAGCCGGCAAAAGAAGAGGCAGTAGAGGAAGAGGAAGTTAAACCGAAGAAAAAGAAAGAGGAAGTAGAAATTGTTGAAGAACGAACCTACACGATTCCTCTGCAGAAAGCGCGGGTTAGGCCACCGAAAAAGCGTGCTCCAAGAGCAATGCAGTTGATAAAGATTTTCATAACAAAGCACATGAAACTGGAAATGAAGGTTTCTGAAGAAGAGGAAGAAGAAGAGTTACCTCAGCTTGTAATAAGCCAGGAAGTTAACGAGAAAATCTGGGATAGAGGTATAGAGAAACCTCCGCGAAAGATTCGTGTTCGAGCAGCTAAAGACAAAGATGGCAACGTAACCGTTTACTTGGCTGAAGCCCAAATAAAATAATTATTTCTTAAATTTTTTATTTTCTTTAGTTAAAATTCTCTTGCCCGAGAAAGGCCGCCCCTGAAACACCTTAAGTAATAAAATTCAAAGCAAACTTCACTCGCTTCTATAATTCATGTCAGTACTGATTAGAATAGATTTCTTTTTCATTTCCAAGCTGAATACCGCAAGCAAAGTGCAACTGGGAGGAGGCTGCTAACAAACCACCCCGCAACTGGCAAATATACTGCAAACAATGGCTATTCTTGCTCATTCTTTCGTTCAAGAAATCCTACGAGGTATAACTTTTCTTTTCAGCTGTCTTCATTTTTAGCAATGAAAGGCTTTTTGAAATTTTTGAAAAAGGATGAGATAATATGAGGAAATGTGGATGAAGCAACGTAAGGTTGTTGTCTGTTAGACAAAGCTTCTTCGTGCCCCATTAATCTGAAGAAATGGATCTTTAGCTGATCGGTTATCAGGAAGCTAAGCAATGCATAACCCCAGACGAAGGCGGCGAATCCCCACCCAATCGGATTCATAAATACACCGAAGACAGCGAACAACGTGCCAACAACTTGAGTCACCTCTGTGGCTACAAAGAGAATACTGGCTGGAAGTGGACGTTTCCAGAAATGGCGCACTCCAGTTCGCGCCAAATAAATCGTGAGGTGCCCAGCAACAGCCATTTTAAGAAAAATTAGGGTCTGCAGCGTGCTAGCGCTTAAGTGAAATACATCTAAGCCAATTAGGAAGAGCCCGAAGCTTGAGATAACTCCCGTTGCCCCGAGCAGAGACGCCACGATCAACACGCCACGCATGTTCCAGCGAACTGGTTTTTCTTGTACCCTCACGTTATCGTATGCAATTGTCATGATGGGCATGTCATTGAGCAACGCAAGAATGACTAGCATTACTGCCGTTAACGGATAGAAGTTGAAGGCAAGAATTGCAAGTGACAAGAAAATTAATACTCGAGTAGTCTCTGCGATGCGGTAGACGGCGTAGTTGGTCATGCGTTCGAAAATCTTGCGGCTCTCTTTTATAGCGTCGATGATTACGGAAAGCCCTGGCTTCGTTAGCACCACGTCTGCTGCGGATTTAGCCGCGTCAGTGGCTCCGGCAACCGCAACCCCTGCATCCGCTTTCTTTAATGCAGGAGCATCGTTAACTCCGTCGCCAGTCATGCCGACAATGTGTCCTTTTCCTTGAAGTAACTCAACTATGCGGTATTTGTGCTCAGGAAAAACTTGGGCAAAACCATCCGCATTCTCAATAATGCCTTCCGCTTCGCTGTCTGGCTTGTCTATGAAAGCGGAAGCGGGTATTATGTTTGTGCCCAGATTAACTTCTTGAGCAATCTGCTTAGCTATAGCAATGTGGTCGCCAGTGACCATCTTGACGTTTAAGCCCATCTTCTGGGCTGTTTTTATTGTCTGGGCAGAGTCTTCGCGGGGCGGGTCGTAAATTGCTAGCAGTCCAACAAATTGCCAGTTGCCCTTTTCGTCTCCTTTAATTACTCCTAACGCTCGATGACCCTTGACTGCGAAAGTGTTTACAATTTCGTTAACTCTATCTTCGATTTCTGTCTTGTTGGAAACAAGAGACAAAACAACCTGTGGAGCGCCCTTGGCCACTTTGAAGCGTCCATCATCGCGGCTCTCCACCGTGGCTTCAGTCCTCTTCAAAACAGGGTCAAACGGCTTAAAATCAACTACGCTGTATTGACCAAGAGCATCGGCTACTGCTCTGATCGACTTGGCTTTGGTGATGACAGCATCATCGATAGGGTCATGATTTTCTTCTCTGGAAGCTAATGTTCCATACAAGAGGGCGTCGTCGATTTCGAATTTGCCCAAGGTCTGCGCTTCTGCAATGGTAAGTTCATTCTTCGTTATGGTACCTGTCTTGTCCGTACATAACACATCAACTCCAGCCATTTCTTCAATTGAAACCAGCTTGCTCACGATGGCTTCTTTTTTGGCGAGGACGATTGCCCCAACTGCCATTGTGACTGTCAAAACGGCTGGCAACGCTACAGGTATCGAAGCTACAACCAAAATCAGTGCAAACTGCAAAATAGCTAATGGGTTGGCATGTCGAAAGAGAGCTACAATAACAACGGCAGAAACCATTATTGCTGCAAGGATGATCAAGTAGTTTCCTATTCTTATGACTGCTTTTTGGAAGTGACTTACTGTTCTAGCTTCCGCCACCAGCTTGGCGGTTTTGCCAAAGAAACTGCTTATTCCAGTGGCAACGACATAAGCGTCCATTTCGCCTTGCCTAATGATAGCTCCCGCATAAGCTACGTCAGAAATGTGTTTCTCTACAGGCAGGGATTCTCCGGTTAATGCGGATTCGTCCGCGAGCAAGTAGGCGCCTTTTATAAGTTTAACGTCGGCAGGAACAATGTCGCCCAAGCGGACACGTACGATATCCCCTGGAACGAGTTCCTTTGAAGGTATCTCATGCCATGTCCCGTCTCTTAGCACTCGGGCTTTAGGAGCAAGGCGCTTTTTCAACAATTCTATAGCGTTGTCGGCTTTCCGTTCTTGCCAAAATCCCACTACGGCGTTAACAATTAGCAACGTGAAAATAATAGCAAAATCGTCATAGTGCTGAATGATTATTGATAGTACTGAAGCAATTTCTATCATCCACGGAATGGGTCCCCAGAAATAGCCCAAAAACTTGCGAAAAGGATTAACTTTCTTTTCAGGAATTTCGTTAGGACCATACTGTTGAAGCTTTTTCGCTGCTTCCTCTGACGATAATCCAGTCTTAACGTAGATTGAAAATTGAGTTTCTTCTTCAGATGTTTTTTTGGATTGGTCAGGTTCCAGTTATAAAGCCTTCTATTCCATTAACCGAACAAATATTTTTTAACCGAATAGGCAAGCATCAGTAGCACCGTTACTCTTTAATGTTTTCCAACGATTGAGGAAAACAAATCTTCTATGGTATATCGGACGACTTTCCTCGTACACAATAGTACTCTAGTTTCAATCCGTATTTGGTGGCTACGGGACAGAAGCTGCACATGCAACCTGATTCAAGAACTGTCTCTTCGGATTTTCCCTTAGAACAGTAAAGGGCGCTGTTCAAAGGCGAGTTTTTGTAGCTTGGGCACTCAGGGCAATCGCACATCTTCAAGTTTTCACTGTTGTCATCTACATTATTTCCCATTAATTATCACTCGTATAGATAAAGCCATTATAAGCACTCAGTTTCGGCTGGCTCATACCACATAACTCATAGACAACCTGAAAAGCTCTAACACCTTTAAACCTTTTTTCCTAAAGAACTAAATTCAGGAAATATTTAAATTGAAAAAGAGAGATAAGCGATATCATGCGCCCTTCAGAGTTGAATGGTAAAGAAGTAGTCGGAGCTGGAGCTAGGATAGTGGGAACAGTCATTGACGTTGAAATAGACCCAGTAAGTTGGAAGGTAACCAGTTTGCAGTTAGAATTATCTGATGAGGCAATCGAGATTCTGGGTTACAAGAAAACATTCATGGGACGTATAGATATTTTGCTTTCAATAGACGCCATAGCGGTTGTAGCTGACGTAGTAAGCCTCAACAAACCAATCAGTGAGCTAAAAAAGTTTATTCAACCACCAAAGTAAAATTACTTCTTTGTCAACTCGGTGCCAAAAAGCTGCTTTTTGTGGTTTTTACTTTACCCGCTTTGTTTCCGCGAAAGGACGATAACGCCGACTGTTGCTATAACTGCAGTGGACATGATAATTACTACAGCAAAGTTAATGAACAAAGGAGCATAGGACAGGCCGTACTGCGCAGGCAAAGTCGCCAGAACTGCGGCAGCTAAGCCGCGTGTAAGAACAAAAGTCAAAATGGGTCTTTCATTTTTAAGTTTACTTCTCAAAGTCGTCAGATAAACGGCGCCATATCTGACAATGAGTAGAAGAAGTGATAGGGCAATTCCCAAAAAGATGAAATTCACGTTGGATATGGTTGCAATTATCCCGAGAAACACAAAAAAGAAAGTCCTTATAAAAAATGCGATTTCAGATTTAAAACGCCTCAATCCATCATCCACTGCCAAGTTAGCCGTTGTCTTTCTCCGAAGAAGCATGAAAATTGCAGTTTCGTTACCTAGGATCAGACCAAAAACTAGTGCACTCAATGCCCCGCTGCCTCCTACGGTTTCTGAGATTGAGTAGGCGAAAAGCGCAATGGCTAATGTTAGCATGTAAGAAAAAGGCAAATAAGAAACCCTCCTCAAGACAAAGAGTCCCAGAATTCCTAGCGCTATTCCAATTCCTGCTCCGATTAGGAATTTTCCTGCGATTCCGGCACCGATTGACATGTAATCTGTGTGTCCCGTCATTATGGCTCCGATTAAGGCGAGAGAAACTACAATGCACAGGATATCGGTTGTTGCTGATTCAAGTATTAATGTTGTTTTGCCTTTTTCGCTAATTTTGATTTTGGAAGCTAAGGAGATTACCACTATTGAGCTGCTTCCTCCGTAAATGCTCCCGAAGAGTAGTCCATAAGAAAGAGGGACTCCAAAAAGTGAAACCATGAAAAGCGCTACTGCTAAGACACTGAACAGAAAACCCAACAGAGCAAGCAAGGCCGCCCTGAGGCTGTGGGAAAGAACTTGTCTAATGCTTATGCCCATGCCGCCATCAAATAATATGAAAACGAGCGCCAATGCTGAAATGTACGGTGCAAATCCCTGAATTGCGCTGATGTCAAATATGTGCAGTACTGGCCCAACAATCATTCCTAAGACTATGAGGAACAGCATATCAGGTATGCCTTTCTTTTCAAAGAGGTAGTTGCCTAAGAAGCCTATCACAATAATAATAGCACTTGTAATCAGGGCTAAGGAAACAAGATCTACCATCTTTGAACACAGCTAATTGTTACTTAGAATCGCTTTAAAGATTTTTTTATTATTGCAGTTTTCATCTTGCTAATGTAACTTAAAAGCCCGCGTTGACGCAAAACGGGAGAAGGTAAGTATAAAGTCTTCAATGTCAATCTGTTAGCATGCTTAATAGGTGGGACATATAATGCCTAAAACAATTACAGTTCTAGAAGTTGACGATCCCCATTTTACAATTAAACTCTCCAATAATCTACTCAAAATAGACTTGAGGGGAAGTTTCAAGAATGAAATCGAAGAAGCACTTGAAAATAAACCAGTTCTCAAAGAAACGATCGGCAGGATGCTTGGCGTATTTGTTCCGTTGCACATTCGCGTAAGCGACATAGATTCGGTGCATATGGACGAGACCGGAAAAATCAATGTACGTCTTCCTCATCATCGGAACATTGTCATTCCGCTTGAACACAAAGAAGATGCTGAGAAACTTTTGGAAAAATTGAATCAGTTGACTTCAAACGCATTGGATGTGAAAATCAAAGAAAATAATGCGAAGAGGCAAGCTAAAAGAAAGCTAAAAAGGAAAACTAGGGGAGTCTCTCCAAGTTCCTATGGTACGGTGCCATACTACTTCCCCACCGAACAAGCTGACATTGTTGGCAAAATCAAACGGAAGAGAAAGAAACAGCAAAAGTAAAGCTTTCTTAGGTCGGCTAATTTTAGCGCAAGCGCTGTCTGTTTGAACGTTCAGCAAATACGGGGTTTGTTCTTCTTTTAACGTTAGCAACAATTATATGGGATGTTGGAGATTCTCTACGTGATGTCTGCTCCTAATTGTCCTTGCCCCAAAAAGGACTGCCCACGCCATAGCAACTGTGAAGAATGCGTCAGGCATCACAAGAGAAGAATGAATGGCCATTTTGCGCAAGATGAAAAGCATATGCTGCTATTGTTGTTTTACAGGCAAGATAGACGCTGGAATTTCTTCTCAAATTGTTTCCAGCTTCCGATGGTTTCCACGCCCAAGTCGGCTTTGTCAAAGTTTTCGGTTAAATCAACATGGTGCTTTGGAATTATCTTCAAGTAACCTTTCCTCTTGATAACGTATAGTTCTCTACTTTCGTTGAGTTCAGCTTCACGCCAATCTGCAGGAAGGATAAAACGACCTTGTTCATCCACCTTCTTTACTTCAACACCAGATTCCATTTTTTTCACCATAAAAAATATTGTTCTGCCATCATATTACGTTTTACTCCAGAATGGGTTTGTTTTTTTCATCCATAAGGTTGATATCGCTCGGTTTCTAAAGCGTTTCCAACGATTATAATGACCGCTCATTCAGAGAAGGAAGCTCTTAAGAAAAGAGAAAACATACAAAACCGCTTTTGGAACCAAGTTGGCTCTGTTGAACATATTTCATTGCCAAAGCTGGAGGATGCCCTAAGAAAAGAGTTCAACTGCGAAGATGACAGATTTATCCAAGCTCAAATTAAACTGATGCAAACAGAGGCAAAGATAAGAGTGCAAAGCAGAGTTAAAGTGTGGATTAAACAGCCAAACGCCACGTCACAAGCTAAACAGTGACTGTGAAATTGATTGAAAGATTTGGGTTTGACAAAATTTTTTTGGAATGTTGGGGGAACATATTTAAGCGTCACTGAATACTTAGCTTAGCTAATTATTAGAAAAGGCAATTAATATGACAGTTGATTCAGACGAGGCAGCCCGTGAGTTGCTTGAGGTAGTTCCAGTCATCGTGAAGGACATACGATCTGAGATGCGCAGTCGAAGGTCACCTGATTTAACCGTTCCTCAGTTCCGCACCTTAGCCTTTGTAGACCGCAATAAAGGCACTTCGCTCTCGGCAGTGGCAAATCATATGGGATTGACCCTGCCCTCAACATCTAGGCTTGTGGATGGCCTTCTCGCCCGCGGTATGTTAACAAGAGAGGATAATCCCGCTGATAGGCGACGTGTAAAATTAGGCGTTACGAATCATGGCTTAATAGTTTTGGAGACCTCACGCCGGGGTACCTTGACCTATCTGACAGACAAAATAGCCAGCCTCAGTTCTGAGGACAGAGAAGCCATTATCAAAGCCATGAAAGCTATGCGCTCTGTCTTCATAAGCGGCACACAAACACAAGCAGCGGAGAAGTAACATTATGCCTATCCTCACAACAGAACACCTCACTCGCCGTTTCGGGCAGCTAACAGCAGTTGATGACCTGACCATATCGGTGGATGAAGGCGAAATCTTTGGTCTTCTTGGTCCCAACGGTGCAGGCAAATCAACAGCCATCAAAATGTTAACCACCCTGTTACCTCTGACTGCTGGAAGCGCAACGATTGGAGGCTTCGACGTTGTGCATAACGCAAGCAACGTAAGAAGACTGATTGGCTACGTGCCTCAACTCCTCTCCGCTGACAGTACCCTCACGGGTCGCGAGAACCTAATGATATTCTCCAAACTTTATGATATCCCTAAAAGTGAACGCGCCACACGAATCGATGGGTCACTGGAGTTCATGGGTCTCACTGACGCCTGTGATAAGCTTGTGAAAAATTATTCGGGCGGCATGATTAGACGCTTAGAAATAGCTCTATCCATGCTGCACCGTCCTAAGGTTCTGTTCTTGGATGAACCCACCCTTGGTCTTGATCCGGTAGGGCGCAAAGCGGTCTGGGATCATATCCAAAAACTGCGAGCTGACTACGGCACTACCATCTTTCTTACTACGCACTACATGGAAGAAGCAGACAACCTATGCTTCAGGGTGGCGATCATGCATTTAGGAAAATTGGCTGTTATTGGTGCACCTGCCGATTTGAAGGCGTCTCTAAACAAGGAGAACGTTACGCTCGATGACGTGTTCGTATACTACACTGGGGGAGCACTCGACAGGGGGGAGAGCTATAGGGAAACGACCATGACAAGGCGCACAGCGAGGAGGCTCGGCTAAAACGATCATGGATAAGGTGAAAAATGCGGTCAATTCGGTTGTTTCCTTCTTCAATAAGACGTTGAGCATAGCCGAAATGGAGGTACGGAAACTTCGCCATGACCCAACTGAGCTGATTACCCGTGCTGTACAACCCGCGCTCTGGTTGCTGATCTTCGGGGAAGTCTTCACAAGGTTGCATATCATATCCACTGGCAATCTATCTTACATATCCTTCATAACGCCTGGAATTCTGGCTCAAAGCGTGCTCTTTATAGCCATTTTCTACGGTATCGCTGTTATCTGGGAACGAGACCTAGGCATTGTTCACAAATTTCTGGTTAGTCCTACTCCCCGGCAAGCGTTGGTTCTTGGTAAGGCATTGTCAGCGGGGGTCCGGGCGCTTTCTCAAGTCGTAATCATCTATGTACTGGCTGTGTTGATTGGCGTAGGCATCAACTGGAATCCCATAAATTTAACATTGGTGGTGGTTGTTGCAATATTGGCTTCAGCTTTGTTTTCAACGTTTTCACTCATTATAGCTTCGCTGGTGAAGACGCGTGAACGTTTCATGGGTGTAGGTCAAGTACTGACTATGCCTTTGTTCTTTGCAAGCAACGCTATTTATCCATTATCAATGATGCCTAGTTGGCTGCAAATTGTTGCGCGAGTTAATCCCCTCACATATGCAGTAGATGCCTTGCGTGGACTTATGATCACAGGTGGAGTAAGCACTTATGGGGTTGGCTATGACTTGCTTGTGCTCTTCGTAATCATGATTGCCTTGGTGCTAATCGGAGCTAAACTCTACCCAAGAGTAGTCATTTAAAGCAAACTGGATTTCTAACCGCAAGCTGAACAGCAACATTGGTGAAAATAAAGATTAACCGAATAAGGGCAAAGGCAGCAAATGAATGCTTATAGTCCAAAATCGGTAGCTTACGTGTAGACTCTATTTTTCGCGACAGCTTCTAGGCCTTGTTTTATCAATCGGCCCGGTTTTCGAGTATGCTGACTGTTCCGGTTTTTCCGAGCCGCAGTTGTCTTTCACCTTTAAACGTGGAAACTGAAGCGTTCTTAATCTGCACGGTGTCGCCCACATTAACAAAGTCTACCTGTTCATTCCAGAGGCAAAGCTTGATTTTTCCTGTCTCATCCGCTATCCAAGCGTTTGTAACTTTGGCGCTGTTTCCGTACCGTGTTTGGACCATTGAGGGCGTTGGAGTCTCGAGAACTTTAGCTTCTAGGTTAACTTTTTTCATTCCATGCCGCAGGTCTTGAACCAGAATGGATTGTTTGGGTGATGTATTTTGTCTGTTCATCTGTCTGCGGATTTTGTCGGTGTCCAACCAGTTTTCGAAGCAGATGTCTTTTCTCAGGAGAATTTCTTCAGCAACTCGAAACTGCACTATTACTTTGGTGTCTTTGGTAATTAGAAAGACGGCCATGCCTTTTAGGCTGCAACGGTATTCAACTAGTAGATTTTGGCAGGTGGTTTTTCCTTTTTCTCTGGCTACAACCATGGCTTGATAAAGTTCTGAAAGGTAGATCCCTTGTTTTACGGAAAGAAACGCAAGGTACTCCATTATCGTTGTCTTTTTTCTGTTCAAATTTTCCCCTTCTGATGTTGTTTGCCAGAAATTGTCTTGAAAAAGTATGTTCTGGGCGCAGGTTTTACTCTTTCTTGAATAATCCGACAATGATATACTATGTAACGTTAACTATTTAGGCTAGTCATTCAAGAAAAAGCATTTCTCCATGCGGTTTCTATTTTTAGAAGCCCTCTGGCGTGGCTTGTGCGTCGGTTGGAAATGGCTTGCTCATGCTGCTATAGTTTTCTTTTTTTTTCCTTTACAAATATAACATGGCTTCAACAAAAAGTGACTAATCTCACTGTATGTTTTTATTTGATGTGCCATTAAGGCTTAATAGAAATTGGAAGGGAAATGGTATGAAAACTATTGCTCTTGTAGCACATGATAACAAGAAAAAGGATATGGTTGAGTGGTGTGATTTCAACAAAGGAACATTATCTTGCTATTACCTGTACGCAACAGGAAGCACCGGTGAGCAGATAATTGAAAAAACAGGATTGCCGATACACCTGCTGAAGAGCGGACCTTATGGTGGAGACATGGAAATTGGAGCTTTGATTGCGAATAAGAAACTGGACATTTTGATATTCTTTTGGGATCCTTTGGAGTCTTTGCCTCATGATGTAGATGTTAAAGCTCTCCTCAGAATGGCAGTACTGTACAATATTCCAACTGCCTGTAACCGAGCAACAGCAGACATGATAATCTCCAGTCCCCTGTTCAACACGCAGACCTGACGCGGTTCCAAGAAGAATCAATTTTCTTAATGGCGATAAACACCTAAATCAAAAAAAGAGGGCAAACTCCTATAGGTTAGGTATCAAGCTTTGAACTAGCAATGATTGAATATGAACCCTGAAAATTATAAATCAAAAAGGAAAGGACAGCCCAAACGAAATAGCGCGATTAATCGATCCAAACGTCGTATGCTTGCAAAGGCTAAAGAACCCAATACTTCTCCAAAACTGCGTGAAATCTACTCTACTAAAATTGAGTGGGCAACTAAGATAATTCCCAAATTAAAAGAGAAGTAGAAGCGCCGCACGAAAATCGAAAAGTTGGCTTTCTAAATTATATTTCTAAAAAAGATAAAATTTTAGAAAATACGATATTCCATTTTGGCTGTAGCAAGCAAAAAATCACGTAATTTTTAATTTTATATTTGGCTTACAAATTTAGAAAAATTCTAGTGAATAAAGTTAAGTCGGTGGGGTTGCTCGGATTTGAACTGGAGTCTATAGGGAAGGACTTATACAACTGAGATGAGACGATGGTGTTGCCTGAATCTATTGACCTTGTGCCGAGAAGAATTGAGTGTTTTTCATCTTTTCTTACGCGAAGCCTTAAGTGTTATGGTGCTAATGTAGTAGTAACCAAGTTTGGAACCACGTCCAGATATTTTTGGCTAATGTGAGCAGCTAAATTTGGAACAGGGCAAAGAAACATGAAAATATTTGAGGCAATGGTATTTAAAAGGGCAATTGGAGCAAGCTGTAGTTTAAATGTGGAGATGCTTGATACCATAAGTGATGGCATTGTTTTAAGCATTGACCAAAACTCAGTCAACAGCAACGAGCTTTTATTTATAAGGGGTTTTGTCAATCAACATAAACTAAGTTTGCTACTAGACAGCGAGCGCTATTTCATTTCTACAAATGTACTAACACCATCCATCCAATCTATGTGGGAAACCTAGAAACTATTGAAGCCCGAAAACCCATAGACAAATTATTGCACTGATGCCAAAGCTACAAGAAGCATTAGTCCATAGCCAAATTCTCCGAAAAAGCAATTTCTCACCAGACCCTTCCTGCCACATAGTTTTAATTACAAATGCAAAACAAACATCCTAAATCAAAAAAGGGCAAACTTCTATATGTTTGGACTTTCGATTGGAATCCTGCTTACTTACACGTTCGTAGCGATTGCCACCGCGTAGCTTACTTTTTGCGGGCTGACATTTCAAGGAAACTGGGTTGACTGTCCATTCTTTCAACGTTTAAGTTGCAGGGAACAGGAAAGAGATTAGTAAGAGCAAGTGGTGCATTTAATCATGACCTTTGAATCTACGTCTCCCAAGGTTATCGTTAAAGAGAAGGTTGCAATCTTCATCATCGCCACTGTCGTGCTATTGTTGAGCTTGATTCTCATGGAATTTAGGATCTTTAGTTTTCTGGGATTTCTCCTGGTTTTATTGGTAGTTTTTGTCGGCGCTAACGCAGCCTTCCGTTTGATTGATAGGAGACACAAAAATGCAATGAACACGGCCAGACTATGTACTTTTATGTCGCAATTCCAATTACAATAAAATGCGGCTAGAAACTGCGATCTGACAAATTTTAAAAGATGCCTGTAGCCTATTTTGCACATAACTCTTATAATTTCAGCCAGCAAAATGTTATGTGAATCAAGGTTAATTTGCATGAATTTTGCTGAAGCATTAGAATTCTCAAAGGAATTTCCCGCCTCCCACCCCAAAATATTCAAAGGGTTTATTGAATGGGGCATTTATGATGTTGAAACAGAGGGCTACGTAGTCCTAACCGATACAGCCTTAGCCATTGAATCATGTCCTAATCGATTAGAGGATTACGTTAAGAACCATAAATTAAGAATAGATCACGGCAAGGATTATTTGATAATTTGCACGCGCCGTTAACATATTCTTCGTGTGTGTAGGAGGTATTAGCAAAAAGCTGGTGCGCTATTGGAAAAAGTATAAGGTAAAATATAAAAAAAATTGAGTTAATTTCAAGTTAAAAATGTTTTTTTCGTTTTGTTTTATGGTCCATCTACTAGATGGGCTGTTCCGTCGGGGCAGAAGACACAATTGCCTTTTTCCACAACGAAGTAACGTCTACTGCACGATTTCATTTGCGAGCATCCGTCACAATCTCTTGATAACATTTCTTTTCCTCCTTTGGTTATTGTGATTTTTACAGGGCAAGTTGATCGCATGTTTTGCTGAACGGGCTCCTACCGGTTCGCACATGAGCTTCTTGCCTCTTATAAAGCCGTGTAGAGAGGGAAAAGCCGCTTTTAAACTTTAGCTTTAGTCTTGAGATTAACCAAAATTTAAAATATGTTCAGATGGAGAAAGTTAGGTTTAGGTTATAAAAATCAAAAGGTTTCCTTGTGCATTATTTCGCTTACTGGTCTTCTGCTTGTAGCGGGTGGTGCCTCGTTTGGATATCCCACTGGAATCAAGGCTATTGGCCGCATTTCTTTAGGAGCCTTAATGACGTGCCTTATTTCATCTTCTTCGAATGCCCCAATCCAGCATGAACCTAAACCAAGAGAGTAAGCGGTTAACAGGATATTTTGAATTGCAGCCGCAGTATCCTGAAGGCAAAACAGTGATTTACCACGTTCACCATAGCTTTGTTCAGCGAGCTTTTCATCAGCGCAAACCACAATAACGATTGATGCTTCTTCAAGGTCTTTTTGCCCAAAAGCCGCCGTAGAAAGTCTCTGCTTCATTTTCTGCGAGCTTGCAACTACAAAAGCCCACGGTTGAACGTTACCAGCGGAAGGCGCCCATCTTGCGGCTTCAAGAAGCTTTTCAATGGTTTCTTGGGGCAGGTCTCGTTTTTTGTAGGCTCTTATGCTTCTTCTATTTTTGATAATTTCTAAAAGGTCCATACCTTTAACAACTCCGCAATTAAATATTCGCTTGAATAATAAAAACAGTTTCTTTGGATAAAATGCGTCTTAGCACAAGAGTCTTAAGTTTTGTTGTCGATTAATGTTTTGGATGATGAGCACTAGAGTCACAGAGCTTGAGCAGTGATATTGACTCGACGGGCGAACTGACACGTTTAAGCGGAAAACTTAATCAATAAAGAGCTGTGAAAAACTAAGCTAAACACAAGAAATTGGCGTGACCTGAATCGAGGTGAACATGAAAATGGTTGAAATGAAAGTCGATACTTCAGATCTTAAAGGTGACGAAGCTAAATTAATCGATAAGCTAGCGGATTTCCTTAAAGAGAAAACAGGCGGAGAAGTAGCGACAGACTCAAAAATATTAACAGTGAAAGGCGAAGGCGAAGGGCTAAGCAAAAAATACGTACGCGTAACTTTGAAAAAGTTCCTGCACAAACACGAACTCACAGAGCTTTTCAGAGTAACAAGCCAAGAAGAGAACACGCTCAAAATTAAAAAGAGAAAACTTGAAGAAGAAGATTAACAGC
Organism: Candidatus Bathyarchaeota archaeon; assembly: GCA_963842865.1. Lineage (GTDB taxonomy): Archaea > Thermoproteota > Bathyarchaeia > Bathyarchaeales > Bathycorpusculaceae > Bathycorpusculum. The sequence continues at coordinate 229,392 of CAWJIN010000035.1, read as the reverse complement.
ACGCGCGAGGGGGGCTTTCACACTCTACCTTTTCCCCTTAAACAGTTTTTTATTAAATAGCTTAGTTTTCATGGATGATAAGTCTTAAATCTGCATAGCGCGAAATAGAACTAGGTGAAAAATGAAGCCGATAACTTATATTTTGTTTATTCTTGGCTTATTCCTAATTGGTGCTGGCATATATCTAGCCACCATCAGTAAAATAGTAATCACAGGCTATCGAGAAGTTCCGATAGTTTCATCTAACCTAACACAGGGTTATGTCAGACAAGCCGTATCAGCACAGACTCAACCATATACGACAATAGGTATAACCATATTAATACTCGGTGCACTCTTGATTGTCATATCTGTGATAGAGATAATAGAAAGTGAACTACTCGCCGCTTCCGCGGCGAGCATCCACGTTTACGACCTATTGATGTATTCCTCAATTTTTGCACTAGTTACAACGCCTGCAGTCCTCACAGCATAGCCCCCTGACCACAAGTGCCCACCCCAAAGCTTCTCCTTAATCTCAGGGAACTCCTTGAAAAGCAGCTGAGCCGAAACACACTTGAAAACACGAACCATCTCAGGTATGCATACTTTAGGCGGAGCAGAAACAAACAGATGCACATGGTCACTATCATGAACTCTAGTAGCCAGCAACTGCCAACCATGCCTTTTAGCAATCATCTTAAGTACCTCTTCCAATCTAACCTCGACTGAGCCTACGAGCACCTTGCGGCGGTATTTTATGGCCCAGATAAGGTGGTAGTTGGCTTGGTAAGCACATGTCCTAGCCTTTTCCAAGTCTCTCACCTCCTTATCTCGTTGGTGAAAGACGGTTAGGCATACCAAAAAAATAGAACTTACGCATTCATCCTGCCGCTACCGCGGCAGGTATTCTGCTAGGTTTTTTATAAAATCAGCTAAGTTTCTTTCTATTCTGCCCCAAACAAGCTCTACCTGAAGAAACAGTTTTTGAATTGTACAGGTGTTGAACAGAAGCACAATAAAAGACGAAACAAATAACATTTATTAATATTTACGACACGCCTTTAATAGGGGACAATAAAATGGTTGAAAAATTACAAGAAAGCGCACAGTCTCTAAAATGCTTTAACAACATAGAGATCGAAGCTTTCAGACTTTATGAAGCGTTAGCCAAGAAAATCAACCCTCCTGAAAGCAGCTTCATTTTATGTTTAGCGTATGACAGCCTAAAATGCGCAAAAATCATTCAGGGAATACTTGATTACATTGACCTGCCCGAAACAGAAAACATGAACTGCAAAAAGAACCTGACAGAAATAGCGAACAATATTTCCAAGTTTACCAAAAGAGCAACCAAAACAAACAACCTGAATTACGAGATTTCATGCGAAATACTGAAAGAATTAACAAACATAGAGGATCAACTCAGCGAAGTATACACCAATTACCTGAAATCCCCCTCAATTATCAATATAGCCGATGAATTTTCAAAGCTAGCATTAAGCATGCGCGAGCGCAATTTCAAGAAGATCTTTGAAACTTTCATAGAGCAAAAACAAAAACACAGAGAAACCCTCATCGAAATCATATATTGCTTCGAAGCAAAAGAAGCAGAAAGACTCAGAACCATGGCGCCAACATTCAAATATAAAAACCCTGACGAATGGATCCACGAATCAACACTTCACAGCTTCACAGACCTAGAAGCCAAAGAAAATGTTTGAAATATCTTCCGATCAACTTAGCGCGCTCTTAATCGAGGGGAAATGAACGTTTACTTGCCCGAATTCTTCATGTGGGAAAGTTTTCACTACGCCACTTAAGACCTCAAATTTACGGCAAGATCCGGCAGAGCCATATGTTGCCTGCCCATATTGTTTAACAAAAATAGCTGAAGCCCAAATAGAGGCTGATAATAAGCCAGAAAACGCACAGGTTGAAACAGTTCTTTCTACAGAAAAGCCAACTGGAAACGAAGAAATAGCATCAGCCTGCCACTACCAGCTTGGCTACTTAAGTGAACAAAAACATAAAGAACAAATTCCTGACGAATGCATGGTTTGCAAAGATATTATTGAATGTATGTTTAGAAAAAATGAGCAAGTAATTTAATAAGCGCACGCTAGCTACATAAACTAAGCCACTTAGAGTACCCACGTTGTGGATCACCGCAACGATATTATATTTGCTGTCTGAGATGACTGAAACGTCAGTGCCGTTTGTAACGTATATATAGCCTTTGGCAGGGTCATATGCTGGGTTTCCCGGATTCTCGTAAGGATCTGAAGCTACCTGTATGGATTTGGTGACCTGATTGTTCTGATCGTTTATGACATAAACACCGACGCCCATATCTGGAGTAGCCCAGATTGTGTGAGTTCCTGAATCATAGACACAACTTGCGTATTCTTCTATGTTGGTAATGTTTGCTATAATGTTGCTGCTGTTGTCTGTATAAACTGAGATTATGCCATTGCAAAAGTATATGTAACCTTCTCTTGTATCATATTCCATGCCCAAGCCGCCGGTATTTATTGTTCCAGAAGGCGCGTAAGTATTGTCGTCGTTGATTTGCACTGCGCTGCCGCTACCAACTTGGGATTCGGAAACGAACATTTCGCCTTCGCTACTTTGCCTACGCCTCTTACCTTATTGACGGTTAGGCTGTGCTGTGTCTTCAGGAAACTGTAGGCCGCCTCTATGTGTGGTCTTTTGTGGTACTCCTCTTTTCTGGTCTTCGTCCATAAGTTCTAAACTTCTTGTCTACCCTAAGCAAACTCTTAACATCGCGTTTCTGGTTCGCCCGATACGGTATCACCGCTGCGTCGACAGCATCTCTGAGTTTGCCGTCGCTCTGTGGCTGTCAGCGATAACGCTTTTCAACTTAGCTGCAGACTGCTTTAGTATCAGCTCCGTTTTCTTCTATCTGTTTATGGAGTGTTTCTGCTCGTTCTGGTTGGCAGAAGCGAAAGTGCAGGCTAAAGGAAGCATAGTCTTGGTATCAATGGCTAACTGCAGCTTATAGCCCAAGCGAAGATCTGCCTGCCCGTCCTACTCTGGCTTCCCTGTCTGTATAACCAGTCTGTCTGTCTAATGTATCTCTTTTGCTCCAAGCTTTTATCAAGAACCTTTGCGCAAGTTTTCCAGCAAGACATGAAGAAATAGAAAATGCTGCATGTTGGCTGGCTCAAAAAGTTCAATCGGGTAAAGCAAAGCAGCCGAGAAAGAAATAGGAATTTTGATAAATGAACATGAAGAAGTTGCAGCCTCTCTATGACGCGCGTGCCAAGTTGTGTTAGCTCTTAAGAAAGAGCATGATCTTCAAGGTTTTTTGGAGTTAGTTCATGAAGTTTATGTGAGCCCAAACTGGAGATCTGCTCTCACTTTTTAACAAAGAAAGACAGCTTCTACAGTTTAAGTGGCGAAACTAAAATTGAAGTTGCAACGGCTAGGGATAGTTTTAAATAATCTATGCTGTAGACACGCACTATCCCCGAATATATGCTGTAGAAGGAGCTTGATTTTTCCAGTATAGTTCATAGAAGATTGAGATTATTGTAGAAGGTATTCCAGGGATTGAGGATGAAGTTTCCTAATCCCTGAGTGTGGGGAGTTTTTCTCCTTTTCTCCTCAACCCTCTCCAATTGACTTATGATTCATAGAATATAATATAAGCCATGTTTCAAACTTGAAATATATCAAAAAATAACACGTCTTTAACTGTAAATATACTTACTAACATGTCTCTTTTTCCGATTTCTCGGCAATTAAAAATAGGCTCTTTTTTCTAGAATTACGTCTAAAAAGAGGAGAGGAGGATAGGCTAGTTTTTTAGCTAGTGAAACTTGGACCTAAAACTAGTCAAGACAGTTTTGTTAATGAATTATTATCAAAAATTAAAGTAAGACGGAAGAGGGTATCAATTTAGCAATTGAATTTCTCTAGCAAAATTGAAAGCAGATGGGAATGGGGTAGGCTATTTGTTCAGCGGTTTAGGTAGCAAAAAGAGCAGGCAGGGTATCTAAACAAAAAGAAAAAAATGAAAACTTGCAGTGCGGCTACTTTCGTTTTAGCATGTTTTCGAGAACAGGTTTGAGCTTTGCATTTTCTGCTTGGATCTTCTCTTTGCCTAAAGCTTTCATTTGGGCATCTATTTCTTTGATGACTTCAGCGTAGCGGATGCCTTCAGCTGCTGAAACGTATTCTACTCTGAATCGTTCAGGGCTCATGCCAAGTTTGGTCAGCATGCCTTTTAGGGCGTCTGTGCGTGCTTTCATCTTATAATTTCCGCTGATGTAGTGACAATCATAGGGCAAGTGGCATGCGCCAATCATGACCATTCCTGCACCGAGCCGCAGCGCTTCGAGGACGAATTCTCTGGCTACTCTGCCGCTGCACATAACTCGGATTGCTCGAACGCTTGGCGGGTACTCAAAGCGGCTGGTTCCTGCTAGGTCTGCTCCAGCGTAACTGCACCAGTTGCATAGGATAGCTAGGATTTTCTCCTCCGGTTTATCTTCAAGCGCAGCGCGTATTTGAGCCATAATTTGGGCGTCAGTGAAGTGCATCTGGGTAATAGCGTGCTGTGGGCATTCAGCAACGCATGTTCCGCAGCCGTGGCAGTTCGCAGTGTTAATGTATGCTGCTTTGCCTGGCTCTGCTTTGATGGCACCGTATGGGCATTTGTCAACGCAGACACCGCATTTGGCTGTTTTGTTTCTGCATTTGGTTTCGTCAACTATTGAGATGATTGGTTCAATCTTCCACTTTTGCTTTGAGATGACTGTTGCTGCTTTTGAGGCTGCACCGCTACCTTGCGAAACGCTGTAGGGAATGTCTTTTAAGCCTTGGCAGGCACCTGCGTAGAAAACACCGTCCGTCGGCGCCTCCATCGGTTTAAGCTTGGGGTGAGACTCCATGAAGAAGCCATCTGCACCGCGCGACAGGTTTAGTATACGCGCAATATCGGCTGAGCCTTTTTTAGCTATGGCGGCAGTTGCGAGCACTACCATGTCTACTTCGACTTCAATTGGTACACCAAGCTGTGAATCTTCCGAGTGAATAGTTAAATTGTGTGTTACTGGGTCTTCGTCAATGCGGCTTACGCGTCCACGGATGAAGTTTACCCCTCTTTCTCTTGCGCGGTCATAGAATTCCTCGTAGCCTTTGCCTGGACTGCGTATATCCATGTAGAAAACGTAGACTTCCACGTCTTCCTTGTATTTCTCTTTAATCTGAACAACATGCTTGAGCGTGTACATGCAGCAGAAGTTGCTACAGTAGGGGTACTTGTTCTTGTCTCGGCTACCGACGCATTGAATAAACGCGATTCTGTGTGGTTTCTGACCGTCTGATTGCCTGATAACTTTGCCGCCTGTTGGACCAGCAGCCAAAATGAGCCTTTCAAACTCCATGCTGGTGATGACGTTGGGGTATTTCCCATAACCTAACAGCGGCATATCGTACGGTAAGTAAACATCAAAGCCTGTGGAAACAATGATTGCGCCAACTTCTATTTCGACTTCTTCAGGTTTCTGGTCGAAATCTATGGCTTGCCGATCACCGCAAGCATCTACGCATTTGAAGCATTCAATACAATAATCCTTGTTAACGGCGTAAATTAACGGCACTGTCTGGTCGAAGGGTACGGAAATTGCTTTGCGTGTGCCAAGGTTCATGTCCCACTCGTTAGGGTACTCTATTGGGCAAGCATCTTTGCATTCACCGCAGCCAGTGCATTTTTCTGATATGACGTAGCGTGGGTTCTTGCGGATTTTCACTTTGAAGTTGCCAATGTAACCCTCAACTTTAACAAGGTCAGCGTTGGCGAAGATTGTAATGTTTGGGTGGCGACCGCAATCCACCATTTTTGGTCCCTCAATGCAGATGCTGCAGTCAAGTGTTGGGAAGGTTTTGTCCAGCGCCGCCATGTGTCCGCCGATGCTCTGCGTGTTCTCCAGCATGTAAACCTTGAAGTCCATTTCAGCTAGGTCTAAGGCAGCGTTCATCCCCGCGATTCCTCCACCGATAATGAGCGCCTTGTGGGTGACTGGCACCTCGATGGTTTGCAGAGGCATCATTAACCGCACTTTTGCTACTGCCATACGAACGGCGTCTTTTGCTCGTTCCGTGGCTTCTTGCGGAGTGCTCTGGTGGCACCATGAAGCGAACTCACGGATGTTAGCCATCTCGAAAAGGAACGGGTTTAAACCTGCTTCAGAAACTGTGCGTCTAAATGTAGGTTCGTGCATTCTAGGTGAGCAAGCGGCAACGACGACGCGGTTGAGTTTTTGCTCTCGGATGGCCTTGCGGATTTCTTCTTGCCCCGGGTCTGCGCATGTGTAGCGGTTTTCTTTGACGAATACCACGTCTGGTATGGTTTTAGCGTATTCCGTAACCTGTTTAACGTCTACTGTGCCTGCAATGTTTAAGCCGCAGTCGCAAACGAAAACGCCGACTCGAAGCTCTTCAGGTTTTGCTGCTTCGGGTTGTTTAGCTGCTTGTTGGGCACTCATTTCGCTGTTTCCTCCAAAACGAATCTTTTGGAAACTGCATTGTGCCTATTCTCGCCAGCAACGGTTCTAAACTCTTTAGCAGCGTCGGCTGGCGAAGTTAGTCTTTCTAAGGCTTTGTTCCATGCGCCTGAATGTATGGGCGTGTGATGTATTGTTGTGCGTTTAACTGTTAAGGCTTCATCTACAGGACAGACGTTTTTGCATGCGCCACAGTAAGTGCAGAATAAATCGTTAACATGAACCTTCTTGTCTTCGCCAAGCGTTAATGCACCCGGAATGGGGCAAACGTCAAGGCAGTCTTGACAGCCTTCAGGGCATTTCTCCCGATTAATAGCGATTATTCCTTCAAAGGCTTTTTTGACCTTTATTGCGCCTGGACTGCATTTGAACTCGCATACTCTGCAAGTTGGACAATAATCTTTTTGAATGTCAAGGTTAACTTGGACACGTGCTTTCTGGCTCGGCGATAAAGCTTCAAAGTTTTCGATTGGTTTGCCGTCATAACCAATTTTAGAAATTTTTATGAGTGACAGCGGGCATGCTGTTTCGCATTCTACGCATTCTTTCGGGCATTGGCGTGTATCAACTTTTATGTCGCGAACCATCTGCGGGTAACTTTCTTTCGCCAAGATGGAAAGGTCATGTGCACCGTTCAAAGTAACTTTGATTGCGCCGTACGGGCAGGTGACATCGCAGATACCGCAGAAATTGCATTTTGCCAAGTCAATGTCCACTTTGGCTTTTTTGGCCTTTTCCCCTTGAATTTTCGGTTGCTTCTGTGTTTTTATGGCTTCTTTAGGGCAAGCTAAACTGCATATTTGGCAGCCAACACAGCGTTTTTTGTCAAGGGTTAACTTGTAATTCTTAACCTGCAAACCCCATTCTAACGTTAAAGCATCTGCCGCATCTTTCTTTACGGTTTTAAACGGCACTTATTTCACCACCAAGAGGTTTTTGCACGCGCAGTTCAAATTGGTCCAACCCTGACAGGATAGTTAGACTGATTGGAATACACCACTTTTCATATAAATATTGCTTGAAAAAACAACAGTTTCTACATTACAAACCACAAATCCAGCTTAATTCCATGTCAGTGAAAGAAGAACGGATTTGCAGAAAGCCAAGGAAGCGCTAAATCTTAAAACCGTTCGATACAGAAAAGCCACATTGACTTTCACACATCCGCCTAAATTTCAGGCGACAGCCTACAGAGCTGTTACATATGGTTCAATTTCCATCCCCAGTTCTTTGGCATACATCCCCAGCTTTTGGATAACCCTCCAGCTTCTGGGTGATTGCCCGTTAAGGGGTTATTTGCGTTTTCTAAAGAGCTTAAGGTTGTCTATTTCGCAAAAGTATTCATAGCCAGCTTCGATGAGCTCTTTTGCTTCTTTGACGTTTTCCGCTGCTTTGCAAAATGTAATCATGTAAAAACTATCTTTATATCTTTAGTTCAGTTCTCATTTCTTTTAGCCGAGATGTAAGCCTTTGATCATTGATGTTTTCAACCATTTTTACCCCAAAGATTACTTGGACGCGTTGCCCAAACCACTTCCCGCGATGGTAACCTTTCTTTCTTCAGATAATCCCGCTGGTGGGAAAGGAAAGGCAATAACTGACTTGGATTATCGAATAAGCCAAATGGACAAGTTCGGAATCGATAAGCAAATTCTTTCTCTTGCTGGACCAACGCTTGACGATTTGCCCTCAAATGTTCCCGTTGAGGAATTCAACAAGATATACAGGGCAGCCAATGACGGCATTTCGAAGATTGCAGAGGATTCGCATGAGCGTTTTAAGGGAATAGCAACGGTTTCTCTTCTTGACGTGGAAGAAGCTGTTGACGAAGTTGAAAGATCAGTGAAAGACCTTGGATTACTTGGTGTCCAGGTGCTTTCAAATGTGAGGGGAAAACCTCTTGACTTGCCAGAGTTTGAGCCGTTTTATGCCAAGGTCAGTCAGCTTGGTTGCGGATTGTGGATTCATCCAGCGTACATCAGGACAATCTATGATTGGATGAATGACGAGTACAACATGAACATGATGATGGGTTGGGGTATAGATACTGCTCTTGCAACGGTTCGAATTTTCAGAGGCGGCGTCTTGGAAAGACATCCTGACCTAAAAATAATAACACACCATTTGGGAACCCTTATTCCGCTGATGGCAGGGCGAATTAACGGCTTCGTGATGGGCCAAGGCAAGAATGGTGCTCCTCCTCCGCCGCTGAAAAAAACGCCTATTGAATACCTGAAAATGTTTTATGTTGACACTGCGGAAGGAATGTGGAAACCAGCCATGGATCTCGCTTACAGCTTCTATGGTTCTTCCCACATGCTTTTTGGCACCGACTACCCTTGGGGCGATACATCCAAAATCATCGACAACATAAAAGCACTCAACATAACCGAAGAAGAGAAAAAGATGATACTGGGCGAAAACGCCTTAAAACTCTTTAAAAACGCAAATTAGCTTTCTTAAATTAAAAAAAGCAAACCCTTACCCACCCAAAATAAAACACGATTTACTTAGCTGTTAAGCGCATGGTTACTGCATGCAGTGTTATAACAAGCGTATTCAAGTTTAGGTGAACGCCAACTGTCAACCAAATCGTTGACAGAAAAGCTAGCGAACACACTTTACGCTAAAAACAGTTCAGTTCAGCTTTCAATCTTTCTTGCTGCAACACTCACAGGTATTATTGGTGATGAACCGTCAAAGAAAACCCATTATACGCATGACGACTGTAACAACAAAGCCTAAACCGCACCCGATAGCAGCCATCCGTAAAAATTGCTTATCAAGGGCAATTCTTGCAGAAAACTCAGGCGACGAATACAGCAATTCAGAGGCAGTTAGAAGTATTATAGCTGTCACTGCAAGCCACAAACTAATATCAGATAAGCTTAGAGGAAAAATCATTGAAATCATTTGCTTCTCACCCTTAAATAAAATTGAACACTGCCTGAACACCACAGTTACTGGGCGATAAAACCTGCTCTTTAATTGTGACTGTTTTACCTGAACTCTTGGCGAGTACACAGGCAACAGCGCTTACAACTGGGCAGCCTAAGATGCTTACGCTCTTCAAAGGAGGCTCTGCACGGTATAAGCTCTGATACAAAATGCCCGTTGCCTTAAAACTAACGCCGTTTTCCACAACAGACATGTCAGCTGATTTAGCTAAATTAAATGTCTCCGTTAAGCAGCGGGGTAAAATTCCCGTCAATTCTTCAATTGGAATTTTGCTGAAATCTAATTGTAACCGTTTTTCTATTTGAGCCATAAGCTCAGAGCCAGGTGAAGCAACAAATATACCATGCGTTTTTTCAGACAAAAATCTGCCTGTGGCTAATTCGTCAATCGATGGCTTTCCATCGAAGTTTTCAGAAATAAAAACAACTTGTTCTTTTAGTTTTTTGAGATATTCAGGAAGGCTAACGTCTTTAGGGTAAGCAGGAATATAGTATCCTTGCCCGTTAAATTTTAAGTCGCCAATCATCCGATCAAATGTAGAGTAAGCGGATTTTGCAGTGGCATCCAGAAGATTACTTTCAACGTACTTTCCGCTTCTCGCGAGAGCAAAAATGGCACCCCAAAAAGTTAACCCTAACCCGATAAAGGCTGCAATCTGCAAATCAAAAAGCATAGAGTAAGCCAACAGGAGAATTCCTACGGCTAAAAATAATACAGCAATCGTTAACGAGTTACTAATTTTTTTATGTACAGATTTCAACTGACTAACCTTCTGTTCTATTGCATCATTAACGGTTTTTTCCGCTAAAGAAGAATCTGATTTTTGTAAGCTTTGGATATTGCTTCCAAATCTCTAAGTCCATCCAGACCCGTCGGAGATGGAGCCTTATCCTTAACCAAACAGTCGACAAAATATTGCAGTTCATCGAAAAGCGGTTGATTAAATGAGGAAATACCCTTCGTTAACATTCGAAAAGCATTAGACATTGTACTAGACGGCATATGCACCACAGAAATATTTTTAACGCTTCCTAAAAGGTCAACGCGAAGGGTGTATTCCTGCGAAAACCAGCCAACGTTAATAACAGCGACAGAACCAGAATCAAATCTGGCTAGGCAAATCGCTGAATCCTCAAAATCCATATTGAATCTGTGCCCAAATTGACCTTTAATATCAACTATCTCGCCGAAGAACCATCTGAGAAGATTAATTATATGTGACCCCAAATCCGCAAGGACTCCGCCGCCTGTATACTCAGTGTTAAACCACCAGTCTGGAACAGGAACAGGCGAGAGACCATCAGCTCTGTGGAAAAAAGGACCTGAACAAATGTAAGTTGCATGAGCATTTTCCACATCACCAATTAACCCGTTTTCCAAGTCTTCCTTGACCCTGACGAAATTCTTATTAAAACGCATGGGGTAACCCACCATCAGCTTAACAGAATTTCGTTCTGCTACAGAAATCACATTTTTCGCTTCTTCAACCGTTACTGCTATGGGTTTCTCCAAGAAAATATCCTTTTTAGCTTCAGCCGCTTGCTGTGCGCACTTCAAGTGCAGATGGGTGGGCAGCGATATCAGTACCGCATCAACCTGCGGGTCTTTGAGCATGTCAGCGTAGTCGGTGAATGTTTTTTTTACACCTAAAGTTCTTGCCCTTTCTAACGCTTTAAGTGAAGTATCTGCAACAGCTACTAGTTCAGCGTTAGCAAGTTTCAAACTGTGCCTGAGATGAAGTTGACCAATGGTGCCTAAGCCAATAATGCCCAACTTTACATTCTTCATTTTAACCACTCGCTTCTTTACTCAAGTCCAAGCCTCTTGCCAAGCCCCACACCAACCACAAGCTTGTAAGCCTGCGTCTTCATCTTCATTTTAAACGTCCTCTTAGGATACAAAGCTCTAAAATAATCAAGAGACGCTCCTTTCGGAACAAAAGCTCTCTTTCCAACCCCTTCTTTCTCCGCCACTTGAAAATAGCTTATTTTGTTCGGATTCAGCCATGCTATCTGAGCAGCCGCAACGTCAATAGCTACTGGATCAAGACTTGCCATTGTTAATCCAAGCTTGCGTGGCTGAACTCCTGATACAACGTTGTTATCTATTAAGAAAAGGTTGAATTTCATCACTTTGTTTAGAGCAACGATTACGTTTCCAAGATCAGGGTGGTACTTGTATTTTTCAGGGTAAGGATTACAACCGCAAATATTCTTTAAAGCACACGTTAACTTGATGGGGTCAACAGCGTATTTTATCTTTGAAATATTAATTTTTAATTCGGCATCACGAATTGTTTTCGGAACCAAAAAGTTATAGTTATTCCCGTTACAGGCAACATCTACGCTGTCACTTTGATCTTCTGACAAATTAACAAGCCTGACATTTTTCTCCCGAGCGATCTTTTCAAAGCCTAACATTCTAAAGGCGTATTTGCACCGCATTGCAGAAGCGTCGGATTCAACAATGGCTATATCCACATCAGCAGAGATTTGTTCGCGAATTAAATCAATCAGTTCAGCCACAAATCTTGGCTCAGTCGTTTGACCAGTTGAGCAATCCCAATAATAGCATAAATTAGGCTTAATCACAACCTTTCTGACGCTTTTGTCAAAGGAATAATGGATTAACTTCAGCGATTCAGAAACCGCCTGCTTCATCGGGTACTCGGCGTCTTTTGATATTTTAACAAAACTTACAAGACTCATAATCTTGATTTTCTCCTTAAAAATCATCTGCATGATTCTGGTAGCAAATTGTTATAATATTTATTTTAAAGTAGTGCGCCTAAAAATTCTTTAAAATTATAAATATACTCTTTCCCTCGCTTTACACTATCAACTTTAGGCAAAGCGTCTACGAAGCATTCCGCTTGGGCTTTTAAGACGTCAGCCTTTGGAAGATGTTCTGCGTAAACTCGAACTAGCCTGCTGAGAGAATGTTCAGGTAACTCGTTGAAAAACATCTCGGAATCAAGATACGCAAGGTAAACATCAGCATAATCTGATTGGGAGCCTATTAGCTGTGGCTTTCGTACACGATGTTGAGAAGGCAACGATTGCAGCACCTCATCTAAGTAAGAATTCCATCCGGGAAAGCAATGCTCTCGCTCTATGTTTTCTTTAACCAAGAGGGCTTTCTGACGACATAAATTACAATTATTTATCATATACTCAAGTGACTCGGTAAACTCGCGAATCGAGGAGGCATGAACGCATAATTTTTTGAATGCAACATCATCTTCTCCGCTAATATGTGGCAGTTCCTTAAGGTGTAAACCAATCATTGGTAAACCATGAATTCCAGCTTCGAGCATGGCAGTAATGCTTCCACATGGAAAACTTTCCACGTACAAGTCGGCAGCTTCATAATAGGTTTCCAAAACTGACCGATCTATCGTTCCCATCGCTTCTATTCGACCATCAACTATGGTGGAAGCCTTTTCCCATTTTCCCTGTTTCTTCGGGCCTATGGCAAATAATTTCGCATTCGGATGCCTCTTTAGAATTCTAACCATAACCTCGAGGAAGTCGATGTTGCCAAATGGAAAGAATTTCTCGTCTCTTCCTACAGTAAGTAACATTACCTCGTCATCGCTTAACCCTAATTCTTTTCGGACAACAACATTGCGTAATTTATGATTGCTCTTTAGTAATGGAATGGGAAGAATCCTCGAGCCAAACTTTCCCCGGCGCTTTTCACTTAGCAAACAACCTGAAGAATGATAATCAACGACGACATCAGCTATACTACCACCAAGCCAAAATGCATGGTCTGCATGATTACAAAAAATAATTGGCGGTCCGCCGTCAATACCAAAGGCTACAATTGGCAAAGGGTCAAAAGGATGAACAAAAAGAACGATAACATCAGCGCAATTTCGCGCAATTTTACGCAGAAAAATAGCCTGCTCGAGCAAATTATCTGAAAACTCTGATAATGAACCAAAGCATCCGCCAGATTCAATTATTGATGAAGCCAAAATGTCTGGTAATGAACCATGATGAGCAGTTGCTATTAAACTATGCACCGAATTGCCTGAGGTATTTTTAATCCATCGAGCAATAAACGCTGTATGCCCACCAGTAACATAGCTTTCAGTCACAACATGAAGAAAACGCATCTTTCCATAATCTTTCGGTTTAAAATTAAGCAACAAATTAACGTTGGTGCTTGGTGGGTCTTTTTCTATTTTTTGAGCAACCAGAAGTAACAGGTTCTCTAAAGTTGAACTCGTGTAAAAGCCAGGATGCCTGATAAAAGCAAGATGTGCAGAAATTTTCGCCCAAGCCACCACAGATTCCAGATCGCCTTTATTGTAGGCAATTTCAGCTTTTTCAACTGCCTTTTTGAATAGTCTCTCGCTTCCTATGAGCTGCTGGTTATAATCATAAGCTTCCATAATATCTATCTACCATTCAACAGTTCTTTTTGAAAAATGACAAGGATAATTCATAAAAGCCGTATATAACAGAACTTGCTCGAAAACCTTCCTTATAAATAGTTAAACCACTGTTTAGAATTTGACTAGAGTTTTTTGAAGGTTTGAAGTTTTCACTCAACACTGGACGCTGCAGACGGTGAGATGGCATCGCTACTGTTGGAAGATGCCGTAATGGTGTAATAAGTCGTGGCAGCATTCACCTTAACACTCTAACACTCGCAGGAGAAGACTGAGCGGAAGTTGCACCTAAACTATCAGTAACCGTCACAGTAATCGAGTAAGAACCCGCGGACTTAGGAGCATAACTGAACGTTGACGCAGTCTGACCACTCCGAGCCACCCCACCCACATACCACTGGTAACTCGCATAAGTACTTGAACCGCCAGAAGCAGACGCCGAAAACACCTTAGACCGACCAACATCCATAGTCCACGAAGAAGGCGACACCCTCACAGTCGGAGCAGCATTCACCTTAACAGAAGCAGAGTTTGAAGTGACCACTGCCGAAGCCGCATCAGTCACCTGAAGCTCAAAACTCCAAGTACCCGTAGCCGTTGAGGTACTGGTTGAGAAAGAATAACTGCTGGAAGTAGCCCCACTAATAGACGAGTAAGAACCAGCACTAGGACCCTTCTCAAACCACTGATACGAGTACGGAGTAGTCCCGCCAGAAGCAGCAACAGAAGTCAAACTGGAAGTCTGACCCCGATCAACCGCACCCTTGGAAGCCGACGCAGTCGGAGCAACAAACGCAGAGTTTACTTGAACCGTCGTAGGAGAAGACTGAGGCGAAGGCACATCTGAACTGTCAGTAACCGTCACAGTAATCGAGTAAGAACCCGCGGACCTAGGAGAATAACTAAACGTTGACGCAGTCGCACCAATCTGAGCCACCCCACCCACATACCACTGGTATCTCGTGTAAGATCCTGAACCGCCGCTAGGAGTAGCAGTAAACGTCTTAGACTGACCAACATCCATAGTCCACGAAGAAGGCGACACAATCACAGTCGGAGCAACCAACGCAGAATTCACCTTAACAGAAGCAGAGTTTGAAGTGACCACTGCCGAAGCCGCATCAGTCACCTGAAGCTCAAAACTCCAAGTACCCGTAGCCGTAGAACCAGAAGTAACAAAAGAATATCTCGCGGAATTCGTACCGACATCAACGTATGAACCGCCAGGAGCCTTCTGAAGCCACTGATACGTGTATGGACTTGTACCAGTCGAAACAGCCGTGGAACTCAAGGCTGAAGTTTGACCCTGATCAACCGCACCCTTGGAAGCAGACGCAGTCGGAGCAACCAATGCAGAATTCACCTTAACTGTCTCAGTATTGGAAGAAACTACGTTACTTGCAGAGTCAGTCACAGTAACAGAAACAGTGAATGAACCAGCAGTTAGGTCTGTAGTTGTAGCTGTGTAAGAATAGCTTGCACTGTCAGTGCCAACTGGAGCGCCGTTCAAGTACCATTGATACGTGTAAGGACTTGTACCGCCAGAAACAGACGCAGAGAACGTCACAGACTGACCAACATCCACAGTCGCCGAAGAAGGCGACACAATCACAGTAGGTAGGTTTGAGGATTGCGTTTGTTCGTTTCCCCATGTCCCTTGAACAGGCTCAGGATTAACATAATTAGTAACATAAACATTACTAAACTCAGAAACCCAACCATTACCATTACTTTCCCAAGCACCCAACCCACAGAAACCAGAGCTATAAGGCGAACTTGAATCTGTTTCACTTCCAATCAAAACCCCATTCCGCAAACATGCAAGTGTTACAGTTCCCGAATCAACACCAGAAACAAGAAACTCTACCGTATCACCATTACTCCAAGGTATTCCTGAAAATGTACCTAATAGATTGTATGTCCCACCTGAAACCTTGTAGAATCGAAGGTCATTTCCAACTCCCTGATGATATTGCCTACAATCAATCATGCAAAAGTTATTACCAGATTGCAAAGCAACTAACTCAATTTCATAGTAATCATTGGTCGGGGCAGAAAGTGTTACTACGAAACGTAGGTTTCCAGTGTTCAAGTTACTGTATAAATAAGCGAGAGCATTACTGCGCCCGTCATCCTCAATATAACCGTTCGTAGCACTCCAAGTTCCCGCTTCGTTTAACCTGTTCCATCCTTCAAACGGAACAAGGCTACCACCAACAACATAAGTAGCTCTAAGCCCGTTGGTTCCATCCGAGTATGTAATATTCAAAGAGTTTCCATAAGCCACTGTGTTGCCAGCGCTATCTAAACTCTGCACAGGTGCCGGATCATCAACGCCTGAACTTGGAGCAAAAACGCTGCCAGACGGAAGAGGATTCCAATAATGTATCGAATTAAACATTGGGCTTGTGCAAGTTAAGCAGTCTAAATGAAGTTGACTTGGTTGTACAGCCGCTGAAGATGCACAAATCGTCATTAGGTAAAGTGGTGAACCGTCAAGTGTTGACCATTGAACCACTTTAGGCATAATAACACACGCTGAACTCCCAGTGCCATATCCAGCTCCAGCCTCGTTTGTTGTAACAACAGGATTCCCAGAGTACAGAGTCCAAGACTGGCAATTACTTGAAGTGGCAACTCCAATATTCCTAGTCACTTCAGCATTAGAATTTACATTGTAATAGAAATAAAACGTTCCGCCGAAATAACTAAGCCCGCTGCATTCAACATGGTGATTTATCCATGAAGCACCATCATTCAAAACAGGATTACCACTATAATCAGTAAAAGTAAACCCATCAGTAGAAGCGGCAAGCATCGCCGCGCTTGTAACACCATTAGACTCAAAACCTGAATACATCATGTAAAAAACGCCGTTAACGTAACATACCGCAGGACACACACATGCACATTCCCAGCCAGAACCGGTTGTTGTAATTATCGGGTTTCCAGCATACTGCGTCCAGTGAATATCGTCTGTTGACGTGGCAACCCCTATTTCACCAGAAGTATAAGTATCGGCTGAGGTTGTACTGCCTGAAAAGTAAAGATAATATGTGCCAGCGACATAAACGCATGAAAGCGGCCAAACACCACCAGCATCCCATGAACCTGGAATTGGCGTTAATACCTGATTATCCGCTGA
The DNA here is from genome assembly GCA_963842865.1 of Candidatus Bathyarchaeota archaeon. Lineage (GTDB taxonomy): Archaea > Thermoproteota > Bathyarchaeia > Bathyarchaeales > Bathycorpusculaceae > Bathycorpusculum. Next base: position 212,375 of record CAWJIN010000035.1, on the reverse strand, counting down.
GTCAGCCACCCATTGATAGGCAGAAGCATTTTCAAACAAATCGAAAGTATTTGCACCATTGCTTGTTGTTGTCGCCCCACTGTTTCCGTAATAAATGTAAATAGTGCTATCAACAATACTTAAATTATCAGGATCTTGAACCCAAAAAACAGCATTACTGCCAGAAGCCAACGAAATCATCGAATAATTTAAAAGGGTGCTACCGTCAGAAGCGGTAAATCTAACATCGCCAAAATCCGTTCGGCAAAGACCGTTCAAATAAACGCTCCCGCCGCTATCAGTTCCGCTTCCATAATAAGCTGTAATCTCTATTTGATAGTCTGTTCCGGCACCGGCAGCGCTGTCTATCACGTGGCTTTGCCGGTAAGACCAGCCCGAAAGCCAATTGGCGCCTTGAGCGTTTACCCCTTGAATATTGAAAAGCACGCCAAACATACTTACCGTTAACCCAATTATTAATAGGTAAGTTAGAAATCCTTTTTTGGTCTTCATGTGTCTACCTCTGTGGTTGCGTGCGCTTGAGGAACAAAAACAGCAAGTAACCTCAGCAAAAACAACATTTCAAGCAGAATCGCGGAAAATTGTTTCCTTTTGGCGTCAAACAGTTTTTCGTTGATTTGGTTACTCTAAAATAGACAAGCGCATTCAATTTAATACTCAAGGAAAGTGTTTAAAGATTTGTGATTGAGAATGTACAACAACATTTCAAAGCGCATCGCTTTAGGTTCCAAATACGATGAACGGCAATAAGATCCAGTTGGCTTCTCAAGTACCTTCCACTTTTTAGAATTATCTGAAATTGCCTGCGATGCTTGTTCGCCTATTGCAGCATTTTCTATTTTGAATTTATTAATGTATCATTCACTTTCGCCGTTTGATTCATTTATTGTTAATTGATAAATATCCTGAATAACAGCTCTTGCGCCAAAACCTTCTTTATACGCTGTAAGACCCGCATTCAGGACTTGCCCCATTTGCTCGGTGGAAATTCCAAAATCGAAGTATTTTTTTCTAATAAAATGAGTGTTAATTAGATAATCAAAGATCAACGCTAAAGCGCCTAAATTTTGGCCTTCGTTTGAATTCGCTATGTACTGGGCATGCGCAACGTTTTTACTTTCATATATAATTACTCCTGCCAACATGATGTCGTCTTTATATGACGAAAACAATTGAATGTCCTCAGGGAACCTATTGGACAAGAGTTCTATTTCTTCGGGAGAATGAACCGGTTTAGTTCCATGCCGTTCTGCTAATACGCTTTTTACTATTTGCATGAAGTTTTTAAAATCACAGCTTCGTTTCACTACTAAATTATTTTTCTGTGCTTTCTTTACAGCACGTGTTTTGCTTTCATCAAATTTTAGCTTTGATGATAAGTAAATTGAGGTTGAGACGTTTCTACCGATTAATTCTGCGTTGTGACGGAATAAGGCGTATAAATCTTCATCCGCCGGGGCAGAATGGTAAATGTAGGGTATAGCCTTATAGATAATCCGGGTTATGCCCTCATCCCTGCAGTGTTCAACCAACTTATCAAAAACTTCCAACATAAGAGTTTGCGACATATCATAGCTTGAGACCACTCCGCCAAACGTTAAACCGCCATGACTATGCAAAGTATCATTATCCAAGTTAGCAGGAAATAACCCAACTAATTTTTTACCCTTAAAGAACAGTAAAGAATGATCTCGGAATCTGTCAGAGTGATACTCCATATAGTCTCTGTTGAACAGGAAAACCCCATTTTTTGAAACAGAAACAAAATTGTTCCACAAGTCCTTGTATTCAGACTTATAGACCAAAATGCTTAAGGTATCCTTTTCATTTTGGCTTTTTATCAAAGGCTCACAAGTAGTCATATCATTTCCTTACCTTCAATAAACAAGTCAACTGATTTGTTCGATAATGGTTTGGCTGGATTACCAACGTATACGAGTCCTTCGAAAGTGTTTTTAAGAATAACTGCTCCAGCACCTATAATGCAGTCCTTTGAGATTTTTATGGCGTCTGCAGTGCAACTATTTACTCCAAAAAAACAGTTCTCTCCAACATCGCAGAAACCGGAAATGGCAACGTGAGAACCTATAAAGCAGTTATCCCTAATCACTGAGCGGTGGCCAATGAAACTGCCGCTCCAAACAGTAACGTTATTTCCTATTTTGACGTTGCGTTGAACAGTAACGTTTTCGAAGATGAAGCAGTTTTCACCGATTTCCACGTTTTTTCCAATGAAAGCTTTCGGACTTATGTATGAACAAAGCGTGTAACCCTTAGCTTTGGCTGTTTTAAAGAGTCTCGTTCTAAGCCTGTTCAGTTGCGTATAAGAAATCGCTACAAACGCTTGATGGTCTTTGGGGTCAAAAAATCGTTCAATTTCTTCAAAAGGAATAACTGGTAAACCGAAGAGTGCCTGATTTTTCATGAAGCTTTTTTCAGCACTAAACGCTACTACTTCAAAGTTTGAGTCGCTTGTAAAGTATTCGTAGGCAATCTCCCCAGTTTCACCGTCACCTACAATGACCAGTTTTTCTTTATTTCCAAGCGCCATCCCTAATCAGCCTCTTGAAGACTTCGTAGTCTCTTACATAATCTGATTCTTCATATATGCGTGAAACAATTGAGAGAGCAACCGAGTTAGATGAGAAATCCTCTAATTCTCGCCATACACCAGGTGGAATATACAGGCCGTAATGTGGTCTGTTAAGGAAAAAATTTCTTTTTTCATATCCATCATCTAAAACAACGTTGAAACTGCCGCTTAATGCAATAACAATTTGCTCCAGTGCTTTATGCGCATGTCCACCGCGGGTTGCTCCAACTGGCACATCGTACAAGTAATAAACTCTTTTTAATTCAAACGGTATTTGCTTGTTCTCTTCAATGAAAGATAGGTTTCCACGTAAGTCTGTAACTTTTGGAAAATTAATTATTTTGCATTTTTCAAGAATACAACGTTTTTCTTGAATTAAATAATTTTCTCCTAATCCTTGCAAGAAAAAAACCTCGTTTCAGTTTTACAATAATTATTTATTGCCGTCGACTTTACTGTCGAAAGCATTTTGCTAACTTATCGGGATACTTTTTGTATTACTGCGTTTTCATATGTGCCAACCTCAAAGTCGAAATATTCGGTTCCTAGCTTTGAAGGCATGAGATAAAAAGGAACAGGAAGTTTGAATCTGAAAAATTTTTCCTTCAATTTTTCTGGCGAAATTTTTGCTTTTTCCCGATGGTTAAGCCTGTTTTGCCATATGAATTTAAAGTTGTTTAAACCCCATTTTAAGCCTTGAATGTTACCGAGGATAGCTGCCATGTTTTTTCTTTTTAAACAAAACAGAGAGTTGGTGGATAAATAAAAAGCGTTGATCAATAATGCTTTAGCCAGGTCAGATAGCTTTGAATATACATCGAATAATAGACAAATATTAGATTTAAAAAGATGATACGTTGTGAATTGAATATTCCATACGTTTGTAGCTCCGACTACATGGCGGATTCTGGACGCGGAAATAGTAACTACTCTTTTTTGTGCTAGCCACGTTTTAAGAGAAAGCAAGGTGTCATCATAAAAAAAGGGTATTTTTGGCTCAAACAAACCCATTTCCTCAACAATCTCGCGTCTTATAATCATAGATGCCCCGCAAACGAAAGATACTTCGAAAATGGGCTGAAATTTAAGGTTGATTGGTTTATCTTTGCATAGCTCATGCTTGCGTATAAGATAGTTGCTGAAAAGCCAACCTGCTGTTCGAATTTTCTTTCCATCAATCGTTAAAATCATGCTTTGTGCTAAACCAATTGTTGGGTCATTCTGCATAGCACTAACCAAGTAAACGAGCCAATCCGAATCAACTACTGTATCATTATTTAAGAATACAATGTAATCTCCCTTGGCATAGCTGAACCCAATGTTGTTGCCGCCGCTGAATCCTACATTAGTCTTATTCTTGACAACTCGGAGCCGTGAATCAGATCCAAAAACTTCCTGAGCCATTTCTAAGCTAGAGTCAACTGAGGCGTTATCAACCAGAATAACCTCAAAATTGGAATATTTAGTATCCAAAACTGACGAGAGACAATTTGATAAACAATTTTTTCCATTATAGTTAAGTATTACAATAGAAACCAGTGGGAAATTTGTCTCAGCAAGCATACATAACTCAAATCCAATACGAAAAAAGTTTTCTAAGCTCCAACGTCACAGAAAAGTCTTTCCATTTTTTTCTCAAGCGATTATTCGTTCTAAATCTTGAAGAGGACTATAATTGCCGCCAAAGCTTTTGGACAAAAGCCACTTTGTTCCAATAATCGTCGAGTAAAATTTGCCTTTTAACAAGCTAATCCTGAAAATTTCCTTGTTAATGCAGATTTTTTTCAAATCTGTTGCTGTGTCAAAAACGATCCAAGTTAACCTACGCATTTTTGAAAGATTATATTCGAGGTCATAGAGTCGATGAAATAGCAGTTGAGATTCAATCTGGCGTAAAGTAGCCTTTCTTTTATCGGCAACATTACGAGTAAGAGTTGGACCATGAGCAAGATGATACACTTTTGCCTCCGGATTGAAAAGAAGTGTATAGCCTTTTTTCCAAATATGCCAACCTAAAAACTGCTCATAGGAAAGGCCTAGCACCCAAGAATCAGGGAATTCGAATCCTTTCAAGGCTTTAGCTAACACCGACATGTTTGCCCCCATACCAAGAAGCGATTTCGTGTTTTGATTATTCGCCAAGTTAGCAACTTCAAAGTTGTAATTTACCAGACCCGCTTTTGACACGTAAACTAGGTAATCCTCTAAACCGTCAAGTGGGCAACTCCAAAGCTTGCGGCCAATACTGTCAATGAAAGGCTTTGTGTCTGGAACAACTTCTGTAGACTTGTCTTGAAACTTAACAACTTTCCCTCTGTCCAAAAAAGCTGGAATAACATCTCCAGCTACTCCGCCTATGTTTGACTGAGCATAGTTTTCGACGAGGCTTTGTATCCAATCTGGAGAAGGGATAGCATCATCATCCAAGAAGGCTATGATGTCTCCAGTGACATGCTTGAGACCAAGATTAATTGCAGCAACAAGGTGTCCGCTTGTTTGAATGATTAAGTTAAGTTTTAACGATTTCTCCCATTCCTTAACTGTATCTTCTGTTCCGTCGCCTGATGGTTTAACTACGACTAGGACATCAAAATTTTTGTAAGTTTGGCTCTTGAGTGCTGAAAACACGTACGGAAGCAGATGAGCCCTTTTGTAGGTAGTGATAAGTACGGTTACTGATTTTTGGCTTTCATAATTGCTACTTTGGGGATTCGTTAATGTTAACCTATTCAATTCAAGAAGCCTTCTTCACCATTGAATCATCCTCGGGTAAACTCTCGTTTAACAAAATGTTATTTCTTAAAATTGTCGATTAGTAAAGTGCATTTATCCCTGCGGTTCAAAGTAAATTGTGCTACCGCCATTTGAATAAACAACATCAGTTTGATTAAAAACTGTGTAAAGACTGCCATTCCAAGCCATGTTTTCATAGTGCACGCTGAGGTAACTCAAATATGCAAACTCACCAGAACGCATAACAGTGTCATTCATGAGGTCGTAAACATAACCTCGATAGATAAGACCATAGGCAGTTAACGCTGTATAAAGTCCATTATCGGCAACAAGATTGTTTTGGTAGGGAACGTTATTCGAAACCCATTCTGCACCATACACACTGTAACTGTCAATGTATCCGTAGTTTCCGTACAACTGCAAGGGGTTCATTCTGTATTCGCTTAGTGGGATGGACCAGCTTTCAGTTTTAGCTACTTCATAAACGAAATTTGTTTGAAAGAGAAAATATGGAACTATAACAGCGACAATCAGCAATGAAAATAGTATTGTTTTCTTATGCTTAAAGACGAACTGGACTGATGTCCACATGCCAATTATGCAGAAAGGCGCTAATAGCATTAGCAGTATTTGGTAGAACCGTGCAATGTCTAATGTATTAGCTAATCCTGGAACAGCGATTACGGCTAATAAGAAAGCAAATGCGATTACGCTAAAAACTTTGTAGTCTCTTTCGAGATGAAAATGGGTTTTTTTAAGAAATAAGGTAATTATGCCAATAACAATGAACAATTCAGTTATGTACGCGAACCCTCTACTGACAGTGTTTAAAAATGAAGGTGACTGCGTTAAGCCTAACCCGGTCAAAACTGCTTGTCCTCTTGATGCCGGGTTAAGAAAGCCGCCCAATTGACTTGTAACATAACTCGTGAACGTCATGAAACTGTTGAAAACAACTGCTCCAGAAGTGTAAATGTACCAGCCGAACATTGCAACAAAGAAAAATATTATCATACTAAATTGCAGATTTAGGCTTGGACGTTTAAGATAAACAGATGTAATCCACGCAGCGAATATGAAAAAGAGAAAAATTTCTGCCAATGCATAATGAGAAAATATTAGGGCAACGCTGAAGATTACAAAGCTTATGAATTTACCTTCTTGCTTAATTTTCTTGTTAAATAGTACAAGAAGTAATAAGACAAAAAATAATTCACCGATCATTTGCCGATTTAAAGCCGTCATTTCCGTGTAAAATGTTGACACTGCCATGAAGAAGAAAGAAGAGAGGAAAGCAAATTTTTTACCGATGTAAGGTCGCCATAAAAGGTATAATCCGACAGGAACTAAGGCAAAAATAAGAGGATAAATTAATTTGTATATCCATGTAGGATCTATTCCCAGCATATTTGAGTAAACTGTTGGGAGAATAGTGATGCTGAGCATCGCGTTGAATCTGCCAAAGCTTAAGTCAGATGGGACTGCGAATATTGGATTCCAATGTGAATTAAGCTGGGTTAATCTGAAAACGTAAAGTTCTGCTGTGGAATCGCCTCCATAGGGAAGGATGTAGTTAGATATTAATGACGTCTGAAGCAGCAGCGCTATACCAATCATGAGTATGGCGAAGGGGTAAATCTTTGTGGACTTTTCATAAAACGCTGCAACAGTGAACAGCAGGGCAATGGATACTATCATGATTAATAAGAAGAAATTGTTTCCTGTCGTGTTAACAAGGTACGTGCCGAAAATGCTTAAGAGAGGAATTAAAGCTAAAAGCAAAAATGATGGTGAAAAACTTATATTTTGAGAAAGCGAATCTTGTTTTTCTTTACCTTGCCTTAGGTAAGCTGCTGCTGCACCAACAAGTATTAGGGTATTTATGAATAAGGATAAGGGCAAAGTGGAAAGCGGAAAGCTAAATCCAACTAGTGAACCAAACTCGTTAATCACCAGTCCCGAAATCATCAGAAAAGCAACGCTGAAGCCTGCCGAGAAAAGAATGAACTCAAGTGTGCCTAGTTCAAGTTTTAAAAGTTTAACAAAGATGAAGCCCGGGATGAAAGTTAGGTAAAAAACGCCTATAACTTCTCTAACGAGCGTAAAATTCAGGAAAAGTGAAAGGTACATTACAACCTGCAGGAACACCACTATGCCTAGGAAATGCTGGGAAAGATACCGTTGATTGTTACCCAACATTGCTTCACCAAAAAACTAGTCTTTTATTACCGATCGGTAAACGTCGTAGATTTTTGGAGCAACGGCTTTAATATCATAATTTTTCACCGTTTCCATCCCATTTAACGCAAGTTTTTCTCGCAATTGCCTATTTTCTAAAAGAGTAATTATGGCTGAAGCAAGTTGGTCAGCGTCTTGCGGCTTCACAAGGAGACCATTATTTTCATGACTGATTGTTTCTTTCAGCACTCCAAAGTCAGGTGCAATTAAAGCAAGCCCTGCGGACCAAGCTTCAAGGGAAGCAATGTACCCGAAGTTTCCCGATACGAAAATGTCGCTGTTCCATAGAAACTTTCTAACATCTGTTTGTTTGCCCATCAAAGAAATTGTTTCGTCAAGACCGTACTCATGAACTAATCCTTTCATATGTTCAAAAAGCGTACCGTATCCCACAATATTTAACTTAGCATTAGGAACACGGGCATTTACCTGTTTGAACGCCTCAACAATAAGCTCCGGGAACTGCGGAGGCGATAGCCTACTAACGTAGATGACTGTGTCACCTTTTCTACTCAGTGAAGGATTTTTAAATTGCGTTGTATCAACGAAGTTCGTGATAAGATGCGCCTTTTTTGCAAGCCCCATTCCGCCTAAAGCACTAAAAACTTCTTGTGAATATGTCGTGATTACGTCTGCATCATTGTAAAGTATGTTCTTGATGGGAGGTGATTCTAAGGGCATGCCGCCGATTAAAGGGTCTCCAACAAAACTGCCGTGAAGAGTCACTACCAAAGGCTTATTGAAATGTTGGCTTAAGTAAACGCCAAGATTAACATACTCTAAATCCGTCAACCCCCATATCCCATGAATATGAAAAATATCAGCCGACTTAGCGACACTTGACTGCCCTGCCTCCTGACATAAGCTTGCAAACCTCATTTTTTTGACAAGTTTAGGCGTTGAACCAAAGGCGTCGAATAAAACTCCGCTAAATAAATCAGCCAGGCTAGGCCCAAGCCGATATACATTCAGAAAACTAGCAGATTCAAATTTTTTGATGTTTTTGGTAATCAGTAGAACCTTTGAGCGGTCTGTTATAAGAGAGAACTCTACATCCTTAGTCTTGCTTAAGTAATTTGTTAATGACAGGATGTAACGTTCTAATCCACCAATTTGAAGCGGCCAGAAATTTTCCCAAACATGACAAACACGCATAAAAAAACTCCTTTTTAAAAAAACTAAAAGCTGGTAGTTTTCCTACAAAGAAAGCATGCTATTTATTCCCATTGAATGTTTTGTTTTATTACTCGCCCCGGTATCCCTGCAACTAAACATTTGGCTGGAACAGTTCTAGTAACTATTGCACCTGCAGCGATGACGGAGCCGTCTCCAATTTTTACCCCTTTCATTATCATGCTTCGACGCCCGACTAAAATATTGTTTCCAATTTCTATCGGAGACGCTGTGACTGAGCCTTCTCTTATTATACGGTGAAAATCCGTATCGCAGATTTCTACATCCCAAGAGATTTTTACGTTATCGCCAATTTTTATGCTTTCTTGAGAGACAATCTGCGTGTTAGAATTAATGTAAACGTTATGACCTAGTTCTAAACAAGCGTTCTTCAGAATAACGATTGACACGCCTCTGCCAATGTTGACATTCCCGTTAATTATCAGTTTGCTATCTTGCCCTATATCAAGCATACAGGGTCTTGAAGAGGGATGAAAAGCATTAGGTTTCAGCCCCATTTCAAGTGAGCCGTTATTTATGATTTGAGCGTTTTTTCCTATGCCTAATTTTGTTCCTCCATCAATTAGCAATGTCCCTGACCAACGGTTGCTTACTCCCACATTTCCTTTCCTGGAGACTTGTAAACTTTTGTAAGCGGTTCTGAACCCGATTTTGTCATCAAAAATTTTCCCCCAATTTGTCAAATTAAGTCCTCGCATAATAATCGTTAAAAAGAGCCATAAATCGCCTAGAGAAACTAGAAAGCGAAAACTGTGAGGCTATTTGTTTAACATCTTCTGTTTTGTCTGGTGACCAATTGTTAATTGCTTTGCTTATTTCGTCGGCGGCTTCTTTCATGGTTTCATAGCGGAACTGGTCTGGAACGAATTCTACCATTCCACCTGAATTGTGAACAATAGGTAGGCAGCCTAACGCCATGGCTTCAACTATTGAAATACCAAAATGCTCTCCGGTCATAGTATGCAAGTAGATTTTTGCTTTTTTTAATAATTCAATTTTTTGTTCGGCTGAAGCATTAGGGTAAAATTTGACGCGGTCGCTTAAACCAAAGTTTTTAACTATTCTTTGCAGGTTGGCTAGCGTTTCTTTGCTATATAATCGACCAATTACCGCAAATTGTATATCTGAGCGCGTTTGTGAGGCAATGTAGGGGATTCTTTCTAACATCTTGTTATGTTCAAAACGTGATGTAGTTACCACCAGATTCTGCTGCGAACTTTTAACTGCGGTTTTCCCGATTGTTGAAATGCTTGATGAGAAAGGTGGATAGAGTACTTCAACATTTTTGTCCGAGTACTTTCTTATTTCTTCTGCAGTGTAGTAACTGTTTGCAAGGACAAGTTTATCGCTGTAACTTACCAGGTTTTTCTCTAAAAGCACATGAAGTAATGTACCCGATTGCAAAAGATGTGGACTACCAAGGTAGGGGAACCGTTTGCTGAAAGAATACCGGTTTAGAAATGGAAAGTGAATGTAGCTTACGTTTGTCCATGGAAATACACAATTTGAGAAGGTGTCGACAAACATGTTGCATTTTGATTTAGCTATGTAAGAGTGAAAGATGGTTTGGTAGAAATCTGCTAGCCCTCTTGAGCTGAAATGGGTTGGCTGTTTGACAGTTTCGATAGACGGGTGGAGGTTTTCCCCAAAGAAGTTTTTGATGGCTATAGGGTCCACTTCATTATTGGTAAAGAAAACTACTTTGTGATGGTTTTGGGCTAAAGTGTTGGCGATCGCTACTGCCACGAATTCGCCTCCACCATAAACGTTTAATGTAGGGCAGAAAACGCCAACTTTCAACTCCATCGTTTATTCGCCCACATGATGGTATTCAAGTTTTCTCTCATTTTTAATCACATGAAAAGATGTGGTGGTGGGTGTGGAAGATAAGGTGCTATTATAGCGATAACTAAAAGACCGAGACCTATCCCACATAAAGCTGCTATTCCTTTCTTTGTATATGCATTTAACAATTCTATCACCATCCCACAACTGGCATAATTTTGTGCAATTATTTTAAAAATCAGAAATTCCAAAACATAGCATTTTCAATAGATTCGTCAACATTGCTGATAAACTAACCATATTAAATCTTGCATTATCAGGATCCAGATATTTGCTGTTGAAATATTTGTCCTGCTTGATTCGGTGCATAGTTCGACTGCCCTGTCACAAGCCCCCATTGAGTGCCAGTTTTCCAAGGTGCCCAAGCCCAACCGCAATAACTGATACCGTTCTGGTTAAGAATCATCAACGTATTATTGTACCAAGCGTACTCATTGCTCATGTTGCTGGCCCAAAGATTGCAGCCAATTTCTCCGATCCAGAGTGGATTTTGTGAAGCAAAGGAAAGCAAACCTGTAATATTAAAAGCCCACAGCATGTCTGAATAACTGTATTTTAAGACATAATTATTTAGTGAATCAAAAAAATCGCTACTATACATGTGTGCGCTGTACAGAATATTGTTTGCAGGATCTTTAAGTGGATTTGAAGATGCCCAGTCCATAGAACTATAAGCATCGGAATTAGGGCTGTAATTCTGAAAATCTAAATAGATATCGCTACCCCATTGTACAACTATGAGGTTTGTTGCGCCCGTTCCTCGAATGGCATTAATGCACTGCTGACTAGCGCTAAGCCAGCTCGCCTCCGCCGCTGGGTCACCATTAGGCTCATTCCACAACTCAAACATAACATTAGGATAAACCTTCAAAGTTGTTGCAATGCTCGTCCATACATTCACAAAATCACTCACACTGTTAATGATGCCACTGTTGTCATAAGGAGGATACGGCAGGGAAGACTGCCCTTCACCTGCAGCATCCTGCCACAACGCAAAGTCAACGTAGATGCCGCGTGATGCTGCTTGAGAGATGAAGTACTGAAGATTACTCCGAAAATTGTCGGTATTCTTCATCCACCATTGAACCGTAGCGAGAACTCGAACAACGTTGCAGCCCCAGTTTTGAATGGCATCAAGATTACTGTTTATAGCAGTCGTGTCCCAAGTATTCCATTCAATCTCATCATCAGGAAGCATCCAGCTACCATATGGACTATCTACAAAATAGCTGTAGTCAACCCCGCGCAAAATCACAGTATCGCCGTCTGACGTGAGTATCTTATTTCCAGCGATATGGAGAGGTTTTATCGAATACTCACCTGAACCAAACCTATTAACTGTAACGGTGTTTGAACCAAGATATAGCAGTGAAAAAGTGATGAAAATAAATATAAAAAATGCAGCGAACAGGGCTTTTGCCAAGGTATTTTTTCGCAGACTAATTCACTCTTCAATCCAAGCTAAAATTAATTGTGTTGTTGAGAGTTAGTGGAATAGACTCTATTCTTCGACTAATTCTAAGTTACTTCAATGAAGCCCTGACTCTAATCGTTGAATCTTGAATTTGACCTTTCATAAAGCCTAAAGTCCAAGCAGTAAGTTTTAACCCGAAATGGAAAGGCAAAAGGAAAACTAATTTTTTGTACAAAAACTTGTAGGCTTGAAAAGAGTAAAAAACGCCTGCAAGCAAACCCGCTATAGGCGTCATGCGAGGGAGTGAGAAGGCTTCCCTGCTTTTATGAAATGTCTTTTGAGAACCGTAACCATACCAGAAATATTTTTTCCATAGCTCTTTAGGCTTTGATAATCCACCGTGCAGCTCGTATAGTTCCGCCATGTTCGGTCGTATTTGCCAGCCTGCTTTTTTAATTCTTAAAACTAAATCGGTATCTTCACTGGAGCCCTTGATTCGCTCATCAAAACCGTTAACTTGTTTTAATGCTTTAACTCTGAAGGTTGTGCCTCCAGTGCCTATTAGTTTGTCAGTTTTCCAAATAAAGTTCTTGGGTTTAAGGTAGTTTCTTTGATTAACTATATATGGGATAATCTCTAGGTTCAAAATCAAGTTGCCTGGAACTGTTTTGAATATTCCTGATGTTATTCCTACTTGAGGATTTTTGTCCATGACCTCTACTTGTGCTTTCACGTAACCGCTTGTTAATATCTCATCGGCATCAACAAATAACAGGTATTCACCATCAGCATTATTAACAATCAAGTTTCTTGCTTGACCCAGACCTTTCCAAGATGTTCTGAAAAATTTCGGTTGACTTCCAAGCAACGGAATATACTGAGAAATAATGTCCGGAGTGCGGTCTTCACTGCCATCATCGACAAAAATAACCTGCAACTGCTCACGAGGAAAATCCTGTCCAACAATACTCTCAATAGCATTCCGAAGCGTACTCTCACCATTACGTACACAAACTCCAATGGTTAGAAGAGTTTTCATGCCTTGTCCTCTTGGAAATACCATCTTTAAAGTGTAAAGTCAACCTTTGGCTCTTCCAACGGCTTCCAAGCTTCATTATGGTAAATACCATGCGTTTAAGAAGTAAGCTTTTCCAGATTTTTCTCAAGCCCGTTAACTATTACTTTGATAGGTTCATTTACAATCTTTAATATTTCAAGTGCTTTGTTTGGAGGATACATTAACAGAGGAGTCAGTATTGAGACAGTTGAAAACGGCGTCGGAGGCTTATACGTAACTGAAGCAACTGTCGAATTTGTTAATTGCTCATACTTCCTTATATCTAAATACTGAGAAGACCCGTTTCCTGCTAGGTATACAACCGACCCGTAATCTGCAAATTGTGAAGCAATTCTTTCAGTCGTATCCTCGCCTTTTCCTTCATAAGAAATCGAAATGTACGTTTTTATATTTAACAAATCTCTTATCCAAAGAATAAATCTAAAGTTAAGTTCCCAAAGATGTGTGTAACTAAAAAATATTGTATGCAGAACATCTTTATATTCAGCCCATAATGGATATTTTGCATAGACCTTTTCTAAAGTCGCCCACCGGCCATTCATCAGATGAGTTTTCAACTTTACCTCCATTATAGAACATCCAGTGTAGGCTTCTACTGGAAGAGTGAACCATTCCCATTTGTTGTCTGTTCCAATTTTTACTCGATGTTGATACCTATCGCTATGCTTACAAAATGGGTCATATGGGCATATATCCATAATGTGCGAATGGTACATTTTATAGAAAAAGCCAGGATAGGGAAGAAGAGTAGGTTGATGTCCGCTTAGTATTAACGCATTCATTAAAGTTGCCTCAGTTGGTTTTACATTCGTCTGCTTACCCTTCGACATGCGGCTATGAACTAGTAATTCACCGAATTCTTTCGACATTATTTCGCGCATCCGACATTTGCTTGATACTTTGAGAGAAAACACAGAGTATTTAAGAAGACTACATTGTGTAATTCCACGAAATTTTCAAAGTTATCATCAATGAAATGTTTGTAATTTCATTAAGCATACCCTTTGCACCTATTAAGGTAGAGACCACTATAAGGCCACTTGAAAGATTTTCAATGGTTTTTTAAGACACCTGTCTACGACTTTCCATAAATCCTAGAAACCAAGCTATTCTTTTAAAGACATAATGGAATGGTAACAGTATAGCTGCCTTTTGATATGTTAACTTGTATGCTTTTGGAACACGTGCAATTTCTACTGCCATGGCAACTGGAGGCAACAGCTTAGTAATGTTAACCATGTCACGGTTTTTGCTTAGGAGTGATTGCCAGCCATACCCATGCCAAAAATACTCGTCCCAAAGAGATCGCCAGGTTTGACGGCGCGTCTCATAGAAAACAGCGTTTGTAACATAAAGCTTCCAACCCTGCTTACGTACCCGATATTCTGCATCCATATCTTCGCCCACACCCTTAAAGTTCTCATCAAAACCTCCAGCTTCTCGAATGGCTTGGACACGGTAGATACAGCCGGATGTTCCCAGCGATTTTGAATCTGTTTCGCCCTCATTTTTGAAGTTTATGAGAAACTCCATGTTCTCGAGTGCAGCTACAAGGTTATCTTTCCTATTCAACCCATATTTGCCCTTTCCAATTCCGACAGAGGGGTTAGCATTCATGAATTCGACTTGTTTGCGGATAAAATCGTTAGGTAACTCCATGTCGCCGTCAACCCAGACGACATAGTGTCCTAAAGCATTTTCAATTACTGTTTGCCGTGCTTTTCCTAATCCTTGGTTTTCATTGAAAAATTTTTGCTTAATGTCAGCGTGGAGCAGTCGTTCTTTAATGATTGGAATTGTTTTATCGCGGCTGGAACCATCTACAATTAAGAGTTCAATTAATTCCGGGGGGTAATCTTGAGCGATTATGCTGTTTACGGCCCTTTCAACAGTTGCTGCCGAATTCTTAACGCATAAGCCCACGGTAACCTCAACGTTAGTCTCCATCAAACCATCAAGCCCTGTAGTTTTCAAATTAAGTTATAAGAAGACAAATTCTCTCTGGTAAACCAAACACGGTCTTCAGGCTGTGACCAAACTGAAAACTTTTGCCCAAACAAAACCGCCAAGATTGAAACGAAAAGCAAAATGTTGTTTTCCACAATCTGGTAAACATAAAACCTAACTTGAGGTGCAAACAGCAATAAAGAGAAAACTAGGAGCAATGGATAAGACAGCACCAAATAGGTTGTTAGAACCAAAAAAATGGCAAATGCAATTGGTGAAAGGAGATAGAGAATCGTGTTGGGAACAACTGTACTCTTTGTTGACTTAACTTTTCCCTTGACCAGCAAATCAAGGTATTTCGAGAATACTCTTACAAGCTGATTTATTCGTCTAAGTTTAATGCTGATTTTTCCTCGGAAAGTTGCTGGAAAGCTTGAATAGAATTTTGCTTCTTTTACAAGCATAGCCCGATAATTCTTTTCGATAACGCTTATTATGGTGCCGCAATCATCTGAACCTGTGCCGTAAGCGTCAAACTTATCCAGAGCCTCCTTCTTGAAGGCGCTAAAGCCGCCCTCAAAAAAAACGGTTGATCCAGTTTTAGATTCTCCGAGCCTCAGGTAGTTTGCAGATTTTAGGTAGCTTTCTTCCATCCTGGTAATCCAGGTTTGTTTTGAATTGAAAAGAATTTTTGGTCCACCGATAGCCCCAACCGATGGGTCAGCTAAATAGGGTAAGGCTTTCTCAAGGATGTCGGATGGCCAAAAGCAATCTGAATCTGAAATTATTACTATTTCGCCTTTGCAGTGTGTTAATGCGTTGTTTAGGGCGTGGGATTTTCCTTTTCTTTCTCCTTCAACCAGAAGCATGATGTTGAGGTTTTTTTCTTTTTCTGAAAAATCCTGGACTACTTTAACGGTACCGTCGGTGGAGTTGCTGTCGACAATAACGATTTCCAACAGGTCTTTAGGGTATGTTAGCCTGCTTGAATTATCCAGTTTATACCCGATGATGCCAGCTTCATTATACGTTGGAATAATAATTGAAACCCTAGGCTTATAGGCATAATCAACCTTCGTGGGCCAAGATGCATTCGACTTACGCTTCATATATAAAAAAATGAACGCTGGAGGCCCAAGAGCTAAAGCCCCAAACAAAAACCAAACTGCTAAGAAAAAAAGCATTAACTCAACTCAACTACAAAAAATCAAACACTAACTATAGCACCGTTTCAAGGTTAACTATTGATTGCTTGGTTCTGTTACTTCTTCGGTTGATTGACTAATTTGTTTTGGCTGTTACTTTTCGGTTGATAATTAAATGTGAAATTCAAAGTTGATTAGTTACCGTCTGCCCTTCTTCTTCAAGTAGCAGGCGCTGCAGAACTTCTCGCCATTCTCGAAAACATTGGCGTTTTTCCCACATGAACATTTGATGTCCACAGTCAAGTTAAATTCCTCCTCTAAAGCCTTCAAATTAAATGGCATTAAGCGTGTGCTAACATATTATGCTCGTAGTATCAACCGACATTTTATAACGACCAATCAACCGATAGAACTTTGCTTCTTATGGGCTGTTCTCAGCTTGCTCGTGGTAATCGAATCACCCGATGTGCATCGCCCAGAAGAAAATTGTTCATCACCCTAAACGACCAGAACCGATTGCTTTATTATATAAGGGCTTTAGCTTTTCGGAGTACTATAGTTCTAAGAGCTATGTTTCTAGAAAAGGAGGAAGAACATCTCCCGATACCGCTGTGTAAGCTTTTAACAATTTCAGCTGCAAACCCCAAGAAATCGAGTGCATAGTGTGGCTGTAGTGCGGAAAGCTCTTTTTAATTTCAGCCAGTTTAACGCCATCTTCAATTATGCTTATGTTTTGTGTCTCACCGAGTTTTTCTTTTGCTGCCAAATTGAGGTATGGAACTTTTTTAGGGTTGAAACTCATGAGTTTTGCCGCTACAAAATCATTTGTTAATGGATTGTCGCTTGCCATTACAACGCCCAGTTTTTTGGGACACGAACCTCGAACAATTAAGCCGTCAACTACAACAATGTCTGATTTTACAATCTTGTTTGCGGCGACAATCACATTCACAATATTGTTGTGGTAAGTGTATTTTCTAGGTTTAGAGATTGAACCGAAAATGTTTTTCATTGCACATGTAACGCCGATAAAATTGTGCGTTTTAAGCTTAGGTACATTGATGATTAAGTCAGCGTTCAAGAGAACCTCATTAAAGGGCAAGGTTACATCAGTTTTGCCAACCTTAACTGTCTTCGCAATTACGTTGCCTTCACTCAAGTTTTTCAATGCCACATTATTTTTTTGGCATAACTCGTCATAACCCAAGATGCTGAAGGCAAACTTTGTTCTCATCGCAGAGGCATCAGCTTCAGCCACAGTAATGTTAACGTCATTGTCTATTCTTTTTCGAATGTATTTTATTACTGCACAAACAACTCTTCCATCCGTGGTTTCGCCTGTTGAGGCATTCCAGTAATAACAAAGGTTTGGCTTAATGACAACATTGTTTATATCACTGAAATCATAGTTCAAGCTATCAACCGCTTTCTCTACCGCACCATCAATTTCACTGCTAGAGAACGGTTGATTCTTAACCGATGTAACAGTAACCTTTGCCATTTATTTCACCTCATTTAGATGGTAGACAGAATCAATTATTCGCACATCCAACTGTTTCTCCAAAGAAGTCATGTCATTTAGGTGATAAGCCGAATCAATTATTCGCATAACATCCAACTGTTTCTCCAAAGAAATCGGAAATTCCGAACCGCTCTTTAACGCGTCAAAAAACAAGTCCATAATCGTGTAGAAAGACGAGTAATAGTAAGTATAGGAAAGGTAGCTGAGCTTTTTCATAGCAACTCTTCGCATAAGATTCAGCATTCCCTCTTTAACAGCGTTAATCCGTGGATCAACAGGAAGATAACGGTCAGTAGAATCAAAACCAACCGTTCCATGCATATTAATTCTGAAATTGAACTCTGGAAAAATCGATTTTGAAAACCAACCAATATTCACAATTCCTGTGGCATCGCAACTTTTTGATTTCAACACGATTGTTCCAGCATCTTCAACGGGCAAATGCAACTCATTCCTTAGACTCGAGTAAGCCACATCAAAATCGCCGAGCAACCAACTTAAAAGATCAATCAAATGATAACCTAAATCTAAAAGTGCACCGCCGCCAGCCAAATCTTTGCTAAGCCACCATTCGGGAACTGGGACAGGCACAACAGCATGGGAAATAGGCCCGTTAAGAACCAATTCAGAAGTAGCTATTAGGGCATCGCCGATTTCTCCATTATCTAGCCTGTTCTTGAGTTTCTGGACACAGGGAAAATAACGGTAATTCACACCAACCATCATTCGAACATTCTCTTTCTCAACTTTTCCAACCATTTCCTGCGCTTCAGTGAGATTACGGGAAATAGGCTTATCCAAAAAAATATCCAAACCTTTTTCAGCCGCGTAAAAAACGCTTTCGTTCTTTAAGAAATTCGGCAATGAAATAATGACAGCATCCAATTCTTCAGCATCTATTAACTTGGAATAGTCATCGTAAGTTTTAACATGGAATCTTTCTGCATACTTGCGGTTTTTTTCACTTTTATCAGCTCCAGCAACAACCTCAACACCATCCACACGCATAGCATTAAGCATGTGAAGTTGCCCCATGTGACCTAAACCGATAATTCCAACTTTAACCAAAAAGTTCACCTCCAAAATTAACAAAAAATCTAAACGCTAACCAAATTGAGAGTTAACTTTTTTGAGGCTTAAAATGTTAAACTTTCAGACAGAATCCTCTTCATTATCCATAAGCCATGTCTAAGCTTAAGCTTTTTCTCACCCAGTCTACTCCGATAGTCAATTGGAATCTCAACAATTCGGTAACCTTTACGCTCAACAATCGAGTTCATTTCAGCCTCTACATCAAACCCCTTACTCTTAGGTTTCCACCCCTCCAGAACTTCACTTCTGACAATACGCAAGCCAGACAGCGGATCATTAAGCTTGACACCGTTCATCACTGACTGGGCAAGCGCCAGCAGCCTGTTCCCTACGTAAAACGGGTTTGTAACCGACTTACTAATATTATATTCGCCTTTGAATCTATCTCCAATAACCATTCCCACGTCAGGATTTTGCTCTAAAATCTCAACCATTTTCGGGACATATTCAGCGGGATAAGTGTAATCAGCATCAGTAAAAACAATAAAGGGCACTTTTGAGCTTAGATTTTGGAAACCCTTAAACATCGCGTCTCCTTTGCCTTTCCCCTCTTGCAGTAAAACATCTGCACCCATATTTTTCGCAATTTCAATGGTTCTGTCAACGCTGTTGCCATCCACAACAACCAAATAGGGATTATCCAGGACTTTTTGCAACTCACCAATAGTGGGCCCTATTCCTTCTTCTTCATTAAGCGCTGCAATAACCACTAAGACATCTGATCGAATTTCATTCATAAAAGACCCACAAAAACGTAAAATTAGCGTTATGAACTAGGCACGAAAACAAGCTATTAAAGTCGTAAGGATTAAACATCTTGAACAACCAGCAGATGTTCTATAGCTTTTCAGTAAAATTCTAGATAAAAGCAGCTTCTAGCTTAACCTCTGAGCAAGAAAAGCAACTTTATCAAGAACATAATCAACATCTTCATCCGTCAACCCAACATGCATCGGCAAAGTAATCGTTCTATAAAGAACCTGCTCAGACGTTAACAAGCTTCCATAAGAAGCGACATCAAGTTTTTTATAAACAGCTTGAAGATGACAAGGAGGATAGAAAACAGTGCCAGTTTCAACACCAAAGTCCTTAAACAGCAACTTAGTAAACTCTGCTTTGTCAATTTTGCTATCCAAAACCAGCGGATACTTATAATAGCTGCTTCTCCAACCAGACGGGCACTTAACTGTGCGCATTGTACCGATTTTATCTAACGCTTCATTGTAGACTGCCGCAATTTTATTCCGCCGAGCAATGAACTCTTCAATCCGTTTCAACTGATAAATGCCTAAAATAGCAGAAATTTCAGGCAACACCATATGTCTCCCTAAGTCCACAAAGTTGGTTTTGCCAACTCCTGAACCGTAGAAACTGTACCGCTTAGCGAACTCACTAAGGGCAGCATTATTTGTAATTAGCATGCCGCCTTCACCAGTTGTTAACACTTTCGTTGGAGTAAAGGCAAACACTGCTGCATCACCGAAAGTTCCAGCCTGCTGGCCATTAACCGTGGCGCCTATAGCGTGCGTGGCATCTTCAACCAAAAAAAGCTCATGTTCTCTGCAAATTCCGATTATTCTTTTCAGGTCAGGGTTTGGAAAACCAGCGATATGCGTAACGATGACACCGCGGGTGTTTGGCGAAATGTTTTGCAGTAGGCTTTCAGGATTCATGGAAAGGGTTTCTTCTCGGATATCTGCAAAAACCACTTTCCCCCCAGCGAACACAACGCTGTTTGGCACTGAAACGAAACTGTTAGTGCATACCACAACTTCCCCGCCAGCAACATCGAAGAAGCGAAGGACAGTTTCATAAGCACTCGAATCAGAATCGAACGCTACAGCGTTCTTAATTCCAACGTACTGAGCAACCATTTGTTCAAATAGGCTTACGTTTTTGCCGTTTCTAAATTGTCCTTCTTCCAAAACTTCGCGAATTTCAGGCATAAGCTGATCAAGGTCTTCTTTCGGAAAGACCGGTTTTGAAGAACGAATAATTTTCATTAATATCACCTTAAAACTCATATCTTACTGTGAAAAGATTCAATTTCTCATCAAGAATTGCATGCAAGATTTGCCAAGTTTTATGCTTATATAATCTATGGAAGACGAATCCAAAGCGAAATGGGGGCAACGTCCCTTTACTGATAGGTTTAATGTAAAGTCTGTCGTCACGCTTAAGCACTGTCCAGGAATGAACGTCTTCGCCATACAACAACTCATTAAACCAAGATGGGCATTGCACATAGCCATGCTTGGAAACACGCCTTAATTCCCTAAACAGGCTCCAAGGATCAGTTAAATGTTCAATAAGGTAGTAGCTAGTCACAAAATCAAACGCTTTATCCTTAAAGGGCAGAAAATAACAGCTGCATAAGATAAACGGTTTGTCTTCAGTTACCAACTTCTTCATGCTTCTATCTGGGACAGGTTCAACGTGCAAGTCACATAGAACATCGGCTTTTGGGAAGGGTTTCGCTCCGCAAGCTATGTCAAGACAGAAAGGAGAACCATCATTTTTCAAACGAGCAATCTCATTATAACTTCTTTTTCCAAATTTGAACCGGTCAAGTTCCGATTTACGGATAGGGAAACGCGGAAGCGTTACATTATATTTTTGAGAACCAACTTTTTTTTCTCTGTTATTCATTAATATGCGCTTGCTTTAAGATTTAAAATGCATTTGATAACTCGTTTATTGATGAAACAAGGGAATCGCGAATGTAATCAATGTTTTCTTTAGTTAAGCCGCAGTGCATTGGCAAACATAGCACTTTATTCAGAACCGTCTCGGCAATAGGTAAATCGCCTTTTTTCGTTCCAAAATTTTCCATATAGAAAGGTTGAAGGTGACAGGGGGGATAATAAACATGCCCAGTTTCAACGCTGTATTTTTGCTTAAGCAAAAAGCCTAGTTTTTCCCTCTTGATTCCATCAGCAAGTTTAACTGGATATTTGTAATAGCTATGCCTAAAGTTTGACGGCACTTTAAAAAGAGAAATGCCCTCAACATTACTTAAGGCTTCTTCATACCACTTTGCTACCTCATTACGTTTAATAACGAATTCTTCAAGATGTTCAAGTTGATATTTTCCAACCACAGCTGCCAATTCGTTTAAACGCCAATTATGACCTAACATTACCGCTTTTTTCTCAGCATCTTGACCCACCGTTCTCAAACAGCAAGCTTCTTTGGCTAACTGGGAGTTGTTTGTAATTATCATTCCACCTTCACAAGTGGTCATAACCTTAGTCGGGTAGAAAGAGAAACATCCCACATCACCAAGAGTGCCAGCCATTTTTCCATCAATCATTGCTCCATGCGCGTGGGCAGCATCTTCCATAAGAAAAAGACCATTTTCGTTACAAAGCTCTTTGATCTCGTTAATTTGTGGACACACAAGACCAGCTATATGCACTACAATTATGCCTGCAGTCTTTGGCGACAGCTTTTTTCTAACATCATCAACATCAATGCACAAAGTGTCTGCTTTCATGTCAGCAAAAACCGGTTTACCTCCCGCAAATAAAACTGAATGAGGGGTTGAAACAAAAGTGTTTGTTGGAACAATAACTTCTCTGCCTGCAAGCTTAAAATATCTAAGTGCAACGTCCAGAGCTGCGGTGCCAGAATTAACCGAAACGGCATATTTTATTTTGTTATATTCAGCGAATTTTCTTTCAAATTCTTGAGCATACGGTCCATCTGTCAATCTGCCGCTTTTCAGCACCAATTTAATCTCGTCAAGAATACTATTCAAGCTGTCTCCTGGAAAGTAAGGGGATGAACCAGAAATATTCATTCAATCGTTTCCTCCTTTATTTCTAAACTATTTTGGCAGTTTCCCGCCCGTACAGAAAAGATAATCTACAACCGAGAGATTAGGAACAAATTCTACGCATGTTTGAGTATAAACTGGGTGTTTAAATTCTTGAAAGATTAATTTTATTCCTTCTTCCTCAAACCGTTTATTATCGATGTATTCCTTTCCGCCGTTTCCGGCAAGTTGCACATTGGCGCCGATTGCTTTGCATTGGGCAATAATTAATTCGCCCTTTTTTCCTATTGCGCTGAGGGAAGAAGACATTATCAATGGTTTATCTATATGTAGAAAACGCATTATTCCTTTTACAAGATGCATGTTAAGGTCGATAAGCATTGTCCATTTGCGTTGGTAGGTATCTTCAAAAAAGTCGGAGTAATCATGCCAATAAGGAGCTTTACAATAACTATGCTTGAGCGTTAACCAATGACGACTTCCCCACTGTGGTTCTGCTTTATTGGCTATTTTAACCTCGTTGATTAACAATGGCTTGTTAGCATGTTCTACGGGTACACTAAGCCATCTTACGCCATCAGCCGTCATAACTTTATTTCTGTTGGTAAATCCTTGGCGCTCAAATTGCACGTTATCTTCGATTATAAAAAGGTCTGAACGTCGTATTTTATCGAAAAAGCCGAGCCAAGGCAAATAGTTTGGCTGATGCCCAGCAACAATCATTTGATAAAAACAACCTATGGGAGCACTTTTGTTTTTTCCACATATCTGACCACTTCAAAAGCTTCAGCGGCTGGAAGACTAACTTGGCTTCCCCTAAAAGATGCTAAGTTGACCATTGACTCGTATGTTATGTATCTTTTTGTTTTCTGTGAAAAATGGCATTTCAATGCTGACCATTTATCCTTTACGCAGTTGGTTATGTCAACAAAGTAGGTGGGGGAAAAGGCTGAGGTAACTCTGGGAGTTTCATAAGCTAGTATTTTTTGGGCATTTCTAAAGGCAGACATGGATGCCCAACCGACTTGGCGGTGATCTTGATGCGTATCGTTCACTGTATGGGTCAATATTGTCTCAGGTTTGTTTGCGGCGAAAAAGGCTTCTAGGAAATCGATTGATTGCTTTGAGCAAGGAATCCCAGTGTCTGGGAAATCTCCGAAATATACTTCTTTTACGCCAAGCAAGGATAATGCTTCAATACTTTCCTTAAGTCTTACCTCTGGGTTTCCGCTTTGTTCTCCCTTAGACAGAAAAATAGCTATCACTTTTTTTCCAAGTTTAGAGGCAGCTTTAATGGTTCCTCCGCAGCCTAGTTCTATGTCGTCGGGGTGTGCTCCTACCGCTAAAATCACGTCAGATGTCAAAACCAAAATTAAGCCTCTTCAGATTTCTTTTAAAAAAAATTGGTGAGTGCCAATTTATGTGGTCATGTTTAGCCATAGGCTTACATAGCGTTGATTATACTGGAAAGCGTTAGCTGTGTCGTTGAAAATCCATAATTCAAAGAACACGTTTCCGTAGTATCCCAGTCTTTGGGAATCCCAGGCTATGGTTGTTGTTGGGCTGAGGCTTAATGAGAAACCGTTAAGGATGATGTTTTGCATGTTAAGTTGATTGATGTTGTTCCCGTTAAGTTGGTACTGGAAGGAGATGTTGATTGGTAATTCCAATGCTTCGTTGTTGGCTACGCAAAATGAGATATTACCTAAAGATGGCAGATCACTGTTGGCACCATTGAAACTGTCTGGTGCTGATTGTGTTTGGTTACGGAATTTGACTTCGATAAGGTAGTAAGCGCAGGATCCTAAATGGTTGTCAACGTTAAGGTACAAGGGGTAGTTTTGCCCGACTGTAATGTTATAGGGATAAGTGGCATTGTTGTAAGCACCGAATATCGATAATTCGGTGAGATAAGTGGTTTGCGGAACTACCACAAGCTGCTGGATAGCGGGTGAAGCAGCAAATAAAGCTAAAACAACAGTGACAACAAGTAAAAGTGTTTTATACTGTTGGAGAGCCATTCAAGTCTTCCTCTGTTTTCGACTCAAAATAACCCAAGCAGCTATGCCTACGCATAAGATAGCTACAGAACCTATTATCGACGAAATAGTAATTATGAAATTTTGATTATCATTATTGTTGGCATTTTGCTGTAGAGCTGCGGCTTGGGAAATAAAGCCGTTGAGCTTGGCTTGGCTTTGGGTCGCATAAGTATAGGCTGAATTATAATCGTTACTTGCGTAAGCTAATTGAGCTTCAGACAGCAATCCAGCCGCATCGTTAAGAGTAACCATTAAAGAATCTACGTTTGCTCCTGCAGCCTGCGCTTGTTTAGCTGCCACGTAACAGGTTTTGAAGTTGTTTTGTGCTGACATTATCGCTGATTGAGCACTATTTTGGGCAAAAACGGGAGAAGCAAACAATGCAGTAGTTATAAAGAGAATTATAACGGCTATGACGAGAGTCTTTACGCCTTTAATCAACCTTTAAACCGCCAAAAACGAGACGTTTACTGTTTATTGTGATGAATGTGATAGGAATTCTTTGACGGGGCACAAGTTTTCTAAAACTTTCTTTTTTATTGAAAAATCATATAGGTGTTTTTCCATGTTTCTGGTGCATCGAGCGTATTCCTTGTAAGCATCTATATACTCTTGGCCTTTATAGGTTAATTTATACCTTTGATTTTGGTTTTGGAATGTTACAAGCGATGCCTCAATAGTTTCGGTTAGATAACGCTGCAAGACCTTGTAGCTTAAATTTGCTTGGTACATTATCTGGGTTTTTTTAGCGTCTTGACTTGCAATATTAAGAATGTCAGCTATTATGTCAAGTCTATCTCTATAATTACCCACGACTGATTTCCCCTAAAAATATCAAAATAGAAAATTTTAAACTTTAGAGGTGCAGCCAGCCCCTGCCTTTTTTCTTTAACTGCTGCTTTTCTGTCCTTTCTTCAAAAGGTAGTTGAGCTAACCTTTTTCTTTGCAATTTCTGGCTGGTAATGTTAGTTTTAACAAATTTTGTCCATCCGCCAACATGTGGGTCAGGAGTGATGTATCTTTCTGCGTTTAGGATTTCGTGTTCTTCCAGGATTTCTTTAAAGTTTAAGGCTTTGAAGTCTCTTGTTGCATGGATTATTGTGCCCTTGTCGATGAACAATTGATCGTAGTCGTTGAGCGCTATGCCTTCAGCCCTAACTTTGTCGTCGAATCTTTCGCGCCAGAGTTTTTTCCATTCTGTTTTTATTTTTTCAACGAATTCTTTTTGGTTCAGAAGCATAACTAGAAAACATCCCTCCATGATAGAAGCGGATTAGAAAAAGCTGTTTAGCTTGATAAAACTAGCGTGAGGATTATTCCTCAACTAATTAATGTTTGAATTGTCATATTTTAAGGTGTAAGGATAAATTGTTCTATTTTTATCTATCAATTGTTCTATTTTTATCTAACATTAAATGTTTTTTCTGTATTTTTTTTGATTTTATGGTTGATTTTGTTATCGTTTGATATAGAACAATTCATGTTTCTTTATAGAAAATTTTATTTATCGATATCTGTTGCGAAAGCGCTGCCGGTTAGAAAACGCCGGGTTCTTTGTAGAAATTATTGCAAATATTTTTGCTCTAATAAGGAATCACCCATTGCTTACTTGGCATCTTGGCTACTTTGCAATGTTTAAATTCTACTTAACTTGCTTAATAAATAGGTTTTACTAATTAGTTTAAAGGATACTGCTAACTTATTTGTCATGTTGCTCTGAACCATGTTACCTCTGCCTCGGCTATTTTTGTGTTCATCAAGTCTTTTCTCATAGCCCAGATGAGTTTCCTAAACGAAATATCAGCACCCTTGTCAGTTGCACCACCCAAATAACCAGTTAAATATCGCATTACATCATCTGACGCATAAAGCCATAAAGTGTTTGAAACCATATCCATTTTTTCTTTAAGCTCATCAGAAGTTGATCCACCTTTTGTTTGAACTAAATGAATTTCGGTAACTATCTGTTTCATCAAATCGTCATACTTTTCACGTTTGAGTTTGAATCTTTCCATTTCTCTGTCAGCTTTTCTGGAGAAATAATTTTGAACCGCATAACCTCCGATAACTCCAGCTAGACCAATTATTGCGCTTGTTATAATTGGATCAACACTCATTTTCTATTCCTCTATTTCTCTGAAACTTTGCTGAGTTTTCGCAACATGCTCAATCTTTGCCTTAATTTTCTGTTCCCATTCTTCTGTGGTCATGATGCCTTTTTCTTCCAAAGTTTCCACAAGAGCATCAAGCATGTGGTCTAAAATTTCAATTTCTTGTTTGACTTCTTTTATTTCGTTCTTCTTGTTTTTGCTCATGGTTCTTCCTTCTTTGCTAAGTATCCTTTTTCGCTTAAGAAACTGATAACCATAGTGCGAATAACTTCACTGTCACTTTCGCCGAGAGAACCTTTCAAACTATGAATTTGATTAAAAATACCTTCTGGAAGGCTAACGAGAACTTTCTTCATTTGGCTCTGACCTCTATTAGTTGTTGTGGGGGTGGTTGATACTTCTTAGTTGCTTCTTCCTTAGTAGCATCCTTAACAAGGTTGTGCCAATCATTTTTAACGTTTAATCCAGAAGCTTGAGCGGGAGTCATTTTCAAAGTTTGATGCTTACGAACATAATTATAGTGAACTACCCAACCTTCCAATAGGGTTCTAACTGTTTCTTCACCTTTCAAACCTCTGGTTGGTTTCAATCTGTCTTTTAATGTGCTATGAACTCTTTCAATTCTATTCTGGTTATGAACGTTTCGTATTCCTACGCTTCTGATTAGTTCTGGTCTGCCTTCCTTTTTCATAGTGCGGTAAAGCTTGTTATAAGCATCAACGTAAGCGGGTAAACCATCGCAATAAATTGAAACTGGTTTTCTCTTTGCTACTTTGAGGCTTTTCTCAAAAACTGCTAAAGCCTCTTCTGTTGTACGTGAACCTGATAAATGCCCAGCCACTAAAAACCTTGTTTGCTCATCAATCATTTCCCAGAACCATTTTTGAACCCCAGAGCATTTTATAGCTGTCTCATCAATGTGATAAATCCCTAAAACTTGAGGTGAAAGAGTTTCGACGTATTTAGAAACTAAGCTGGAATATTTCATTATCCATTTCCAGATTGAAACATTGCTAACGTGAACTCCGTAAAGCTTCTCAATCTGGGTAGAAATCTTCCGTATGCTTAACCCTTCAAAGTAAAAGTCAATGCTTGAAGAGATGATGTGACTTTCGGTTCTCATTTTTGGAAAGTCTGAGCCTTCCGTGAATCTGTGACCACAGTCTTTACACTTGTAAACTTGTTGTCCTTTTATTGAACCATTCTTAACGACTTTTTCTGAGTCGCAATATTTACAGTTCATAGCTTATCACTTACTTATGTATATCCCATAAGCCATACTTAATATATAAAGTTTGTGTAAAGACTTAATCATTCTTAAGTTAACTCATTCTCTAATGGATAACGCCAACGTCTATATTTCCAACCATTACGCCAACAAAATATTTTATAGGGTTCAAACTGAAAGCGACTAAAATTCTCGTTATTAAGTAATTGATTCTCAATTAAAGCTAGGTCGTATTGAGGCGCGTCAAAAACTTCGTTCGTAGAAATTTTTACCAATAATCTACGGTTGGGTGGATATATTTGCTTACGGCCATAAGTAAAAACCAAAATGAGTTTGAAATCCTGAAGCTTTCTCTTATTTTCCTTGTATTTATGTAAGAGTTCCTGTGGCATTTCGCTCATTACGTACAATGAACCGTCAGTTCTAAACCATAATCTAAGTTCTTCATCAGAAGGCGCTCTATCATTAATAGTAATACCTTGGCTTTTCAAATATGCTTTGAGTTTAGTTTCGTTGTCATAAGTAAAGTAACAAAATTTGTGTTGCTGAACATGCTTGTAAATCAAGTCAGATACCCAATAGGCTTGATTGCTTTTTCTGTTAACTACATAATATGGGCGCTTAGGCTCTTTAGTATCTGGTGAATCCCGCTTATCTGAATAGTAAATTTCAATATACCAAAGCTGAGGGTCAATATTATTAAGTAATGAATCAGAGGTAGTCGGTTTTTTCTTTTGGTCGTTACTTTGTCTGCTTTTAGTTCTATTAAATATTAGAACGAAAATTATGGTGATTAAAACTAGAAACCCAAGAATAGCCCATTCTCCATAAGGCGGGATTGCTGAAAGAAACGCAATATGGGGAATAATATAATCGTTAATAATGGCCAATATGCCCCAAACTATGGTAATAAACGTTGCAAGAATAACGAGCGCTTCTACAACTTTAGACAATGGCATACCTTGCTTACACTTTGTTAAGAATCTTATAACTATGGCAGAGAATATAAATAATATCAATATAGTAATCAGAGAGGGCATTCAGTGAATGACCCCCGTGACAAATAAGTTAGCAGTATCAGTTTAAAGTTACATTTAAATCCTCATCACAGCAATTTATTGGCTGAAAAAGTCCTTAATTTCTGCTTTGGACAGAGGAACGCCGATTGGTTTGAAAGGCAGTTTTTTCACAACTTTTAGATATTTAAGAGGAATATCACGATCTACAATTATTATAGAAAGGAGTTTATATTTTGTATTTGTATCCACATCAATAGGTATTCCCTCTGAATTCCTAATGCGTGCGTAAGGTTTATTCCAATCAACATAAATCGGACAGCCTAACTTTTTTAATTCTCTGCCTTTTATTTGCAATATTACACCTTCTAAACTCTGGTCATTTCGACATGTAATACTGCAATAGTCTGCTATCGTCGGTATAACAACATAGACATTAATCTTGTTACTCTTAACATATTTTTCAAAACAAATACCTTTCCTGATATAGGATAATTTCTTTCTGGAATGCCTCCCAACATGAAACCTTTAGATTGAATAGCCGAATACTTTTTTGAGCTAGTTCCATGAAGAAATATATCAGTATCCTTTATTTTCAATGGGTGTTCTTTGGAAAACTTTTCTTCCTCTTCCACAATGCCAGCCTCTCACTATAGTCTTTTTTTTATGTTATTCAGATTTAAGACTTATCTCTATGAAAACTTGGCTAAAGGATGTTCTGTGCGGAAGATTTCAAAAGTCTGCGTGAAAAGTCGTTACACCTGATGGAACATACAGCGAATAAGTATTGGCTATGCCGCCGTATTGACTAATGAGGTCAACAGTATAAGACTGCCGACCCACAAGCAAAATACTATAAACACCATTCACGATAAGAGCACTCGAACTTATTGTTTCGTTTAAGTTTGTGAATTCTATCGAGTTAATTCCTGTTTCTTCAATTGTACCTGAAACCCGCACTTGATTGTGTGTTCCAGCACTTGGCGATATGAACATAACCCCGATAAAAACACCCAACACTAACCCAACGATTAAGCCGATTACAGTCCCCATCACTATTTTACTATTCGTTTAATTAGCCTCAATTCTACTTTTGTATGCTATGCAGATTTAAGACTTATCATCAATGAAAACGCGCCCTGCTAGTTTAAGGAATCATAAGTTTGCCACCGCACATAGGACATCACCGATGGAATAATAGACCATTTCCCTGAAATGTCCTCTAAGAACGCGGATTCAATTGGGCTCTAAGGTTTCGCGTTTCTTTAATTAACGCAATCTTCTTCTTTCCCCGTTTAATATTTGTCTTTGTTCTAAAAATGACTCCGTGAGTGTTTTGGTAAAACTTGTTTCCTTTATTTCTCAAGATAAATTCAACCTTTGGTTTACTGATTGGTGACCTGCTTATTTGAGTATACCTATAGGTTTCTTCATGAAACAACAATGATTAAAAGCTAAAAAAAATTATAGGCGTCACTTTTTCTCTTTGCTTTGTTTCTTGATTGTTTACTTAAACTTTCTGCCACACATTGGACATTTAAGCGGAAATTTGTTTTGCGGATAGATTTGTTCAACCGTACATGTGAAGCAGAAGTAAATATTGCATTTTGGACAATGCGCTCCACCACCTATAGGTGTTCTTCCACAAGCATCACAAGGTCTCGTTAAGTCGAGCATAAATAGCACTGAAGGCTAAAATGCTTAAAAATCAAGTGATGAAATGATTTTTTAGAGCAATGGAGTGCTAAGTGAAAATAAAATAAAAATTATTGTTTATATTCTACTTTTACTATTTAGGTGAGAAGGGATTATTATGGCAAGCTTAATTTTTGCTAAAGATGTCTATTCAAATAAGTTTAACTCTGTTCAGGAAAGTGATACATTGTCTCGGTGTTTAGAAGCATTTGAAACAGGTATGCCTCCGGTTTTAGCTGTTTTAAATGATAAGGGCAAGTATGAGGGGGTGATTACTCGGCGCTCGATTTTAAGGTCAAGACTTGATTCTACTGCGACCAAGGTCAAAAGCTTGATGAAGGTTGCGCCGCCGGTTAATGTTGATTTTTCTCTCAGTAAAATGGCTAAGTTGATGATTGAGAGTGAGATGAGGCAGCTTCCAGTTTTTGAAAAGAATAAGCTGTTGGGGTTTGTTACTGATGAGAATATTATTCATGCGGCTGTTCTTCAAGAGTGGGGTAACATTGCGATAGAGAAAATCATGACGCGTGCGCCTCACACTATCGAGGCAGATCGTTCTGTGGGAGCAGTTCTTAGTTTAATGAGGGAGTACGGTATTTCTCATGTTCCAGTCATGGACAGCGGCAAACTTGTAGGCATGATCAGCATTCAAGATATTTTGGAGAATATTTATTGGCCGCAGAGGCGTCAAACAACCGGAGATATTGTTGGAGAGAAAATTGAAACTTTAAGCGTTCCAGCTAAAGGCATAATGGCTAGACCAGCAATTACGGTTGAGCCTCAAACGAGCCTGCGCGTCACGGAGAAGATAATGCATGATCGTGATATTTCCTGTCTAGCAGTTGTTTCAAACGAGCGACTGGTCGGCATCGTAACGAAGCGGGATTTTCTTGAGCCAATTTCCCAGTTAGAAGTTGTTGAGAAGAAATTGTCAGTGCAGTTCGGCGTTAAAGACATAGAAGTAAGTCCTGATCAACAAGGATTCATGATGGAAGAATTCGATTCCTTCACGCATAAGTATCAAGACGCTTTCCAGTTAGGAACACTCTTTGTCTACATGAAAAGCCATGGCAACACAAGCCTAAGGGGAACACCGCTGATTCATTGCCGCTTGCAGTTTAGGACGGCGAAGGGAACTTTCTTTAGCGCCAGCGAAGGATGGGGCGTTGAACCAACTTTCAGAGTGGCATTAGACAGGCTTGAGAGAAGACTGCTGAGAAGCAAAGAAATGCTAGCTTACAACCCTAAATACGCTAAAGATTACTTGCGAAAGATTGGGCTACCACAAGAAGAAATCTAAGCTTCTCCCTTTCTACCCCTTGAAACAAAATTTACCGTTAAATATTTTTTTGGGGGTGCTTTAGCTCTCTGGTTTTTACTTAGCAATTTTCTGAAATTGGAATTAGTTTTCACACAGGTTCAATATGCTTCAAATGGGCTGTACTGCGGTTAATTGATACTCAGCTTATGGTCAGCCTATGGATACTTTTTAATGGAAGTTACCGCTATAAAACAAAAAAGGGTACACTATGAACGCGGACAAACTAGTTGTAGGTTTAGCAGGGATGCCTGGGTCAGGGAAATCCTTGGTCGTTGTAACTGCACGCGAACTCGGCTACGCCATAGTGGTTATGGGCGACGTGATTAGGGAGGAAACGACGAAGCGTGGCTTAGAGTTAACTCCGCAGAACGTTGGAAAAGTTATGCTTCAATTACGAGCAGACGGCGGAAACACCGTGGTCGCTCAGAAGTGCATTCCCAAAATAGAAGCACAAGCAGTCAGTAAAGTTCTTGTTGACGGGTTGCGAAGTCTCTATGAAGTTGAAGCTTTTAAAACGCATTTTGCCAAGTTCAGCCTTGTCGCTGTGCATGCTTCTCCTGAAACAAGGTTTAACCGCCTTTTCAATCGCCGCCGAAGCGATGACCCAAGCGGATGGGAAGTTTTCCGTGACCGTGACATGCGGGAGCTTAGCGTTGGCTTGGGAAATGTTATAGCGATGGCTGAGCAGATGATAGTTAACGATAATAGTGTTGAGGAGATTAAGCCTAAAATTGTGGAGGCTTTGCGGAGGATTGAGGAAAAATGGTTGAAGTAACTGTTCAGGTTGAAGCTGAAATTAACCCAACTGAAAGCGAAGATAAGGTAAAAACGGCTGTAGGCAACGTTTTAGGCGACGCTTCCATAACAATCAAGGCTTCAGGTAAAGCAAGCATCTTAACGGCTGAAGCTAAGGGGCAGGATTCTCTTGTTAAACTACGCAGTATACTGCGCACTGACAGGATTCGTGATGCCGCCAGAAAAGCGCTCTTTCACAGCGTAAGAGGGAACACTATTAGTTTTTGCTTAAACAAGCAAGTGGCGTTTGCTGGGCACATTTCCTTTTCTGAAGAAACAGCGGAATCACCCTTAGGTCCCATACGAGTAACGATTGAAACTGATAATCCAAGCCAACTCATTGAGTGGCTTGCAGAAAAAACCGCATAGGCAAGAAGGAGTAAAACTTGACTGCAAGGGCTAAAGTAACGAAAAACGGCGCAGTTCTGTTAGGCGACAGCGTTGCCTGCGACGCTTTTGACGAGCATATGCCTTTGCGGATTGTAACTCATGCGCACGCAGACCATCTTGGCGGTTTACGAAAAAGCTTGAAGTGCTGTGAGAAAGTTTTGATGACTAAGGCCACCAGAGACCTTGCGGAGACACTTGACGACTCGCTGAAACTTCGAGACGCAGTAATCGAGACACTGGAGTACGGCAAAACCGTCAGGTATGGTGAAGAGCAGATTACGCTTGTAAAGGCAGACCATATTTTGGGTGCAGCGCAGGTGTTAGTTGAGGATGCTGGCGGAATGCGGGTTGCTTACTCTGGCGACTTCAGGATTGATGACACTCCCGTTGTTGAATGTGATGTTTTGGTTGTTGAGGCAACTTATGGGAGTCCATCATGCAGGCGCTCTTTTGGTGTGGATGTGCGTGAACTTTTAGTTGCAATGATTGAGAAACGTTTGCGTGGCGGCGCCGTCTACGTTTTCGGGTATCATGGCAAACTGCAAGAAATCATGCAGCTTCTAAGAAACGCGGACGTCGCTGTGCCGTTTGTTATGCCGGAGCGGGTTTATCAGGTTACGAAAGTTTGCGAGCAACACGGTATGCAGCTGGGTTGCTTGTCGCTTTCTACAGATGCGGATGGCCGCGAACTTTTGGGTGGGAACCTTCCGTGCGTCGCCTTTTACCACATGAATTCTCGCGGGTATGTGGGTTTGAATAATGCGCGTATCTGTGTTAGCGGTTGGGAATTCAATTCGCCTTGCAGGCAGATTGGCGATAGGGAATATTTAGTTGCGTTAAGTGACCATTCAGATTTTGACGGTTTAATAGAGTATGTTAAGCGTTCAAGAGCAAAAAAAGTTATAACAGACAATTATCGAGTGAGCCACGGCGCGGTTTTGGCTAAGGAAATCCGCAAGCGCTTAGGCGTTTCCGCCGTTGCTATGCCGAGAACTCCTGGGCAAACTACGCTGTAGCGTTAAGTTTTGGCTGAGGGTTGGTTAAAGCTTAAAAGCGGAAAATCAAACTACTCTCTCTCAACTTACAAGAGAGCAAAGGAATGAAGGGAATGAGCAAGTCATCTGTTATTTCAGGCTTCTATAAGCTTTCGCCGAAAGAGCGGTTAGCAATCGTTAAAGCTTTCGCAGGTTTAACCGACGAGGAAGTCCGGTTACTTGAGGACACTGGTTCTTTGCCCATTGACGTGGTTGACCACATGGTGGAGAACGTTATCGGCGTTTTTCCTGAACCGTTGGGCATCGCAGGTAACTTCCAAATTAACGGTAAAGACTATTTGATTCCTATGGCGACTGAAGAGCCAAGCGTGATTGCCGCTGCCAGCTACGCGGCTAAAATGGTTCGCGACGGCGGAGGATTTCACACTAGCAGCACAGCACCTATTATGATTGGGCAAGTCCAAGTTGTCGGCATTAAGGATGCTGAAGCGGCTAAGAAGCAGGTTTTAGATGCTAAAGCTGATGTTCTTAAGAAGGCGAATGACCAAGATCCGGTTTTGAACTCTTTCGGCGGGGGAGCAAAAGACTTGGACGCTAAAATCATCGACACGTCGTTGGGGCAGATGTTGATTGTAGAGTTGTACGTTGATTGCAGAGATGCCATGGGCGCAAACGCTGTTAACACTATGGCTGAAGCAGTGGCGCCGCTAATTGAGCAGCTTACGGGCGGTCATGTTTATTTACGCATCATCTCCAACTTAGCTACGAAACGATTGGCGAAAGCATGGTGCACCGTGCCCAAAGAATCACTAGGCGGAGAAGCAGTCGTGGACGGCATCGCTTACGCCTCGGCTTTTGCAGAAGCTGACCCGTACCGCGCAGCAACGCACAACAAAGGCGCCCTGAACGGCATAATAGCCGTGGTTCTTGCAACTGGAAATGACCACCGCGCCATCGAGGCCGGAGCACACGCTTACGCCGCGTTAAAAGGACCTTATACTTCTATATCAAAATGGACAAAAAACAAAAACGGCGACTTAGAAGGCTCAATCGAGCTGCCGATGGCTGTAGGCTTAATCGGCGGAGCAGTAAAAACCCATCCGACAGCAAGAATCGCCATGAAAATCTTAAATGTCAAATCAGCCAACGAATTCGCCGAAGTCTTAGCCGCTGTGGGCTTAGCACAAAATCTTGGTGCCCTACGAGCACTGGCAAACGAAGGAATCCAGCGCGGACACATGTCTCTGCACGCAAGAAACATCGCAATCACGGCGGGCGCAAAAGACGACATGGTTGACAAGGTAGCGGCGCAGATGGTTAAGGAACGCAAAGTACGCGTTGACCGAGCCAAAGAAATCCTAGAAGAACTAACAAAAAAATAATAGCCAAATCCATTTTAAAATTGGTGCAGAAGAACTGCCATAATTTTCATTCTAAACGAACTTGAAATATAGTAAAAACCAGCAGTTTTCTATGTTAAAAAGCACCGTTCTGCATAGAAAAGTGCGTGTCTTCTTTCTATGTTGAAGTATGTTGAATCATGTTTGGCGTCTAATAGGATCATATAGTAGACCGGGGTAGGCTTGTGCACACAGACAAATACCCTACTAAGCCATAATCCCAACTTAACGGAACCGGTTTGTGTATTATTGCTTGTTTTTGGCGAGTGATTCAACCCATTCTCGTTTTTCCCAAAGAGCGCAACCGTGTATTTCTTTAAGCTCCGCGTGGTTTTCTCGTATGGTCTTGAGCATTTTTGATTGCAACGCTTCCTTAAGCGGCATATTTTTGAGGTTGGTGTCTGAGTAAGCGATGAATGGGCACGGTTCAACGTTTCCTTCTGAGCTAACATGTATGAATCCGCGTCCAGCTGAGAGGCATCCGCCTATTTCATCCTCATCCCAGGGTAAGGCAATGAACATTGCTGGGAACTTTTTACGGAAGCCATTGCGGATAGCTATCACTTTTGATTTTTGTTCTTCCGAAAGGACCCAATCTTCTGTTCCAGCAATTACAGGTGTGTACTCAACCATCATGAAGAGTTTGCATCCTGAATCGACCAGTTGCCGTATGAAGGCTTCATCGGTGACTTCAGCAAAGTTGGTTCTCGTCATGGTCAAGGTTGTTCCCCAGAAGAGACCCCTGTTTTTTAGTTTGCCAATTGACTTGAGCAGTTGATTGTATACTCCTGTGCCTCGTCTGCCGTCAGTGTCAATTTGGTAACCTTCCAAGCTTAAGAGCGGAACAATGTTTTTGTTTGACGATATCTGCTCAAGTACCTGCTCGTTTAGCAGTAACCCGTTTGTAAACATCATAAACATTATTTCAGGCGTTTTCTTAGAAAGATCCAGTATGTTTGCGCGCATGAGGGGTTCTCCGCCTGCAAGCACAATGAAAGATATGCCGAGTTCTTTTGCCTCATCCACTAATCTCTCAAGGCGTTCGTCGCTCATTTCAGCATCAGGTTTGCTTCTTAATGCTTGGTGATAGCAGCCTTCACAATGCAGGTTACATTTGCTGGTTACGCTTATGACTAAGATGGGTGGAACATGCAGTCCTTCGCCCTCCAGCTTCTGCCTTGTTTTAGCCGCTTTATTTTGCCACCTGAGTGTTCGCAAAAAGAAAACCGATTGAGAAGGGCTGGTGAGGGCAATTCTCACGGCGTCTTTGAAGAAGACTCTTAAGGCATCGTTGACTATTTTGTTAATGTTTAAGTTTAAATTGTCGTCGGATTGGGAAATTTGACTCATTTTCTATCGTTTCGAGAAGAGGAGTTTGAATCTATTATAGTTATTCATCAGTGAATATATAGAAAAAAGTTTAATTTTTCCTTAATTGATTAAACAGTAAGGATTATTCCAGTATTATTCTTGCGTCGACTGTTTTTGCGCCTTTCTGGTAAGCTATCACTGGGTTCAGGTCTAGCTCTTTGATTTCAGGATGATCCATGACGAGGCGTGAAGTGTTGCACAGTATGTTTACTAGGGCGTCGATGTCTGCAGGCGGCGTGTTCCTGTAACCCTTCAGAAGCGGATAAGCCTTAAGTTCAGTAATCATATCCTTCGCATCATCCGGAGTTATGGGCGCAATTCTGAAGCTTACATCTTTGAGGATTTCAACAAATATCCCGCCTAAACCGAACATTACTGTTTGTCCAAACTGAGGGTCTTTAATGGCTCCAACGATAGTTTCGGTTGATTGCGGCGCCATTTCCTGCACCAAAATACCCACGATTTTTGCGTTGGCATTGTATTTTTTAACGTTTTCCAAGATTTTTTGGTAGGCGTCGGCGACTTCGGCTGGGTTTTTCAAGTCAATGATGACAGCTCCAGCGTCGGATTTGTGGATTATGTCTGGTGAAACAATCTTTAACACAACTGGGTACCCGATTTCGTCAGCGTATTTTGCAGCTTCGCTTTCGTTTAATGCTACTTTGAATTTGGTGACGGGTATACCGTATTCCATGCAGATGGTTTTGGCTTCTGGTTCAAGAAGCGCTTTTCTGCCTTCTTTCTTTGCTTGGTTAATGATTTTTAAGGTTTGATTCAAGTCATTTTACTTCCTTTGAGGCTACTGTGTATGACATGTTTTATTGGTTTAAAATAGTTTTGATAGCCTGATGCTTTTTGGTTGACGGTTACTTGCTTGTTGTAGTTGTGTTCAGCAGATCAATAATACCAATTCGTAATACATAATACTTAATAGTCGTTAAAAAGAATCCTAAATACGACCAATAATGCCAAAACAAAGCCTCAAACAAAAACTCGAAGAATCCTTCGCCAAGCTACGGCACCCTCGAAACGCAAACAAAACACCGAGCAAAAAAACCACAGAAAACAAAACATCAACAGAAAGTAAACCAAGCAGTAATAAAAGATTTAAACTTCCAAAAATCAATCTAGGTTTTAAAAAGAAAACGCCTGAGCCAGAAGTTCCCTCAGCAGTGAAATCCTTACCAAAAGGGATCAAAATAGCCGACAAATACCCCTTGTACGAGCCGTTCTCCCAGGTGGTAATAGTTCAAGACCCCAAAACGGGCGAATACAAGTATGTTCTTGATGAGCTACAGCTTGACCCACTGGAACGAGGCATATACAACCGCATCCTAGAAATACTGCTCGCCGAAATCGAGTCACCAAAAGAGCAAATAAAGGACCCAAGACAATTCTTCGCTCAAGAAGCAAAAAAAATAGTAGACAAATACCGCATTAGCCTCGGCTGGTTACCCGATGTTTCATGGTACAAAATCATCTACCACGCAGAACGTGATCTCGTCGGCTTTGGCAAAATCGATTCATTAATGCGCGATCCAAACATAGAAGATATTTCATGCGACGGAGTAAACAGGCCAGTTTACATTTGGCACCGAAACTTCGAAAGCATAGAAACCAACGTCCAATTTGAAAGCGATGAAGTCCTCGACAACATGGTAGTTAAACTTGTTCACATGGCTGGGAAACACGTCAGCTCCGCCTTCCCCATAGTTGACGCTTCCCTCCCCGGCAAACACAGATTAGCTGTGCTTTACAGGCGAGAAATCACACCTTTCGGAACAGCTTTCACAATCCGAAAGTTCCGAGACGACCCCTACTCAATAATAGATTTAATCAACACAGGCACATTCACTGAAGAACTGGCAGCTTACCTATGGATTTGCCTAGAAAACCGCTCGTCCATCATGATTCTCGGTGGAACAGCAGCAGGCAAAACCACCGCACTAAACGCTTTAGCCTGCCTAATTAAGCCAGGAAGCAAAATCATCACAATAGAAGAAACCGCCGAGTTAAATCTGTCCGCTGAAAACTGGGTTTCACTCATTTCACGTCAAAGCTACGGTTTAGGCGGAAGCACCGTTGGTGAAGTACCCCTCTTTGACCTTGTTAAAGCTTCTATGCGTCACCGCCCTGACATGTTAATCGTAGGAGAGGTGAGAGGTCAAGAAGCATACGTTCTCTTCCAAGCCTTAGCCACAGGTCACGGCGGCATGTGCACCATGCACGCTGAAAACTTGGATTCAGCAGTAAAACGGTTAACCCAGAAGCCTATGGAGATTTCGCCAGCGTACATTCCATTAATGAACGTTGTCATATCCGTGCAGCGAGTGCACATTGTCAAGAACGGCGTAAAAAAGGCTTACAGGCGCATACTTTCCACTAACGAAATTGCCAGCTATGAAAATTATCTAAATATCTTCCGATGGGATCCAAACACCGATCAACAAATAGCATCTCCGGAAAATAGCGCATTGTTATCATCCTGTTCCAAACGGTTGGGAGTGACAACACAAGACTTACTCGAAGAAATGAAAAGACGCAGTAATGTTCTGCACTGGATGCGGCAACAAAAAATCAGGAGCTACAAAGAAGTAGCATCAATAATTGCAGAATACTATGCAAGACCAAAAGAATTCTATCAAAAAATCCGCGAAAACGAGGAGGTAAAAACAGTTGCCGCTTCTAGAGAAGTTTGAAGCTCTATCCTATCGTCTTTTCGGGCGTATTGCACCGTATTTTTTGAAAAATGTTTTCCACATTAAAAGTCCCTTGGAAAAGGGACGGGTAAAAATTTACCCTGAAACTTACATTTCAATGATGTTCTTCACCGCCATGCTGACTCTTCCCGTGTCAGTGCTGGCTATAGTGATTGTTTTGCTCACTCGATTTATACCGCTGCTTATTTTGGTACCGCTTCCGCTTTTTGTAGTCGCTGGGTTCTTAGTTGTTCCCAACAATAACGCCAGCGACCGAGCAACAGGCTTGGAGCGTGAAATACCTTTTGCGGCAGCATACATTAGCGTCATGGCAGCCGGCGGCATTGCACCATACAGTAGCTTCAAGCGCCTATCAGAAGTAGACCTTATGCCCGCAATGCGTAAAGAAGCCAGAGATATAATGAAAGACGTTGAAGTATTTGGTGTCGACCCGCTAACAGCTCTTGAAGGGGCTGCAAAAAAAGTGCCGTTAGACACATTCAAAGACTTTCTTGGCGGTTACGCTTCAACTGTTATAATCGGCGGCGATATCGGACATTTCCTTGAGCGA
Organism: Candidatus Bathyarchaeota archaeon; assembly: GCA_963842865.1. Classification (GTDB taxonomy): domain Archaea; phylum Thermoproteota; class Bathyarchaeia; order Bathyarchaeales; family Bathycorpusculaceae; genus Bathycorpusculum. The sequence goes on along the minus strand of CAWJIN010000035.1, from coordinate 172,162 downwards.
AAAGCAGAGGACATATTCAAAAACCGTGCGCTCCGAGTTAAAGCCGCGGCTGAACGCCTTGGAATGCTACTTGAAACCTTCATCATCGTTATGGTCATGATGTCGCTTTGTTTTTACATACTCTTTGCTGTACAGCAAATTCAAACGACGGCCAGCACAGGCACCAACTTATCCACGTACTCGGGCATACTAATGTACACTTACCTTTTCTCGCCACTGCTTGCAGTCGTATTCGTCTATCTAGCTCACAGCATGCAGCCGAAAACGCCGATAGTGGAAATGCGTCCCTACAAAGTGTTCGGGATATGTAGCGTAATAGGCATAATCGTATTCTTACTGCTCACAAACTTCATGGGAACAATCCAGCTTCCCATCTTCAGCACATTGCAAGCTTGGGGCCTTGATTTGTCCATAGCTTTGTCTGTTGCCTTGTTTATTACTGTTGCGCCTGCAGCCATAGTGGACATGAAATTGAGCAAAACCAAGAGCAGCATGGAAGAAGGAGTCACAACTTTTCTCAGAGATCTGACGGAAGTGCGAAAAACAGGTTTGTCACCAGAAAAATGCATCGAAAGCTTGTCCATACGAGACTACGGTGCCTTTACCAAAGAACTTCGTAAAATCAGCTCCGATATTTCTTGGGGTATTCCACTCAAAAAGGTCATGATGGATTTTCTTCATCGCACGCGCAGTTGGATGGTACAAATAGTAATGTTTCTTCTAGTTGAAACCATAGATGTTGGCGGCGGCACCATCGCAATGATTGAATCTTTGGCCCGCTTTAACAGTTTGACGGCGGAAGTGGATAAAGAAAAGAAAATGTCCGTTCGTCCCTACGTGATGATGCCCTATTTAGCATCAATTTTGCTTGTGGCAACAACTGTCATGATGATGAGTTTTACGACAGGCTTCGGCGTAACAAGCTCAACCGTCTCAAGCGCGGCATCTGCAGCAAGCAAAGGCATGATGCAAACGATATTCATGACCGCAGTTATCTTCAACAGTTATATCATTGGAATTGTAGCAGGAAAAATAAGTGAGGAATCAATCTCCTCGGGATTCAAACATTCAGCCATCCTTGTTGTAATCGCCTGTTTAGCTGCGAAACTCATACCGATGTTCATAAAAATTTAGCAGGAGCAAAAACCTTGCCTAGTCAAGCCCGAGAAAACTTGCGAAAAGATAACCACGCAATTAGCCCAGCAATTTCCACCGTGATTATGACAGCGGCAATTGTAGTATTGGTTCTTGTGGCTATGACCTATGCAAACAGCAGTCTAACTAATCAGATAGCTGGCGATGAGTTTAGCGCAAGTAAGCAGTTCATGCAATCAACTGGCTTGCAGATAGATAATGTGGCATGGACAATTGGACGAACAGAAACAGTTGATTACACAGCCAATTATGGGCAAGTAACATTCGTGCCCAACGTTATTGACTATACATTCCAAATCTACAATGGAATTTCGTGGCAAACCCTCTACAGCTCTACAACCGGCATGATACTGTTCAACATGCCAGTAAGAGATTACAGCTTAGGCAATAACTATTTCAGTAGAATAATTCCCGCCAGCAGTGGTTCATTTTTGCAGTGGAACGCTTCTGCGCCAGTTTGCCAAGTATTTGCAATGCAAAAGGTCCCCATGCAGGATGGAAGTTATGCGAGAATAGTTGCAGTTCCCACTGTTAGAGTGCTCAATTCAGCCCTGGTCACAAAGGTGAGCTACTATACGTTTTATTTACCATGTCTTGTTAGTGGATCAAGTCCGTATCTTTCGCAATCTGTTACGTTGAAAGGCAGTAGTCTGACTAACTTAACACCCAGTACTATTACCCAAGTTCGCATTAACGCCACAGCTGTCAGCAATTCTCCTACGGGCTTTAATAATGCATTTTTTAACTTTGACAACACTTCAGAAACTATAATTATACCTCATGGAGCCTCAATTGAATTTTATATCGGCACGGTAGAAGTCTCAATAGGGATGGGATCTTAATGCTGACGAGGTGGGACACATGGCAAATATAACCCTCGAATACATGATTTTGATTCCAATTTTAATCTTACAAATATTTCTATTACCCTTCGCCGCAGGCCTTTTCATGAATTATTGGACAACGTCCAGTGATACGCTTGCCCTAAACGACGCTAGCACTCATCTAAGCAGTTCAATAGAGCAGCTTTATTTCTTCTTAAACAATCCATCCGTCTCGTCGGGAACAGTAACGAACAATCTTGGCATTCCTTCATACATAGGAAATTATGCTTACGTTGGGAATGCGACTTTGATCTCTGTTTCTGGTTCTGGCTCTGAAAAAGTCTTGGAATTAACACTTAATTTGATAGGGAGTACGATTTCGACTACCACACCCGTTACTTTGGGAGAAAATGCTCAGTGGTTGAACTCCACATTTATGAGTAACTCAAATAGCGCTTGCATTAACGGAGATAAAGAGAGCAACAACACAATTTTGCTGTCTTTTGGCACGTAGGAGGAAAAAAAGTGTCAGGCGTATCTATAGATCATCTCATTTCGATTGTGGTGTTATTTGCTGCAGTTTTGCTCTTCATTGGTCTCTTCAACCAAACGCTTTCCGTCGCGGTAGATTATCAGCGTAACACATCAACCGCAAAAGCGTGCGGCGACCTCTTAGATACGATGCTGTTGACTCCTGGAATTCCAACACAAGGCACACCAGAAGCGTTTGGGCTGCAGGATCCATCATTGACTCAATATCAACTCAGTCCTTTTTCATTGATGCGTCTAGATTCATCATCAGAAGCTCCTCCGATAAGTTACCAAAAAACAGGCCTAACCTATAGCACAATAACAACAAGTCCCCACAATTACTTGCTCTACCCCTACACCGACATGATTAATTACTCGACTGCATTGATGCTGCTGGGAATAAACGGCACTTACGGATTCCAACTGACGTTAACCCCCACGGTGAACGTTTCTATAACCCAGACTTCACCCTCAACCGGTCCGTTAAGCTTATCGCTGAGCGCCACTGGAACCGGTTTCCCTCTTGCATATGCTAACGTAAACTACCTCTTAATTCCAGTGCTTCTTAACACGAACTATCCCGATTTCGAAACTATAGCTCATCAAACAGGAACTGTAGAAACCAATAGCGTAGGCTCAGTTTCTATAACATTCTCGAATTTCTCCCTAAATCCAAATCTGACATACGCATTTGTAGCTTATGCCTATCTTGATGGAATCACAGGTATAGGTTATTACGAGCCTTCTCCTGTGGGAACCCAAAGTATTGTGCCATTTCTTGATTCACTTTCCACTCAAAGTGTAACTTTGGCAAATAGCAACGACGTTCCCAACACCTCCACTAATGCAAATACTTTGTATTACAATACAACTTTCATTTTGGAAAGTCAAAACTATGCTATTCAAGAAACCCTCCTGGGAAGTTCAAATCCATATGGCAACGTTACTTCGGGTACAGGAAATCCGCCTATTTCAATTTCGATGGGCTCTTACACTCCAGGTATTCTTGTAATAGCGTATGATAACTCTGGTAACAGTGGCGTCGTTATGATGCCGTGGGGATTTAGTTCATTAGGTTTTTCCATGACATTCGGAGGAACTCCACTCAATCATGGGTGGGTTGCAACAGACTTACGTCAAGTGCAAATCAACGGAGTTTCTTACCAGGCAAAGCTTTCCCTTTGGAGCGTACAGGGCCACCAGGAGGCAGGCTAACATGATGCGCACAGTTGAAGTTCTGTTAGTCGTATTTCTTCTGGGCGCGGCATATGTGGCTACTTCTAGCTACATTGCTCTTCCAACTCCAAGTGCAGTGTCCCCTGTAGAATTAGATAGACTTGCATATACTACTCTGCAAGAACTCGACTCGCGTTACGATTTGAGCTCAGTAGCATTCCAAAATAGTAGCAGTCCTGAATGGGGCTTGCTCCAAGTTGCGCTCGCGGCATCATTGCCGCCAAACATGGTCTATAACCTCACGATCTACAACGTAAACACTGCCTCAAACGGAGCACCTCTATACTCAAGTGTAGCTTCAATTTCTAACGCGGCAAATCTCGTAAGCTCAGATGCTTCCTCATACTTAGAAGCCTCATCCAACGTAACCTACATATCCACACCGCAACAAATTTCCACAAATGGAATCCCAATAACTCTATACATTTTGGACTGTAGTGACACTAACGGTTGGTGGATTACCGGTTATACTCCTTCCAGTCTAGCTCAAACAGTGTATAGCCTTTTATCGCCTTACTTCAAAACCACAATCTTGGTTCAAAACACGAATCAACTCAATCAATTACTCAATGGAAAACCAATTGAAGGAGAATCTCTCAAAAATGCAATTATAGTCAATACCAATGGTGAAGCAGTTCCCATACCCTCACAGTTCAACAGTACTAACCCACTTGGATATGATTCAACGCATACGTCATATGCAAAGTACGATTATACCCTAGGCCAACTTACGAGGTCATACAATTGGACCTGGGTTAGCATAGTTGGCTGGCCCTTTTACTATGTTACAAACACTGGTTTTCTTAGCACCACTCAAAACAGTTGGGGTATTTACGGAATGAACATCGTCGGTTCAGATGGACTCAGTGCTTTTCTTGAAGGATTGGACAACCAACCCTACCTCTTTACCGGCTCGTCAACAGGTCAACCAGGTGTCGTGTACTTATCCAGTCAGGCCCAAAGCTTGTGTAATTACTATGGACTTTACCCTTCTGCTTATCAGACCTCTACACGTGCATTACCACTCTCAATAATGACGCAATACAATTTGACGGTGACAACCTACCTATTTAACAACGCAACTTACGCTGGTAGCCTGTATAATCCTGGTGCCGTCTACAGACACTGGACTACAACCGTGACGAATTATCAAGGTGGGTTCTTTGCTCTCGGAATGACTAGGATCCCGGATATTAGACTGACTGCCCTAGGTATCCTGTGTGATTATCAGCCAGCGAGGTATGGTTCTCTGTATACGGCTGCGGGAAGCAACCGACTTGTAGTGTTGCAGTTGGGGATAGTTGGAGGGGGATGAAATGAACAATCGGGGGCAATTCACGATTATTGCGGCTTTGCTTGTGGCGATAGTTCTTGCTGGCACATTAATAGCAGTCTACGCAACGATCCGCTATGATTCAAGTCAAAGTCAAACGCCTCAAACATTAACTGCGACAGATGAAACAAACTCGGCACTTTTGAAAGCTTTAGGCTTTACTGTAGGTTATTACGGCTCAATTCTCCAAGTAACAGGTAACCAAACGTATGCTTATGATAAATCGACGATTTATATGGGCAGCGCTTTGCAGTACATCGCAAGCATGAACCCCTCTTTTGGAGAATCGATAAACATGACGAGCCTGAAGCTAAGCACCACTTGGTTTTCAAATCCTAGCATCAGCACAGGTACGCTTTCGGTCGTTTATAATCTAGCAGACCTCAACATCTATGGCGTAAATTACACCACTTCTTGCAGTTTAGGTGTTCAAATATTTAATTCACCACGCAGCAATCAGGTATGCGTAAATGTAACTCAAGACTTAACTGAACCTTTAACCAGTTTAGGACAACAAAACTTTGCCTTCTACTTTTACAATTACTTGACTTCCAACTGGCAGCTAATAAATCCAAGTTTGACTCCAACGGTCTTCACCAATGGTACATATTTAATTAGCGTTCCTTCTGGAATAACCTCTTCGGCATATATGGTTCAAGTAACGGATTCACGGGGAATAATGGTTGAGGCGGCTTCATTCAACAGTTACAACCTAAACTTTGCGTTTTCGCCGCAAAGCTCGTCCGCTCCCGCTGTAGTGGAATTATTGCAGAACGGCACCATGCTATGGTCCGGGCAAGGTTTAGTAAATGCGACTCAGGCGCAGCCAATTCCTCCGGTTCCAATAAAGTCCCTTAATTTATGTCAAACTGGCTCGACTTCGGATATTCCATTTCAGGTGGAAGATTGGTCATCTGGGTATCAGATTCCATTAAGCCTAAGTAGCAATTATACGATCTTTGGCAACAATCAGATGATCGTTTTTGAAGTAAGTCCATCAATGTCACAATTAACGTTATGGTGGAACGGAAGTGACACGGCCATCCAATCATCTGCAGCCTACACAGATATATATTTCACTAAGGACAACTCTGGAACAGGATATCTTTCTAACGGAATCCTCAGCCTACAATTCACATCAAGTCCCAACGGTTATATCCCTCCTGTAACGTCGACAGTTGGTAGCGTAAATAGCACAGCTAATTTCATGCGTATCGACGCCGCTTTGGGTGGGTATGGGTCAGGTTTTGGTTTCATTATTCAACATGGGGTAGTAAGAGATATTGTTCAGGGAGAAGCAGAATGGAGCAACCAGCCTAATAACTTCCCGAATGTTTACTCCCAAATCGTACTTACGCTTCCTGCCAACGCAACGTATTACACTTACCAGCTTAGATTGATCTTCATAAACGGAACCCAGAATAGAAACATCAATGATATCAGTCCAATCCAACTGAAAACTTCGATAACTCCAACGCAAGCTTTGACTGAAAACGGAACTACTGTTTCAAACAGCAACGCGTATTTCACCAACAGCGGTGGGAATGCCCATCAATGGAGTGAACTAATTAATAGTGCGTTGCAAGGAACGGGGATAATGTTCACGGCTAGTGCGAATCAACAGCTCTATGCTTTTGATAAAATGGCTGGGAAATTTACAGGGGCACTTAATGCAACCAGTGCTGCTAACCCCCCAGTTATTGAACTTGATCCTGTTACTTCGGCTGGCTCAGTTTCGTTCACTTCTGCTTTGGACTTAACTTGGTACGGGTCCGTGGTAACATTTAACGGTGTAAATCCCATATACGCCCCCAGCGGAAACTCTGGTTTATGGCCTCTTGTAGAGCAACCGCCCTCTGTAACCATTACTCCTCTGTCTTCAGCGGCGACTTCGCTCAATCTCTCTCCTTCGTCTGGTCCAGTAGGCACCTCCGTCACAGTTTCAGGCAGTGGGTTCACACCCAAATCCAAGATGACAATTACATTCAAAGGAGAAACCGTAGCTACAACTACAGTGAATGCTTACGGAGAGATTCCATTAGGAACCGCCTTCGTTGTTCCATCTTATCCATTTGAATCTTACACAGTTACTGCTACTGACACGAGCTCTAATTCTGCATCGGCAAATTTCATGCTAACTCCCCTGACTCACTTCACTATAACTGCTTCAGGCGGCGGAAACATCGGCACTCAAACCGCAGGTACAGCTTTCAGCATAACCATCACCGCTGAGGACTCAAGCGGTAACACAGTTACAAGCTACACTCAACCCAGCACTTTGTCCGTGTCCTCAGGAACAATAAGCCCAACAAGCACTGGGGCATTCACTGATGGAGTCTGGACTGGTCAAGTAACACTCACTCAATCAGGCACAAGCATCTCGATCTCAACAACTGAAGTTGGCAAGAATGGACAAAGCAACACATTCGCGGTTAATCCTGGCGCTGCTGTGCGTTTTGGTGTTTCTGGGTTTACAAATCCAGTTACTGCTGGTACTGCTGGTTCTGTTACGGTTACGGCTTATGATGCGTATGGTAATGTAGCTACTGGCTATGCTGGTACTGTTAAGATAACTTCGAGTGATAGTCAAGCTGTTTTGCCTCCGAATGCCGGTCTCACTAATGGTGTTGGCTCTTTCACTGTTACTTTGGAAACAGCTGGTTCTCAGTCGATTACTGCTACTGACACTGTGACAAGTTCAATTACTGGCTCTCAAACTGGGATAACGGTGAATGATGGTGCTGCTGTGAGCATTGCGGTTTCTCCTGCTACAGCCTCGATTACGGCTGGAAACTCCGAGACTTACACGGCTACGGCTACTGACGCTTACGGTAACAGTTGGGCTGTCACTGGTTCGGTTACTTGGAGTATAAGCTCTGGTGCTGGTGGTTCATGGAGTGGTAATGTTTACACTTCGCATACAGCTGGAACCTTTACAGTGACGGGCACTGCTTCAGGTGTTCATGGTACGGCTTCTTTGACAGTGAATCCTAGCGCTCTTTACAATTTCATCTTTAATACTATTAGCAGTCCACAAACTGCAGGTACTGCTTTCAGCATAACCATTACAGCTGAAGACTCAAGCGGCAATACGGTTACAAGCTATGCTGGAACAAACACTTTAACGGTGTCTTCAGGAACAATTAGCCCGACAAGTACAACCGCATTTGCGTCAGGAGTCTGGACAGGTCAAGTAATGCTCTCTCTAGCAGGAACAGGCATTTCAATCTCAACTAACGGTGGCGGCAAGTCTGGAACAAGCGGCTCATTCACTCTTAATCCTGGTGCTGCTGCAAGTTTTGTTGTTTCAGGGTTTACAAACCCAGTTACGGCTGGTACTGCGGGCTCTGTTACGGTTACGGCAAAGGATGCATACGGAAACACAGCAACTGGCTATAGAGGTACTATTAAGATAACGTCTTCTGATAGTCAAGCTGTTTTGCCTTCTAATTATGCGTTCCAAGCAAGCAACAATGGTGTTCATACATTTACTAACGGTGTCACTTTGAAGACGGCTGGTTCGCAGTCGATTACTGCTACTGATACTGTGACTAGTTCAATTACTGGTTCTCAGACCGGGATAACTGTAAATGCGGCTGCTGCTTCTAAGTTGGTCTTTACTGCTGGTGCGGGTCAGTCTTTGACTGCTGGTGTTGTTTCGCCTACGGCGATTGTTGTTCAACGGCAAGATGCATATGGTAACCCGGTTTCGTCAGGTACTTCTCAGATTACTGTTGCTTTGACGACATCTTCGAGCGGTGGAACATTCTACTCTAACAGCGGCGGTACTACGGTGATAACTTCAATAGCGATTGGTGCTGGTTCGAGCAGTTCTGCTGGCTTCTACTATAAGGATACTGTTGCTGCCAGTCCAACGTTGACTGGGGCCTCTTCAGGCTTGACTTCTGCTACGACACAGTTCACAATTAATGCAGGTGCTCTTGAACAGTTTACCTTCGCCAACATTGGTACGCAGACAGCAGGTACAGCCTTCAGCATCACCATCACGGCTCAGGATCAGTATGGTAACACGGTCACTAGCTACGGCAACTCGGTTGGCCTATCGGCTTCCACCGGAAGTGGGACGATTAGTCCTACGAGCACTGGTACTAGCGGCTGGACGAGTGGCGTATGGACGGGCTCCGTGACGCTTACCACGACTGGTTCAGTTACAATCACTGCGAACGATGGCAGCGGTCACACCGGTACAAGCAACGCATTCACTGTAAATGCACCAGTTGTTCCACCTGCAATAGACGTACAAAATACAGCATCAACAACAGGGGCCACTTCATACACCGTCGCGTTAACCACAACTAAAGCAAATGACATACTCTATGTTGCAGTTTCAACTGGTTCCTCCCATACCGCTTCAATTTCTGGTGGCGGACTTACTTGGACTCAAAGAGCTAGCGCTGCAATCTCTGGCTCTAGAACCTTACAAGCATTTTGGGCAGTAAAGGCAACAGCTGGTGCGATAACAATCACAGTTACCCTCAGTGGAACTTCAGCATCATCAGCCGTAGCCTTTGCCATTAGCGGAGCAAACACCGCTTCTCCATTTGACGTCTCGAGTCCAAGCGAAAATACCGGTACTACATTGACTGCAAGTGCGACTATCTCTACTACTACTGCCGGCGATCTTATCATAGGCGCAGTGGGAGTACGTACCGAGCCAGTTTCACTTACAGTGGGAACAGGCTTCACCTCAATAGGCTCGGTTACCACGGTTGACCCTGAGGTTGGGGCGGAATATGCCACATTTACCACGGCTCAAACAAATCTCGGTGTAAGTTACACTTTGCAGTCGGCGAATAATTGGGCTATAATAGTTGATGCTATAAAAGGGGTATAGTTATGGGTGTTTCTCTTTTTGAAATTCCCGTTTCTATCGAGTCAAATTCGATTTATGCTATTGGTGTGTTTAATATGATGAGGGTTGGTGCTTGAATTGCGTAGGATTCTTTGTTTTTTGTTAGTATTGGTTTTGTGTGCGTCAGTATTTGTGGTTTTGGCTCCTAAGACTAAAGCTCAACCAACAGAAACTTTCGGGTATAATGTTATAGGTTCCAATTCTGATGACGCTTTAGATTGGAGTTCGGTTTCGCCGATAATTCTTTGCAATTACACAAGCCCTTCTGATTTAGGTAACATTACCGAAATCTCAGTTTATATGAGTGCGGTTTCAGGGACTGTGAGTGCTTCTGCCTGTATTTACGACAGTTCTTTTGGGTTTTTGAATTCAAGTTCAGATGTTACAGTAAATGACACTCCATCTTGGTATAATTTCACGTTTAATTACGTCGGTTCGCCTAGCACAGTTTATTGGTTTGGCGTTTTTGCTTCTGGAGATTTTTATTTCTACTGGGACGGTGATAATACCGCAACTCATGTTTTTACATGGACAACGGTCAGTTTGACTTTCGATACTTTTCCTGATCCCTTTGTTCCTAATTCAGTATATTCCGGTAATGACATTCTCAGCATCTACGTGACTTACGAGTCGTCCACGCCTTCTCCAACTCCAACGCCTTCGCCAACGCCGACTCCAAACCCATCACCCACTCCTACGCCTTCTCCAACTCCAACGCCTTCGCCAACGCCGACTCCAAACCCATCACCCACTCCTACGCCTTCTCCAACTCCAACGCCTTCGCCAACACCAACTCCTGCACCAACATTGACACCTACTCCCACACTTACTGCAACACCTACACCAGCGGTAACACTTGCGCCAACCCCAAGCCATACACTAGCACTGGCAGCAATGGGTCAATATCTTCCAGTAATAGGCGGCGTAATCGTTCTGGGTGCTGTAATCAGTGGAGTCTTCATCCGGAGAAGAAAACCTCCAAACGTAGTGGTGCTGAACTAAATGAAAACAAAAACTTTCCTGTTCCCTCTAATTTGTATATCCGCTTGAACTCTCCTTAGAAAAAATCATCCAAAACTGCCAAATCATGTTGATACATTGAGCAAAAATTTGGCGACAGCTTATTGAAACGTTGCTTAAACCGCGACATGATTATGTTTATGCTCTGCTTGCTATCGTGTTCTTAAAAATGTGATACAGCATAGGATACGATTGTTAAGATGCATAGTGTGATGCATATGGGCGCACCAGCCTTTCTAGAAAAGATCGTGACATAGTAATCTGAAATCTCTTTCGTGAGTTCTCTTTTAAGCACTTTAACGCACTTTCCAATACTAAAATTCACTTGCCTTCTCCGACACAATTTGGAAAGCGCCCTTAATAAACCTCATTTTGCCTTCCTCCGACGATAACTGTGAACGTTGGCAAATAGCATTTATATCGATACTTATTTTCAGTAAGTATTTACTATTCATATTCAATAAATACTATTAAGTAGTTTTAATAAAATTGAAAGGTGAAAATATTAACATTAAATCAACGGGTACAATTTCCCTCTTTAATTTCGCCCAAGCAATTATGGCACATTTTATTAGTGCGATAGGAAATCATAAGAAACACAACGAGGGATTAGGTTGACCTTCCAAGCAATCCTCATTGCGGCACAGGTGGCAGTTTCAGCAGTCTTGCTTACTTATGCGTCATGGAGCGACTATAAAACTCGCGAAGTAAGCAACCGCGTCTGGGCAATCTATGCGCCTATTGCAGTCGTGCTCTCCCTAGCAGAGTTCCTCCTCTATGATCCCTCAAAACTTGTCCTTTTCGGAGTTAGCGTAGGCTTTACCGTCGGATTAGCGTTTCTTTTGTTTTATTCGGGTGCATTTGGTGGCGCTGACTCAAAAGCCCTCATGTGCATCGCCCTTGCCTTGCCATTCGCCCCAGTAACCCTATTCACACCCATCTTAGCTGGAAGCTTGTCCCCCATCGCCCATGTCATATTCCCATTAACTATATTCAGCAACGCCGTTTTATTCGCAGCAGCAAGCGGCATATACATGATACTGCATAATTTGGTTTGGCACAAAAAAAATGGCAAAAAAATGTTTACAGGAACACTTGCACATGAATCGATGTGGAAAAAAGCAGTTATCCTGATAACTGGTTACAAGGTGACGGTAGCAAGGTTAAAGGAGAAATGGCATGTTTTTCCGATGGAAGATTTAGACGAAGGCGAGAACGCTCTAAAGCGAAAACTGGTTGTTATTCCAAGTGATGAGGGACGAGATAAAATTGTTGAACGCTTATCTAATGCGGTTCAGGCAGGAAAAATCGATACTTATGTGTGGGCAACTCCGGGCTTACCAATGTTAATATTCATAACTTTAGGTTTAATTGTGGCTTTATTTTGTGGAGATATCGTTTGGTTGCTAGTTAGATTTATCCTCGGATGAAAAATCAAAAGTTTCGTTGAACATGTTTTTGCCACGTTTTGAATAAGAGACCGATGCAGTCACGGTAAGAAATAAGCCAAAACTAACAAATGCAAGGGCATATCCTTGGTATGGGTAAGAAGCCAAATTTAAACTAAAATTTGAGGCGCCTGTTTGGTAGGAATAGAAGAAAGCGCCTGCCACAAACAACACAAGCGCCAGTGATAGTAGACAAACTTCCGTTTTAAACTTCATACTCCTATACACCCCTTCTGTAATTCCCTGAATCTATTTTAATCAAAAGGTATTTTAGCTTTTTGGAAATACAACCTACAGGAGCATTCTGATGATGTATAATTCGGAGCACAAAAAAGAACTGCAAAGTTTTCTAATGCAAAAGCCGAAAGAATGCAAAGTCGCCGTTTTACCTGATTTCTTTCTTGACCGACTCATCAGCTTGAACTGGACCCCTTCAGAGTTCTCAGAATTAATTTCGAGTGTGGCTAAACGCAAAGGCGGCAGCATCGACGGCATCCCCCAGACGGACCTGCGAGGCGGAAACGCCATTAACGTGGCGTCAGCCTTAGCTAACCTGGGCGCCGAGGTGACGCCGATTGTTTGCACAAGCGAATACGGCTTGCAACAAGTAAAGTATCACTTCAAAGACACTCCGATCGATACTTCTCATATAAAAGTTCATGATAAGGCTTCAATAACAACCGCTTTGGAGTTCAAAAACAAAAACGAGAAAACAAACGTTATGCTAAGAGACTTAGGGGCACTTGCGGATTTTGGTCCAGCGAACCTCAACGAGAGCGATTATGCCTTGATAGAGAGTGCGGATTATACTTGCCTCTTTAACTGGGCTGGTACATTAAAATTCGGCACAGCGCTGGCTCAAGCAGTTTTCGGCAGAGCAAAAATGAAGGGCAAAGGCAAAACTTACTATGACACGGCTGACCCCACGCCTAACAGCGGTGCAATTGCTGAATTGATGGAAAAGGTTCTAAAATCCAATCAAGTGGACATTCTGAGCCTAAACGAGAATGAAGCAATCATTTACGCCACATTACTGGACAAGACTTTGAATGGTAAAAAGGAGCATTTTGGGTTTGCTGAGTTAGCAATGGAAGCTGCCCGCGTTTTAGCAAAGCATTTGCCAGCGAGAATTGACTTACATACCACGGTTTTCTCCGCCACTTTAAAGGGCAAAAATGAGACAACGGTTCCTACGTTTAAGGTCAAGGTTTTACGGGCAACCGGCGCAGGTGACGCTTGGACAGCAGGAAACATTTTAGGCGATAGAAACGGTCTTTCGGACGAGTGTCGTTTAATGTTGGCAAACGCGGTTTCCGCTTGTTATCTTTCTGACCCTGTTGGAAATCATCCTTCCCAGAGTAAACTTTTGAAGTTTATTCTGAAATCAGATAGCAAACTAAATGTTTTTCCGTTTTAACTTTTTCATTTTCGCATTATTTCTAAAGGCGCAAATTTTCGTCTAACTGCTTTTTAATTGAGTGAAGCTTAACCAGCATTTCCCTTAACTCATCCACTCTGCTCTTGACCGCCAGTTCGCTCTTAGCTTGCAAATGTTCTGCTTCTTGGACTGCGCATTTCACGGTCTCCGTAGAAAACTTCAAGGCTCCATTAATGTCCTTCTTCAAGACACTTGATGCTCGTGTTATGGTTTTTCTTCCTCAGAGTGACCCAGTTTTTGTAGCATCGTGATGGCGTGGTAGGTGTTTGCGAAGGTTGATATGCCTAGGTCTGAGCGTGCAAAACCGCCGTTTTTGTTTTGGCACTTCAATATCCAGTCTATCGTTTGTGATGGGTACTTGCTTTTTTCGCCGAGCAAGTCAAGGGTCATCACGCCGTAGTATGTGTGCTCCATGTAGGGTGAATAATTCATTGGTATAACTGTGAAGCCGCCATAGGGTTTTTCGCATGCTCTCACAAACGTGACGGTTTCATCTAAATCTCTTAGGTTCTTCATAAGAAGGTTCAGAGAAGCGACTGCATAATAGGTAGAGTTAATGTTCGATTGTCCTTCTATTCCAAATCCGCCGTCTGCATTTTTAAAACCAAGCAGCCACTTCGTCACATCTTTCGTGTCAACATCTATTTTCAGCAGGTAAGCAAGTTCTAGTGCCATGAAGGTTGTCGTGAACTCTGAGGAGACATCAGAAAAAGAGGCGCTGTAACCAAAATAATTCTTGGAGTTGAGAATTGAAACTAGGCTTTTTTCAACTTTGCTTCGAAGTCTGCCCCTAGTAGTAAGGAAGCTTTAGTGACGTAGTAGGTCGAATAAATGATGCCCAAGTGAATATCATTTATGAATTTAATTGTCTCCTGTGCGTTGGGAAAAATTGTTTTTAGCAAATTTAAAATGGACAGCCCGTAGTATGTGTCTTGAGCGTTTGATTCTGCACCTTGACAAAAAGTGTAGCCGCCATCCTTATTCTGTCGATTAACGACGTAATTTACAATTTTTGAGCGTAAAAGATCATTTAACCGTCTTGCTTTAATCAACGTCATCACCACTCTTCCACCTTGAATATAGTAGAAGCTATTATCCTCTGCTAAACGGCAAAGGCGGTTAAAGGCGAGCCTCATCGCCGCATAGCTTTGAAAAGTAGCCGGATAAATAAGCGTTTCTTTATTATCCTAAATTTCTAAAATAAAAATTATTTTAAGCATGCAGTCTTTTACTTTTGCAGGTAACGATTACATGTCAAGGAATGGGCACCAATGGCTAAACTGTTTGGAAGTTCAGGCGTTAGAGGCTTAGTAAATGTTGATTTAACACCGCTGTTAGCGTGCAAGGTTGGTTTAGCGGTGGCTGCGTATGCAAAAGCCAAAAAAGCAGTTGTAGCCCTTGACACGCGAGTTTCAGGAGACATGCTTGAGGACGCCTTGGTTTCGGGTTTGCTATCAAGCGGCACAGACGTTTATTTGGCGGGCATTGTTCCGACGCCCACTTTAGCTTACGCCACAAGAGCATTGGGGGCGGACGTAGGATTCATGCTCACTGCCTCGCATAATCCACCTCAATATAACGGGATAAAGGTGTTCAAGGGTGACAGCCTATCATACGCTGACGAGGACCAAGATGCTGTAGAAAACAATGTGTTGAAGGGAACTTTTGCACTGTCAGATTGGCGTAGTCTAGGCAAAACCATCCCTGTTAACGCAAGCCAAATCTACATACAAATGGCGTTGAAAGCTGCCCCTCTCCATAAGCCCTGGCGGGTTGTCGTTGACCCAGGATGCGGCGCCACCTTCAATATTGCCCCTGAACTTCTCAAAGCCATTGGCTGCAAGGTAACTGCTATTAACGCTCAACCAGATGGGTATTTTCCAGCCCGAAAATCTGAGCCGACCGCTGAAACACTCGAAGATTTGGCAAACATTGTCAAAACCCTTGGCGCTGACATAGGTATCGCTTTTGACGGCGACGGCGACCGAGTAGCCTTCGTAGATGAGAATGGCGCTTTTGTGAACTTTGACCGTTCATTGGCTGCTTATGCTGCTTACGCCCTTAAGCGAAGTGGCGGTGGAACAGTGGTAACAAATGTTGAAGCGTCAATGTGTATTGAAACTATGGCGCAAGCGCAAGGCGGCAGGGTCATTCGAACCAGAGTCGGCGACATTTACGTTTCAGAAGCCATTAAGCAGTCGGGTGCAGTTTTCGGCGGCGAACCGTGTGGCGCATGGGTGCATCCGCAGAGTCATTATTGTCCTGATGGACCACTTTCTGCAGCGCTAATGTTGAAAGCTTTGGAAGAAGAAAACAAAAACCTAAGCGAGTTTATCTCTGCTGTCCCAGAGTACATTACACGAAGAGAAAACGTCACTTGCAAGAATGAGCAGAAATATGATGCAGTGGCAAAAATTGGCTATGCATTAAAAACAGAGTTTTCCAGTTACACTGATTTTTCAACGGTTGATGGTGTTCGGTTAGCGCTAAAACATGGTTGGTTGCTGGTTCGGGCTTCTGGAACGGAACCGCTTATCCGTTTAACTGTTGAAGGAGAATCGTTAGTGGTAGCAAATGATATAACTGAAAAGGCAACAGCAATAATAAAGAAAGAAGTTGAGGCTGAATGAAATGAAAGCTGTACTACTTGCCGCTGGCGAAGGCGTCAGGCTTTTGCCCATAACGGCGACGCGTCCTAAACATTTAATTAAGGTTGGCGGAAAACCGATTCTGCAGTTCTGCTTGGAAGCGGTAAAGAACGCTGGAATAACTGAAGCAATAATTGTTACACATTACATGGGTGACGCGATTCGTCAATACTTCGGCGATGGCGAAAAACTTGGCTTACACATCAGTTATGTTGAGCAAAAAGCAGTGCTTGGCACAGGAAACGCCGCTGCTGCAGCTGAGCCGTATGTGGATGATGATTTTGTTCTCGTTTACGGAGACTTATTGTTCGGTTTAGATGCCGTAAAGAACGTTTTACAATCATATGAGCGCGGGAAAACCGCTGCGGTCATGGGTGTTGTACAGGTTGATAAACCTGAAAGCTATGGAATAATCGAGTTAGATGCAGAGAAAAAGGTTAAACGCATCATCGAGAAGCCTGCTGCTGGGATGGCGCCGTCAAACCTGGCTAACGCTGGCGTATACGTTTTTTCCAAAGAGGTTTTTGATAAGATAAAGCTAACAAAAGCTTCCGTCCGCGGCGAATGGGAACTCACCGACGCCGTAACCTTGCTGGCTGAAGAAGGCAAAACGGTTTTGGCTGCCGAAATTTCGAAGGATGACTGGTTTGACGTTGGCAGACCTTGGGATTTGCTGGATGCTAACAACTGGGCTTTAAAACGCATGGAGCTCCAAGTTTTAGGGACAATAGAGCAAGGAGCCCACCTCATCGGTCCAGTTTTTGTTGCGGAATCAGCCCGCATCCGCTCAGGCGCGTACATTGAAGGTCCAGTCTTTATAGACGAAGACTGCGACGTGGGACCGAACTGTTACGTTCGGTCGGGCACGACTTTAGGCAGAAGCGTGCGTGTAGGCAACGCTTGCGAAATAAAAAACAGCGTCATCATGGATCATACGCATGTTGGTCATTTGTCGTATGTTGGCGACAGCATTCTGGGCGAACGGTGCAACTTGGGCGCTGGCACTGTTACGGCTAATTACCGTTTAGACGCGGGCGCAATCAAAATGATGGTTAAAGACGAGCTCGTCGATACTGGGAGGCGAAAACTGGGCGCGGTTCTTGGTGATAACGTGAAGACGGGGATTAAGTCGCTGTTTATGCCTGGCGTGAAGGTTGGCGTGAACAGTTGGGTGGGACCAAACTTTATGGTTGAGCACGATTTGCCCGCTAACTCGATGGCGTTTCTAAAGCAAAACTGCGAAATACAAGAAAAGAAAACCTGAAGTGCTTATCCTGTTTGCGTTGAAAACTCGAAGTGCTCAAAGGAGAGGATTAGAGAGAGACAGAAGGAGAGGGGGGTACACACCCACATGTACGTGTTTACTGGGTCATTATTTTTCTTGATAGTAATTTATGCACAAGTACTTGCGATTCTAAAAGCCATTCAAAACGCGTAAACGCATTTTTTAGCTTTTAGCGGTTTTATTTTTAATCTCCAGCGCAAGGTTCTTCGTTCCTTTAATTAGAACGCCGCTCGAGAAAATTTTCTGCTTGAGAACTTCGGGAACTCTTGTTATCTCTACCATATCCACAGGCAAACCGATTTCCAGTTCAATTTGCGCGTTCAAGTTAAGGAACCCTTTGAAAGTAAGTTCTCGCTCTGAGTAGATGGCTAAGTCTATGTCTCTTATGCTGTCTCGCCGTGTTAAACTGCCAAAAAGCCAAGCAAGCTTAATCTGTTTCTCTCGGGCAAGTAAAGCCTTGAGTTTGGTGATAACGGCTTCTTTTTCTTTTTGCCCAATTCTATAATACTGTATTTTGTCATAAGTCGATTGCATATTTGTCCTGCACGCTCTCTAAAAATTTAGAGACGTTTTTGAAGTCGTTTTTAATTGAGTTGTAAACTTGATTATCATCTATTATCGAGTAACGGTGGGTTAGTAAGTTCCTAAGCCGTACCAATGCAGTTAACTCTTTAGCACAATTGTCACTTATGTCCTCTTCATCGAGAAGTTTAAAGCATTCAGAGTACGATAGGGGCTCTTGTTGAAGGTCTTCTTTGGCAACGTGTAGGCATACGCTCCCCAAAGCTTCAGCAAGAACAATGACATGGTACCTGATGGCGTATTTCTCTTCGATGTTTAATTCAGCATAAGGCTTCAAAGTCAGCCTCTTTAGCTCTGCTTTAGCATCTAAAACTTCAGTTATTCTCTGTTTTATTTGGCTCATGTCAACAGGCATTTAAATCAGCGATAACACTATTTCCCCGCTTAGAATATTACTGTTGCGTAAAAGTACTGTGACTTTAAGCCCTCTAAAAACTTTGAACTTGAGTTCAACGATTATCCCCATTTGTATCGAGTTATACACTAGATGAGAATTTACTTAAGGTTAGTTTCTTCCAATAGTTTGTGAAGCCCTCTTTTCGGTATAATGCTCATCGATATTCTCTTCTGTTGCCAAAAATATCTTTAAGCCTTTGCTGGTTGATTTAGGCTTTGAGCGAAGATTTCCGCTTGCTTAATTTTCGTCTTTGTCGGGGTGTCCTTTGTTTACGCCTCCCGCTATTTTCATAAGGCCGTAGGTGTCAAGTCCTGCACAGTTAAACTCCCCAACGATATTGAAGCCTTTGGATTGAAGTTTTTCTCTGAGTTGCTTGTGAAATTTAGATGTGTTTCCTGTTTGTCCGCTTGTGGAGAATATGAATGCTTTCTTGTCGGTTACTTGAGGCAGCTTGTCGGCAAGGTCAAGCAGAGATTTATGGTGTTTTCATGATTTCACGGGCAAACAAACTTTAAATGATGAATATATTTTTTTTGCCGCGAGCT
Organism: Candidatus Bathyarchaeota archaeon; assembly: GCA_963842865.1. Taxonomy (GTDB): domain Archaea; phylum Thermoproteota; class Bathyarchaeia; order Bathyarchaeales; family Bathycorpusculaceae; genus Bathycorpusculum. Next base: position 152,847 of record CAWJIN010000035.1, on the reverse strand, counting down.
TATTTTATTAACATTTATTTGTTTATTGATTTGCCTAGAGTTTTTTGGATAAGGATTCTATATTGAGTGGGCTCCAGTCCAGATTTGAGTAGTGACAGATTATATTTCTCTTTGAAGTGTACTGACTTATTCTTGCTGTTTTCTGTATTGAGCTATAGCATTTTCAATCAATTGACTTCTGCCGGTAAAATTCCCTTTTTGGACTTGCCTGTCAATCCACTCGACTAGTTGCGTGTCAATGTTTGCTAAAACTGTTGTTTCATTATTTTTTAGTTTCGAGCTAACTGAGATAATATATCCTTTTTCTGTGAGCCAGTGGTGAAACTGCCATGTGGTATATAGGCATCCGCTACTGCACTTTTGCCTTGTCTGCGCGTAAGCTGGGGAAGCCTCTGTTAGCTTGTTTAGCTCCATCTGTATGGGGCATTTTACGTCTTTGCAGAATTCTCTTCGCTTATACTCAACAAATCCTTCAAGAGTCATCTTCATCGGTGGCTTACTCCTCGTTTATGCCTAATAAGCCTTGTTCATAGGAGGAGGGGTCTACTTTTAGGCCAGTAAATTTAGTCTAAAAAAGCTGGTAGAGTAAGACTCTAGTACAAGCGCTTACGAACACAGTTAAAAAAAAGAAGGGGCAAATGCTAAAGCGATGGTCGGTACCTTTGAGTGTAAATCAAGCGTAAAGTAGTATGCCCTTTTAAGGCGCGTTTTCAATTTGTGCTTTGTATGCCCCAACTTTATCTCTTAGGCGGAGAAAACGTCTTTAAAAGAAGTGCAAGGGAAGTAAACGAGAGAGCCTTCCAAGATGCAGGAGAACATATAGTTGTTCTTGTGTTTCCTTGGGCAAGAGCATCATTCGACAAAGGTTATAAGAAAAGGAAGACGTTGGCTGATTATTTTATAAGTCTTGGCGCCAGCACAATCAACTTTATAGAATACTCTGATTCGAATGAAACGATTGCCAAAAAAATGGCTGATTCTAACTTAGTTTATTTAACAGGCGGACTTGCAAGCGTTCTAGTTGAACGCCTGAAAAACATGGGTGTTGACCGTTTACTGCATGAATATGGCGGCGTCATCGTGGGAAGAAGTGCAGGAGCGTTGGCGCTTTGCCGAAAATGCATAATCACCTGTCGCAGCAATTCAAAAGTCAAAATTATTGATGGTCTTGACCTGGCAGACCTCACTCTTAAAGTCCACTATAAACCTGAAAATGACACTTCGTTGGAGCGGCTGTCAAGACAGGAGAAAATTTACGCTGTACCTGAGGGTTCAGCGATTGTTTACAATAATGACGCTTGCTCATTTATGGGCGAAGTGTATTTGTTTGAGAGTGGCAAGAAGCGGCTGTTATAATCGTTCTCTTACTTTCTCTGTAAGAAGCATCACAACTTTTTCTTTATCTTTTTCAATAAGACTCCAAAGTTGTTTACTTTCATTATCCGTTGAAGCATCGTTTTTGTAGTTGTTTTTTATGCGCCATAAGCTTCTGTTCTCAACTTCCAGTTGCTCCATCAAGTTGTACGTATCGTTGTCACGCATGCCTTTTTCAGATGTGCCTTGTTCAGACGGCACCTTTTGAACTTTAGTTTGCCCTCACTTTCTATTTCCATGCATACTATTTGACGACTATCTTTTCCCACATTTTTACATACCATAAATATCAGTATCCTCTTTGCCGGATACTGCTGTAAGCGCTTCCTCCTTTTCTCCAGCCAAAAGTATCCATCTCCAAAGAACGATGACAAATCAAGCTGACCAGGTTAACACACTTAAGCATATGTGATTGCAAAAAGCTGACAACAAAACTATTTTACAGATTAAAAGTTAACAAAATTATTCTTTCTTTGAAAAAACCGCCAGAACAACGGTTGCCAATATAAGCATCAAGAGCGCTGCACCGAAAATTATGAGTGGAATCCTAAAGGCTGGCTCGTCATCCAGAACAGTGGTTGTGGGTAGACCTCCCAAGTAAGCTGCTAAGAAAATGCCTACAAAGACGGCGCCTACACCTTGAACGGCGAACAGAAAATGAGTTATCCGCTTATTTTTTAGTTCCAATCAAGGTCACATCTTTTGCCTTTTAATTATTAAATAAAAAGTTTGTATTTAAGACTTTAAGTAGGCAAATGCTCAAGAGAATTACCTGTATCATTGACAACCGCAAGTATAATATACCTAACTAAGCAAGTTATTTCAATCCGAATGCACGGTTGATTTTAGTGACAACACAGAAACAATATTCTCCGCTAAAAGTAGGCATACTCATTGTTGTCATCTCATATTTCCTATTCACTCTGCACGCGTTATTTACCCTTCAATGGATTGGAGAATGGAACCGTATTTCAGGTTCTTTTCACTTTGATATATTCATTGAAGATATTACCGGATTTATTGGGCTAGTTTTCCGGTTCGCCGCCGGCATCATCGCTATCGCCGCTGTTATCTTCTATTTTTCCAAAGGGGTTCCGTCGAACGGAAAAGCATTCAAGATTTTAAGGCGGATTTTGGTTTTTGAGGGAATTTATTGGCTGTCGCTTCTTACAGGTGCAATAGTCGAAGTTAATCTAACGATAACCAGCTTGGGAAATACCCCGATAATTACGTTGCTAAGCAACTTTGCGTTGAATGCAATTCCCGCCCTTGTAGAATCCATCGCCCTTCCCATTGCCCTATTCATGTTAGCATTAAAATTAAGCCCGAGCAAGCCCACGCAGAAAGCGATAAAATGGGGATTAATTACAGGTGCAATCTTCATTATGGTGTTTTGGTTAACTAATACAAGCATGTGGTTTGTAACACTTAGGCAGAAAGGAAACGGATATCTTACCGCCTACCCACAAAACATGTTAAGTTTCATTTTAACCACGTTCGGATTGCTTTCCTTGGCAATTTATACCGCGTACTTTGCGAAGAAATCCAGCGGAGCAAAATCTTTGCAGGAGCTAAAACTGAAAACCGTAGGGGCAATCATCTTAGCGCTTGGAATGTACTTTCTATGGAACTATTTAACATGGATTTTCTTTGGAGGCAATTACATTTGGAGCGCCTGGTATGCATGGTTTTTAGGGCATAACCTTGACCTGTGGATGCTGTCACTTCCGCTGCTTGGATTACCACTGCTTTTCGCCGATAAGCTTTATAAAAAAACTGGTTCTCAATAGCATGCTAATGAAATGGAGCAAATTGTCGACCAGTCTTCTCTTCATAGCTTCCTCAAAACGTGTTAGAAGACATATTCCTCTGCAGTCATCGCTTTGTCTGAACTGACGCTCCTTTCATTTCTTCACTTGATGAAACGAACCTATCCACCTGCTAGTCAGCATTTTTTCGCTTTCTTCTTTAATGTCTTCTAAGCCGCGCATGATTTTACTTGCGAATTCTCTCATTAAATCTGCTTGACGAGTGCTAGGCTGCTAAGCTGCCCGAATTCTGATAAACCTTTAAAAGGGCAAAAGCAACAGTCAATTTGATCTAACATGCATAAGTCTGCCTTGTTTGCAGTCGCCTTAACTGTGCTTATGATAACATCGCCGTTATTCGCGGTAGCTTTTGCCGATGTCTCCGTTGGAGTGAAGAAGGGCGACTGGATAGAATACCAAGTGAAAGTAACGGGTAATCCGTCACCTAACCAAAACATAACTTGGGCAAGAATGGACATAATCGCGGTTCAAGGCGAAACCATAACTATTAATGTCCAAACTGAATTTGCAAATGCAACCATATATCCAGAAAATGGAATAACGCTAAACCTGACGTCGGGTGCCATAGGGGACGGCTTCTTTATACCTACTAACCTGAATCCTGGCGATAAATACAACACTGAATACGAAGGCATCATAAACATTACCAGCGTTGGGCAACTAGAGGCTGGAGGTGCAGAACGAACCGTCATCTCAGGCGCTACAGCGGTGACGACCTATTATTGGGACAAGCAAACGGGCATAATGGTTGCTGCAACCTCATCATACCCAAATTACACTATGTATACCACGACGAGCGGAACTAACATTTGGCAACCTCAGCAGCAAATCCTCGGGCTGGATCCAGCCGTGTTCTATTCGCTTATCGTTATAGTTGTGGTGGCTGCTGTTGTGGCAGTTTTAGTTTGGCACAAGAAAGCGCCTCGAAAATAGTGCCTGATCGAGCGCCTTTTCAATTTTCGTCGTTTGGTTTTTTCCGTGTTAAAGCTGCAAAGATCAGGTAAAGGCATTTGATTTCTCGTTCGTTTTGATGTATGAGCATCTGGCGTTTCAGCATTATCGGGAAAAGAAGGAAGCACAGACCCAAAATAAACGGAGGTTATTCTTCTTAAACCCATTAATCCTCAAGTTGCAGGTTTATACATCCATTTAACCAAAAATATAATAATGATATACCTTGGTAAGCGCTCAAGCCCCGTCCCATGTTGCTTGCTTAAACGAAAGAAAGAAGGGAATGAAAAGCTCGGAAGAAAAGTCTCTTTGGTAAATCGAGAACGAGGCTTTTGCCTCAAACCTAGGCACTTTAACGAAAATAACTAAGGGTTTATTCTGCTTTAAGGTCTAAGAAAGGTGAGTTTCCTACTCAACGATTGGAAAATAAAACCCGTAATCTAGGAAGAGAGGGGGAAAATACGTTCCAACCATTTCATAGGCACTCCTCACCGACCAAGCTAATGCTTGTTTGCTTGATATAAATTTTCGCCTAACCCAAACTTTTTTTGCTTAATATTATCGAAGTTTTTTTATTATGACACGGAGAAAAGCTTTATTGGCAATTGAACAACTAAGCTTCACGTTAGAAGCTGAATAAACAGTGGACGAAAAAACCAAGTTTTGCCTTGTTTCATGCAGCGTCTTAAAAGAGGAACTTGAGCAACTGGTCAAGCAGGGAAGCCTTGATGCAGAGTTAGTTTTTGTCAGCAAATACTTCCATGTGGATTACGAAGCGGTGGAGAAAAACCTTCGTAAAGTCATAGAAACAACTCTTAAGCGTTTTAATGGTAAAGTAGTGCTCGTTTATGGAGACCTCTGCCTTGGTCAAAACAACGAGATGAAAAAACTAGCCGAAGAATATGGCATAGTAAAAGTTGACGCGGTCAACTGCATTGACTGCCAACTCGGCGGCAAAGGAAAATTCTTAGAAGCTGACCCTGAGCATAACCTCATGTTTATGAGTCCAGGAATGATTGAGTTTTTTAAGCATATGAAGGAAAGAATGCTAAAAGAAGGCGTTGATGAGGCAGCCTTTGCGAACATGTTCAGAGGCATAAAAGGCATCGTGCTATTGGATACTTGTGGAAACACAGAAAAATACAAAGAAGAGTTGGAAAAGTTAGGCATTATGCTTCCGATTCTGAAAACAAGGGAAATAGGCCTTGAAAACGTAAAACGAGTGATTCTTGATGCAATTGAACATGCAACTAGTGGCTAACTTATTATTCTAAGATTTTGAAAAGAATTTTATCAAAAGAAGTGGATAAATCCAAAAGGCAGACTAAAGGAACCTGGTCAACTATTTTACTTGTATACTTTCTTTCTATGCATCGCGTCATATAACAATACTATTTTCTGGTCTTCACTTATCAGGTAGATAACCCTGTAGTCGCCAGTTCTAATTGACCACTTACCCACAAGATCTGCTCGCAAAGGTTTACCTGCATAAGGGTCTGTTTCAAGAATTCTTATTGTTGAATCTATTCTTCTTTTTGTTTGGGGGTCAAACTTGCGGAAGTCTTTTTCAAAAGTCCTTGTAGCTCGAAGCTTATATTTCACCAGTTTTTCTCAGCTCCTTGAGGAACTCATCATAATCTCTAACTCTTCCAGCTTTGACATCTTCTTCAGCCTTTTTCAAACATGACATGGCTTCTTTATCTTCCAATATGCTGAAAGTTTCAACTACTTCCTCAAGTAAGCCGCTCACCTTTACAAGTAGAGCTCTATCTTCGTCAGTAAGGAGAACGCCCTCCGGCATGAAATCACCACTATTACTTAACAACTCAATACTTTAATATATTTAAAGTAATAGTTGCCCTTTACTCTATCTGCCCGTATTAGATTAAAATTAGGTCTCGAAAACTGAAGCGAGTGGTTCTTGATGCAATTGAACGTGCAACTAGAGGCACCTGACTCTTTTAACGCTTAAAGTTAAGTAATTGATTGCTTGAAAATCTTGGATTAACCGCAAATATTAAAGAAGCAATCGCACAATAATGCAATCTATACGTGTGGATGTGCTTTAATGACGCAAACGGTTACCTCTCAACCTATGAAACGAGTTGAAGATTGGAAATCCCGATTAATCGACCTTTCAAAAAGAAACAACCTCTTATATTTCCATAAGGCAAAGCGTGGAAGCCTAGCTATCTCGCAGCCTGACCAGCAAGCAATCTTCAATGCGCTAGTTTTGAAAAAACGTCGTTTAGAGTTCTGGATGCCTCCTGAAGAGAATAAAAAGCCTGAACAGCCAGAGAAGGTAAATGATAAAGGAAAAGCTAAAGCTAAAACAGCCAAAACCAACGTAAAAGCAGCTGTTAAACCCGATATTAAACCAGCCGTGGCGGAAGCACCAAAGCAGCGTCCAACCTCAAATCAACTTGTCTGCGGAAACTTAACTCGTGCCGACCTCGAAAGAAACCTCAAACGCTTACAATGGCGCTCACTTCTCGATTACCGAGAACGCGGCGTTCGCATTCTGCATGCTGCATTCGGCACCCTAAACTGGGTAGACTTGGAAACAAAAGAAAAAGTTCAGTCTCCCCTGATTCTTGTACCTTTAGAGTTAACGAGGGATTCTATACGCCAACCCTACGCAATAGCAGTGCCGCCAGTTGAAGAAGAGGCTGTTTTAAACCCGGCGTTGCAGGTTAAACTGAAAAACGACTACAAAATTGAATTGCCGCCTTTGCCAGAGGAATGGGAAAACCAAAACCTATCAGACTACTTCAACTTGGTCAACCAAGCTGTTGCTGAAATGGGCTGGAAAGCAGAGCCATCAGTTGACCTGGGGCTTTTTTCATTCCAAAAACTCGTCATCTACAAGGACCTAGAAGCAAACGCTGATTTAGTTACTCAGCACCCGATTATTCGAGCAATCGCCGGCGTAAAAGAAGACAACCTCATCTTAGATGGCTTGCCTGACGAGAAAGACGTAGACAAAATTGAGCTGCCAGAGAAAACTTATCAGGTGCTCGATGCAGACAGCAGCCAAAGAGTCTCAATTGAATATGCATTGCGTGGACAAAGCTTCGTAATGAAAGGTCCACCAGGCACAGGAAAAAGTCAAACCATCGCAAACATAATCGCGGAATGCATCGCCAACGGAAAATCCGTGCTTTTCGTCAGCGACAAAATGGCCGCCCTCGAAGTGGTCTATAAGCGGTTAAGCGAGGTTGGTTTAGCGCATTTCTGCCTTGAACTTCACAGCAGCAAAGCCAACAAGCAACAAGTTGTAGCGGAACTCAAACGCAGCCTCGACGAAAACCTTGTTCCACGTAAACTGCCGTCGGCTCATGAGTTTGAGCGGATGACTGAATACCGTGAAGCATTAAACGGTTACGTTACCGCATTGCATGAGAAACGCCCATACTTACAGAGAAGCGCCTACGAAGTTTTAAGCTTGATTTCAAGCCTTGAGCGGGTTCCCTTTGTTCCTGTAGGCTTAACTGAAGTGGGAACGTTGACCCCTCAGAAAATGCATGAACTTGAAGAGCTTGTTTCTCAACTAAGCAAAGTTTGGCAAGTAATAGAAGAACCAGACTTCCCATGGATAGGATACCGAGCTGACAAATATAATCTTGAAGTCCGCTCTGAAGTGTTAACAGCGCTTGAAAACATTAACGAAACATTACACGAACTACAGATAGAAACTGAAGATTTCTCCGCCAAACTTGGAGTGTTTCCGCCTGAAACGTTTGCGCGGATAAAGTGGCTCCTTGAAGTCAGCAGGTTCCTCTATGAAAGCCCAAAGCCAGAAGTATACTGGCTAACCAACCTAGACATTGAAAAACTCATAAGCGAAGCTAAAACTTACAATGAAACCGGCGTCTGGATTAAGAACACGCGCGCCAGCCTCATGGAGCGCTATAATCCATCCTTGTTCGACTTGGTCCTCAATAGGTCAGCGGAAATGAAGCAGGCGCTTGAAGCGTTTGGCAAGATGTTGCCAGCGGTAGGGTTGGAAGAAGGCGAATTTTTACAGAAACGAGAAAAACTCTTAGCCTTCGTAAAGAACACTCAGTTAGCCTCAAGGAAGTGGCGTGAAAACTCTCAAGCGCTCGCCCCACTGCTGGGATTAGATAGCGATGGCTTGACTATTAAGCAACTAAAAGAATTATCCAGAATGGCACTGTTATGCTTCGCAGAGGACAAACCGGAGCTGCAATGGTTTGATTCAGCATATTTTGAGCAAGTTCAAGAAATTGTGTCAAAGGCAAAACGGCTCTACCAAGACCATAACTTGCTAAAAAGCAGGTTAGACGCAACTTACACCGATGGCGTTTACGAACTTGACCTTGATGGGCTCATAGCAAGATACAGTAGTTCATATCAGAGTTCTCTGAAAATGTTCAATTCAACTTATCGCAGCGACCAAAAACAAATCGCAAGAGTGACCAACGACGGCAAAGTTCCAAAAACCGTGCTAAACGACCTAATTGACGCGCGCAAAGTCAAAAAGTTGCATGCTCAGATTGAGGAGTCAGCTGAAACAGTGCGAACCCTGCTGGGTCACTACTATCACGAGTCCAAAACGGACTTTCAGGGCGCAGAAAAAGCCATGGAATTAACAGTTGAAATCCGCAAGCTGTCTTGGGCAACGCAAATCCCAGAAAACCTCCTTAAACTAATCACTAACACTTCCAGCCCTTCACCTATGATTAAGAATTTAGGCTTTGAACTTCAGGAGTCAGTTGATAAATGGGAGCAGCTTGACAAAGATTTAGAACAGCTCATACCAGCAAGCATGCCCAAATCCGCTACCGCTATCACTCAAACGCCATTGCCACTTCTTGAAGAATGGGCGACCGAAACAGAAAAACAACTAAACCCCCTGCTTACACTAACAAAAGAGACGCTGGCAACATGCAAGCAAGAACCAGCTACCTACTTGCAGCTATTGGAAGACCTCAAAAACGCTGAAGACATACGAAAGAAAGAAGCCGCCGTCATAGGCGAAAAAACCCAACTCCAAGCAAAATTCGGCTCACGCTTCAATGAGTTAGAAACGGATTGGCAAGATATTCTAACTGTTCTTAGCTGGTCAAAGAAAGTTCAAGCAGCATTCCTTGACATTCCAGTTCCACAAGCTTTTGCACAGATTGCGACTCAAGGACCAACCCTTGCACCATCAAACACTGAACTAAACCAAAAATACGACTCTTCATTAAAGGTTCTGTCTGATTTTGAAGCCCGCTTTGAAACAGAGTTGAAGTATCAAAGCCAGAAGCTAAAGGACTTAGAAATCAAAGTAATCTGCGAAAGAATCCAAGCGCTTCGAGATCACGTTGATGACCTGCAAGTTTGGATTGACTTCAAAGACATCAAAAACCGCTTTGCACTAAGAGGCTTAGACCAGTTCTTTAATCGCTTGGCAGAACAGCGGATTCCAGCAGCTGATTTGGTTGATGTTTTCCGCAGAGGCGTCTACCAAGAATGGATAAACAACCTCTACAACGAAGACCAGAAGCTGGGCAGGTTCAGAAGGGAGAACCATGAGCAGTTAATCGCTGACTTCACAAAACTAGACCAAGACCTCATTAAATTAACATCAAGCATGGTTATTGAACAGGCAAACAGCCGAAAACCCCAAGACATACTCGTTCAAGCAGCCGACTCCGAAGCCAACATTCTTCTCAAAGAAGCCGCAAAGAAGAGGCAGCTAATGCCCATTCGCACGCTACTGCAAAAGATTCCTAACCTGCTTGTTAAACTAAAGCCTTGCCTATTGATGAGTCCCATAACGGTCAGTCAGTTCCTGCCTCCTGAAAGCAACAAGTTCGATTTAGTTTTGTTTGATGAGGCATCGCAGATTGTCCCTGAAGACGCCATCGGCTCAATTTACCGTGGAAAAACATTGGTTGTTGCAGGCGATGACAAGCAGTTGCCGCCCACAGCGTTCTTCCAGAAAAACCTAATCGATGATGTTGACTGGGACGAGTTAAGCGACGAGGACGTGGAAGTCTTCGACAGCATACTAGACGAGTGCTTAGGCATCGGGTTGCCAGTTAAAACTTTGAAGTGGCATTACCGTAGCAGGCATGAAGACTTAATTGCGTTCTCAAACCACCGCTTCTACGACGACAACCTGATAACTTTCCCAGCTGCCAAAGCCCAAACCGACAACTTAGGCGTAAAACTAGTCTACGTTCCTGACGGCATCTATGACCGCGGCGGCCAAAGAAACAACCCAAAAGAAGCAGAAAAAGTAGCAGACCTCGTTTTCGAACACTTCCGCCTATACCCAAAGAAAACCTTAGGCGTTGTAACCTTCAGTATAGCACAAATGGAAGCCGTTGAAGATGCCATAGACCGCCGACTCAAAGAGCAACCGGACTTCGAGCCGTTCTTTAAAGAAGACCGACTGGAAGGCTTTTTCGTTAAGAACTTAGAGAATGTGCAAGGCGACGAACGGGACGTTATATTCTTCAGCGTCGGCTACGGTTATGACCAGCAGAAACAGATGACAATGAACTTTGGCCCGTTAAACAAGCCTGGAGGCGAAAGACGATTAAACGTTGCAGTCACCCGTGCCCGCGAAAAAGTAGTACTAATCACTTCAATTAAAGCTACTGATATTAACGCTGACATTAAAGCAGTCGGCGTGCAAACCCTACGCTACTACCTTGACTATGCAGAGCATGGACCTGAAACATTGGGGTCAGTTAAAGCTAGAGAAGGCGAGTTCGAATCAGCCTTAGACGAAGATGTAGCAGCAGAAATAAAAAAGATGGGCTATGAAATAGTTCCACAAGTCGGCTGTAGCGGTTACAGAATAGACATCGGCGTAGTCGACCCAGTTAACCCTGGAAGCTTCCTGCTAGGCGTAGAATGCGACGGCGCCACATACAAATCAAGCAGCAGCGCACGAGACAGAGACCGCCTCCGCGACCAAGTGCTTAGACAGTTAGGCTGGCGCATTCACCGTATCTGGTCTCCATCCTGGGTTGCAAGACGCGACTCTGAAATCCGACGGCTAAAAGAAGCTCTTGAACAAGCCAACAAGTTGCAGCTTGAAAAAGACGCTCAAAAACCAGTTATTGACATCAAAGAGAATATGGCTCCAAAGACTGACGTTCAAAAAATCCAGTTTGCAGGCATCGAAAAAATCGGTGTACCATACAAAATTTACCCGCTTAAAGCAACATTTAATCCTTACATTAAAGTTGCCACAGCCAACTCCACATATGATTCTCGGCAGAAAAACGAGTTCCACTTTCCAGAAAACAGAGAAGTGCAAACAAAACTCCTTGCTGAGCTTGTGGAAAAGGAGGGTCCGGTTCATTTTGACTATGCTGTTGAGCGTTTAGCTGCTGCATGGGGCGTCAAACAGGTAACAGCGCAGATAACTCATGCTGTAAAAGGAGCCCTCAGCAACTTGCTAAGAGAACAAAAAGTAGTGATCAAAGGCAGTTTCCTCTGGCCGCCTGAACTTAAAGAAACACCGATCCGCGTTCCAGTGCAAGGTGTTCCTGAATCCAAACGGAAACCTGAGTATATTGCGCCTGAAGAAGTTGAATCCGCTATGAAGCTGGTTGCTCAGTACGCTTTAGGCATAAGTGAAGAGTCATTGATTGCTGAAACTGCAAAAGTGTTTGGGATTAACCATTCAAGTCAAGGAGCTAAAGAAGTGTTCTCTGAAATACTGAAGCGGCTGATAAGAGACAGAAAACTCGTCAGCAAAGACGACGTCGTTACCGCTGCTTAACTTTCATTTATTTTCTTTATTAGAGTAGGCAGGTCACTTAAGGAAGTTATAATGTAGTTTGCGCCATTATTCATCAACTGCTCCATTGTAGACACGCCAGTGGGCAAACCTACCGCGATGGCTTTAAGTTCCTTGGCACTTTGCATGTCCACGACGCTGTCTCCAACTATTACAGCGGTTTGCAGGCTTGCGCCTAATCCTTTAAGTGCAACTTCAAACTGTTCCGTATGCGGTTTAACATACTTCACCCTGTCTCGGGCAACCACAATTTGGAAGTAATCCTCTATCTTGAAGCGTTGAAGAATATAATTTGCCGCTTTCTCACTGCTGGTAGTGCATAAACCAATTTTCAGGTTCAGCCGCTTTAACTCCTTGAGCGTTTCATTGGCTCCCGGCAGCAAACTTGTGGTTGAGGCAGCTTCCATCTCGTACTTCTCAGCGATAGCCAAAGCTTGACTGCGAACTTCCCAAAATGCCTCAGAAGGTTTACCGTTGTTTTTAACGAAAATCTCAGATTTTATCAACATTTCAAAAATGCTTTCATTAACGTTTAGAACGGAGGCGGGAACACCTATTCTCATTAGGTAACTTCTAACTTCAGCGCGAAGAGTTTTGAAGTCCAAGTTGAAATTGGCAAGTGTTCCGTCTAAATCAAAGATTACTGCTTCAACGACCAAGATTGTTAGCTCCGTTATGTATTAGGGAAACTGGGTAAACACTAACTCTTATAGAAATATACTTTGCGGTAAACGTTGCTCGTAGAGTGCTTATTGAGTTATGATAACTTTCAAAGGCTTTTCCGACGGAGTATCAACCGTTTCCAATGCTTTTTCAAACTCAGTAAGCTTGAACCTGTGGGTAATTAGCCCTTTCACATCCACCAGTTTTCTAGCGATTAACTCAACAGCTGATGGATAGTCAACGGGCGAGATGTAAATCGTGAAAAACAAAGCTTCATCAGCATCCTCCAAATTCAAGGACCCCTTAGACTCACCCACCAGCGCGACTTTGCCCGCTTTCCTGACTAAATAGGGCGTCTGCTCCACTGTCTGCGTTGTTCCTGCCGCTTCAATCACCAAGTCAGAGCCTCTCTTCGTCAGCTTTCTTACGGTTTTGATTACTTCTTCATGTTTAGCGTTTATAACTGCGTCTGCACCGTACTTCTCGCTGAGTTCAAGCCTGTAATCCTCAAGGTCCACTGCGATAACACGGCATCCCTTCAATAGCGCCACCTGCGTCATAAGTAAGCCGATGGCTCCTTGCCCAATTATGGTTATCCAATCGCCAAGATTAGGCTTCATGTAATCTAGCACGCGAAGTGCCAAAGCCACAGGCTCAACCACCGCTGCTTCCTCGTCACTGACGTTTGCAGGTATAGGAATTAAGCTTCTAGGCAGCATAGCCTTAGATTCCGCGAAGAAGCCGTCCCTTGTTAAACCGTAAAACTTGCCTCGGACACAATAGGTCGGCAATCCCCGCAGGCAATAGTAGCAGTGACCGCAATTCGCCATTGGCACCATAACAACCCGTTCACCCGTGTCATCACGGACTCCCCAGGCGTCATGCCCAAGGATTCTGCCTTTTTTCATCCATTTCCACTCGCCCCTGTACAAGTGCATGTCGGTGCCGCATATGCTTCCTGCCTTAAATTTCACAAGTACTTTTCTGCCTGTAACTTGTGGTTCCGGGACTTCCTCGATTTTGATGTTGTGAGGCCCACGATAAACGGCGGCTTTCAAAAAGAGTCAACTCTAATATTTCAAGCTGTGACGGTGAGGTATTAAGTTTGTTGTAAGTTTTGCAAGTGTATTTGCGGTAAACTAATAACCTTAACAGCGTATGCATGGTTTGAGTGCCTATGAATTTGGATGAGTATACAAAAGAGAAGCTTTGGCAGTTACTTGTTGAAGCAGTTCACGCTTCCGTTATGTACCCGACTCATAAGGCTTACACTCGCGATAGCATATTGCCGCAAAAAGCCGACGTTACTGCAAATGAACTGGCGGAAAGGCTCGGCATGCCGCTTGGGGAAGCACTGATAATTCTTAGCGAACTGTTGGAAGAAAGGAAGTTCCCCGCTTAGGTACGTGCGCCTTGTTGAGCGAGTATTTTTTGTTTAAGCGGTATGTTGCTTAAAGCGGCTAGTCGCCGTTATGTTTAAATATGCATAACGTTTCCATAAAAATAGTGAAAAAAATGAAAAATACGTATATATTTATAGCTGCAATTGTTGTAATCGTCATCATCATAGGCGGTGTTTTCGCCTATATATTCTTATCAGCTCCCGCAAAGACGACGCCCACTGCAACGCCTTCGCCGACAGCGTCACCTACACCTTCACCAACAGCAACACCTACGATAACACCAACACCTACGCCCACAACAACTGGAACACCAACACCTACAGCTACACCTACGTCATCTCCGTCTCCTACCCCAACTCCAACTCCTAGCCCCACAACATTAACAGTTGCAACGACCACAAGCCTTTATGACACTGGACTAGAAGATACTGCGCAAGTTTTGACGAATGGTACTGTAATAAAAGACGATATAAAAGATTCTTTCCAAGCTCAATACCCGTGGATAACCGTCAACTTCGTCGCACTAGGAACCGGCGCTGCAATACAATATGCGGAAGCCGGTGATGCAGACATGCTGTTGGTTCATTCTCCATCCCAGGAGCTGCCTTTCCTAACTGGTGGTTATGGAGTAGACCGCAAAATAGTAGCCTACAACTTCTTTGTCATAGTCGGACCAGCAAGTGACCCTGCACACATCAACGGTTTGACTAATGTCACTCAAGCCTTGATAGATATCTATACAGCAGCACACGCCTCAGGTAGCCAAGTGCTTTGGTTCTCAAGAGATGACGCTTCGGGAACAAACACCAAAGAGATATCTCTGTGGCAGGCTGCAGGCTACAACTACACTCAACTACTTCAGCAAACAACATGGTTCAAAGCTACCGGCACAGGCATGGGACCAACCTTGTTAGCGGCTAACTATTATGGCAGCATTGGCGGATATACACTTTCAGATACAGGAACCTACTATGCTTATTATGACAATGGCGACATACAACTGCAAATCCAAGTTCAAGCTCAACAATCTCTACTAAACGTGTACAGCGCTATAATAGACAACCCACAAAACTCAAATCTAATAAACACAAACTTTAACGCTTCAATGACTTTTGTCACCTGGCTAGTTTCCAATGCAGGTCAACAAGTAATAGCAAACTATGGTGTGGCGAGCTATAACCTAACATTGTTCAATCCATTTGTACCTTTGGCAAGCAATCCTACATCTAACGCTACTTTATACAGTTGGATTCAAAGCTATGCTTTCATGAATTCAACCCCTGCCATCAATGCTAATGGAACCGAATGTCCCCCACAGTATCGATACGACGCAGGCAACCTGTACTCGCCATCATACGATACACAACTAGCAACTACGGATCTTAATCCTTCAATAAACTATGCAAATTATTACGCTACAGATAGCCAACAACTTATACTTGCACAGCCATTAACCTACAATCAAAATGGCAGTAAATTAAGCAAAGAATAAAGTACAGAAAAGCTCAAATAAAATTCCCCTTATTTCTTTTGTGATATGCATGGCTGATATTATCGTTAAAGCCTTTCAGCAAGCAATAAACTTAATCGCAAGTGGCAATCCTGAAGTTTACGCAACAGTTTACAGATCAATATACATTGCAGGCTTAGGAACATTATTGTCATGTGTGTGGAGTATTCCAATAGCTGTAGTTTTAGGCTTGTACAATTTTAGGGGAAAATGGTTTATCAAAGGCGTCTTTAACGCGTTAATTGGCATACCAACGGTTGCCTTAGGGCTGCTACTGTATTTGTTTTTATCTAGACAAGGCGAATTTGGTTCCTTTCACCTGCTTTACACTCTTAATGGAATAGCAATCGGCGAAGCCATACTAGTTACCCCAATTATAGTAAGTTTCACTGCAAACGCTCTGGGCGCAGCAGACACTCAACTAAGAGATTTAGCCAAAACTCTTGGCGCGTCAGGCTTTAGAACTAATCTAACCCTTATTCGTGAGACAGTTTGGTCAATGGTGCTTTCTGTAACCGCCTCTTTTAACAGAGGTTTTGGAGAGCTCGGCATTGCCACAATCGTAGGTGGAAACTTGCTTGGAGAAACAAGAGTTTTAACTACAGCTATTTCGACCGAAATAGACTTCGGAAGATTCGACATCGCCATGGCATACGCCATATTACTTATGGCAATAGTAATCGCTTTAGCATTGAGCATCAGTCTAATTGAGAGAGTAAGGCAAGAAGAGGAATTATGGGGTAAACTGTCATTGTGGAGAGGTTTAGGCGGAAGCTAAAACATGAATGTTCATCTTCAACTATTAGATATCAAAAAGAAATACCGTAATGTTAAAGCATTAAATTCAGTATCACTAGAAATGCAAGGCGGCAAAATAATTGTTCTTTTAGGCGTTAATGGCGCAGGCAAAACAACACTTATGCGTATTATGGCTGGCCTAGAAAACCCTGACGAGGGAAAACTATTATTTAACGGTCAAAATATCGATGCTAAAGCTTTACGTCACGTTTCAACGTTGGTTTTTCAGAAATCAGCAATGTTCAGCATGAACGTATATGACAACTTGGCATATGGCCTCAGAATCAGGGGAGAACGCAAAGATGAGATTGCAAAAAAAGTCTGTGATGAGTTACAAGCAGTGAGGCTTTCAGGGTTTGAAAAGCGAAGAGCAAAAAAAACTTCAGGCGGGGAGCAACAGAGAATCGCTTTAGCAAGAGCATTCTTGATAGATTCCCATGTTCTACTTTTAGATGAGCCGACAGCAAATTTGGATCCGAACAGCGCAACAATTATTGAAAAAGCAATAGTTAGCAAAAAAAATGCTCAGCGCATTATAGTGATGGCTACTCATAATCTTAGTCAGGCAAGAAGAATGGCAGATGAAATAGTTCACATCTACAACGGCGAAATAGTGGAAGTCGCTGAGCCAGAGAATTTTTTTGAGAATCCCAAATGTGAAATATCACGCAAATTTGTCAACGGAGAATTAGAATTTTAATTACGCTTTTTGTATTTTTCGTAAATTTTAAATTTTGCTAGCTCATTTTAATATTAAAAGTAGGTCTTTGAAATGGAAAAATATTAGGCAGTTATCGGGATCTAAAATAAAGTTGAAGAACGGTCTAGAACTGAAGTCGCGTATGAAAATTAGCGGCTCAGTTTACGCCTGCGTGAGACCTGAACGAGTTAAACTAAACGCTAGTAACGAGTTCAATACCCTTGAAGGGCGAATTGTAGACGTGTTCAGGGAAAGATTTGGGTTTCGCATAATCATTAATATAAACAATATTGAGTTTACAGCTCTTGTAGGGAGCAAGCCTGCAAAGGGAGATGTTGTAACAATTACAATACCGGAAGACAGTGTATACGTGATACCTGCTACAGAACTTAATGGCGCGCACTAGAAGGTGGGCTGATGTCTGGGACCCGGTAGATATCATATTAGTCTTGGAAGGCCAAAGTTCTTTGACCAGAACATTGCAGTATCCCTTTTCATCTCATACATTCGCGATAGCTCGCCATAGCAACACATATCACACTTCGAGCAATCATCCTTTTCTATATGCCTTATCATGCAGTCGTTTCTCTGTTTACCGTCAGCCGTTACAGAAACAAGAAGCCACGGGTAACATTTCTTATTTTTACCTACGGTCTGAAGATAGGACAACGAACTTAGAACTTTCGGGTATTTCTTTTTCAAACCAATAATATTCTCTGCAACCGCCCTCCTTTGTTCGGCATCCAACGCAACATCCTCAATATCACCATATTGATATTCGAAATTGAACATCAAACCAAACACGGGATTTGAATCGGAAAAATATTTGCACATCGCCTCTACATCACCCGAGTTTGTTTTCGATAGGGTGGAAAGGACAATTATTTTCTTATCGCGGTTCTCCCTTATGGTTTTTGTCGCCTTTTCAAAGTGACCGGGCCCCCTTATCTTATTGTCTGATTTTTCCATTCCATCTATGGAAACCCAAAAGACATCAGGGTATATTTCAGAAATATCCTGAGTTCCGTTTGTTATGAAAATAAGGAACATGTTTTTTGATTTTATGTATTCCACTATTTCTTTTATGCCGTTATACAGAGTTGGCTCGCCACCTTCAATTACTATGGCAGTCACACCTTTTTCGTACAGATTGTCAATGATAACCTTCCATTCTGCTAATGGCAAATCTTTGGTTATCTTATTACTCCAGGTGCAGTGCGTGCAGTGCAGATTGCACCTTTGTGTTATTTTTATTGCTGCAACAATAGGTGACCTGTCCCTGAGCAGATTCCATTTCAATTGCCGTTGATAGTAATACCATCTACTCTTTCGGTTCATCTCCAATCCTCGATTTTCCTGCTTTGAGTTTTAGCAGAGAGTTGAAAATAAAATCGTTATGATAAGGAAGCCCCCAATAGTCACGATACACCATCAGGCATGTTTCGAAATCGCGGTCCCTTAACGCATGCATTAACGGAACCTGACTGCAACCGCAGTACTTGCATTCCGCTTCTGCACCAAAGGCGCAGTGGTATTTGTATTTGCCATCCGCAGCATAAAACTTAAACATTTTCTTGGTTATGCACTTTTCAAGGGAGTTCCAGCACCCAACACCGCCATCACTTTTCATGTAGTGACCGACGCGTTCTGTAAAAAATATTTTGCTGCCATAATCTTTTCGAAAATTGACAATTTCATCTATCACCCCATCCCTTTCTTTCAAAGAAATCTTTTCTTTGTTGCCATCCTGCTTCACGCTTGGACAAAAGAAACAAAAGTATATTCCCCTGACATTTTTGCGGTGGATGAAGTTTTCAACTATTTCCCTTAAATGGTCTTTGTTCGACTTGCAAACGGTAACATGAACCATGACCTTTGTTGATTGTTTGTCCAATATTTCAGTTACCTTCCGGAATGTTCCCTCTCCGCGGATGCTGTCATGAATCATCTCAGGTCCATCGATGGAAAGGGCATACCTGGCGTTGTTCACTGGGGGATATCCTAATGTGCCATTTGTAAAAATCAGAGTAAAGTCAAAAATCTTGCCGGCTTCTGCACATATTTTTGGCCTTAGAAGGGGCTCTCCACCCAAAAGATAAATTATCCTTAATCCATCTCGGCGAAGGTCTTTCATAAAATCTATCATTTGCTCATCGTTCAGGTCTGGGTTCTTTTCCTGACGCCACCAATAGCAATGCGTGCAGTGGAGGTTGCACCTGTTGGTTATGTCCAAACCGCCGCCAAAAAATGTTTCATCATCCAGATAGTTAAAAAAATTCCAAGCGGTCTTGAATCGCCCAATTGTTTGCATACCCATAATGTAATAAATTTCTATTTAAACACTTCACTGAGCCATCTTCTTTATGGTAAGCTTCCTTAACCACGTGCTTTTGGATGAGCTGACAGCAAATTGGGATCTTAACAGCGCAATCATTACGGGAAAGTCAATAGTTAGTAAAAAGAGTGCTCAGCGCATTATAGTGATGGCAACTCGTAACTTTAGTCAGGCGGGAAGAATGGCAGATGAAATACTTCATCTACAACGGCGAAATGGTAGAAGCAGCAAAGCTAGAGAATTTTTTGAGAATAATGAAAACGGCTTAATTACTTTAATTAGCTTTATATGGTCTGCGACATAACCATATCTAGAATGCTCACCAACAAAAAACATAAGCTTTCATGTAAAGTCTGGATAGAATACAAAGATAAACCACTGATTGGCAAAGGCGGGGCAGAAATTCTCGAAGCCATCGATAAGGAAAACTCGATTTCTAAAGCTGCAGAAACGTTAGGAATGTCGTACCGTTATGTTTGGAATTATCTGCATGATATTCAAAAGACGCTGGAAGAACCAATAGTCGAAACTTTTAAAGGCGGAAAATCCGGAGGCGGAGGCGCAAGGTTAACTGATTTAGGCAGGAGTTTGCTTGGTGAGTATAAGCAAGTTGAGAGTTACTTAAGCAAGGTCTTATCGGATTCAGGCAGTTTGGAGGTGAAAGGGTTGAAGTTAAGTGCAAGGAACCGTTTTAAAGGAAAAGTTGTGAGTGTTGAGAAAGGCGTTATTACAGCCAAAGTTAAGGTTGAAGTAAAAGTTCCAGTAACTGTTACGGCGGTTATAACAAAGGAAGCAGTTGAAGATTTAGACATTAAAGTTGGCGACGAAGTAGAAGCAATCGTAAAATCGACGGAAGTAATGATTGCCAAATAATTTTTTCCTCTGCGTCCATAAGCAGTATCAAAGGTTTTTAGGAGCGGCTAATCAAAAGGAATATCCTCTTTTTGATACTGAAACCACTAGCAAAATGACTACCCCTCCCTCTTTCTCCACCAACCACCCAAATATTGGAGCGACAAGCTGGAAGATTCTGGTTAAGCCTTGGAATCACTTTGTTTTGAGTTAAAACTCGAGACTCCCGACCACTTACCCGCAATTTTTGAAGTAATTTTCAATCTATAACGCGCTTACCCTGGCGCCTCATTTTTAGACTTATTTTGCTAGTTAAAAAGTATCTACCTGCTATTATAGCTGAAAACATTTTATGATGCAGGAATCCGGATACAGGTTTTTTTATTCAACTACGTACCTGTAAGTAATGTATTCGCCTGCCGTTGCGCTTTTCCTAGTGATTCTCAGTATATCGCCTGGTTTAGCGCCGATTGCTTTAACCGCTGGGTCGCCTGATTCTATCTGCGGAATCTGGTAGGGCTTAACTCTGTATTGGGCGAGAAGCTGGTTCTTTTCTTTTTCGCTCAAGATTTCATGGAGAGGAACTAGTGCATGCTCGAAAATGTCGAAAACTGGGAAAGACTTGGGCAGTAACTCAACTTGTTTCTTCTTTGCGCCAAGTTTAACAGCGTGTGTGTAGCGTCCTTCGGTAACTACTATTGCGCGGTCGATTTCTTTTTCTTTCATCACTTTGTAGAGTGTGTTCATGGCTGCGATGCCGACGGTTGCTTCACCTAAGATGCACCAGACAATTGCTTTCTCTTTATCCTGTGGAATGTCGATGATATAGCTTATTTCGGCGCCATGTTCTTCTTTTTCAAGCAGTTTGTATTTTCTCAGTTTGATAAGGACTTCTGCCTTGCGTTCTTCAATTGTTTCTGTTTTAGTACTCAACATAAACCCTCAAGATGGGAATACGCGAAACCATAACAAACTATTACCCTTAAACTTTTCCCCTTAAAAAAGGGCGAAGCCAATCTGCTATGTTTTTTATAAACCAGTAAATGGCTTAAGTTAATGGTCACACTACAAAAAACTGAGACAAAACGGAAACGCTTACGCTTTTACAAGTTTATAGCCCATTTTTGTTCCCATTCCATAATTGTAGGCTAAGTTAATTATCATTATTGCCATCGCTTCCAGATACCGTGCTGCCTTTAATGATCCACAATCAAGTGGGGCAAAACCGATGTCCTGTGTTAACTGAGCTACAGTTTGCTTAGCTTTCAAATCGTCACCAGCAATGAAAGCCGTTAATTGTTCACTGTCAACTTTGCCTGTGTCTTGGTTCTGCGCGAACACGGTGTTGAACGCTTTAACTACGTGAGCTTTAGGCAGCTTTTTCTGTGTTTCTTCCGCTGACGATGTGTTGCAGCTTATTCCTAACTCCATATTCGGTCCAATAGCATTCATTACGTCAATTACTATTTTTCCGTCAGCGTATGGTCTTATCTCTTCTATGGCATCGTTTGCGTTGTTATGTGGAACTGCGAGAATAATCACTTCTCCCCATTTTGCAGCGTCAGCAACAGGTTCTGCCGGGTCTCTGTGACCAAACTTTGTTCCATGCTTGCTACTTAAGCCACTGCACAACGCGCTGCCAACGTTGCCTTTTCCTATAATAGCTATTTTCATAATGTCAACCTCAATCAATGAGCAGTGTTCTGAGGCTCATTAGAAGTTGTGACTGTACTGTGTCTATAACAAACGCTTCTATAAGAAACAAAGGGTCAAGGCTGAAACTTTAGTCTTCAAAGAAATTAGAGTTGCGCTTTTTTCAGCATTTTACAATTGGGAATGGCTGGATTAAAGTGTAATTGTCCTGATTCATGTAATTAATACATTGTTGGCTATGGTGGAGTTGCTTGTGTCCGATAATACTATGCCCTGCCGTTGTTTGTAAGTTGTTCTTTGAAATTTTGTTACTTAAAAAAAGAGGGGAAAAGATTTTAGATTTTTAGCCGAAGTAATACAGATAGCCACGTGTTGAATTGCGCCTCAATGAAAGTTAACCAAGAATTTGAGACCCTGTGGTGGTTTGAATGTCGGGGAGGTGGCATGCTTGTTGGAACTGGTGTTGGTGTTGGCATGTGTGTTGGAGTTGGTGCAGGTGTAGGTCTTGGTGTTGGGTCTGTAGTTGGAACTGGTGTTGGTGTTGGCATGTGTGTTGGAGTCGGCGTCGGTGAAGGCGTTGGAGATGGAGTCGCAGTTGGAGTCGGCGTCGGTGAAGGCGTTGGAGATGGAGTCGCAGTTGGAGTCGGCGTCGGTGAAGGCGTTGGAGATGGAGTTGGATTCGGAGTCGGAGTCGCGGTTGGAGATGGGGTTGGTGTTGGTGTATAAGCATTAATGAATTCTTGACCCAGAGTGTTAGGTGAATATGGAGCAGTTCCAATTAATCCTTCATCATAGTAGCCTAATCCGCCATCAGCTGTAGTTCGAGCCCAATAGTAAGCACCTACACCTATTCCATCTGCATTAGATGCAACGCAAACGGAGTTCCACCATGTATTGTCATTATTTATATTTGTAGATTCAGCTTGACAATCTCCTGCTTCATTAAATACTAATGGTGCTTTGACTCCCATTGTGCCTATAAGTGTTGAAAATGTAGATTCTAGTTGTGCAACAGTAGGTGGAACGCCACCAGCATCAGAATCTAAACCATCTGGGTTCCAATAGGGTGTTAAGTCTGATGGAGAATAATAGTAGATGTGAGTCGTGAAAGCGAGGTTAGTTGGGCTTCCAATCGCTGAAGTTATTGATGATGCCCAGCTTAGATTCATTCCCCAACCGTTTGGTTCCCAACCCATTTTCCATTGCATAAAGATTAGGTTTGTTGCTCCTGTACTACGGATAGCATCGTACATTGTAGTTAGATAAGTCATATATCCTGATTCTACAGTATTCGGTGTTTGAGAATTATCATTGTCAGGTTCGTTCCATGCTTCAAAGATAGCATTAGGATACGCTTTGAGGCTGTTAGCCATGTCTGTCCAGAAAGCTGTCCAAAAAACCTGCTCGGTACTGTAACCTGTACTTTCAATAAAAGCAGTTCCAGGCGAATCGAAACCACACAATGGAAGTCCTTGACCGCCACCTTGATTCGGTGTAAGATATGGGTCGCTTTGGTATGAATTACTACACGCTGTCAACTGGTACGGTACTATGTCTACATATATTCCATAGTTTTCTGCCGTTGCGCATAATGTTTGCAGATATGTTTGTGTGCTAATTGGGGTTGAGCTGTAACCTGATCCTGATTCTGTAGATGGAACAACGTTGTTATCCCACCACCACTCCGGGAGAATGAAAATGCGTATCATGTTGACGCCCCATTGGGTTGATAATTCTGAGAAAGTTTGGTCAAGACTTGTTGTTAATGAACTACCTGTTTGCCATTGATCTCCCCAATTGTCACTTCCGCTTGAACCCCAGAAAATATTGTCTGGTGCATATCCCATGATACCTACTCCTCTTAAGTAAACTACAGCATTATTAGCGTTTAGAATTTGATCACCTGAAGTATGCAATGCAGGCGTTGATGTTGCTGCTTGAGCTCCATTTGTGGCGAAAACTGTCAGCATGCTTATGATGAAGATTGCGCAGATGAATAATACTGCCGGTTTTGCGAACTTCCTGAAGTTTAGGGTATCTAGTATGTTCCCTGAATTGTTCTTTTTCATTTCTCTCTCTCTTCCTGAATTCTGAGCCTATCATCTGTTGATTCTATATTAGAGGTTTTTGCAAAGTCAAGTCATGTTATTAGTTAAGTTTAGCGAAAGTTTTGCGAAGCCAACTTGACAATGTTTGCCAAGTTAACTTTGCACGCATTAAGCCATGCTCATTTTCCACTTTTATCCCTGTGAGATGGGATAGGGTATCAATTTAGCAACTGAATTTCTCTAGCAAAATTGGTTATGTAATTGACCTCTACACAACGCGTATCGTAAGTTCTAACAAATATCATTGCGCCTGAACTTGTTTTTGTTAAAAAGCCTTAAATGAGCTTATGCTGTGTCCATGCGGTATGATTCTACTGTTTTTTCCACATCAAGCATCCATGAAGTCGGTTAGCGTCAGGTTTTCGGATGGAAGTTCAGCGGTGCCTAAAACGAAAAATGGATGCTTCTCTAATGTTACTTCTCGTGTGTAGGTGGTTTTGCTGAAGGATAACACTGTGTTTGCTTTTGAGCAGGTTATTTCTTGAAGTAAACTGTTTCTTCGACTGTCAGAGTAGGGAAGGTAAGTTGCTATTAGGATTATTTGGTGTTTTTTTGCAAAGCTTGAAAGGTAACTGATGATTTGGCTGTAAACCCTTTGGGCTTCTTCGTGTGGAATGTCATGGTCTAAAAAGAATCCGGCTATGTCTGAAATGACTACGAGTTTGGCATCGTAGTTTTTTATGGTTTCTTCTAGTTTATCAAGTATAAGAGAGGTTAACTGGTATGCGGTGAATGCTCTTGAAATAAAGATGCGTTCAAGCACTTGCCTTGGGTTAAGCTGGTGAAGTTGAGCTAAACGGGCGATTTTGTAGAGCCTAAACGTGTTTCCGCCGTCAATAAAGACAACGTTGCTTCCTAAGCCGCCAAGCTGCACTGGCAACTGTGCCCTTATGCAGAGTAGAGAAGTTAATGAAATAACTGATGGCGACCCATAAAGCACGGCGAAGTCACCTGGTGCAAATCCTGGAAAAAGCTCGTCTACACTTGGCATGTTTAAAGAAAATAGTGATTGAGCCATGGTAGGTTTGACAATTAAATTTTGAGACATTCTATTTTGCTCTCCCTTTTCATGGACGAAGCAGCAAGTACGCTTCTAACCCTTTTTAAAGCATCGTAGAAACGACATTGCGGAACAGGGGAGGGTAGAGTGAAAGTGAAAATGTGTTTCAGGCAGTTGGCTTGGTTTCTTTTTGTTGTCGTAGAATCTGGGTTGCCAACGTCATTAGGAAGATTACTGAAAACACTATTGCCGCCATTCCTACCTTATACATGATGCTTATGTTAACATAGAAAAGCCCAAAAACAGCCACAACCATTAACGCTAAAATAAACACTTCTTGAACACCACTAAAGACTTTTGTTCCAAAACTCATTTACGTCACCAACGTTTCCTAAACCTTTGCACATGCGTCCAATATTAATTTTCTGCCTAAGTTTTTCAGTAATCCCTGTTAAACTTGCAGGTTGAATTCATTTTGAGTATGAAGAATCATGCATCCTCTGTGTCGAAATAAACATCCTCGTTTTCAGCAAACGCCAATGATGTCAAGACCGCTCAGCAATTGGAACACTCCTGTTTCTTCCGTTTGGAGTAATCTATTTTCTAAGCGAACTCAATTTTATACCGCTTAATACCACCAATCTGCTTATCATCTCTGCCGTTGGCCTTGTTGCTGATATTGCTCTATTCTTTGTAAGCAAGTCTACCTTCCGCCGAGAGGAGATACTGACAAGATGGAAACAGAAAAGCCATTGGGCATTCTTAAGATTTTGATCTGCTGTTTAGCTGTGGCATTACGTTAAAGAACCGATAGCAAAAGAGCTTTAATGGTCTTTAACGCTAGGATAAATGGTGCTTTTATACACATGCCCAGGTTACGTGTGGTAGCAGCGGCAGTTTGCATAATTTTTGTTTCCAGCTTAGTTTTAATTCCGTTTGCGAACGCCGACTGGACAATGTTCCACGCCGATACATCTCACAGTGGTGCAGGAACAGGCAATCCGGCGCTTAATCCGACGCTAACCTGGAAATACGCCACTGGCGACTGGGTTGAGTCATCTCCTGCTGTTGCCAACAACGTTGTCTACATAGGCTCCGATGACAACAACGTTTATGCATTGAACGCCACCAACGGCAACCAACTCTGGAATTACACCACCAATTACGCGGTTTTTTCATCTCCTGCTGTTGCCAACGGAGCAGTCTATGTAGGCTCATACGACGGCAACGTTTATGCTTTGGATGGTTCTCCAACTCCAACGCCAACTCCAACGTCAACGCCGACTCCAACACCAACGCCAACGCGAACAGCAACTCCAATAGTGTTCGTTTCCAGTGCAACTAACTGGCTCATTACTAACTGGCTCATAGTAAGCGTCGTTATCATCATAGTGTTGACCCTCATAATCATTGTAAGGTACAGACGTCGCCGCAAGCCCTAGACTCAACAAACCCAAACAACGTAAAAGTATATCCGCTATTTCCCTTTTTTAATTGCTTTTGAAAGCACTTCTTCATTTCCTTTGATGTAATTTTAGGAAATAGAAACATTGTTCAGAGAAAAACACCCATTCTCTCTTCTTGTTTCTCTATTAATTAAGTTACAATAAGAAAACTGATTCTTGTTGCACCCAACATAAGCACGCGCAACCCGCTAAAGAAAAATAGTTTTATCGGTTTGGACTATGCGGATTAGCTCTTCAAAGAGGTTCTCCAATCTATAAGTATAAACTAAGACCAAATGCTATAAGCTTTTATACGTATGTTGATGAGATGTTAAAATAAAATAATATACACTGCTTGCCGTGAGGATAAAGGCTAAATGCCGTACATAAAAAAAATCGAGTTAAAAGGGTTCAAGTCTTTTGGGCCACAGACCATCAAGGTAACTTTAGATAAAGGCTTCACAGCCATAACAGGCCCAAACGGAAGCGGAAAAACCAACATTATGGATGCAGTGCTTTTCTCGCTTGGGGAACTGAGCACAAGAAGGCTCCGCGCTGAAAACGCAGCCAAACTGATTTTTCACGGCTCAGAAAAACCAGGGCAAGAAAAAGTCAAAATGGCCAAGGTTATCATTCAATTTGATAATTCCGATGGCACAATGCCAGTCGACACAACCACTGTTACGATTTCACGTGAAGTTTACCGAAATGGGCAAAGCGTTTACCGCTTAAACGGCAGAAGAATGTCTCGAGGGCATATTATAGAAACTCTGTCTATGGCTTCAATAAGCAGTATGAGCCAGAATATTGTTCCTCAAGGCACAATAACTAGGTTAACAGAAATTACCCCGCTTGAACGCAGAAAAATCATCGAAGACCTCGTTGGAATAGCCCAGTACGACGCGGAGAAGGCCGATGCAGAAGAAAAACTGCGAACTGCTGACATTTCAATCCGCACAGCCATGGGCAGAATAGATGAAGTACAGAAGCGCCTTGATGATTTGGAACGTGAACGCAATCAACTTTTACGCTATAATTTCATCCAGAGTGAAACTAAAAAGTTCCAAGCAGTTAAAATCTCAAACGACATAACGCAATTAAACGGTAAAATTAATGAAGCAACTAGCCAAACTGAAAAAGTTAAAGCCAGAGTTGACAAGTTAAAAGAGCAACGTGAATTGCGCAGATCAAAACGGCATGGTATTGAAAGCGAATGGCGAAAACTCAGCGGCGAAAACCTTGAAGAAGGCGGTTCAGAAGTTCTT
This sequence comes from Candidatus Bathyarchaeota archaeon, assembly GCA_963842865.1. Classification (GTDB taxonomy): domain Archaea; phylum Thermoproteota; class Bathyarchaeia; order Bathyarchaeales; family Bathycorpusculaceae; genus Bathycorpusculum. Next base: position 125,193 of record CAWJIN010000035.1, on the reverse strand, counting down.
AAAGTTCAAATAACCATTGGCGAGCTAAAATCTAAACTAACTGAGTTATCAACAAAAATAAGTTCTGGGCAAGCTAGCTTTGAAAGCTTAAAGCGCGTGAGAGAAAACAATCTTGCTCAGCAAGAAAGTATAAGAAGCGAGATACGGGAAAACCGTTTAAAAATCCGAGTTTTCCGCAGTCAAAATGAAAAAATCAAGGACCAAATGGCTCAAAAAGAGTTGGAACACGATGCGCTGGCAAAAGAAACCGCCCAGCTTTGGGGAGGGCTTGGTGATAACAACCAGCAAATACGAGCCATGGAAGCCGAAATCGCAAACAATGTTAAACGACTTGCGTATTTACGCTCAGAATACACAAAAGACAAAGCGGCACTGAGGCTCTGCACTGGGAGAATCAAAAACTTAAACGTGCGAAAAGAAAGATTCCTCACGAGCCTACTCGAAATCGAAAAGTCACTATCTGAGTTGGAGCAGGTTCAAAAGGACCAGAAAAACCAGCTTAAAAATCTTGAACACACCATCGAACGCAAAAAAATTCAAAAAGAAACCGCTGAAAAAGAAATCACGGAAGCAGAAAGAATAGCTAGTTCAGCTAAAGACGCAGTAATTGAATTTGCCACTCAAAGAGACCTTGCCTCAACCATAGCTGCTGAAGAGAAAGCTCTAAGAAGCATAGAGGAAATGGGCAATGTTGGCGCGATAACAGGTATCCACGGCAGACTACGCAACCTAATAAAAATCGATAAAAACTATAAGAAAGCCATAGAAGCAGCGGCAACAGGTTGGCTTGATGCTTTAGTTGTAGCAAACATAGACTCAGCCTTCACATGTACCGAAACGCTTAGGCGAATGAAACTGGGCAGAATAAAAATTATTCCACTCCAAGGCGCAATTAACATTAAAAACAAGGAAACGCCCAGCCGAGACGGTGTAGTAGGCGCCCTTTCAAGCTTCATGACATATGAAAGAAGCTTTGAGATGGCTGTTAACTATGTTTTCGGAGACACAGTAGTGGTCTCAAACGATAAAACAGCCTTTGCCCTTTCAAATGAAGGCTACCGCGCGGTTACAGTTAACGGTGACTTGTATGAGCCGGGTGCTTTTGAAAGCGGCTATTACCGTGCGCCGATAGATTTTTCAACAATTATTCCAAGCGAAAATGCATTAAAAAGTTTAGACGAAGCAGTAAAAGCCCTCCAGACGCACCTCACTCAAAGAGGAACTGACATTACTGGTCTTGAAGAAGAAATTGAGCGAAGTAAAATTGAAATTACACGGCTTTCAGAATCCATCTCCACTTTAGACAGGGAAATAGTGAGAATTAAACGAGGCGTTAAAAGAACACAATTCAACATTCGGCACACGGAAAAATACGGCGGCAAACTTGAGCGCGAAGCTGCAGCTTACAAAGGCCGCATGAACATGTACATAAATGAACGGAATTCTATCCAAAAAACGCTCCAGAAACTGCATACAGACATAGCCAATTTAAGATTAAAAACTGATGTAGCGCACATTCAAGAGCTCGAGGTTCAACGGGAAAAACTTGGGGAAGAAGTAAACACGCTTCGCCAAAAATCAGGCTCTACTCAAACGGAAATTTCAACTTACCAATCACAATTCGACAGAGTCCTGAGAAACGGCTACAAGAATATCAAGATACAGATAGCGAAGGTTGAGCAACAGCAAAGAAAAATAGAGAAAGAAGTTGCCGAAGCGCAAGCGGAACGCGAATCAATCAGGAAAGAACTAGATGAACAAGAAAAAAGCCGTGTGGAACTTTCAAAGGCTGTTTTTTCTGCACGTGAAGAATCCCAAAAGTTCACTTCGCAAATAGATGTTATTGATGCTGAGGTACGGTTGCTTGATTCAGAATATGAACAGGCTGAAAGGCTTCTAAACCAGCTGCAACTGAGCATGGAAACTAGCCAACTTCGGCTTCAGCAACTTCAAAATCAACTTCGCCAGTTTGGCTATGAGCAACCTTTAGAAACAAGCCAGAAGCAGGTTGAAGAAGCCGAAACAACCATTCGCATGATGCAGTTTGAACTTGAAAGAATAGGCGCTATAAATCAGCTTGCACTGTCTCATTATGCTGAACAGATTTCACGGTACAGAGAGTTATCTATTCGTTTAAATGAGTTGGAAAGAGAAAAACAAGCCATTGTACAGTTTATGGATGAGATTGAAGCTAAGAAACGCAAGGTTTTCATGACTGCTTTCGAAAAAATCAACACGAGCCTCAAGGTTTACTTTTCTAAACTTACCGGCGGAGGAGAAGCCACGCTTAAGCTTGAAAATCCTGATGAACCCTTCGATGGAGGAATAGACATGGTTGTGCAGTTCCCAAATAAGCCTTCGATTATTGTGAGCGGAGCAAGCGGCGGGGAACGTTCAGTTTCAGCAGTCAGCTTCATATTTTCACTAAAAGAGTTTACGCCTGCATCATTTTATATTCTCGATGAAGTGGATGCACACTTAGATGCTTTCCATACTGCAAAGCTTGCAGAAGTGCTACTTGAGGAAGCTGGAAAAATCCAGTTTATAGTCATCACCTTGAAGCCTGAAATGGTTAACAAAGCACAGAAAGTTTATGGAGTCTACGAACTCAACGGAGTCTCCAATGTTGTGACCGCCAAGTTCCCAGCGGAGGCACCAAGCTAAATGTCAACAACACCAATTAGAAGGCCCTTTTACCTTCGACCACCGTGGAACATTCTGTTTGAATTAAATAAACTTGAGAAGCTTACTCCGTGGAACGTTGACATAGCTTACCTTCTACGGTCTTTTCTCACTGAAATGGAGAGGACAGACAAAGTCGATTTCCGAGCCTCAGGCGTCGCATTGGATTCTTCCGCTTTGATTTACTTAATGAAGTCTAAACTGCTGCTTACTTTGCAAGAGGGGCCTGTGCCGCCTAAAGGTCCGCAGGATTTTGTTCCACCACCCTTGTTCTTGCCGTTGAGACATGAGTTAACCTCAACAACCATTCAGCATTTGCTTGAAGTTCTAGACGACGTGTTGAAGGGTGAAAAAATGCTTCATCTTGACCATGTTGTTGAGCAGCATCCTGTTCTTCCAGCGGTTTCAGATTGGATGCCGCAGTTTGACACGTTTATCGCTGAGCTTGAGTTGCAGATTGATAAGCTGTACGCAATTTTATGCGAGAAAGTAAAGGGCTCAGGCATAATCGATTTCTCAACTCTCTCGAAAGACACAACTAGAATTGAAGCATTAAGAATGTTTATGTACCTCTTGTTTTTAGCACAGGATGACAGAGTAAGTTTATGGCAGAATGAAGAAACAGAAGAACTATACATTGCCGTGGGGAAACTCAACGTTGGAAAAGCCGAAGGAACAAACAGATAATTCAAATCCTAATGCAAAGCAAACGCAGGATGCCGAACGGAAAGCTCATTGCTTAGCACTGCTAGAGGCTGCACTGTACGTGGCTGGTCGCCCATTAGACCTCAACGAGTTATGCCAAGTCATAGGCAGCCGTTCAAAGAAGAAAGCCCAAAAATACGCTGACACGCTAATACAAGAATATGCTGCAAGGAACACGGCGCTGGAAATTTTAGCGTTAAAAGATGAACGTTACGTTCTGCAGGTAAAAGCAGACTTCACACCGTTGATTAAGAAACTTGTGAACAGACCTCTGCTGTCTTCCGGACCCTTAAAAACGCTCTCTTACATCGCTTACCGACAGCCTGTTTCTCAGAAAAGAGTAATTGATGTCAGGGGACAACACGCTTACGGTCATGTGAAGCTGCTGAAGGATATGGGTTTGATTGCCGGTGAAAGAAGCGGGCGTTCAATGGCTTTAAAGACTACCGATTATTTTGCAGATTATTTCGGGTTAACACATGACGCGAGCATGATGAAGAAAGAGTTAAAACGCATTTTCGGCGACGCATTAAAGGACTATCAAGAAACATAGATTAGAAGAAACGGCCAAGCTGTATTTAACGCTGAATTGATTTTCATTGAAGAATGGCTTAGAGCTCGCCGGATTCGTATCGCCAGCTTACTCTATTTCTTTTCAAAGATTTATGTTGCTGGGTTGAGGATTTTGACGTTGTATTCTTCGAGTTTTTTGAAATGTTCTTCGTCGATGGTGTATATCAGTTGGGCGTGTTCAATCATGCTTGCAGCTATTACAGCGTCGTTTACTGGTATGTTCTTTTCTTTTGCCCATTGCACAGAGTTTTGGCAAGCTTCCTTTGAGATTGATAGGAATCCGAGGCGTCTTGAACGAAGAAGAGCGCTTACCCTGAATTCTGCTTCGTTGCAGTTTAAGAGTTTTTTTAGAACTGAAAAAACCTCAACTATAATTATTGGATTAACCGTTAGAATATAGTTTAATTCTCCTCTGAGACCTCTATCCAAAAGAGCAAGACATTTTTCATGCCGCATCTTGTCTGGGTAATCCTTAATCATTGCATAAACTATCACGTTTGAATCAACTATCGCAAGAGGTTTCGATTCTACAATGCTTATTCTTGCCAAATCTCTTCTTCCATTATCTTTTCGAGTTTTTCTGGAGGAATGTACTTTCTAAGTTTAGCTGGTTTATGAATCGCCTGCCATGCCGGGTCGTCCTCAAGCTTCTCTGACGTGAAATCTAAAACGTTGACTTTAAAACTGTGATCATCAAGCGGTTCAATGACTACTATGTCTCCTGCTTTAATGTGAGTTTTTGCTCTAGTTTTTTTATCAATAACTATTCTATGCCTTTGATCAACTCTTGATGTTGACATGTTTTTCCCACATAAATATCCCACAGCACTCTAATAAAACTTGCCACGTCACCTCGATAACACCCTCTAGAGAACCTGATCGAAAGGTGATTAAGAAGCGAACATTTTACTAATGAAGAACAAACTTAAAACGGATACGTTTATATGGAAATGCCGCGATAAAACACGATGTTTTAATTCAAAAAACAAAGGAAAATGTTGATTCTGAAAAAAGAGGCTGTGCAGACGGAAAACCCATTGCCAAGCGTCGTAGCGGAAAGCGAGCTTGGCGGATTGTCAGTTCAAGGTTGGTAGCGAACAAGCAAACGCTCTTGGTGTCCTATCTGAAGAAAACCAAAGTTCATAATAGCAAATTAATTGCAAGAAACAGAAAAGACAACGCAAAAATCGCAAGCCCTAGAATTATTAGAGAATACATCAGCCTTAACCCTTTTTCCTTAGAATTCACAACAACACTATTATCATTAACAGTGTCACAGATTGTGGAAGCACATTTATTTAGAAAGAATCTAAAGGATATCTCCCGTTCTCTATATTCGTTGACTATTATCATGGGATCAACATATTGAAAGTTTGCTTTAAAGAGCTGCATTCCTATCGCGATAGCAGAAACAAAGAACAAAAGACTTAGAAATACCGGAAAAAGAATCCAATAGAACTGTGGGTTCTCTTTCGCGATGAAATAACCTAACGTAGCGATAGCAGTAATCAAAGCTGAGGTTAATGTAAAAAGCGTCTTTATTCTGTCAGTTACACGGTCGTAGGCTTTCTGAACAAATTGGTCTCCGTTCTGAGCAAGCTCCAGATATTTCTTAGCTATTTCTACTTCATCTTCATTAGAACCTAACTCTGATTCTGTTTTTTCTATCTTATTCTGCCTTCTTTTCTTGAACTTCCTCTATTATTATTTTTTTTGCTCTTGTTAGGGGCTTATATTCATCGTCTTTAGAAAGTTTATCATTTTTAGATTGTTCATCATCTTTAGACATTAACATGCCCAATAATCAATAGAATTTTCCGCGTTATAACTTTTTTCTAATTCCAGTGCACATGTCCGTTCGAAATAGCGCGTGCGTTTAAACATGCGTAAATAAAAACTTTGTAGAATTGTGCTTCTTATGGAATACTCTTAATATCCTTGTAGTGATAGGCACTCATTAGCTTGTTGGGCATTCATATTTCTTACAGTTTTTCATAACAAATTGGAAACTTTTCAAATAGCGCATAAAGAGACTTTCCTGTTTTTTCTTGGAAATGATAATGCTTGGTCTTAACTCAGCCTCGGTCTTATAGAGATACATATCAACCTGAATCTTGGCATCAGAGGTTTTTGGGTCTAAAACGATAAATGTGTGTTAAATGGTAAAAGATCGTAAAGCAATATCTCAAAGTTTGCCTTTTCAGATTCATCTAACGTTCTTCGGCTACTCTTTCAGGTGGTAACCCGTTTGAAAGACGATTTGAATCGCGTTTTCAATCAGTATTTCCCGTTCATTTTAGTCTCAACCATGAATTGCAACAGTGGAACAGCCTCCTTGTATTTTGCGCGGAGATTTTCAATTTCAGGTCGCTCGAGGGCTTTGAAGACTACTGATTATTTTGCAGATTATTTCGGATTAACACATGACGCTAGCATGATGAAAAAAGAGCTAAAACGCATTTTCGGCGACGCATTAAAGGACTATGAGCAAACTTAAACGGATACGTTTATATGGAAATTAACGGTTTTACTGACTACTCGAATTAGATATCGAAAAAGGGAAATGTAGATTATGTCTTCGCATAGCAGTTTACGCAAAAGAAAACTCACAGGCGGCAAAAAAAGAGCCTACAGATCAAAGAAAAAGTATGAGCAAGGCGGATACCCTGCAGAAACAATTCTCGGTGAACCCAGAAGGAAAATTTCCAGAGGCTTAGGCGGCAACACAAAAGTCAAAGTCCTCAGCGACAAGTATGCTTCGGTAACCGATCCTAAAAGCGGCAAAACAGAAAAAACCGAAATCACCCGTGTAGTTAGAAACGGCGCTAACGTTGATTATAACCGAAGAGGCGTTATAACTAAAGGTGCAGAAATAGAAACCACATTGGGGCTTGCGAAAGTTACCAGTCGTCCAGGCAACGACGGCATAATTAACGCTGTCTTAATGGCTGCTAAAGAGAAAAGCTAAACTTTCACTGCGGTTTTGCAGGCATGCTTTTAATCTTCACTAATTGTTTTGCAATTTTCTGTATTATCTTTTCTTTTGCTTCTTTCTTTTCAACAAGCAACATTCCAGTCTTAGCCCAATGAGTTTTGGGAAAATGAGCTTCAAGGTTAACTTCGTTTTTGAGGCCTAATTTGTCAACGGCTTCTTTAAGTTCCTGGATTTTTGGGGATTGGACGGCTAAGTTTTTTGGGACTCGGCGTCCTTTTTTTCTTGTTTTAGAAGCGTCGAAGTAGATTGGCCAAATTATTGCTTTATCGAGTTTTCTCATGTTTTTCATCTCTTATTTGTGAGCGTAATAAGCGACGATTAGTTTCTCGTTTACTTCGTTTATGCGTGTGAATCCGAAGCGTTCAAACTGTATTATAGCGTCTGGCTTTAACTTTTTGCAGGCACTCTCAGCAAATCCCTTGGTAACTGAGGCATCTGGCATGACAACTTGGCAGGGAAACTCTTCGCCTTTCGGTATCCACTGGATAAGCTGAGCTTTAATTTTTCTAACGTCCGCGTAGGATTCGCTTGTAAATGTCGCGGTTACTTGACTGCTTGTTTTGCTGTCGGCTTTGATGTTGAAGAGTTCCATGAGCCTAACTACTTTTTCAGGTTCCATCGCTTCAGCATCTTTTCTTGAAACCCAAAACCTCACCGCTTTCTCTTCATCTTCTGGAGTTACCGTGTATTCTCTAAATCCCCGCTCAGGCTTTTCCGGATGCAAAGGAAGCTCGGCATGGAAAGTTCTCGGCACTTGCAAAACTTTTAGTTCCACAGGCTCGGGCACGAAGAAGTACCTGTTGCTTGCGGCGTCGAGAATTCTGCGGTTGTACGAGTACAGGTTCTCCCAACTCAAGGTTACGTCATTGGTTTTTGTTCCTACATCGATTATCATTTTCTTGATAGCTTCGGGCGTGATTCCCCGTTTTCTTAATGCGGCGAAAGTGCCTAGGCGGGGGTCGTCAAAGCCTGTATAGATGCCTTCTTTTACGCCTTGAATAATTTTTGATTTGCTTAGGAAAGTGCCTGTGATTTTTAGTCTGCCGTAGTGGATGGCTTCGGGGTATTTCCAGCCTAAATGCTCATACAGGTATTTCTGGCGAACCATGTTGGTGTAGTGCTCTTTGCCGCGGATGATGTGTGTCATGCCCATTAAATGGTCGTCTAAGCCAGCGGCTAAATTGTAGAGGGGCCAAACGATGTATTTGCTTCCAACCCGTGGATGAGGATACTTCTTTGTATCAATAATCCTTAGGGCTGGCCAGTCTCTGACCGCTGGGTTCGGATGCCCCAGTTCAGTTTTCACGCGAACTACCGCTTGCCCTTCCGTGTAACCGCCACTTAGCATGCGGTTCCAGCGTTCCAAGTTCTCGGCTGCTGAAAGGATTCGGCATGGGCAGGGTTCTTTAGCTAAGGTTTTTTTCTTGAACTCTTCAGGCGGGCACTCGCAAACGTACGCGTTTCCGTCCCGTATTAGCCGCTCTGTGTAGTTGTAGTAAATTGGCAATCGGTCGCTTTGGATGTATTCCTCGTCAACTTTGCAGCCTAGCCACCTCAAATCCTGCCGGATGCTATCATAAAATATCAGCGACGGCCTTTTCACTTTGGGGTCCGTGTCTTCGAAGCGCAAAATGAATTTGCCGTTGTACATGCGGGCGTACTCGTGGCTTAGTATTATGGCTCTTGCTGAACCCAAATGCAAAACACAGTCAGGGTTAGGAGAGAACCGCGTCACTATCTGAGAATACTTATCCGCGTTAGGCAATGGCGAAAGTCGTTTTTCTTCAGCCTTCTCTTTCTTCTGCGTTTCAGGCCAATTTTCCTCAACAATCGCCTTCTGCTCAACCAATGATAAACTGTTAACCTCATTAACAACCGAGTTAATTACGCCTGAGAGCTCCTTTACGCGGCTTCTTAATTCCTGTTTTTCTCCAAGAATCTTTCCAACCATTGCGCCCGCTTGCGCCTTGCCATCATGCGAAACCGCATTAAGCAGTGCAGCTTTGCGAATAAGCTCTCTTAGGTCAGTGTCATTTTCAAGTGCCAAATTTTTTACGCTCGCTGAAACATTACTTGTTTCGTCTAATCAAGAATTCAGCGAACGCTTTTAATTTTTCCTTGTTGCAACGGGAATCCTTTAGTTGATTTGCTTGAGCTGTATGAATTCTATCAAAAATAAAGCCGACTGCAGAGCGTAGTAAGAGATTCTCAATCGAAAAGACTATAAAGAAAAATTTGCATACATGTACAACATGAACTCGTTATGCATAGTTCATTTGTCAGACTTACATCTCAAGGAAGAAAGTCAATTTGGTCCAAAAAGCATTCTCGGAAAACTGGTTGAGGACATAAAAGCAGAGATAGAAGATCAGCGTTTAGGCGCACCGTTCATTGTCATAAGCGGCGATTTATCTTGCCAAGGGAAGCAGAAAGAATTCGAACATGTTGAAAAGTTCATGGGTAGTATCAAAAGCAAACTTGACCCTGTTGGAATGATTTGTTGCCCGGGAAATCATGATTTAAATTGGGACGAATATGGCGATACATGTAACTGTGATTTAATGCAAGGTCTGATTAAAGAACCAAATGCTGATTCTTTATCCAATATTGAACGCAGGTTTCGCACGTTAGAACGAAAGTTGTTCGGAGTTGGCATGGACAGTTACTATAGTTTCTTGAAAAAGATTGACCAAGACTATAATACACGTTGCAAAGACTGCGATAGACCTCCTTTATATTACGTAAAGCATCTGGATTTTGAGAAAGCCAGAGTGAATTTTATCAGCTTGAATTCAGCCTACCTATTTTCAACGAATTGCAAGGATTTTGGGTACATAGGTAAAACCCAAATTGATAGCGCTTTCGAAGAAGTCCGAGAAAATCTAACTATTGATAATAAGCCATTTAACATAGCCGTGTTTCATCATCCTTTTGAATCTATAGCCCCTGCTAGTGAGGTTGAAACGGAAAGATTTTTAAAAAGTTGCTGTGGTATTATTCTAAATGGTCATGTACACAATCTGAAAGTTTACTTGGATTTGACTGCCAACCTTACCGGAGAAAACAAGCGGCGCCCTCTGATAAGCTGTGCCAGATGTGTCTATGACAAAGATGAAGATCCCTATGTTACGCCGGGGTATTCGATCTTAAGGATAGATTTTAATAATAACAAAATCGGTTCGATTGGAATCTATGAACGAAAATACGATAAGAGGGAAGAAGGGCAGTGGGTTCGCGAAGAACAACTTGAATATCCTATAACCGTTGGCGATTTTGCTTTTTCTCCTAGACCTACCATACTTAATACGGAAACGGCTATGTATAAAGAAGGCATTAACATCGCGCAGAATCAAACTCACAGAAACCTTATCATATATCAACGAACTCCTTCTTTGCTTCTTGATGCGAAGCCCTACGGAAAGTCTGAGAAGTACAAGTATGAACTGGATTTCATGGATATTCTCAAAACTGAAATCAGGCGGTGTGTCGAAAAACAGGATTTATCATTTTGGTATTTATTTGATCTTGCAAAGACAAGAAAGGTTCTTCAAGATCATCAAGAGCTTTGGGAATATGCCAACGATGCCGTTGACAAGTTGAAAAGCCAAGAGGCAGCATCAAATAATCACTTTCGTTTTGAGTTTGCATCTTTCAAGTTTTTAGGACCCCTAATGATAGGGGACTTAGGCTATATGGTGTGGATTGGAAGTAGAAACGTTGGAAAAGAGATTTTGGTGTTGTCGTCCAACCAGACCGCCCAAACAAATGATATGATTAGAGAGCTAATTAACACGCTGGCGCTTCGGCAAACCACGACTGAAACGCTAAAGGAAGCTTTGGGAATAGACAACATATCTTCTTATCGAAACAAATTACGATCATAGTTAAATTACAGTTATAGTTGCGGAAAAAGGATATTGACTTTCGATTGAACGCAAATTATTTAGAGAGGCGTTGCTAAAAAAAACGATCTGAAAAAAGGAATTACTCTTGTCTGATGGAACTCCCAAATCTAAATTACGCCGTTTCGTATCTGTGTTTATGTCGAGTTGGCAAACAATTTTGGAAGGCAATTTTTTGGTTAAGCTCTGCAGTCTTGGCTCTCACATAGTGTCATGTTAACGTGAAATTAAATGCTTCTCTTTATCAAGAATTCAGCGAAAGCTTTCAATTTTTCCTTGGACTCCGAAGGTCTAAGAAGGTTATCGACTTCGTTCCAGCTTTCCTCGACCATGGTGTTGGCTTTGGTTTTTACGTACTCCATGGCGTTGTTCTTCTGTATGATTGCTATGGCTTCATCGCGTAGTTTCTGATTGGAAGTGTGCATGTTCAGGATTTCGATTAGTCGCTTTGCGTCTTTTGGCTTAGCCGTTTTGAGTGCGCGGATAACTATAAGAGTTCGCTTGCCTTCGGTGATGTCTTGGCCGAGGCCACCTTTCTTCTTGGCGAAATCTTTTCCCGTAAGGTCGAGAATATCATCCTGCATCTGGAAGGCGACGCCGATGCTTTCGGCGAATGTTCCCAGTTTAACAATCAATTTTTTGTCAGCGCCTGATAGGACGGCAGCGATTTTTGCCGCCATACGAGCCAGCGTGCCTGTTTTGTAAGCGCACATTTGCAAGTAATCTTCTTCGCTTATTCCGTCCGCGTTGGCTAAGCCTCGATGCCAAGTGATGTCCATCGCTTGTCCGATGCTGAGGTTAATCATTTCCTGCACGTAAATCTCGTAGATGTCCCGAAGCTTCTCCGCGGGAATTTTATCTTTCTGTTCCATCAGCGGGATGAGCGGCAGGTAGTACATAGCGCTTCCCGCGTTCACTGCGATGTCCACGCCGAAGATTCTGTAGATGCAGGGCTTTCCCCTCCTGACTTTCGAAGAGTCTTCAATGTCGTCAACCACAAGGGTACCGTTGTGAACGACTTCCGGAATTATTGCGAAGTCTAAGCAGAAATCCTCGCTTTTCCCCAAGGCTTCGCAGATGAGTAGGAAAAGCGCTGGGCGCCACCTTTTTCCGCCACGGTCCAGCATGTCCCAGATGGGCTCTGCAATTGCTTTGTTTAAGGGTTCTAAGTTGCAGCTGTACATTGGCGGATTAACCTTGAAAAGAACCGCGTCTTTGCTGAACTTTCGCGGAATGTACTTTTCAATAGCTTTGTCGATTAGGGGTGCTTTTTCTTCAAGAAACTGTTCAATATTCAAATGTTAACGTGCTCCTCTGCGCATACTTCACTGTGTCGAAACCTCGGATGTTGAGCCACTCTGCAGTTTTTCCAGTAACCACAACAGGCACTTTCGCTAAGGATTCAAGGTTCTCAGCGCCCACAAGAAACATAACATTACGCAACTCATCAATTAAACAAGAAAGCAATTCCTGTGTTTTCTTTGCCCCTTTAACTGCAGCTTCAAGCACAGGCTGAGAAATACTTGCCAAGCTTGCGTTTAACGCTAAAGATTTAGCTATGTCTAAGCCGCTTCGGACTCCGCCGGAAGCAATAACTGGAATCTTCACGGTCTGAGTCGTTTCGATGAGGCTTACGGCTGTTGGGATGCCCCAGTCCCAGAAAATTTCACCCATGTTGTTTGGGCTTGTTGAACGGTAATATTCAACCGCTGCAAAACTTGTTCCGCCGACACCGCCGATATCGATGGCTTTTACGCCTGCAGCTTCAAGCGCTTTTGCATCTTCCGCTGAAATACCGCAACCAGTCTCTTTAACAATCAAGGGCTTATCAAGTTCACCTGCGATTTCACTGATTTTGGCTAAGACGCCTTTGAAGTTGGTTTGTCCTTCAGGCTGAACTGCTTCCTGCACCGCGTTCAAATGCAAAGCAACTGCATCAGCATCTATCATTTCCACGGCTTTCTTGACTTCTTTTAAGCCGTATCCATGAACAAGTTGCACGCCGCCTATGTTGGCTATTAAAAAGGCAGTTGGCGCTTTTTTGCGTGCTATCTTGTAGGTTTTTTCGAGTTTTTGGTCTTCGATGGCTGCTCTTTGGCTTCCCACGCCCATGCCTAAACCAAGTTTTTCCACGGCTTCGGCGATTGAAGCATTTATTTTTGTTGCTTCTTCTGTTCCGCCAGTCATGGCACCGACAATCAGTGGTGCCGAAAGTTTTTTGCCTAAGAAAGATGCTAATAAGTTGATTTTTTGTCTGTCAACTTCTGGCAGGGCTCGGTGGACCAGTTGGATGTCTTCGAAGCCTGTGGTAGCTTTTCGGGCTTGGGCTTTTTGTTCCAAGAGGATTTTTATGTGTTCTGCTTTTCGTTTCTCAGTTTCAGTCATCTTACGCCTTCTCGATTTCAGTGCCTAATACACTTTGGTCTGTTAGTGCTCTGTAAATAGATAACCCTTTTGTGGCGCCTGTAATAGTAACTCGAACGCCTTGTTCAAGGGCTGGGATAAGCTCGGCTATTTTGCCCGCCATGCCGCCTGTAACGTCTGTGCCAGCTGCCTTGCCGAGTTTAGGCTGAATCTGCTTGAGTTCTGCCAATGTTAAGTGCTTGTATGGTTTAGCGTTCGGGTTAGTTTTCGGGTCACAATCAAACAAACCGTCCGTGTCAACGCCTAACACGATTTTTGAAGCCTTATACTTAATTGCCAAATAAGCAACCAGCTGGTCGCCGGAGAGAATTGTGAAGCCTAATTTATCGTCTAAAACTGCGTCGCCATACAAGACGGGTATAAACGTCATTTTCTCCATTGCTTTGAGGACTGTTTCGTCAAAACATTTGATCTTGCCGTTCTCAGTTATGATGCAGGATGATGGGGCGATGCTTATGGCTGGGATTTCATGCCAAATAAGCGCGTCCATAACTAACCCGTTAAGCACGGTCATGACGTGGTGGGTTTCTGCGAAACCAAGTTTTTGAGTTGGGTCATCTTTGTAACCGTCTTTTATGCCGTACTTCGCCGCGGTCGGGTGACCAAAACTGCCGCCGCCATGCACAATAATCAAGTTATCAAGATCCGCCCGCTTAATTTCCTCCGCTAAGCGGTTTATCACTTCAGTTTTCGCGGCTAGTTCCCTTGTTTTGTCGGTGATGGCTGAGCCGCCGATTTTTAGGATTACTGGTTTCGCCTCGTTCAACTTTCTTTGCACCTTCACTTATGATATTTTGGCACTTATTGAAAAGCATTACCGAGAACAACACAAAAGCCCAGCTCTTTGAAGATAAAAATTGGTAACTAATTAAAATTTAACCCACCACCAACCTACATACAACTACTACTACAACCCCACAGCTGCCTACATACACACATACATACAACACACACTCACACTGGGGTGTGCGTATAATTACTTTGAGCTGAGCTTTTTTTCCGGTTTGTTGAAATCAGGGTTTAATTGAGACGCTCGCTCGCAGTGTGTGCTTATAAAACACGCTACACAGAGCTGATGCACCTTTTTTTCTGCTTGCTGCAACAACGGCCAAATTAGAGATATGAACTTTTACTAAAAAGCCAACCCATGTTAAGGCTATTTTACGCTATGCAAATTTAAGACTTGCCATCAATGAATATTTAGAATGGTCTAAGTTTACCGCGTACATCTATCTCTTTTGTCAAATTCTACTTAACTTGCTTAAAAACTGAGTTTAGTAAATTAGTTTAACATATAGTTTATTCACTATTAGGTAGTTTAAAGCGCGCGCATGGCTATTCCTAAATTAGTTTGCGAAGTATCTGGCTATCGTGTTTAGGATGCATCAAATTTGGATACATGTTTGCTGTTGAAATAAGCGATTTATAAAGAAAATAATATTTCTTAAGCATGGGTAAAACAGAAATGAATAAAACAACAGTTGATTTGCGCGCGCTTTCTGATTCTCAAAAAACCGAATTCTTGGAACATGTTAGAGCTTTCCTGCAACAGCGAGTAAAGGAAGAAAGATATTATAGGTCTTTTTCACTGTCAAGTTTAGAAAAAGATGATATGGAATTAAATTTTAATTTAACCGCCATGGGTCAACAGGAAATGAGCAGCCTCAAAAACACAATTGAAAGACTAAAAAATTTAAAAGCTGAAGAGAAAAACCTTTTACTTGAAATTGACGAACTCAAAAAAATGGCTGACGCAAAGGCTACTGCTTTAGAAAGTGAAGTTAACTCACTGCGGGACGAAGTTAAATCGCTAAAAATTCTGATGAATGGGTCAGAACAGGAGGGCGGGGAATTAAATAATAGCGCGCATGTTTGTTCCGAAATTAGTTAGCGAAGTATCTAATGCTTCTTGTTTTGCCAATTTTGTTTGTGTTAACAGCGGCTTGAGCCGTAATCAGCATGATTAGAATGCAAAGTTGAGAATGAAACGTTAAATTGGCCAAACCTCGCAGATTGTGTTCTTTTAAGCCTGCCAAGTTCTTGAGTCTGCTGAAAACTCGCTCCACAGCCACCCGTTTTCTTGAATGCTGATTTGAATTTTCGTGGCCTGTTACTCCTAAACTTCCGATCAACTCTCAATATGTCTTTGACGTCTATACTCTGATTCTTCGGATAAGGAATAACTGGTAACGCTCCATGCTCCAACGCTGCTTCCCGATGATTAGACGCAGTGTACTGTGCATCTGCAAGAAGCTTTATAGGCTTCACATATTCCGACGCTTTACTAAACAGAGTGATTGAATACTTTTTCTCGTTCTCGTCGGCTTAAACCACAAGCATGGCGATGGGTAGCTCGCTTTTAACGTCAACTGCCAAATGAAGCCCGTAACCCAGGTCTTTGGCTTTGACTGCTCTTCCAATCCTCGATCCAGGATCGCTATAGGATCGCTAAAGCCCGAGTGGTTATCAAGGTTTCTTCTACTGTACGCTTTGATGAACGTTGAATCCAACGGTAAGACTTCTCTTGATTCTTCCTTTCGCTACGAGCACTTCAACGGCTTGATCCACTATTCTCGCTAGCCTTTCAGGGCTACTTTGCTTCTGAATCTTGACAGTACTGCAATGCCGTATGGTGGCTCATCTGCTTCTATGTCGCAGATTCTCTTAAGTTGTGGGTCTTTCCACATTTACCTAACATGCATTCGGTCACTTGGAATGTGCTTTACTCGTCTTACAAGATGTGCTTTGAAAAGTCCAAGCGGGTTTCTTGGCAGTCTTCCCCTTGAGCCAAATGTATGATATGGTTCATTTAGGATTTTTTGGGCAAAGAATAAATCGACCGTGCTAAACAGAGTTTCTAGAGCCTCATATCTCTTCTTGCTCACCACAATAGAGTTACGAGACTTAACCTATTACGAATTTAGGAACACTCATGCGCGCTTCATAGTTATCAGGAGGCTCGGAGAAATAACGATTATTTTCGGGTTGGTTGTTCTTTGATTCCACTCTTTGATAACTCTCCAAGTTTTCTGTTTGATTGTTCAAAGTCTTGTTTCACCATGTTGACGTATTCTCTAAACGTTAATTCCGGGACAATCCATTCCGAGGCATCCCACTTGTATTCAGTCGCAACCTTTTTCTGGAGGCATTTTATTACCGAAATCTCCAAGTGCATAGCGCCTAGACCAAAAATTTTCTCAAGCGCATCCGAAAAGCCCTCAATCCTGTATGGAATCTCAGTCCGTCTAATCCCAAAACTCTTTTCCAAAGTACAGAAAATTTTCTCTTCTACTGGTTCACCTAAAGAAGAAAACGTTTCTTCAACGGCTTCCAACAGCACTTTGTAAAAGGAATGTTCGGTGCCAACAGCCATTTCAACACCGAATGATTCTTCGTTCAATCTAAGTGCAGTGCTTTGGTTATGCCTTTGATTGTTGCGCATTTTTTCACTGGCATCATACATTTCAGAGGTTTTTCCTAAATATATAACGTTTATTTGCTAAAGATATGGATTCAAAATCTTTACATATTTTGGCAGACTTCAGCAAAACCGCCGCCCCATCCTTTGGGCTATTCGAATCTTAAGACTACTGCAACTTTCTTTTTGGTTAGATCTTCAACTATTCGAATCCATGCTTCAGGAATTTCTCTTTCCTCTTCTCCTGTGAGTTTCCTAACAAACAAATTATTCTCGATGAAAAAAGGACGTTTACATGATTCACAATTCAGATACGGAAAAATTCCGTCTAACGGCTTGGTTATGGCTTGCTTAGCACCACAATAGGGGCATGACCGAATCTTATGCTTCTTCATGGCGGTTACCGTATCTGATTTCACCTCAACGTTTCTTTCAAGCTCCTCCCAAGAAGAATACATTCGGCGTAGAGGGGAATTTCCTATAGACCATAATTCCCTAAAAACGCTCAGGGCTACTTTTCGCTCATACTGTTTACATGCTGGACATTCGTTTTTATCGTCCACAATAACTCCTCAGGTTGTAAATGAGAATATTCGACAAAACTAATAACGTTTATGAATTTCAAACCAAGTGTGTGTTTTGAGTTTTTTAACCTTTTTTTGAGCTTCTCTGGAAAAATGTGTAGCGTTTGTGCTAATTGGAAACACTGTGGGCATCGTAAATTGAGTGCTGAAACAAATAAGCCATGTTTTTTCGGGGTGTTGCAATCCTAAACTTCACCTTTATCAAATAGCCAATCAAGAAGATTAGTAATTAGAATTTAATTCTTGAATTTCATATTCTTTAACTTCCTTCGTTTTAGCGTTGACTAACACTTTGGCTGTTTTATTTTGTAGACTTAGTTCCACCACATACAATTCGCCATCTAAGGACACTTTTAACGGTTGGATCTTATTTTTAAGACCCAAATGCTTCAATAAATCGGTCGCTAAAGCGATTGCATTTTCTACATCAAACTTTGATTCTGCTTCAGAAATAGGAGTTGCATTTATTTCTTTTTCTAAGGTTCTATTTTGACTCGAATTGTTTAAATGTTCATTTGAAATTGATGAGTCAATTAAAGTTTCTTTTTCTGGATTTTCTCGAAAAAATTGCGTTTTTATATTCAAAAAGTTTTTTGGGTCCACCTTTTCGGTTGGATCAACTTTTTCTGGGACTTTAGTAAATTTAGCTATTGTTAGTTTACCGGTGATGCCGTCAATTAGCACAGTAACTTCTTTTGCGTTCTTAACATTTTGGAAAGAGAGCTCATAAATCGGGTTGTAAATTGTTAAGCGTTCGGTAATTTCAAAAATTTCTTTAATAATCGCGTCCGCATCTGAAGGTCGTTTCACTATTTTAGACCTAAGAAAATTTATTTCTTCTTCCAAAGAGATCCTGGCTTTTCTAAAATCTATATCAAAATTATCAAGATTTTCCATTTCATTTTCAAAAGGCGCTAATGGTACTTTTTCTGGTTTAGCTTCTCTCATTTGTCTATCCAATATGAAATATGTTTTATTTTCATAATGAGAATGCTCCTCACCTACAAGCCTCAGCACCCTAGAAGGGTTTCCTGCGCTTAATGGTTCGAATTTGAACTCTTCGCCACCAAGGAAAACGTTTTGCGTTTGATTGTCCGCTTTAATCTCAAATACATGTTTCGTGCAATAATCAATTGAGTATTTCCCGCCGATAACAATGAATGGTTCATAGTATTTGGTGAAACCTATAAGTGAAATGTCGTCAGATCGGGGCTTCAGAAAGCCAAACTTAAGGAAAAGATTGGTTTTTTGGTCCTCACCAATAAGTCTCGCTTTGTCAGGGTCCAAGCGAGATTTTAGAACAGCAGTCTTTCTTTCAACTACCTTCTGAGGTAAAGTTTCGATATTTTCCATTACTTTCACTTGTTCTTCGTCTTATTTTTCGCCAATTTTAATTTAGCTTTTATGAATCGGAACTCCAAATTGCTTCTTAAACTTCAAGTTACTGCTTAGTTGCTGAATGGAGGCGGAGAAGCTACAATTTAAGCAAAGTTTTATCTGTGATAATGGAAACTAAAAAAGCTGGGAAATTGAGTTTGGTGAAAGTTATAGAACCCATTTTGCTTTCTAATTTTTTTATTCTTTAGGTTTCTAAAGGATGCTTTTGCTCTTCAGAGCTTTTTCCATTTTTAATTCCGTTTCCATGCGGAAATGTTGGCAAAGTATATATTTCGGTCACACCGTTAAGTCCCTTCATTTTTTTCTGGACAAAATCGACGGCTTGGCCGCTTTCTTCAGCGTTTATCCACATGCCTACGTCCCACGAACCAAAAATGTTCATGCTGTACAGAAGGTCTACTCCTGAAACAGGTTGAGCATCCATATTTCTTATTGCACCTAAGGTTTCCATTAATTTAGTTGGGTTCAGCTTCAGCAGGACTAAATACTCGGGCATATTTTTTTACCTCCAGTTTTTTCTTTATTTGTGTTAATCACTAGACTAACTTAACTCTTACGAATTGCTAATACAGATTAAACATCAGTATAACTAAAAAAGTTGGTTCTTTCAAAGAAAGCGCGGTATGCATAAATATGTTTTTCACTGACTTTGGTTCGATATTTTAAGGAATCCAAAAAAAGTATAATCAAATCGGCGAGAACAAGAAGATCAATGCAAATTAACAAACCGAAGAGTGAATAATTATGAAAATTTTTGGTCGTAATAGTTAAGCTATAATTTGAAAGAATACCACTTCTTAATTTCTTCTACGGTCTCTTTGGTTTTATTGTATTCGGACATCATGCATTCTATAGATTTGGGGCATCCAAAGCATGTTTCAGGTATTACTTCTTCTTTGTTTCTTTGACTGAGGTACCCAAAATAGTATGAACATTGAAAGCCCGAGGACTGAGATGTTTGTTCTTTAACTGCTTCTCGGTGCTCATCGCTAGTCCCCAGGCTGAAAGGCAGGTCATAATCGGAGCCCATTAAGCCAGACTTTTTGTTTAAAGTGATTTCTACTATATTGGGCTCTTCCATCTGAGCCGGCTCTATTGTTTCCAATTTCTCTTTTACTTCAGGTTTTTCCATTGATGTTAATTCATTATCGGTTTTTGGCTGTTGGACCGTTATTGCTTTCGGCTCTTGGTTTTTGTCTTGCTTGTTTTCTTTTTGCTTTCTCAGTGTTACCTGCTTTTTTTCCAGTACAGGTTTTTCTCGAGCTATTGGCTGAAAATTCTCGAAAGTCAAGTCGACTATTGTTTGACAGGCAGGGCATACATAATATTTGATTATTTTAGGTTTGGAGAAGACTTTCTTGCAATTGGGATTGGAACAGCAATATCGATGTGCTTTATCGTTTTTGCTTTTGTTCAGTTGATGCATAACTCTGATGCCTTGCTTTCATAAGGTGTTACAAAAGTATTTAGAATTTGTTTATTCTAATTAAAGATTAGACCTTAGTCTTTATTTGTTGCAGTTTTGTTGTTTTTCTTTGGGCTTTACTTATGCACTAGTCCATGACAGAAGACAAGATAACTCCTACATAACTATGAGCTAATAACTTAGAGTGAACCAACAACTTGTTACAAAAAATCAAAAAATGGAGATAACGCCATTTTCCACTCGAACTTTATCTCCAGCTTTTATTTTAGAGATATCCACTTTGTCAACGCAGGGGATTTCGCTGATTATGGCGCCGACGGCGACAACGGTTTCGCATTCCTTGTTAATCATGCCTGCTGGAGCAGTGCCGTTCTTCTTCATACGATACAACGTATAAGAGCCAACGGTTGAGCCTTTACCTTGCGGAAAAACGAGAATTTTATCCTTAACACTTTGCCCCTGCAACTCATGCCCTTTTTCGATGACAACACCAGTGTTCGGGTCTACCCCACCATAAAACGAGATAGGCTGAGAAGTAACAAGCGCTTCTCCTTCACCTTTCCCTTTCGAGATTAATCTGCCCTTTAACTGCTCCATTTCCCAGTCACCGCCGCCTCAACGCATTCCTCTACACTGCCCATTTTCGTTTTCATGCTGTTCTGCCTTGAGTAGAAGCAGCCTTTCGCCGAGGTTGTTGCCAACGACTTAAACCTGCCCTTCAACGGCGCAACTGCCATGCATGTGTCGCAGGCAAACTTGGCGCCAGCTGCTTCGATGGTTTGGGTGTAGCCTCGTTTGTCGGCTAGTTGTTTGGCTGTTCTTGAAGTGGCAACCCAAAACTCTGTGCCCTCAGCCACCTTTTTGCCCTTAAGCAACTCGGCGACTTTGGCGATTTCGTTAATTGAACAATGCGGACAACCAACACATACCAGTTCAATGTCGCTTACTTCGTCGTTGATGCTGTCGTAAGCGTTTTTTATGTCTGCTGGCTCAATGGTAACTGTTTCTTTTGGTTGAGTTTGCAGTTCTGATGCGGGCGTCATGCCTTTAATGTAGAAAAGCGGTTTTGCGCCATAAGTTACCACGGAAGCGCAGAACGATTTGAGTTCATCTAAATCAGCTGTTTTTATACCTGTTATGTAGGGAATTTTGTTTTCCGCTTTCTTGCCAATCGCATAGCCCAAGGCGCCCCAGTCTGAGAGCTTTCTCAATGGAGCGTTGACCTGCACGTGGACGTCGGGCACTCGGTTCTCATCCAAATGCAGCCCATAACAGGGTGTTTTGCCAACAAATGCTGCCGCCAGAGCGGATGGCCCGCCTTCTTTGTTTGTTTTTGCGCCAATCACCGAGTTCGCGAAGGTAACGGCTGAGCTTTCAGACCATGCAACGTGCTCGCCGTAAAGCGGCAAATTACCGATCAAGTAGGGCGTGCATGTGCAGCTGACAAGTATGCCCATGCGTTGGAAGGCGTCTATTACGAGGTTTTGTTTCTCAGCAAACTCTGGGCTAATGCCTAGGTTGCGCCAGTTTTCCAAATCCATTCCTGCAGGGTTCAGCGTTGTGAGCACTCGGACTTTGCCGTCTTTTGCCAACTCGTTTAAAAATTCTAGGCCTGCGTCGCCGAGGTTGCTGTAGGATACGCCTGCCACTTGAACGCTGCCAACTTTGAT
Organism: Candidatus Bathyarchaeota archaeon; assembly: GCA_963842865.1. Lineage (GTDB taxonomy): Archaea > Thermoproteota > Bathyarchaeia > Bathyarchaeales > Bathycorpusculaceae > Bathycorpusculum. The sequence goes on along the minus strand of CAWJIN010000035.1, from coordinate 103,416 downwards.
TAGGCTTTTTGCACCGTAAATGTCACCGAGGGCAACGAGTATTTCCATGCTTTTTTGTACAGCGTAGCCTTCAGCGCCGTCGAGCATTTTTTGTTCTTGTTTTGTTAGTTGCATGTTTGTCACAGGTACCTGTTTAAGTCCACTTTTGTGTATTCTTCTTTTTTGAAGCCTTTGCCCGTAGTCACGAGCGGTAAAGTCGCGTCTAAGCCTGCTTTGGCAGTGGTGGCTTTCTTGCCTTCTGTTAAGTCGGCTGATGGGTCAAGCGAAGAGCCAGGCTGGTTAGAAAGAATAACCGCGTTTTTGTCTGCTTGGAACCTTGTCGCGATAGCCCATTCCACGTCATGCGGGTCATAAATGTTAATGTCCTCATCCACAACGACGCAGTGCTTTAGCGATTTGTGTCCTTCAAACGCCGCGGCAATTGCTTTTTTGCCATCGTCAGCGTTTTGCTTTTTAATTTGCACAACAGCATGGAGCCAACTGCAACCGCCGGGAGTGATGTAGACGTCTTTACATTGGCAGACCTTGTTGACTTCGTTGTAGATGGTGGGTTCTTTTGGCATGCCCATGAGGAACTTGTGCTCATTTTTGCCTGCGAGTATGGTTTGGTAGATGGGGTTCTTTCGGTGAGTTACGCATTTAATTTCGATGACTGGCTGCTGCCGCACTCGGTCAACAATGCCTGTTAAATCGAGAAATGGACCTTCAGAAGCTTTCTCCTTTGTAATGCGCCCTTCGAGCACAAACTCGCAGTCCGCTGGAGCTTCCAAATCAACGGTTTTACATTTTACCAGTTCCGTTTTTTCTAGGGCGTTAGCCATTCCCAGCTCATCAACGCCTTTCGGCAGGGAAGTTGCGGCTGAAAGCAGAACGGCAGTTGAGTTGCCGATGCATATGGCTAGGTCGAGTTCGCCGCCTGCTTTTTTGAGCGCCATGTCTGTGCCGCGGTCTTCCACGATGCGAGCTACGAAGTGGTTTTTGTCTTTAAGCATTAGGCGGTGGAAACACATGTTTCTGCCCAGCTGCGGGTCTTTGATGATGGTTACTGCTGAGGCGATGTATTTTCCCCCGTCCTTTTCCGTGTAATGCATTATCGGGAGTTTAGTTAAGTCAACGTCGGTTTCCACGATTTCTTGGCATACGCCTTTTTCAGCCATTTGCGGCGGTACGGGATGTTCTATTGCGTTAGATAATTTAGGCAGTAACTGGTCTTTTTTTAAGCCCAACGATCGCGCAATCAATTCTTTGGAAGATACGAGTCCTGCCACAACGGGATAACTTGACTCTTTCACGTTCTCAAAATAAACCGGCTTCTCGCCAAGAGCACTTATTATGCCAGCCAACTCGTACTCAGTAGAGACTGGCTTTGTGATTCTTGTTAATTCGCCGCTTTTATCCAGCGCTTCTATAAAGTTTCTAAAGCCCAAGTTTCTCCAACCTAGTATTTTTCAACGCCTATCTTTGTACTTAACACTTCAAAGCCTAAGCTTTTGATGGCGCTTAAAACTTTTCCCTGCAAATCTTTACCCGGCGTTAATGCAATCATGCATCCGCCTCCGCCTCCGCCTGTAAGTTTTGCGCCGAAAGCGCCTTGTTTTCGGGCTAAATCGACCAGCATGTCGAGTTCTTTGCTGGACACGCCAATTTCTTGGAGCAGGCGGTGGTTTTCGTTCATAAGTTCACCGATTTTTTTAAGGTCATAATTTTCCAGCGCCTTCCGCCCTGCGAAGGCTACATTTTCGGCTTGCTTGAGTATTGGGTCGTATTTTGCCGGGTTCTTTTTTTTGCGTTCGGCTACGCCTTCCACCATGGCTTTGGTGTTTGCGACTTTGCCCGTGCTGCCGATGACAATTTCTATTGGCCTACGCAAATGCAACTTTTCTATCTTGTCTGGTCCGCCAGCCATGTCTTTTTTAAACCACATTAAACCGCCGTAAGTTGCAGCGGTGTTGTCTATGCCTGAGGGGTTACCAGCATATGCCTTCTCGGCTTCGTAGGCGATTTGGTTAATTTTTTCGTCAGTAATCTGCATGCCGAGTTCTTGGGCGATTGCTCTTGCGATGGCGACGCTGCTTGCTGCAGAAGCGCCCAACCCACTAAACCCCGGTAGTGTTCCGCCTATCCAAATGTCCAGTCCAATTTTTGGGTCGATGCCCATGGCTTTTAGCATTCTCTCGATTGATTCGATCTGCTGGAGCCTTTTTTCTTCGCTGTAACCTTTAGCGGTTTTTCGCTCATCTTTAACGTTGATTCCTTTTGCCGCTTTTTTTACTTCCGCATCAGTTGTGGAATCAATCGCGGAAACAATGCCCGGGACACCGTGGACAACGAAGTGTTCGCCGAACAAAATTACTTTTCCGTAACCTGACCCTTTACCCATTACTGTAGCACCTTGAAAGGTAGCTATTACACCAACCAAATAAAAACATTCTTTTCGCTTTGGGATAGACAATACAAGCCTTGAGGTTTTTGGTTAATGGGCAAAAATAATGTTAGGCAGGTCAAGCCATTCGCCAATACGGATAAGGCATAGAAAGATGGTGGGCAAAACATCTTATCTCATATTAGTAGCCAGACCGTCCAACTTTTGCTGGCAACTCTCGTCATTCCTTTCTCGCTTAAACCAGATTACGTGCTAATAAAATATAAGATAATGTTGATAGCAAAATGAAGCAACAAACGCTTAGTTATATATGGACTTGCCGCTTGATTGCATTTTGTGCAGCCGACTCAGGTATATATGTAATCAGGAGCCTTAGTTTAAAGGCAAGATTGAACTGATACGTGAAAAGTCTTTTATGACGTTAAGCAGTATAGAAATATTCAGGCAAACATGGTCGAAAAGGAAATGGCAGAGGTTGCCAATGTATGAGTGAAGAAACAGACATTTTAATTGAGAGAAAAGAAGCAGAGCTTTTGCCTTTTCGCTCACGCATGGAAGAACTCAAAATAGAATTTACTAAAGAAACAGTAGACTTTGCGTCTAAATGGTACAGAAAAACAGCCAAAGAATACATCACCAAATATCCTGAAATAACCTTAAGCATGAGTGAAGAAAAAATAGCTAATATGAAAGCGAAAGTCAACGAATTGGTTAAAAACACTGAAAAAATAGTCCGAGACGAGTTTGATAATCCTGCATTGTGGTGGCACCAAAAACCGAATTTGCATGATCCTATTGATAAATATAAGCAAGTAGCCGATAAGTACTCAGAAGTCCTTGACCATGCAGTAAGACATATACTAGGACACTTGGGCTTAGTGCTGGAAAAATTTGGATTTAATGTTACCACCAGCAGCAACACAGGCGCGTACAAAGAATTCTGGTTTGAACAATCAATAGACGGTATACGCACAGTTCCCTGTTATCCGCATCTTCTCAGTTGGAGCGAAGAAATGCAAGACACCATTCGAGAATATGATGCCCAATTCACACAAGCGATCACGTTATACAATGAAATACAGCAACTTAAAGAAGAAAAGAAACGGCAAGAAGCTCTCACACGATGGGACTCAATATAAACAATTAACCTTTGATTTAAGTAGCCTAAATTTTTTAAGTGTCTACTTTCTGAAACTTACCGCTGCATATCCTACTACGCTTGAATAGTCGCCTGTTATGTCCCCGCTGTTGTGATAGCTTAAGAGTTTAGCTTCCTTCACGTTGACTCCTTTCGCGTAAGTGATTAGGGCTGTTATTGGCGCGTAACCGCAGGCTGTGATGTTTTGTGTTTCGACTGTTTCATAGAAGCGTTTGGCATCCATGTCTGTTACCGCTTTAAGCGCAGCCTGGTCTTTTGCGGCTGCAGTTTTTGCTGGCTCATAATGTGTCATGTCAGAAGAAGCGAGGACTACTGTGTTTGTGGCGTCTAAAACTTCTTCAAGCGCCCTTCCCACCTCAACAGTGGAATCATAATCTTGCATCAGGAAGCAGATTGGCACAATCTTGAATGCGTTGCCGTAGAGAAACTGCAAAAATGGCAACTGAACCTCTATTGAGTGCTCATAACGGTGTGCGAGTTCGTCTACGTCGAGGATGTTGGTTTCATGGATAAGGCCATTTGCCATTTCAGTGTCGATTTCTAAGTCGCCAAGCGGTGTACGCCAAACGCCTTCACGCATTATGCTCAAAGCGCTACCGTAACCAGTATGATTTGGACCCATAAGCACTACCGTGTCAGGTTTGCCATCCAAGGCTAACTCGTAAAAAGCTGATGCTGCCACAGGACCAGAGTACATGTAGCCTGCGTGGGGACAAATCAGGCCAACTATGTTTCGGGGATGAATATGCAAGTTTACAGCGGGAAGTTTTTTTGGACCTAGTATCATGGAGGAAACATTTTTTAATTTGTGCTCTAAGCGCTTCGGCATCGCCTTCATAAAATTGACCTGCCACGGTTGGACGCCGAATCGTCGGCAACGGTTTAGGCTTCCTCCTCCTCTTCCCTTGTAACCTTCGCTTCGAAATCATCTATGGTTGCTGGCGGGTCTTTGTCGGCAGCTAATTCGCCTCTTTCACGAAGGACCTGCCTTGTTAGAAGCCAGAATATGACTGCTAATGCTCTCCTGCCCTTGTTGTTTGTGGGAATAACTAAGTCTACTCCCGCGAACTCGTTGTCTGTGCTGCATAACGCAACGATGGGAATGCCAACTTTTGAGGCTTCTTTTACTGCCTGTGCATCTGCTCTTGGGTCTGAAACAAGTATGACTTCAGGGTCAATTCTGCCTGGATACTGCGGATTGGAAAGTTGGCCAGGGATGAAGCGGCCAATTAGCGGTGTTGAACCCGTTAGATCGCAGAATTTTTTGACTGGTTCTTGAGCATACAGCCTTGTCGCCGCCACCGCTACTTTTGCGTGCTCGTAGCGTGAGAGGAATTTTGCGGTGACTCTTATTCGGTCGTCTGTTTTTTTAACGTCAAGTACGAATAATCCGTCTGGTCTAACCCGGTAGATGAAAGGTTCCATGTCAAGGGTTTTCATTCTTGTTCCGATGTGGATGCCTGCGGAAAGCAGGGTGTCTCTTGGTAAGAGGAGTTCCTCTGCAGGCGAGGCTTCCTTAGACTTCTCATCAGCTACTGCTGGTTGTTCCTCTTCGAAGGGGTCCTCTTGGTTTTCCTCTTCGTTTTCTACTGGTTGATTCTCTTTATTTCCGTCTTCTGACATTTTTTCATCTTCTGTTTAGCGTATTTTTAAATCAGCCATTTTGGCCCTGTTACCAAGGAAATGCTCAATCCTTATTAGCTCGTTAAGTTTTGCTATGCGTGCGCCTTCAACTACGCCTGTCTTGATTAGGGGGCAATTGTAAGCCACAGCCAAATGAGCAATGTGGAAGTCGCATGTGTCTCCTGAACGATGCGACACGACCGGGTCGTAACCATATCGCTGTGCAGTTTCAATCGTTTGAGCTGCATCGGACAGAGTACCTATCTGGTTGACTTTTATTATGATGGCGTTTCCAGCGTTAATCTTTATTCCATTATTTAACCTTTCAGTATTTGTTGTGAACAAATCATCCCCACAAATCAAGCAGTTTTTAGCTTTGCGAGTTAGAGCAGCGAAGCTTTCAAAGTCTTCCTCATGGAATGGGTCCTCAACGTAAGCAAGATGATATTTCTCGATTAATTCAAGCATGAATTCAAGCTGTTCAGCCGTGTCACGCTTTTTACCTTCAGTCTCGTAAACGTATTTTTCTTCCTTAGGCTTCCAAAACGAGGAAGCGGCAACATCAATACCAAAGCCGCATTCAAAATCCAACTCGTTACCAACCTCTTCACATGCTTTAGCGATGACGTCGAACGCGTCAACAGTGTCAATGTTGGCTATCCATGCGCCTTCGTCGCTTTTTCCGCCGTTAAACTGGCTATTTTTCTTTTTTAAAGCTTCGCCGATTTTGCGGTGAATCTGAGTGTTGGCTGTTTGAGCTTCAAGAAAAGTTTCAGCACCATGCGGCAACGCCAAATACTCTTGAATATCAGGCGCTTTGCCCCTTGCATGTTCACCGCCGCTTATGCAGTTGCCAAGAGGATAAGGCAGCGTTGTTGCGGCGTTTCCGCCCATAAACTGAAATAAGAGTAAACCATGAGAGTTTGCAGCTGCTTCGGCATTGGCTAGAGAGATGGCGCATGCGGTGTTTCCGCCGATGTTTTTGAAGTCTGTGCTGCCGTCCAGCTCGTGTAACGTATTGTCAATTTCTTCTTGAAAATCAGAGTTCAATCCTGCAAGTTCAGGAGCGATTAAATCGTCAACTTTTTTTACTGCTTGCTCCACTCCGCCTTGCGGGTAATAAACCACTTCAGTTTTTCCGCGGCTTTTTCCTGCTGGAGCAGATGCTCTTCCGAAACCGCCAGTGGTGATTACGTCAACCTCTATTGTTTCTTCTCCGCGATTGTTGAAAATTTTTCTTGCAATGAGGTCCTCGATAATGGATGACACGCTTTTAAACCTCAAATGGCTATAATTTTGTTACGAGCTTATTTTAGGTTTCGGAACCACAAAAATACGCATTCAAGAACCAATAAGTATAATAGTCCTTGCTTAATTTTTGAGCAAAAATCTGGCTATGAACATTAGCCTTGACTGCTGGGTCAAAACTGCACCTTAAGGATGCTGATAATGCCTACCTAACGAAAAAGGTAGGTAAACATGAAAATGATTGAATTCGCACCCTTAGCGGTTGGCGCAGTAATTGGAGTTTTTCTGCGTTACATAATTATTGATTCACAAAAACATCGGAGGACCCCCAGTCAATGTTTTAGCGGTCAACGTTATTGGCAGCTTACGCTTGGAATATTTTCAGTCATAGCACTTAACCTAACGCATTAAAAAATCAGCTTCGTTTAGCAAGTTCACTTGCAGTCATTTTTCATGGTTATGATTAAGTGGTCTGCAGTTTTTTGGGTGAAATTGGGAAAAAGCATTTAAAAGGAAAAAACAAGCTAAGTGACTGGTAACGATTACATAATGGAAAAAAAACAAAAAGACGACGAGAAATTCAAGGTTGCAATAAAAAATTTTGATTATCACTCTTCCCGTTTCTTCACTCTTCTTTTCTTAGCAGTATACATAGTAGCTGTAACTATCTTCTGCGTAGAATACAAAATTATTCCAGGGCCTGAATTTCTAGTTTTAGGCATCCTAATTTACTGTATGTATAATGGACGGACTTGGCGCACCTTAAAAGATTGGCTTCCATTCGTTACGGTGTTTATCTCTTATGAAATTATGTATAGTTTCATAGGCACTATCTCACAGTACAGCCTTCAGACAGGACCATACACTTTGGATATACAATTGTTCGGTCAAGTTCCCAGCCTCATTCTTCAAGAAACGATAAAGATGCCCATTTTAAATTACGTAGGAGCCTTTTTCTACGGCATATATTTTTTTGTACCAACCGTCTTTGCTTATATTGTTTGGAAAAAAAGTCCTAAGAACTACTGGAAATACACCGTTGCCTTCGGCGTATTAACGTACAGTGCCTTGATAACTTTCCTCTTTTACCCTGTTGCGCCTCCATGGATTGCGGTTCCAGATGTTACGCGAATCTTAACTGGGTCAGTTGATGCTAGCCTACGTCTTCCTGTTTACAAGACCTTGTTTGATTTTTTAAGCCCAAATGCATACGCTGCATTTCCCAGTATGCATTCAGCTTTGCCTTGGCTGGTCTTTCTTTTCGCGTTCAAAATTTGGAAATGGAAAGCACTCCCAGTTTTATCGATTCCTGTTGGAACATGGTTTAGCGCAGTCTATCTAGGAGAACACTTTTTCACAGACATCTTAGGTGGAATCGCCTACGCCACAATCGCGTTCATTGCAACAGATAAAATCTTGCCCCTGCTATCTACGAGGATAGGCTTTTTGAGGAAACATGTACCTAACTAAAAAAATATTTTTTTTCAAAAACAAACAATTTAAGCAAACCTTTGCTTGCAAAACTTGCTTAATGTAAACTGCTGTTCTTTTGATTCTCGTTGCTCGGGATTTTCATACTCGCGAAGTGAGATTACAGTCCATGATTTAAGAATGCTAACGGTTATGGTTGGAGGAGTCCTCTTATTTGTTTCTCATGCGTCTGCCGAGTAGTTAGTGGGTATATCTCAGTTCAATTTCAAAAAATAGGGGTCTTGACCTATTATTTTTGAGAGTTTCTCGTCTGAATCAACGTTCACTATAAGCATGTTGCCCTTTTGCCCGATAAGGTGCTAGTATACTTCAAGCGCTTTTTCCTTTTCCAAGTTATCGAATTATTTGAATTGCAATGGAAGCAGTTTAGCCCATTTCTGGATGCGGAACCTCACGTTTAACTTTTTGAATGATTAAAAACTTCAGAGGTATTCCAAAATAACACATGTTTTCTCAGGTTTAAAACGTTTCTGAAGCGAAAGCAAACCAAGAATTTAAAAAATAAGAATATAGAAAGATGAGAATGAGGCAAAATGGATTTATTTCTTTTCTTCGCCGCCCCTCTTCATCATTTCAGGCATTTTTATAGGCATCTTAGACATCGCGTCTTTAGCTAAATCCATCAGTTCCTCGTTTACTTCGACTTCCAAAGTTAACTTCAATTTGCCTTTCTTTTCGTTCATTTCAGCCATGAAACCACCTCCTGAAGCGCTTAAATTGTCCAGGAAACAAGTTGCCGAGAAGATGAATCGCCTGCATACCAGTCAAAGCCAAATCAATTTCAATGCGATAATGAAACTTTCCTAAGCGTTTAGCTTTAGTTTTATAATCTCCAATTATGCCTGCTTCTTTAAATCGACGCAATTGCTGATTCATTAGTACCCTGATAGCCGTCGGCGCCAAAGGTTCAAAAACGAAAGCAACTCGTAAAAGAACACGAACGGCACTCTCAATAAGCGATTCAGAAACCGATTCTTCTTTAGTCAATTTTTTGCCCTTCATCTAAATCTAAAAATTTAGCAGTTGAAATTCTATGTTTCGCTGACCACAGCGTAGGATATTCGTTACGTTTTTTGTTAGGCATCGTTAACTTTTTTCCTCCTCACCATGGGTAGTGCGTATAGTGGATTTTTAGCAGTTCAAAATCGTCCATGACTAGTTGAATAGAATAGCATCTTTTAAGTTTACCCCTCTACGAAGGGAGAAAAATATGTTTTTTGCCTCTTTATGGAGTGGGCATTCTTAGCAATTTTGAATTGACTATGATTTCAACAATGTCAGCAATGGTGTTAATGTTGTTGAATGATAAGCACATGGCCCAGAGGAGAAAATTGTAAACGTCGGCAGCACAAAAGAAGTCACCATACGACTTGGTGGGCAAAGTCAAAGAACAACAAAATGGAAGTCAACCGTAGAATTCCACCCCTGCCCAAAGATGCCCAGAAAAGACTTGCCAAGACACGAGCAAACTAGAGAAGCGGGTTGGGTGGTAGTAAAACGTGTGCTTTGAAGAGGACACAGGAGAACAATAGAGTGGTTCGTGCCATAAAACGCAACTCATAGATGGAGCAGGAAAAACGGAAAAATACGCATAAACTTGTCTGACCCTAACTATGCAGAGTCCCTATTCCTGCTTGCAAAATTTTAGAGAATTTTTAAGTTGCGACTTTTGGTGCAGCAAAAGTTGCGACTTTATCGGTTCTGGCAATGTTTCCGTTTTTTCTCGGACGATTTTGTTTATTTTTTGAGCGCAGGCTGTTCCAGCCGTATTAATGCAAACTGTTAAGCCTGTTTTTGGTGCTGGCATATAGCTGGTGAGTTGAATGGTGGTTTAGTTTAAAGTTGCATGGAAATGGTTTCGTTTACCCGCCTAAATATGACCCGAAAAGACGCCGCCCAAACACAATCAAACCGGCTGGGCTTGTTGGGTGGAAACTAAAAGTGAACTTGGAGGAAGGACTCAAGAGAACAGTAAAGTGGTTTGTGCCAAAAAACGCGGTTCATGGATTGAACAGGAAAAAAGTAAAAATACGCATAAACCTGTTTGACCCTAACTATGCAGAGTCCCCATTTCCCGTTACAGTTTTCTCATTTTTTTGTATTACGGGGGAGTAACGTGAAGGTTGAATTGTGTTAAGTGAATAGTTGAATACTGTTTAATGCTCTACATTAGTTGGTTTAGGTGCTGGGGTTTTGTTTTTCTTTATGTGCTTTTGGTATGTGTTTTTGATTTTGTTTTTGCTTATGTAAGCGGTGCATATGATTATTGTGGTTATTGATATTGCGGCGCCTGCGTAGAACAAGTTTTGAGGCGTGAATTCCAAAGTTATGGTGTAGGTTCCTGTTTTATTGATGTACCAGCCGTTGGCATAGCCATTAGCTGTGAAATGGTATTGACTAGGTATTTGTTGCCCATTAATATTCGCAACCCAGCCGTTGTTGAAGGATTGGCTAAAAATAAGGAAGAATGGAATGGACGCATTAACATGGGCAGTGTATTCGGTTGGATTGATCTGCTGAAAGTTTATCAAAGGATCATTATTACTGTAATTAGACGCGTACTCAATATTATTAGAAAGTTTAATGGAACTGTTATAGCTTTCAATAAGTTGTGTCTGAAATGAATTCAATTGATTTGATGAAAAGTCCACAAAATTGCCTGAAGAAGCCGCACCCACTATTTCCTCAACGCTCCCGTTAACCAAAATAGGATTTTGAGATGCGTAAATCTGTTGAAGAAAAATCGTATCATTGACTTTATAAAGATCAAGGTCTCCGAAAGATTTCTCTAAGTAGACATAAGGATAGGCACTTAGAGTATTTCTTATTTGGTTTAAAATAATCGGATTTGTTCCAGGAGCCATACCCATAATAGGGTTTATCTGATCATTTTGTACAAGTATATATTGGACATTTAGGATCCTAAGTAAACTGGTAAGATTATCTTCGCTGTAAGAGTCATTGCTATAGAACTGATTGGCCAAATCTTTCTGCAATGGATTCAAATTTGCTTCGTTGTATTCGTCATAAATTAAAGGCACGGGACTCACATCTCTAATTGGATTTATTATATTATTCATATCAGTATCCCAATTGAAATTCGAAAGCCAAGCCGGCATTGGTAAAACCAACATATTCCCATCATTATTTTGCGTGCTTAAGAAATTATGCAAATCAATGTAGCTTTGAGGTAACACAGCTGGCTTTAGACCACCGTTCATATTTCCAGATAACAATGGTTGTGAATTGAAAAATGCTAACAAAAGAATTGAGAAAACGACCAAAGATAAAGCAACAATTTTTATGAATCGTTTGTGAAATTTTTGTTTAATAACTTGAATTATGCACACTGATGTAATACTTATTAAAAGTGCATAGAACAGCGCCAAGTAGGCAGTGAATCTTGCAGGATTATTAAAAACGTAGAATAAGGGGATATGGTTATAAGCAAACAAATATACAAAACCAAAAGGCGGAGCTCCACCTAAAGCAAAAGGAACCAATATCAAGATAGCAAACGATGCACAAATTGTTATTTTTCGGTATTCTTTAAAAAGTAGAGATGCGAATACTAAAAATACAACAATCAAACCCGTAATATTTGTAATAAGAGTAAACTGTATTTCGTTTACAGGCAAAGCGGGAACGCTATTTTTTAGAATTAGTGTTCGCAGTAGCGAATTAAAAGACACAACAGATTGTACTGAAGCGGATGGATTACCATTATAATATTGTCCTGTCGAAGTAAAAAGGAATGGCAACATCCACCATAAACTGGAAAGCAAAAAAATCAAAAATGAACAAAGCGCAAATTTGATATCTTGTTTAAATTCATGCGTGATGGCTAAATGCACTAGAACAAAAAGTGCGGCAAGAAAAATGGCTATAAGTGCATATGCAATAACGCCTACTGCTAAAATGGATGAAATAGCTATTAAAGCGAGATATTTAAAATTCTTTGTCTTAATCCCTCTAATAAAAAAGGATAAGGCAAAAATACTAAATGCGACAGAAATGAGTTCTCTAATACCGCCTATGGAAATAGTCATTACAACGTAATAATTCAGGATAAAGAATAAAGACGCTATTAAAGAGATTAGCCTTTTGTTCTTATTCACTATTGAACCCGCAAAGTAATATGCGGAACAACCTAGTAGAAAAATTGGAACGATAAACCATAATCTGTTAATTAACCATAATGGCAAACCAACGGCGGTTAATAACGAAGAAGCTCCTAACAATGGGAGTTGAGACATATTAGTAGGAATAAATATAAAACCACTTTGGTATTGAAACCAAACATAAGAGTATCGAATAAAATCTTGGATTGGGTAATAAGAAAACATGGTATCAATTGGACTAATCACACCAGTGACACCGGTTTTTAACACGGTAATCAGGGATACAAAAAAAAGCAGCACATAGTCTATCCAGACATATTTTTTGGTAACAGCCGAAATATTTTTAATTACATTCATTAATTTTCACGTAAATAATCAGGAATTTACTAAAGGACACAACTTGTAATTGAGATTACACCACGTATCAGCATAACGGTCAGGCACGTTTTCCTTTAATATAAACCATGGGCCAAAAAGGCCTAAGTTGAATCAAGTGACGCACTATTGTTCTTTGCCATTGATTCTTAAAGAATTTAAGGGTGTAATCGGTTTCATAAGAACCTATTTCGATATCAGAAAAATGAGCTATTCGGAAGTATTTACGCAGCGCCATTTTAGAAAATGATTTTTCATACCCATAAATGCAGTGCTCTTTATTCATCACATCTAAATGAATAAATTTCATGAAAGAACGTAAGACTGGTATGTCTGGAACGTTACCTGTAAAGAGTCCTTGTAAAAGAGTACTAAGAGAAATAAAAGGAATAGTTGCAATAAATGTGCCATCTTGTAATAACGATTCCGCAATTGCATTCAACCCTTGTTGTGTGTTTTCAAAATGTTCAATTGAACCCCCAGCAAACGCTATGCTAAATGAGCCTGGCTTAAAAGGCGGATGTAAAATGTCACCACATACGAAAAAACCCGCTAATTTTTGTAGATTAAACATATACTTAGCGAGGATAAGCGCTTCAATCGATAAATCTAGACCAACAGTATTGAATCCTTGCTGAGCAAGCAGTAGGGAAAGTCTTGCCCTTCCGCAGCCCAATTCTAGAAAATTTTTATCAGATTTACGGGCGAAACTAGTTACAAGCTTATAGTCACTTAGCCCATACTGATCCACAATGTTTACTTGACTGGACTGTTTAATATTGTATAGCATCCTATCATAATCTCTTCCCCAAATTTCGATTGCTAATTTTTGTTCCTTTTCGAGATGCGATGGCAACATTATAGGTATACCTTCTTTTATGGGGTAAACGGCGTTGCATTTGGAGCATTTTAAGTGTCCAGTTGTGGTTTCAATATCGCTTTTACAAACTGGGCAAGCAAGGATACTTAACAGCTCTTTGCTAATGCTTTGATTCATTTGTTTAAACCGACCAAAGAGAAAGAACGATCAAATATATTAGCCCAGTCATATTTCTTGGAGAGCTTGAGAGCGTTTCTACGACAATTATCGAGAGCAGCATCATTTTTCAACAGCAATAATATGCAATTCTTTAGTTCTTCAAAATCAGCATAAACCAATCCGGCGTGTTCGCTACTAATTTCCAAGGAAATCTCGGGAACATTACTGATAATGACAGCACAACCGCACGCTAAATATTCCTTAACTTTTACAGGATCACAAAATTTTACATAATCATCATAAAATGTATATGGAGCAAGCCCAATGTCGAATGTTGGCAGTAACTTTAGAAGATCGTCGTGCTGCATGTATCCCAAGAATTCAACGTAATTTTGTAAATTTAGTGATTGAGTAAGTTCTTTAAGTTGAGTTTCATATGGTCCTGTCCCAACAATAAAAAGCTTGACATCCTTGAATTTTTGAATAATATCGGGAAACTGCTTCAGAACATCAGCTACACCTTTTGTCTGTGTAAGATGCCCAACAAAAATCAAACGCTTTATTGAGCCAGATTTTCTTGGTCCATGCTTCGGTATTTTATTGAAATTTACTCCGTTCGGAACTACAAATGTGTGCTCCTTATTAGCGCCTTCTTCTTCCAGCTTTCGAGAGGCTCGAAGAGATATGCTCCAAATGAAATCAGCATTTTTCGCACACAACTGGGTGATCCAGTTATATAGCAGGTTAAGTGGCATTAATTTGAAACGATGTTCTGAATAATCAGCGACGTAAAATACCACTTTGTTAACAATCCCTATCTTCTTGAGGAATAGAGCTACTAACGCGTTTAGATTGTCTACACCAATGTATAAATCGTATCGTTTTTTAGATTTAAGCAAAAACCAAAACGAAAAGATGAAACTAAACAAATAGTGGAGAAATTCCGGGGATGGCGGGATTTTGATTGTTTGTTTACATGATTTTTGACCCACCACCATAATTTGGTACGACGAATAGCCAGAGCCAGAATAATTGTACAATGGATGAGTAATCAAAGTAAACCTATCGATATTCTTGCTAAGATATTCGCTTAAGGCTTCTGTTGGACCAAAAGCTTGGGTTACATGACTTACAACCACTAAATTTAAATTTCTCAAGTTATTTGTCAATTAACAGTTCTTCCTTGATTACCTTATCTTGATAGTTAAGACCCTTATTTTATCGCCTTTATTATCCATGACTGCGATAAAGGCTCAAATGCGCGCCATGCTTTTTGCACGCCAATATCAGGAGTCGTAAAACCAAACCAATGCCCCGAAATGTTAATTTCTTTAAAATTTGCCAAGGCAAATATTTTCTCTAACTCAATCTTGGTATATTCCCGAATGTGGATTATATCTCCTAATAATTCATCATGACCATAACTTTTAGGAAACTTTTGAGAGTCATGTTTTAAAAGCCTCAGTATTTGCATTGAGAGCCGACACCTATTTGGAGTTTCGATTATAGTAAGTGCACCGGATTTAAGGACTCTATTAACCTCACGTACAAAACTCAGGTCATTGTCAATATGTTCGATAACATCTAATGAAATCACGCAGTCAAATGTATTATCACTGAACGGTATGTGCAACGCATCTGACTTTAGAAAACTCAATTTTTGAGAAATATATGGAAGATAGAACAAACCGCCAAGGTCTAAGCCAACAACTGTTTGCCCGCTTGCCTCAAGAAATTTTGTCATATTACCGTAACCACAGCCGATATCCAGAATTCTTTTTGAATGCGGTGGTATCGACCTGAGGACACTAGAAATAAGTCCTTTATGATACCTTTTGCTAAAAATAATAGAATTTCTATGATCAACTTTTTTCCGTATCGCTTCCAGATCATCAGTTCTCAAGTATGACACCTTTAACTTGTTGCCTCTTTGAATAAGCATACCAATTAAATAAGAAACTTATGGCTAAGCTCTTTGATAATAAATCTGAGATCTGCTGTTCACACTTGGAGAACAATTCAGTAACCAAGAGACTTAGATTTGTCCGTAGGGATTCGAGAGATAATTAATAGCTGGGTCTACTTCCTAGTTCTTTTGTTAGTGTACCTTTGATGAAGTAAATAGCATAAACTAAATGTGTTAAAGGGATACCTAGGCATACCAAGCTTGAAAGTTTAAGATCTTTGCTTTTAATGAAAGCAAACAAAAAACACAAAGCAAGGTACGCCACAATCAATGTTATCAAGGTAATCATAAAAACAGGGAAAATTACCCCCATAAGAAAAAAAAGTATGGCTGTTACGAGTAAAGTAGAGGGTAGCAAGTATGACAAACGCGCTGATGTCTTCGGGTGCTTCTTAATGAAATACCCTCTATGCAAAGCGTAAGTACTGACTTGCTTCAAATGGCTTGTGAATAACGGCCTTCGGTGATGATAGACTACGACATCGTCAGCATACCTAAACTTTTCTCCTAACTCCACTATTCTATTTGAAAGAATACTGTCTTCTCCTGATCGATACTTAACGCTGATACCGCCAATTTTCTTTAAGAAAGATTTACGTACGAATAAGTTGTAACCAGGTAATTCACCAATGTTATCCGTCTCCTTGGCAGTATACCTACCCGAGAAGTTGCCGCTACCTATAGGTAATGAATATATCAGACCACCCGCTGTCTGCATCAAGCTATCATTAGGGGGAGTAACCCCCGGACCACCTACTGCGACAACATTTGGATCTTTAAAGTACTTAGTTACATTTTTTATCCAATCGTTGCGTGGATAGGCGTCATCGTCTATGAAAGCACATATTTCGCCTGATGCGTTAGCGATTCCAATGTTCTTCTTGTGTCCTTGTCCAATATTATCTGTTACTATGACTTTTACCTGCTCCGGAGGAAAGGTGGTAATAGCGGAGTTTGAAATAACCAATATCTCATAACAGGGGTAGTCGAGGGCTAAGCAGTGTTTCACACATTCCTCCAGATAAGACCCATTTTTGTAAAATGGTATAATGATGGAGACCTTTGGAATATAATCACAGTTCATTTTTGATGCACACTTAAGCTTTTCCTAAGCAAATAGAATCCTGATGAAATTTCCTTTGTTGCATAAACAGAGACAGTTAAGAAACAAATAAACCAGTGTAAAAACCAAGCCACGTCTGGCTTCTTCTTGTAACCTTCTATTGCATCTTTCGTAAATGGAATTATAATAAAGCTATTAAAAACAAATTTCAACAATTTATTCATGCTGAATTTTTTCCAAGGGTACTTTCTAACACCTTTCTTATCAAAAATATAATAGTCGCGAGTTCTACGGTAAGTTTTCCTAACATATTGATGCAAATTTACAGCATACAAGTGAAAAATACTTGTTTTAACTCTAGCAAATTTAGCGAACCCTAAGTTAATCAAATCAAATATAATGTCTATGTCAAATAAGTATGGAAAATAATTGGTTTTTTTCAATGCCTCTGCTCTTACAACAAAACCGTTAGCGCCCATTGTAGGAATTACACTTTGATTTAACGTTACTTCATAGTATAAGCCACTATCATGTATAGACAGTGGAATATCTGTCCATCTACAGGTCAAATACGAGTATCTGCCGTAAAAACCAAGGTATACTGTTAAGGGGTCATCTGCACCAATTAAGGAACAATATCGAATAAGAATAGGCTCTTTCAAACTATAACCATAGTAAATGGGCTCAGAAGCTACAACTTCATTATTGATTAATGGCTCAACCATTTTCATGAGCCAATCCCTTGAAGGAAGAACATTGTCGGAATCAATGAACGCCAAAATCTCGCTTTTAGCAGCTTGAGCCCCCACAGCCTTTCCAGCCTCACCCGTAATGCGTGGATTAACCAGCACCTCAGCATTGAAGAACTCAGCTATTTTAACTGTTTTATCAGTAGAAAATGCATCAACAATTATCAAAGATATTTTTTCTTTTGGATAATTCTGTTCCACAATTGAACGTAAACACCGCTCCAAGGTCTTTTCACTATTGCGAGTCGGGATTATAATGGAAACAAAAGGTAACGTCAAATCAGACATCCCCAACATGACATCTCTCTTTGAGAATTCATGGGAAATAATTTTGAAGACATTAATGTTCACGAAGAACAAATGAAACCATGTTTTGGAGACCGTTTTTCTTGGGAAGCTGGCGCTGATACCAATGAATCACTCTAAGCCTATATGCTATTCCAAGCAAATCAAGAAACATGCGCCACATCTCCTTTGGCTTAAACGAAGCATCTAACTTGACATTTACAGGCATCTCCACAACTTTTAAGCCAAAAAGACTGGCCACAGCTAGCAACTCAACATCAAAAGCATAACGCTTCACGGCCAATCGAGGGAAAATATCAATGAACGCATTCTTCCTCATCGCTTTAAGCCCAGATTGAGTATCTTTAAGGGGCACCCCAGTAAGAAGCCTAACTAAACTGTTGAAGCCACCACTCAAAATCTTACGAGATAAAGGTACTTTCACTCGGGAATCAGGATGCTTTTTAGAAGCTATGACAATATCGCCACGTTTCAAAGCTTCTATGTATTTTGAGATAACGCTCAAATCGATTTCCATATCGCTATCCGCAAAAACAACAACAGCTCCGTTGGACTGCATAAAACCAGTTTTTACCGCATGGCCTTTTCCTATATTATCAGGGTAACTTAAAACTTTAACGTGACCGTTTCTTTTTGCATATCTCACAGCGTTCGTCAATGTGCCATCACGGCTACCGTCATCAACAACCAAAATTTCATACGGCAAATGCTTACCCGCGATAACCGCGTCTATTGACTCAAGCATGTCCTCGATGAAGTCTTCCTCATTGTATGCTGGAATAACAAAAGATAATTCTACTTGCTCCATTAAACAGCCACCTCATCATCGTTTTTACCGCGATATTTCAGAAAGCAAGTAAGTTGGAGAAAAACCCCAGCGACCAAGGCATAATACGCGTAAACGGCTACAGTGTCAGCTAAAGAAGAGAAGCCTGCAGACAGGGAAACAGCGGCAGCAATCAAAAGCAGCATGAACCCCAAGATAAAGGGAGAGCCCCAATTCTCCCTAACGTAACCTTTAACTTTAATCATAATCTTGTCGAAGCCAATTTGAATCATGTTACAAAGGCACTGTTATGCTTAAGAGCAAAGCCCAGAATTTAACGTTTGCCATAATCTTGGAAGACACACAAAAAAAATTCTCAAAGTTCCACCTAACAAAGAGTTATGACTCACCAATTTTGAATTACCGTTTGAATATTTTAACACTATTAACATGCATCACAGCCAAGAAGATTGCGAACGAAGAATCAAATACCCATTCACCAGCAAAAATATGTCCTAACTTCTGAGCCGTGAGACTGATTTTTTGAGCCAGAGGCAAACCAATCTCCCTCAAACGACTCGAAAAACTGCTTTCCATGGCGTTTTCCAGCTTCCTTGTGAGCACAGCGATACTTTTTGCTAACTTTGCACTTCGGATGTTATCTACAACTCTTATTGTTAAATCAAAGAGCACTCTGTCTATTCTCTGCAATGCTTTGAACCATGCGCCAGAACGCATAGCTCTAGTTTTCAGATTCACCAGTTGCTTTTTACTAAGGAAACAGAAAGCAACGCTATTAGGAGCCTTAGACATTAGGTTTCGATTCTCACCTGTTTTTACCAACATTTGCTTTTATGATATTTATAAATTGCGCATTTAGGTTGAAATTGAAAAATTCACGATTAGGATGAGAAACCAAAATAAAAAAAATAATTACTGATGAATTAGACAGCCCATCATTTGTTCTGTCGCGATTAAATAACCAAAGTCAATACTCTATTTTTAGAGAGCGCCCAGAGATTTTTTGAACCTGCATTTTCGCTAACTTGGAACATAGCTATAAATGGCGATCTTTCCACTCTGATAGACTTCATGAAATGACGGTGGCACAGTTGGTTGCGCATACCATCCTTGTCCATTTACCCACCATATAAGGTATATTTGTGTATGACCTTCTTGAGCAGCCGCAGTTGCCGCTGTGGCAGGGTCGCCGAATCCGTAGTTCATGACCTGATTACTGTTGAGCGTCAACAACGCCCAACCATAAAACGCTGTATGCGTAAGCAAAAGCGCACTGCTATTTAAGTTATCTTTGAACCATTGCAGAGCATTAACTGTGGCTTGACAGTCGGTAATTGGAATCGTATTCTGCAACATTGAGGTTGGAATCTGGTAGGAGTAATAGTTGAATTGCTGTGGGTTAAAGTAAAGGAAAGGTTTTTCTGAAGTCATAAATATAAAGCCAAAGCTCAGAATAGCTGTTGATAAAACAAGATACAATATCGCAATTCTGTGCACAGTGAACTTGAAGCGTTTCCATTTAATTGATTTGAGCCTACTTAGAGCGTCCGTCGCGTAAAATGCAAGCGGATACGTAAGCAGTAATATCCAACGATAAGGGCTCACAGAAAGTGGAAGCAACAACAAAATCAAGCTCAAGAGAAGCCAAGACCTGAGTTGATGATTCCCAAATCGCCAGAGACCTATCACCGCCAAGGGCAGTATAGGCAAGAAGCAATACAAAAAGAAACCCCCTTCGCTTATCAACATAGATTGATAGGAAGCAAAACCTGTCCAAGTAGCCAAAGGTGATGCATTTGTTGAGTAACCAAGAACGCCAGACTGCGCCACACTACTTAAATAAACGATGACAAAATAAAGCGCCGCAGGCAAAGAAACCACAATCAGATTAATCGATCCAGTAAAATCTTTACGGAACAAGCTATAGACAACCGTACCAATGATAGCCCCAAACATAAGTACCGATACAAGCTGATGAGATAACACCACCGCCATCATCGCTAAAGAAAGAACAACGTAACGTTTCCACGGACTGTCCTTTCGGTTGATAAGCACCATAAGCAACATAAGGACAACAAAAAAGAAAGCCAAACCAAGCTCTTCTCGAAGTTGATCCCAAGAGGCCCTTAAAGCCACAAAATAAACTGTCCCTAAAACAGCAACAAACGTACTTTTAGGAGGCGACCAGCCCAATCCTCTCTTGGCATATGCAAATATTGACAGCCCTAAGAAACCCAGAAGCAACGGCGAAATTATCTTAAGCACAAAAACGGGTGACCCGCCAGCAGCAACTATTGACAGGAAGATCATGTAGAATAGTGGCGCAACTGCAAGGAAGCCCCATAGGTTTATGCCATTATGCAGCCACAGCAGAGTGTTTGGAACATAAAAGCCCAAGGTATCAAAACCTAAAATATAGGGACCCATTAAAATCTCAGGTATCGTCCTCACAGCTAACGGTATGACAAATGCAAGAACGGGAAAAATATACCAATTGCGAGTAATCCAATCCTTTACAGGATTATGAACAGGAGGCACCTTTTATTCTCCAGATTTATGACCAAATATAGATTTAGATTGTATTAAACTTTGATTGCATGCCTAAAGCCTGGCACTTGTAAAAGAGATAGATATTTTTTTAAAAAAACTCCAGAATAGAAAATTGATCTACCGGTTGTTTAGATTTCATATAATCTGTGCACTATGGATTATTCTGTATATAGTATCGTGCTGCGTCTAAGATTAAACCATTCGTGTTACTGCCTACCTGTTTAACCAAAGTCCCATTATTATCGGCTCCGTCAGAGTAACCATTTGTAGGGGTTGGAAGGCTTTGCTCGAGATAAATAGCCATATTGCGGGCAAACGGTGTGTTGTAAAGAGCTAAGAAACTAAACGCCACTTTAGTATAAACAATAGGATTTATATTCAAATATGCGCCGCTCCCATCTGTTATGTTCCATGTATTACCGTTGGGCATAGTTACCCACTCATACATGTAGCCTAAAGGACCATTTCCTTCACCATAAGCAACATAATCGCCTGTTGCACAATAATAGGCATCGGAAGCCGCATAAACTTGCCATGATAAAGCCATTAATTTAGTATCATTATTGTTAAGTTCAAAAACTGAACAAAGAAGCGGGTCACCTGTAATTGAAGATAGAGGCAAAGAAACACCATATGTTATAACATTTCCGGCTGAAAAAATATTACTCAATATTTCACTCGGAACATTAGAAAGTTGATCAGGCCAAAAGCTCGCAAAACCGCTGGCAACATAATAAGCATAAATACTATTTGAATCAGCCCAACTCGCAATGCCGGGTACTAAAGCAGCATAGTTTGATCTTCCGTTAAGGACTATGTTATCTATACGCTTGGTCAAACTACTGTTAAAATTTATTAGATTGTTAAGAGCAACAAACAGGCTTCCCGTATCAATAACATCAACGATTTCGTTAGACTGTAATGCAGGATAGTCTTGTCCGGTTGTAGCCTCGTAGAACTGGAACGGATAATTAGTAGTAGTATTAATAGGCCTGGTTTCCAGGAAAGCCAAAACATCATTTATTCTTGCAGAAAAGTCCCAAGCACTATCATTACTTATTAAACCTATTTTCTGAGCGTCAATGGCAGCTTGGATATAAACACCTAAATCCCAATCAGTAAAATAGGCACAGCTTGTGCCTCCAGCATAAGGAAGCCCAGTTTTAGAGTCAACGCCTATGCCAGGCTGGAAATATGCCCAAGCATTCGCCGCCACCTCCTTCCAAACAGTGCTATTGATAGTCTGAGCGGATCCTATTATGCCAGGCGCCCTAGGCGGAGACATAGTCTGCGGCTTTGCCCCGTTCGGATTGAACCACTGAATAATATTTGAGGAGGAAGCATGATTACTCCCTGAAGTAGGCGACGGCGTAGCTGTCGGGCTATCGCTACTTTGAGGAACAACAGTAGCCTTGCTACCGATTTGTTTCGGCAAAAACGCAAAAACAGAAATCAACAAAACAGCCACAATTGCAACCACTGTCAAGCACTTTGTCTTCCTGCTAAACCGCCAATGGTTCAACCGAAAAAAGCCTTTTTTTGACTCGTTCTCAAGAGAAGCCTCTAAAGAAACAAGCCAAACTAATGGAAGAGAGCAAATTTTTTCGAAATTAACTAAAGCACTTGTCATCGTAACAGGACTGAACTGTTTTAGGTGAGTGGTAATTTCGCTTCTCCACCGAGTCGAACCACACGATCTTTGAAACTGTTAACAAATAGACGGAAGGTTGATTTAAAACTATGGCAAAGAAATTTAAAACCCTATAGAATTTTTGCCAAATTAATATACCAATTTTTTTGTATATAAAGCAGATTACTTAGCAATGTTGGATGTTATGAACCCTTTTTTAACCGTTTTATTCCAAACCTTCTTTTGCCTAAATATTAATTTCAGAAAAGCCCACCCGGCAATACACATTTGAATAAGCCAATAAGCGTAAATTGCAGGAACCCAGAGCAGATTTCGAAGCTTCACTGGCTTCTCAGAAGCAATTAACCCAACACCAACTGAAACTAAGGAAACCGCAGTTAAAGCTATAACTAGCCCCGTGAAATTTATTATCGGGTTGCTTTCGGAGAGAAATAACGCAAGGAAAAACCAGTTCACGTAGCTAAGCAACGACACAACCATCATAAATGGTCCAGCAAGCGAAATTTCAGCATCCACAGTCTTCTTATTTAGAGTATCAAGAAGACGCCCATATTTTAAAGCCGTCTCCATATATCCTCTATACCACCGAACCCGCTGCTTGATGAGGTCTCTTAAGCCATTAGGCGTTTCCTGCCCGCAACAAACATCTTCAGCATACTTTATCTGAAGTTTTTTTTCAACAAGCCGCAAAGCTAACTCCACATCTTCAGTAAGAGAAGTCGCATCCCACCCGCCTAACTCTTCCAGCACGTTACGCCTTATGAATTGGCAACTACCGTTTAAAGGAACAAACAGCTGCAACTTTTCCCTTCCGCTAAGCAAAGCCTGGAACCAAGCCTTCTCTTCCGACGAAACAACCCTTGTCAAAATGTTTTTTTTCGCATTCAGCGAGGTAGTTCTGCCCTGCACAGCCATTAATTGCTTGTCACCAAAATACGACGCAACCTTTCTAAGAACATCCTTTTCCGGAACACTATCGGCATCAAAAACTCCCACAATTTCCCCTGTTGCATGGGGCAATGCAAGGTTGAGAGCTGCAGGCTTACCTTTAGATTCCTTTTCATTAACAATCTTGAAAACCCCAGGGTACTTCGCTGAAAAATCCGAGCACGCCTTACACGTACCGTCAGTCGAATTCCCATCCACTACTATAATTTCCAGTTTATCCTTCGGGTAATCCAAATCAAGTAAGCCATTCAAACAGCGACCAATAACAAGTTCTTCATTCTTGGTCGGCACAATAATTGAAAACTTTGGTTCCTCATTCGCATAATTAATTGTGGGGCGCTTGCGTCTACTTCTTACACCGACGTATATAATTGAGCCATTATATACTGTCCAAAAAAGCAAGATTGAAAGCAAAATAATAGAAATGACGTTAAAAAAAAGTATCATTAGCACCCAGCCTCAATTAACCCTCTGCCGAATATTAAAAGGATGTTTTTGAGTGATTGAGCTACAAGATTTATTCGTAAAGCTCTAAACCGCACCCAAACATCAGCAACCTCTAATTTTACCAATATCTTTTGCCTAAGGCGAAATCGAACCATTCTACACTACAGCTCATTATATGTTCTTAAACTCTTTTAAGTTTTGTTTAACTATGCTTACGTGCTAAGCTATAAACCCATAGTTTAGAACACAACAAATAAAAAAGTATCTCAAGAAACACGATGTAACTTAACAATAGAAAAGCTGCCTAAGCTTCCTTCATGAAGGCGATAAAATCTTCTAGGCTTCTGGGCTGCAACGTATAATTAGACTTTTTTTCTTCGCCGATAGTTGACGAAGGCTTCATCCCGTAATCATGCCCCGGGTAAACTTCCACGGAATCGTTTAGTTTCAAAAGTTTATTGAATAAACTGTCATACATGCTTTTGGAGCTGCCGCCAGGCAAGTCTGTCCGTCCACATTCACCAACAAATAAAGTGTCACCAGTCAACAGCTTCCTATTATCCACTAGCAAGCAAATACTGTCCACAGTGTGCCCCGGCGTATAAATCACTTTTATCGAAACCCCGCCAACAGTTAACACGTCGCCATCTTCAACTGCAACATCGCAAGTCAATTTTGACAATTTATAAGCAACCAGTTTCGCTCCAAAAATAGAGGCTAACTCTGTGTTCCCAGCAGTATGATCGGAGTGCCCATGAGTATTTATGACGTACTTTAAATTGAATTTTTTACCTTTTAAAACCTTGATTATTTCGCTGGAGTTAAAGCTTGAATCCACAACCGCCGCTTCCACAGCATCTTCATCCGCTATAATGTACGAAAAATTGTCGCCGTGCTGTTGGATTTGTTTAAAAAACACCAAGTTTCACCTATTTTGTTCTTTTCTTCTTTGCGCCAGCAACTCTCCGTAGTTTTAAACCGATTTTTGGATTTAGACAATAGACTAATCATTTGAGTCCACGCTAGAACCTTTGCGCAAGTTTTCCAGCAATTCAATTGCTAAATTGATACCCTCTTCCGCCTTACATACCATTGTTTAGTGAATGTTTACTGTTAAAGCGTGAATATAAGAATTATTCGCTGCCACTCAGATTTTTTTTCTAAATTTTTAACATTGAACAATGGCTCGATAAGTACGAAAGCATGCTTTAGTGAAAGCAAATACGGTTTTTCCACTTAACGGAAGTGCTCATTCGGCGGCCATACGTCCACGTTTCAATGGCTGATTAACTTTTCAGGAAGCAGGGTTTTTGGTGAAGACGGCTTGTAGATTCCAATTGCCATAATCAAGGGAAACTGGATTTTCTGGTCCGCAAAGATAGCTGCCGTTTAATTCCCAATGGTCTAGTTGATAGCTTTTATAGGGGTAAGCATAGATTACTTGCACGCCTGAACCATAATGATTTCCTGCAGATGGGTCTGTGTATCCGCCTGTACTATTTAAGATATTGATATGGGGCAACCCTTCTAAGACCTCTGTTGAAACTGCTGAGACGTTAAATTGGAAAAGCCAAGCATTCCCAAATTCCTTTGCCAGTGTGAAATAAGGGGTTGAGAGGAATTGAGTGGCATTAAAATGCCTATAATCAGGGTTTTCAAGATTGTAAATAGTTGCAGTCGACCCTATGTAAACATATGAAACGTTATATTCTATCAAGAGTGGAACTGCGCTTAAATCAGATGCATTAGAAGTTAATAGCGTCATCAAATCGGTGTAATTTGTTAAACCGCTATATTGGGAAATGGTTAACCGTTGAGTTACCGATGTCACAAACTGGCCACTATCACCAGCAGAAACCAGAATATGTGCATTTAAGGGGATATTTTGTGTAATCCAGTTCATCAGTAATACGTCACTTTGATTAAGCGTTTCGTATGTGTTAAAGGAAGATCCAATTTTATTGTATTGTACTTGTTGGTCGTTAACGATTGGAATACTCAACAGACCCACGGTGAATATTAACAATGCCAATAAAGTACAAGCTAATATCCTATTTTTGCTCAGACCGCTTAGTTTCGCCACATTTGTTTTATCGCTGTGAAATAGTCGTTTAAACGCAAAGTAGGAGAAGTAAATGGCAGAAAAGAGAACAACAGCTGTCATTATTACCGCAGGAATGAAAAGATGCGCCCAAACTCTTTCCGGGTCTATGAGCGCCGTTAGAAAGTTAATCGGCAAATAAAGAGTGAGAGTCAGATAACCCATAATCATTAGCATAAAAAAGTAAATCAAAAATAAACTGAATGCGAATTCTCGTGAGGGAAAAACTGACGCCAATCTTTGAGATACCCGCGCGACCGCACGCCGGGGAATAAAAAATACGATAAGAGGGATTAGTGAATAAGGCGCCAATCCAAGTAATTTACCAAACCCCGAAAAGAAACGTGAGAGCGCAGGAAAATCAAATAACCAGTTGAAACCAATACGTGATTTCATCACCACAGCCGAAATATTTGAGACTGAATTTAGTTGGTTAAATGGAGCGCCTGAAAAATTATGTGTATACAATGCATAAAAATAAGGAATACTAAACAGTATTGGTGTTAAGAAGGCAATTGCCATAGATATATTTTTTCTGCTGAAAAGTGAGGGAACAGAAGCCTTCAATCTTTGAATATTCCGAAGTTTTGGCAATAATTTTACACACAAAATTAGTAAAAACCATAATGATACTATAAGTAATGCAACTGGATATGTTTGCGATGCAATAAAAAAGATAAGACCTAAAAGTGAAGCATTTAAGCAAGTCATTTTCTTCTTTAGCAAAAATACAAAAATCAAACCCATACTGCTAATCGAGAGATATAAGGACAATAAAAGAGGCAAGTCGCCCCAGCCTATAGGCTCCCATGATATAGCAATAGTAAAAAATGCTGCTGTTATTAAGCCCAAAATCGAGAGAACTTTACTTTTGAAAAGGCATTTTATTGTAGAATAGAAAGAGAGAGCAATTAGTGTAGGTAAAATAACACTTATCATCATAACGATTTTTTGAATAGGGACAGATAGCAAGGTTACGAAAAAAGCACACAGCACATGTGTTCCCGATGGATAGTTAAGAAAGAAGCCAGCATAAGGCTGTGTAGTACGCGTCAACAACGCGTTTGGATGGTCTAATATAATCCGTACACTCAGTGTGTGAAATGCACCGTCATCGTTTGTTGATCCATAAAAACCTGTTATTAACATTGATGAAAGAAATATGGTTGCTAAAAGTATAACAAACACTATAATAACCATAATACTTGCATAATTTTGAAAGTGGGGTTTCTTGGGTAACTTTAATTTAAAGCTACGGCATGTAGCTGCAAAGCCAATCACAGCTATCGCAATAATCAGCAAAGTTGAGGTTAAAAAAGAAAGATTAAATATAGAAAAAATTAGAACAAAAAGAAAAATAAAGATAAAGCCGAAGATAATTCTAAAATTACTTTTTTGCAAAAAATCAAAAGAACTAAATGGATCAACCTTTTTACCCAAAGCACAGATTAACCTCAGAACACCAGAACCAACTAAGTATAAAATTAGCATGCTGAGAAGAGAAAATAGGACAGAATCCGCTAAGGTTATTTCAGTCCAGTCCCACCACATAAATTACATCACCATAGCTATTTAATGTTCAATTAAATGCTCGTTAATTTTTTGGCGATGTAATCCATACTTGTCAGTTATAGCATGCATCTTGTTCTTAACCACCGTACCGCATTTTCACCAAAGAAAGCCTATTCCTCACTAGCGCGAATTCCTCTTTAACATCACTTGGAGGAACATAATTTTCAGCAACAAGATCAGCCCGTAGCGGGGGCGCAAGTATCATAGCATCAGCCTTGTCAGCCTTCACCCTTGCCGAAGCTATAGCATGGACTTTCATCAGATTTGCCCGCCACCTTGAATCTTTTATTGTGTGTCTTATATGTTTAGCGCTCGCGTTAATTACCAAGTTACTTCTTTGAATAGAAATATGTTCAAGAGGAAAATCAATAAGACGTTAGCGCTTTTCATTTCGCTGCTAATTTTGTTAAGTGGTTCAATCGCGGTTTTGTCTTCTTCGTTAACTGAGGTTCATGCGTCTGCGGCACAGGTTCTTGGTGTTTCTATTTCGCCTTCTGGTGGCGTGTCGCTTTCGGTTGGGCAGGTGCAGGTTTTCACGGCTTCCTGCAGTAACGTGAGTTTTGCGCCTTTCAGTTATGAGTGGAGCGCAAACGGGTCTGTTTTGGGAACTGGGCAAACTTTAAGCTTCAGTTTTTCTGCAGCTTGTTCAGGTGAATTACTTGTTCTTCGCGTAACTGGGAAAGATGGTTCTTTAGGTTGCGCTACTGAGTGGATAAGTGATCCAACCGTACTTCCAGCTATTTATTTGCCGTTAGGTGCTATAGCAAGCACTGATGGGCTTGGATGGTACTACTACACGTTTAACGGGCAACTTATGGATCAAAGCACTAACGCTGCTCAGATAATTAATGAGGCACTTGGGAATTATTCTTCGGTTACGGTGCAGAATGGAGCTTGGAATGTGAACCTTGGCACGTTACCAGCTAACGTAATCATTAAAATAGACGGCGGTGTCACAGGATTAACATACATCCCAAGTGCAGGAGACTATGTTATTGACGAATCTTCAGGAGATTTATGGTGGAACGGAGTCAACGATACTTATCTTTTGTCGAATCCCTATTCAAGCCTGATAACAAACGCGACAATAATCGCTTTGATTGCTTCTTCCACTTTAAACTGGGCTCAAATAAGCAACGCTAATGTGACGGCTGACCAGTTGATAATGTCGGCTCTTGCTTCGGTTACAAATCTGACGTCAAGCCAAATCTCAGATTTCAATTCCGCCGTTAGTAACCTCTTAAGTTACGCGAGCATTTCAACGTCACAAATAACAAGTTTTAACAGTGCGGTCAACTCGTTAATAGCCGCTGCGAGCATAGCTTGGAGTCAAGTTACAAACGCTAATGAGACTGTGGTGCAGTTAGTGACGAACTCCGCGATAACATGGAGCCAAATAACAAACGCTAACTTGACGGTTCAGCAACTTGTCGGAATCTACCAGAACTTTAACTGGCAAGGCAGTTGGAACGCGACTGTTCAACAGATTATAGGCAACGCTGCTATTGCGTGGAACCAAGTAACCGGCGCTAACGCGACGGTGAACGCGCTTATAAGTGAGGCTTCTTTGTCATGGAGTCAAATCTCCGACGCAAACACCAACGTGAATTCGCTTATTTCTACTTATATGAGTACCCTTTCGTCACTATCAGTTTCGGGTACTATAACAGCGGGGAACGTAGTTTCGACTGAGCCGATGGGCGCTTACAGCTACATGATTTACATTGATCCCGTAACTCACAAGTACGATGCGAAAGCAGCTAACGGCACGATTTGTTGGACCTCAACAAATCCAAGCTTAGTGCTAAATTGGACTATTGGCAATTTAACTATCGGCAGAACAGAACAACAAACAATTATTTTGTCAGGTAATTTAGGACAAATCAGCAATGTGTTAATGGCTAACTATACCAACCTTGAGGGAGAAAATGGTGCTATAATAACTTTAGCTTCTGGGCAAACAAACATTTTCGAACAAGGTAACGCAAACTTAGCTAATGTTACGATAAGTAATATTGCATTTGTTGCCCAGTCTCAAGTGAGCAGTTCAGCTTTATACTTTTTCCACCTGAACCTGAATAGCGTAGGTTGGTGGAGAGCTGGTTTTATAAAAATCGATAGTTGTAGCTTCACAGGGTTTTCGAGCGCAATATTCACCATAATGGATGATTCTATTCTTTCAAACTCAATATTCATCAATAATTATTTTAGCTTTGAATCAGTTGCAGGAACTAACGATGTTGCTTATGGTAATTTGTTTGAAGTTCCAAAAAACGGTATTGGATACCAAGTTTATGATGCATCAGTATTTTCTATCTATGGAAACCGCTTTGCAAATTATCAATATCCATCAATAGCAACTGCCGCTATTCAACTTGTTAATGCAGCGCGATGCACAATTAGCGGTAATGTTTTTTCATGTTTCGTTGGAGCGAGCATACTCATGAATCCACACATAGGAAGCACCAGTACACCGATAGACTCGATAACGATTACGTCAAATTCTTTCTCAGATGCCTATAATGCTCCCACTGGCGGTGTTATAGATTGTGGAAGAACAACATTTGATACTAACATTGTCATATCCAGCAATACCGTCACAGGCTTAATTAACAGCTTCCTATATGTAGGCACTTATGGTGCGAACATTACTCTATCAGCAAATACTCTGAGCGGAACTGCAACTGGTTACGTCTACAACCTCAACGGTGCGCTATACAACGTTAACGCTTATGGAAACGTCATATACAACATGGGTGGAACCAACATTTTTGGCACTGGATACTTTGATGACCACACGACCATAAATGCTGAACTCTACAACACTGCAAACCAAAACGTACCAGACACAACTCTTACAACTATCAATTTCACGAGTATCGTTACCAATACAGGCTGTTATAACGCAACAATATTACCAACACAACTTACCGCTACCCAAAACGGATTATACTTAATTACAACTAATCTGTTCTGGTCTAGCGTTAATGCGACTGACTGGTACGTTTACATATTCGAAAATGGGAACACAGCAGTAGCATGTACTATAGGCGATGGGGTATACACTGTAACGGCTGTTGTAAGGCTAAATGCTGGCGATTATGTGCAAGTCAAAGCACAACAATTTAGTGGCGTCTCACAAACTATCCTTGGAAGCGTGGATATTGGATTTATCAGCCCTACATTTACCATAACCAAAATTGCTGATTAACTTTCCGTGATTTGTTCTCTTTATACAGATGATGAAAAAGGGATTGCCTCATTCTGAATTGTTCTCTTTAGGTTCTGCCAATCTTGTTATTGATTAGCTGAGTGGCATCTACTTAAACGCTAGGTTTTTCTAGTTGGTTTTGCATTGCTTCACTTACCACTCCCTTTAGGCTGAACCATAGCCCTAACATAACGCGCATAAGTGATCATTAATTCTTTTTTGGCTTAATTTCGCAAATGGAGCCTTTTTCAGGCGTTTAGTAAGTGAAGGCTGCGATGCTGTTGGCAAGTTCCGGCCTGTCTATCCTGTGAGCCAAGATTGCCACGGCATACATGCATGCGAAGCATATGGCCACGTGCATCCGCAACTTAGCTACACCTCTCCAACGCAGGTTCTCCATCATAAGCTCCAACTTACCAGCCCGAAAACTCCGCTTAACAGACATCCGCGCGCGCTAGTCAGCGTCAATCCACAAATTGCTCAGGTTTTAAAGCAATACAGCACGCACGCTGGCTTGTCTCTTTATTGGTGTAAAGCGCGCGCGCGCGCGCTACGAAGGTGTTTAAAATTGAACAATAAGATTGGGATAAAGCTGGACTCAAAGCTCCAATCAACTCCACAACTGTTTAAACATCCTTGGCAACTCTTAACAATCTTCCTAACTTCTTTCGCGCCGGAGCTATGCCATATATCCGTGGGAGAGCTTTCCCTGACATTCCCTGCCTTGGCATCCCAAAGACTTAAACAAGACGCAATATCGCCGTTACACTTTAATACACAAAATGTATCCATAGCGAAACATCGAAATTTAATTGGTTTGCCTATTAATGAGTTGAGCCATATTTCATTGAGAGGTGTTAAAGGAAATGATTGCACAGCTTTAATTAGACTCTTGCTACTGGCTAGTTTTCTGTTGGTATTTTCGTAAAATGGAGACGTGCTATATAGTGCAATGTTAAAGTATATGTTCAGTTTTTGAGCATAAGTTCTAACTTCTCCTAATGATGAAACTGTGAAATCCGAGAGCGTGAATCCAAGCGTGGATCTTATTTTATCTTCATATTCTTTTCTTAATATTACTAGCTCGTTTAATAACCATTCTACGTTCTGGAAATTACCTTTAACACCTCTTATTAAGTCATGTTTTTCGCCTATGCCATCAAGGGATATACCCACATCGATATTTGCACCGTGCTTGATTGCAGATTTAACTACGTTGATGACCCGTTCTGGCAACAAACCATTTGTGCTCAACTGGATTCTTGCTTTTGGAAGAATTCTATGTTCTGTCAAGATGATCTCTTCCAAATCTTGCCTGAGAACAGCCTCACCTCCCGAGTTCAAAATATATTCTACCCCTCTAAAGAGGGAGTCACTAAGTGTTTTCTCTATTTCCTTAGGCGTTAAAACATCCTTTGTCGGTTTTTTACACCAGATATTGCAATGTAGGCAACGAGAGTTACACCTGTCAGTAACCCCGAACCAGAGCCATCTGGGCTTGAGCGACTCACCTGTAGCTCTCCAAATCAGGTTACTAACTCCGTAAGCTGTACCCCTTACATAATATGACATCATTTTGGTTAATGATTGTCCCATATTCATATGTGCCCCAGAACTGAATTATTTAGATATTGCATTCCTATAGATCTCTAAATGATTCCTCGACTCGTTTTACAACTACGTCCCATGTGAAATGCCTAACAACCTCAAGACCGCCTTTAATAACACTTTCTTTAAGGTTGCTATCATTTAGTAAACGATAACATGCATAAGTGAGCTTCTCAATATCACCTGGAGGAGCAAGTAGACAATTATAACCATCGATGGCGTATTCTCTGTTACCTAGACAGTCTGTAGATACAACAGCGGTTCCGCAGGCCATTGCTTCGAGGGGTGGTAAACCAAAAGCTTCGACGTAAGAAGTATAAAGGAAAAGGTCTGAAGAACAATAAAGAGCGCTTAATTTTTCATCATCTACTGTTCCAAAGCATGTGTAATCAAAATCTGGTTTTATTAAGTTAAACGCCTTTTGGACACTACTAGTTGAACCTATTATTATAGAATGAATCGGTATCTTTTTATTGATTGAGTTAAGCACTTTCATGGCTACTTCATCACCCTTAAACGCCGCCCCTCGTGTGATGATCATAACTTTTTGCTTATGAATATCGAGTAGGAGCTTGCCTTTTTGTGGATGGAACACCTTCTCATTTATTCCTATACCTACTACTTTACTCTTATTATATGGTTGACATTTTGTCACCAAATCCTGAGTGTATTTTGAATTAGCTAGAAAGTAAAAAGGCATCATTAGGCTAGCTTCAAACATTTTTAGACAATAATCACCATTGCATTGCTCCTTAACTAAGGTTGGAAAGTCTTGGACAAAGTAATAGGGTCTACCCTTATTACTAAAGTATACAGCTAAAGCAGTGGGATAAAATGTGGCTATGTTAATATCGCACTCAGGTATGGCCTGAGATAAGGGCTTTATGAAGTCTATATCAAAATTAAAACCTATCTTTCTAAATACACCTCCGATATCATCGTATCGAATAGGTCGCTTTTGCCAGAACTTTGTATATATGCCAAAAGGTCTTAACCATTGAGGGTTTTTCACGTACACCACAGGCACTTTAAGAGGGAACCATTTATGGTCACCACACAATGCTGTTATAGTGACCACGTGACCACGTTCAGCAAGCCTATTAGCCACCTCAAAAATAACCCTGACACCACCAGTAAGATTAGTAAACCATAGTGTAAAGTTTATTCTCATTGCCATTCCATATCTGTTCTGTTACATATAAGGCTTGATTGGTTCTCGTATGGAGGTAATTTTTAAGCGATTTTTATATCTGTATGCTACCCCATCTATTTCATTTATAGTAGGTCATCTAACATATTAGACAATGTTTTAGTGGGTTTTTTGCCTAATGTATGCTGTGGTTATGTATGTCGTTTCAGACCCGCAACTTCATTTGTACCAAAAGTCCGTAGAAGTACTATAATTTGTCTTTGTCTAGACCATTTACTTCATACGCACAAAGGAGTTCTAGGAAGGTTTGTTCTCTTTCTCCAAGAACGGCTATATCAATGTGTTCAGTTAGGTTATTTGGTAATGCCGTTATATGATGACCACCAACTATTACTGGTATGTCTGATTCCTTCTTGATCCTTTTGGCAATTTCTTGGGCAATACTAAAATTTTGGGTGACACTGGAGATACCCACAATATCTGGGTTTACTTTTCTAACTAATTCCGACCCAAGGCTTTGACCAGTCTCTGTGATAACTACATCCCGAAATCCTCCATATTTTTGGATATAGGAAGCGATATAACTAGTTCCTAAGCCACTATATGATGTTTCAACAGCTCTTTTTCGATTTTCATTAATACAGTTAATGAACCATGTCTTTGTCATAGGACTCATGTCAGGATCTCTCCACTCGCAGTCTAATTTTCACATGGTTTAGTTCCAACGAAATCAAAATTGCTATGGCTATAATCAGAACATTGATCGGTGAAACTAGTATTTCAACCAATGGAATTTGCCATTCACTTAATGGAGGACCATTTGAATAAGGCTGATTGCTTTCCAGTACGCCCTCATATTTAAGATTGTTAAAGAAAATTATCTGCCCCTCAGAAGAATTAATATTAAAGCTTATGTTGCCTTTAACAGTGCACGGCCACTGATCAATCAAAACTGTGCGAACCTGAGAAATAATAATCGACTCGTTTAAATAAATGCTGCCTTGAACATTAATAACGGGGTCTCTAACGAGAATCGTTACATCGCTACCATTTACCTCTATCGATTGATTGCCCGTAAAGTTACGTGTTCCAAAGCTTGTTGATGACATACTAAAGTTGGTGGTGTAGATAAGCATGTTTACGTATCCTTTAGGCTCGAGCCACACATACTCTCCCGAAAATGGTTTGATCAAGCATTCGTTAGCATTGAAAACCAACTCGGTTGAACCAATTGATTGAAGTTCGTCAACGTGTTCGTCTGAGAAATTCCCTGACGACCCTGATGTCAATGTCATTTCAGAAACGCCAGCCAGTGCGAAAACGGAATCGGTCCGTACAGTCATGGTGCCAGACATATTTGCTTGTCCATAAGCTATGTTAGATAGAGTGATCTGAGGTGGCGCGGATTCTAGCGCTATGTTTGCCGAACCCTGTCCTGTTACAATTACTATAGGCTGGACTGCGCCGTAGCTCACGCTTGGCATTACGCCGTTTGGTGGGTAGGCACGGGTGCGAAGCCAATAGACTGCTTCGCCAGCATGGTAACCTGAATAGTCACCATCTGATTTACCGATAAAAAGGTATGCAAGAGAGGAGGCACTCGGAATATCCGTAGTTGATGTGGACTTTGAAACGTAGTTTGCGTATAATGTAACGTTTGATGTGCCTGCCATGAGGGTTGAAAATAAAGTGTTGGTGTTATAAGATTGGCTTGTTGATGTTCCAATATTGTAAACGCCTGACGCAGCTGTTAAGACTTGATAGCTACCTCCCGAAGTATATTGTGCTACTATTGCATTATTAGTAATACCATTGAGATTTTGACTCATACCAGCCCCACACCAATCGTTTGCTGCTTGTTGTGAGGAATAGACATCGAAAACATAAGGGTATGATACAGTTATTGAACGGTAAATACCAGCTGGTGCACTCGTGGTTCCACTCCAAGATAGGGTTAAACCATTATTCACTGTTATTGTTCCATATCCCGATGTCCATTCACTTGGTAGACTCGTTCCAGCAAAGTTCCAGTAATTGCTGAATATGTTTGCTCCGTTGTCATACTGCCCATAAGTTCCAGTGTAGTTAGGCTCTGCACCAGTTGTGCTGCCATCCATCGAGTTGACAGAAGTGGACTGGAATGTCATGTAGATTGTCAAGCTTGAGTTTGCAGCTATGCCGTTGGGTAGCAGTACCCAGTAGTTTGTAGAAGTACAACTTGAGTTCTCCCCAGACTCAAGCCATGACTTCAGCAGGTTGCTTGCTCCATCTTGGAAGCAGACGTTGCTCAGGTTGGAAGCTTCATAAGCAGAATAGGTGTTTGAGTCTACTGTAATCAAACATTGAAAATTAAAGCCTGTCGCTGAAGACTGACTGTTTGTTATTGTTATTGGTAAGCAGTATAATGGTTTGTTACCTTTTGTATCATTTACGAATATACGACCGTTACCTATTCCGAAGACAGATTGGCTTGTTGGAACGGCTGTGGCGCTAGAAGCTTTAACAGTTGCTGTCACCAAGTAAACTGTAACTTTCGAATTTCTGTATGCTATTGGTAAAGATTGAAATAATTGGCTACATATATATCCGTCTTTAATGGACGGGGTAGAATTAATCAGTTCCAAGTCTTCAGGTCCTATGTAAATATATTTCACCCTCATGTTGAGTAGCTGATTTAACACATTTTGAGGTTCTATAAGTTGAAAGAAAGTTTCGGCATAGTCTCCAGAAATTACGTTCAATGTTCCTCCAAATCCGGTAATTGCATCGGACGATTCTGACGACAAAGTCAAGACCGTGTCATTCAAAGGTATGTTGAATCTAATGTAATTTAAGGCTTCAAATTCTTGGCTTGAAATTGGGAAAGACGCGGCATTCATCGTAGATAACACTTCAACGTATTCGAGTGTAGACAGTAACCCGGTTATGAGGATTATTACGAAAATTGCAGAGAAAATTGTTTTCTTTTTCAGGGTGGGCCTTATTCTATAGAATCGACCCGAAAGCTTGCTAACGGAATAGCCAGCGAATACGCATATTGGCACCCAAAGGTAAGTAAGCAGACGACTTTCCTCAGTTATTGGGAACAAGCGGAGGCCTAACGCTATCAATAGTGTTGATATGGCGAGCATTAAATAGGGGTAAAATTCCTCTTTTTTTTCGCTTTCTCGGGTGAGGAAATAAAGTACTCCAGCTATTGACAAGAAACCGGCTGTGCCCATGATAATAGGGTAAGAATACCACGGTACGATTTGACCCCCATTTCCGTATTTAGTGTCAAAAAACGTCGCCCCTATGTTGAAGTTGGGGAATACGTACAGGTAGGTTAGGATGCCCAACCCAAACAAATAGACCAAAGAGAAACAAGCAACAATTTTCGCACATCTACTTTTAGCCAATTTGTTCAATTTGCCTATTGCAATAGTAACATCCTCAAACCTTATCTTCTCCCTCAAAAAAGACACGAACATTGCTAAAACTGTCAAAGATAAACTGAAAATTAAGAGGAAACCAGAATACCTGTGAGCAGGGTCGAATAAATTCATGATCACTACTATGACTAACCCGATGAATATGGACGCACCCATTCTTCTGTAGATAGACATCTTCTTTAAGTCAAACACTAAGACCATGAAGAGAAAAAACACAAGGAATACACATATGTCAAAAATATGCCCCAGATAGCCATAGGCAGTAACGATCGATATAAGAAAGAGACGTTTGGTGTTAAGTTCTTCCTTTGAACACACTAGATAAATCAACAGGAGTACGGAGGCTACGCCCACCATTTGAGCTGCAGTAAGATACGGAGCCAAGTAGAATGCTAGTGGAAAGCCGGGAACCTTTGAGTACGCACCCGAAAGAAGGTTGTATAACCCGCTTCCAGAGCCTGAGTAACGCAGGCTAATTGCGTAAATCCATGTGTATCCTGAGAAAAATCCGATTAACGTGCCTAAAATGGGAACTTTGGGAAATCTTCTTCCAAGTAAGGCTTTCAAACACAAGTAGAACGCCAATATTGGCAGTATGTTTAAGAAGTGTAGAACTTGGAATGTGTTGATCGATGGCAACCCTGAAAGAATGAAATTCGCCGACAAATATGTCATTAGTAAGAAAGGGTTAGAAACACTAGTAGGAATTGCCCCTTTGCTAACATATACGGCGAATCCATAAAGGGAGGTTTCATCATTCATGGGCAAGGGAAAATCGCTGGAAAGCATGCAGTAAGTAAAAGCAAGCTGAAGCACAACCAGCATAATAATGACGAAAACTTCGCTATTTTCCATGTGAATCGTTTTTAATGTCGATTCCTTTAACTCTTGTTTGCGAAAAGAAGAGGCAAAACAAAGTATCAAGAGCAAAAAATTCGTAATAACTAAAACAAGTATAGTGAACTGCTCCGCTCCAGAAAGAACAATGAAAAACTGGATTATCGATGTTAGAAATAAGCTAATAATTATTGAAAAAACGAATTTCTCTAATTTACCTCCATTATGCCTTATGATCTTAAGAATCATAAATCCTGGAAAGAAAGTTGTTAATACAATACTCGCTGCAAGCCTAACCAAATTAATAATAGGAACGTTAAGCCAGTTGATAAGCTCAAGTCCGTTTATAGATGGCATAGTAATGATAGCTATCGCACACAAAACATAAACCGAGAAATATAATAGATAGGGGGATTTTTCTTTTGACCTTGGAGAAATGTTAAAACGTACAGGCTCTCTTAAGAAGGTTAAAATGGAAAACGTTAGAAATGCAGCTATTATTGAAAAATACAGTTTTGCAGACAGATCGAGAGCATAATACAAAATAACAAACACAATAGCCGATGCAACGATTTCAGGAAGTCTTATTAAAATATATTCAAGATATTTTTGCAAGTTTTCACGTTGCCTACTGATGCATGATGATGCTAGACATTTGCCTAAAATATTGAGCATAGCTTCCGTTCGCCATAAGTTTCATGACCTCTGAATCGGGCACCTTCCTCACAGTTTTCTGCACAAACTGTCTGTTACTCCAGATTGGTTTAAAGTGTATTAGAACCCAGAAAGCAGCTCTTAAACGTGTAGTGGCATAAAAAATATTTTTCCGTGCAATAATATCTAAAAAAACACTTCCAGAAAAAATCAGAAATGGATTATACTTCATTAGATTCCTGAAGCTGTAATTCTTTAACAGCATCATAACGTCATTTTTCACACTATGAAATAGAACATCCATTGATTGAATCTCCGAAGTAGCAGAGCCACCTGCATGGTACACTATTGAGCTTGGGGCAAGAAAAATTCGGTATCCTCTTAGTCTAATTCGCCAAGAAAGATCTATATCTTCGCATCGAATAAAAAAGAGTGGGTCTAGTGCTCCAATTTCGTTTATGACACTTTTCCTAACGATCATTGCTGCTCCTCTAGCACTGAAAATCTCGCAAGCATCGTCATATTGTCCTGCATCTATTTCCCCATATCCTCTCTGAAAGGTAGCTCCAAAACAATCTATAAAATCACCAAGAGAGTCGATGCGCGTCCTATCGTGCATTTGCAAGAGTTTACTCTGTGCAGCTCCTATAGAGGAGTCCTTCTCCAATGCTTTAACTAATTCACTTAGCCAATTAGGGGTTACTTCAGTATCATTATTCAAAAACACCACGTACTTCCCAATGGCCGCGGTCGCGTTGATTCCGATATTGTTACCTTCAGCAAACCCTACATTTCTAGGATTTCTGACAACGACCAGCATAGTTTCATGTTTGGGAAATCGCGTGAATAATGTTGGGCTATTATCCGTGCTAGCGTTATCTACTAGTATTACTTCAAAATTTGGGTATTCTGTAGAAAAAACTGAGTTTAGACATCGTTCTAAGTATCTTTCACCGTTGTAGTTTAGAATTACTATTGAAACAAACGGAATCTTTACGCCAAGTTTACTTGCATTTGTCACCGTTTTCACCCTGTTGTATTTTTAGTTAGCTGATTCTGCTACGTAATCTTATTCTAAGGAAGTAAAGCTCTTCTGGGTACGGTAGCATATAACTTTCTATTATGTTATCGGAGACTTTTCTTTTGGTTTGCATCTGGACATGTTTCTTCCACGTATCTCTAAAGTTGCTTAGGTTCCAAAGAATCGCTTTGGGAAGTGAGTAAACGACTGGTAAGTGACTGCGGGTAGAGATATAACAATAGTCAAAAAAGTCTACAAATACAAGTACAGGGACCCTGAGACATAGTCGATAAAACCCGTAGTTCTTGATAAACGTTTGAAGTTTATCTCTGGAAACTACATAGCCAACAGACAAATCATTTTTAAGGATTTTTCTACGACTATAGCCGTGATAGTGATAACAAATTGACCTGAGATTAGTCACCACTCTAAATCCCATGAGACGTGCCCGCCAACTTAGATCCATGTCTCCCGAATATTGTTTATCATCGAATAGATACTCCATCATCTCAATCATCTCCCTGCGTATTATAATCGCCGTGCCTGAAGCATAGAAAGCTCCCTCGAAAAGGTCGCCTTCAATTTTGAAGAGCTTGCCGATTTTTCTTTTTCCATAAATCCCCAAGAAGTTACCGTACAGAGTATGTTTCTTCTCAAAGTCTACAATCCTGCTCTGACATATACCTATTGACGAATCCGAATCCATCGTTTTTACCAGTTCTTCAAGCCATGTCCTTGAAAGATACGTATCGTTATTCAGGCAAACTATGTAAATTCCTTTTGAATGCTCAAATCCTATGTTGTTCCCTTTGCAAAAACCATAATTTTTTGATAAAGCCACTATTTTGACGTCAACGTCTTTTTTTTCAGCAAATGACCCTGCAATTCCTAGACTATTATCTGTTGAAGCATTATCAATGAATATTACTTCAAAATTTTTGAACGTTTGCTCTCGAAGTGTAAAGAATAGTTTATCTAAGAAAGGGGTACCGCAATAATTGACTATTATTACAGAGACCTTTGGATTAATGAAACCAAACCTCCAATTTATTTATCAAGATTTAACTGAACTTTGGCAAATTTGGGTTATCTTGCCGAAAGCACTTTATTGTAGAGTTTGATAGTTGACTGGCAAATATTCGACCAATTGTGGTTTTGTACAACGTATTCCCTAGCGTTTGCCGACATTGTGTTTACATCCGTTTCGCGCATTTTTAGCATATACTTAGCAAGCAATCCAGCATCTGCCGGTTCTATGCAGAACCCGTCATAACCATTCTGGATTATTTCAGGCAAACAGCCTACGTTAGTTGTAATTACTGGCCTACCATGAGCTAATGCCTCCAATACAGTAAGAGGCGGTTGCGAGTAACCTACCTGAGTACGAAAAGGTAAGACAACAACATTAGCTCTGTTTAGCACCTGTGAAAGATCGGAAACAAAACCTATAACGTCTATCGCGTCTCTTGACTTGGATTTGCTTATTCTATTCAAAAACATGCCTTGCTCTGTGGGATGCAACCCAGTGTGCACTATCATCAATCTAGTTGAATGCCATTTTTGTTTCACTATTTCAAAAGCATCTAATAATTCAGTTACACCCCTAGCAGAAGCTAAATAGCCTAAATACAAAAAGACAAAATCCTTACCGAGAGTATTCTCTTCAAAACGAAAACTATTTACATTTACGCCCACAGGGATAAAACAAGAATTTGGCAACCCAAGAAGCTTAACCTGCTCCTCCATGAATTTAGTCCAACAAATTATGACCTCTGCCCCTGATAATGTTAGTGAGTAATATTTGTCGGGGAGAATACTGCCCAGGTTAGATGGCGACAGGAGATTCTTAAAGCCACAACGACCTGAAGCTACCATATCCTTTAAGCTCACTTTGAATGCATAATTAATGGCTAAAACAATTTTAGCATTGAAAGGAGCATATTTTCTCAATAGGAACAAAGACTGCGGTCCATACACATGAATTATGTCAGCCCATGAAAGAATTTCTTGTATAACCTTATTTTTCCCAGAAGTAACGAAATCGAATTCCGACCAAAATGGCCTATATGTTTCAACTGAAAGTTGTGCTTTCTTCAAGAGTTGCTGATGCAATGAGTCATACTTTTCTGGCAATTCAGAGGACAAGATCTTGACGTTTACACCATTTTTGCTCAAATAATGAGACAACTCAAAAGCTGGTTTTGAGTGCCCAGAAATAAGACTTAGTGAAAAACCAAATTGACAGACGTTCACGCTATTGCCTCTTGTCGCTCTTTTTTCATAAGCACATAGCATCGTGTAGAAAACATAGGCAGCAACCTGCAAAGGAAGGAATCAAGTCTTACAATAGGATGCAGTAATAGGCGGGGCAAACGTGCCCATAAAGTCTGAGAAAAGAAAACAATGCCACGAACGTAAACAATCCTACAATTCTTTTCTCTACGACAAATTGTCTCGATATCCCGTATTGAAAGATATGTAGAGGGTTCTAAAGAGAGACGGGATAAGCTCCAACCATTTACATATTCGAATAGAATGGCACCAGGAGCCTTGCATATTCGAGATAGCTCCTTGATTGCTTCTAATGCATATTCTCTTGAAGGAAGTTGGTTCATAACCCGAATAGAATAAACGAAATCTACTTTGAAGGATTTGAATGGTATATGCGTTATATCAGCCCTCACGAAGTTACAATTAGATTGCTGCGTTTCCGCCTTCGCACGAGCCATTCCAAGCATGTAGGGCGAAAGGTCGAGCCCAAAAACCGCATATCCTTTCCTTGCCATATCAGGAATGAAACGTCCTGTACCACAACCTGCCTCCAAAACTTCATGTATATCAAGCCTTGATGCATTTATTCCGAGCTGTAGTTCTTGTTGTTCTTTTTTCCAGAAAGCAATGTCGCCGACATTACTTCGTCTATTTTTCTCATAGCTTTTAGCTATAGTTTGTGTATAAACCATTTTTGGCTTATTCTTTTCACTTATGCGTAAACTAACTCCAACCAAAACCAGATAATGCAAGTCTAACTAGCATACTTTAATCCCGACTTCTTCATAAACCTGCTATAGTTTATCAACAACTACTCCTATACTACATCGCTATAGAGACTCAGGAGTCTATCAGTAGCCTTCTTTATAGTGAAGGTCTCACTTATGAATTGTTTACCTTTTAGACCCATTTCTATGGCGCGATCAGCATGATCTAATAAATAGAGAATGCTTTTTGCCAGTTGTACGGTATTTCCAGGGTCAACCAATAGCCCCGTTTGTCCGTTTGCCACCATATCGTTTAGCCCGCCAACTTTCGAGGCAATTACGGGTTTGCAGCAGGCATATGCTTCAAGAACAGTCATTGGAAAAGTCTCATATCGTGAAGGCAAAACATACATATCTGCGTCAACGTATGCCTCGAGCTTAGCCACTCTGTATAAAGGTCCCGAAACCAGCACTTTGTCCTCTATCTGTAAAGCCTTAGTCAAAGCTTCAATTTCACCAAGATACCCGTCATCAGTACCTACTAAGACAAGTTTCACATTATCTAATTTGTCAACAACTTTTGCAAAAGCCTTAACGAGAATATCAACGCCCTTGATTTTATGTATTCGACCTAAGAACAAGACTATTTTGTCTTCTTTATTTATATTAAATCTTTTTCTGAAGGAACCCATCGATGGAAGGTTTTCATATTCAGACAAATCAATTCCGTT
Source organism: Candidatus Bathyarchaeota archaeon (assembly GCA_963842865.1). Taxonomy (GTDB): domain Archaea; phylum Thermoproteota; class Bathyarchaeia; order Bathyarchaeales; family Bathycorpusculaceae; genus Bathycorpusculum. The sequence continues at coordinate 60,276 of CAWJIN010000035.1, read as the reverse complement.
AGGCACTATAGCTATCTTTTCATTTGGTATGCCTGCCGTCCTACATTGTTCAGCTTCGACTTCGCTAAGTGCGATAATCTTAGATGAACCCATAACCACCCTGTTGCTGATCATTTTATCCAAAGCGATTTTTGCTATGTGTTTAGGAATCGAATCTGGCAATGAAAATAGATAAGAACCGTGAGGCTGAAAGACATATGGGACTTTCTTGACCTTAGCGAAGAAATATGCACAGATCCCTTGAAATGACCTGCAGTCATGAATATGGACTATATCAAAGCTACTTAGGTTCTTAGAAAGCAAATGAATAATCGAAGGCGTCACTATTGAAGTTTTATGTCGCCAGAAAGACTTTAGATAATATACTTTGACTCTATTTATTATTTGACATCTGGGTTCAAGTGACCCATTACCATGCAAATCCAACATGTCCGAAGTATAAACTGTAACTTCATGACCTCGCCTTGCCAGTTCTTGAGTTACATTATATGCGACATTAGTGATACCATCGGCTACATTGGACTTAGGTGGATAAACGTATGTAACATGGAGTATTCTCAAGAGGTTTACCTTTTTCGAGCTATTGCTATGATGTTTGAGTTCAGGTTTCTGACTCCAGGCGCTTTTTCCATCATGCCTTCAAACAAGTAAGTTAGCGTGACCAGATATGGAGGAGGCTTAAGTCCTATGATTCTTGAGAAACGAGCCAGGGGAAAAGCAAGAAAGAACATAGAAAAGCACCTTTCCACGCAAAAGCCAGCCAAGCTTAAAGCTGTCTTCAGGTACTGTGGAGTATATGGTTTCTCTCCCTCAGTATGTGCCTCCATTGGGAAAAACCTACGGCCAAAAGCCGACAGAGGATTAAGCAAACTAGGTTCCATAAACAAGAATGTCGACGGGTTGAGGCAAACACGCTTCAATTCATCAGTTGCCTGCTTTAGGTCTAAATGATGGAGAATAGATATTCCAATTACGAAGTCAAAAATATCTGCTTTAAACGGAAGTCTCATGGCATTACAAATAATAAAGTCAGAATCTGCGCATACGATCTTGGCGTTTCTAACCATGTTTCTGCTAATGTCCAGACCCACAAATTCGAAACCCCACTTCCGCAACAGAATGGAGAGCCACCCGCCGCCGCAACCAAAGTCCAAAATCAACTTCGGTTGCGCATCTCTTAGCACTTGTTCAATGAGTTCAAGTTCTCTCTTACGAATAACATTTGGGAAGAATGCGTTATCATAGCTCTCAGTTTCACCAGTTACCCTAGAAACAGGAGCAGCATCATAAACTTGCATTTCATCTTCTATGCTCAAAATTTTGCCTCATAACATATTTTTGAATATTTCTTTCATGCTAAGACCTATGGCTTCTATTGATGCCTCATTTTTAACATATTTCCTTCCGTTTTCACCCATCGTGAAAGCTGCATTTGAATTTTGTTTCAGATCCAATACAGCTTTAGATAAGGCTTCAGAATCGCCTGGGTCAACAACTAATCCTGAATGGGTATCTTTCACATATATTGAAGGCACGCCTCTGCTACAACAAATTATCGGCTTTCCCACTGCCTGATACTCATAAAGCTTAGAAGACATGCCACGGTAAGGTGTTTTAAAATCGGCAAGCGGCAAAATCAACACGTCTGCCTGACTCAAAAACTCACCCACTGCTTCCCTGCTTAAGAGCCTATCAATAATCTGCACATTGTTTACATTCAACCCGTCAACTCTAGAACGCATGGAATTTAAAAGCTCGCCCTTCCCCTGAATAACAAACTCAACATCAGCATCTAACCCCTCGATTATCTTGGCAGCTTTAAATATTTGCTCAAAATCATACGCTATCGAAAAACCGCCCGAATACAACACTACAAATTTCTCTCCAACTTTGCGCTTGGATTGTGGCTTGAAAACGTCCAAATCCACTCCTCCTTTCACCACTTGAATTCTGCGCTTGTCCACTCCGTATTTTGCTATAGTTGCAATGTATCCAGGGCTTATCGGGGTAGCTGCCTTAACTTTGGCGAAAACCACTCTCGCAAAAAACTCTGCGAATCTTGATACGGCTGAACCTCTTTGCACTAAATTTAGATCGTATAAATCTTCAATTATTAAATCATCCACATTGGATACTATAGGCTTTCTTTTCATGCTGCCGTATGCAATAGCTGGCACGAGCACAAATACGTCGGGGTTTGCTGCCCAAACTACATCAATTTTTCCAACAATCGGCAAGGCAAATAAAGAAGATATAATAAACGATCCGAAAATAAGCAGCCTATTAAACAAACCCTTTGATTCTAGCGGAAGAACGAAGGTCCGAATAACTCTTGACTTCCCAACATATTCGACCTTTAACAGCTTATACTTGTAGTCTTTCGGTATCTTTCCAGTCGGGTAATGTGGAAAAGCGGTTACAACAGTGACATTGCAGCCATTCAAGGAAAGACCCTTAGCAATATTACTCGCTCTAGTTGCCGCACCACCTAAATCAGGCGGAAAATATTCACCTATAATAAGGACGTTCAAATCGAACGACTTTTTCTTATCTTGAAATTTTAAGGAATTCAACTTTTTTATCTCAACGGAGCCTTGATTATTTGTTGAAAAGCAATTGTTTTACTTAGCTTTCCCATAAAGCCTTGGTGCCGAATTGATTGTCTCTATAGCCTTGTTCATGTTGAAATTAATCGCTTGGCCATACCACTCAATGGATTTGAAGCGAGGCTTGTTTTCTTCTTTTATTATTTTGTAAGCTTGTTCTCTGGTAAGTTTGCCTTCACGTATTTGGTGGCTTCTAAAAATATCAAACTCGGTGAACCCAGCCATTGTCATGTAAATGTAATTATAGAATGGGGCTGTGCCGTCGTCTGTGCGCCAAGTCGCTATCGTATCAGTCTCCCTTTCCCAATTGAACTTCTCAGTTATGCTGTTTAGTATTCTGTTTTCATCCCAATCCAAGTAATGAAACAGATACAGGTAATCGTCAGGCAACACGTAGGAGGAATAGTAAGCGAATAACGTGTCGAATATAGACTTGTTGATATACGCGGGATTTTTGACAAACTGCTTCAGGTAATAGTACATGATCTTTAATTTGTTTACGGTAGAGATTCCAGTCATTCTCTTCAATGCTTTCTTGCTGCCCTGAGTAGTAACATTGCAAAAGCCATACTTGAAAAGTCCAGTTCCTTCTTCGCCTTCATAGCCGCCACAGAATATAAACAACTTGATCCCGGTTTGCTTGCGAACTTTATGGAAGTAGTAGTAGAATTGTTTGTCTCCTGCCATGAGTATCGGGACCATGCCTAAATCAGGCTTTTTCAGCCAAGCCTTAAGGTTCTTGCGAATGTTAACTCTTTTTGTTCGGATGTCGGCGGAAATAACGATGTGTTCAATGCCCAACTTGCCAACTACTCTTGCTTGGTTTCTACGTGCAAGGTCGTTGACCATTCCCCAGTCATAGGTGAAAGTTGTAGGATGCAATCCTAGATGATTCTTAATATAATCTAATCCAAATGAGCTGTCTCTTCCGCCGCTGAAACCTAAAAGAACATCTGGTTCGCCTGAATTGCTCCGGTACTTTGAAACGAACTCTTCAAGCGCTTTTTCACCCTTAAGGTAGCTGCCCCGAGTCTCGTAATCTCTGCAGAAGCTACATACACCTTCTTCATCAAAGCTTATGAAAGGCATTGTTTCAGGCAAGAGGCATCGAGTGCATCTTTTCAGCACATTTTCGCTTGAGTAAAGTGTCTCCCAATTTTGAATCATGGTTTGCTTGATATCTTCGCGTAAGAGGTACTGGCTTGGGTCTGGAAGCGCTTGTGTTTGCTGGTCATAAAGTTCAAGGATGCTAGCCTTTGATTTTAGGGGTTCACTATAGCTACTGTCAACTGTGCGATCTTTCAAAAGGAACATGTGTTTTGTTGATAGGTTAAGGTCTAGTAGATAGCCTTGACCTGCTTTGACTTGCGTTATCGATTTTCCAGCGAATTTGTTTCTCAGGAATTTGTTATTGAAAGTTTGTTGGAGAATATATTTTTCTGAAGCAAAAACTAAAATTTTCTCGTTTATGCTCAGATTCATGTAGAGTGAACCTGTGTTTGATGCGAGCAAAAGATTATTTGCATCGTCAAATTGAACAGCCACAGAAGCAGAACCTTCGATATTATCGAAAACAAGCCTGACAGCTTCTACCATGGATTTGCCTTGAGCCCTGAACATTTGCAGAAGACTAAGAAAAACCTCAGTATCCACATCATATTTCTTTTTAAGAGTTGGAAATGATTTCCACAACTTGTCATCGTTAACGATGATTCCATTGTGGATTCCAACGGCACCGTCTTTAACCACAGGCTGATTGTTCGTGTTGATTTCGCTGAGCCCGTTTGTTTGAAGGCGTGAATGACCTAGGATTAAAAGTGGAGCCTGCAGTTGAATGCCATTATATCCTTCAGTCTTTAGTGTGTGATTGAACAGGTTCTTGTACTTTGAAGTTTTAACCAGTCTCGATGAGGTAATAGGTTCTTTAAGAACGTAAATTGAATCCTGAAATCTGATAGCTAATCCTGATGCTTCTTTGCCACGTGACTCTGAAAGCTTAAACATGCTGTTTACGATTTGCATAAGCTCCTTGGGTGAGAGCTCTAAGTTCTCACCGATTAAAATGCCAAATATGCCGCACAAAACAGTTTGATCTCAAATATTTCGTGTCGTTTCTTTGTAGGCGCGCGCAATGTTTTTTTGAAGTTAGTGGTTTTTAGCTCTTGTATGATGCTTGAATATTTTCCCAGTTTTCAATAAACCAAGCGTTGACTTGCTTGAGTCCCTCTTTGAAATCCATGCTAGGGGAATATCCGAGAATTTTTCTTGCTTTTTCAATTGATGCCAGAAGCCTATTTTTCCTATCCCAATCGCGCCTCTCTTTGAAAACTATTCCAGCTTTGTTACCGGTTATTTCGTTAATCCATTCTGCAAGGTCGCCAATTCGAATCTCTCTGGCTGTTCCAAGGTTAAATGCTTCTCCGATTGCTTCTTTATAGTACACCATTGATAGCAAACCACTAACGATATCTCCAACGTAAGTGAAATCTCTTGTTTCATCCCCTGTTCCCGTAATTGGTAACGGTTGCTTGCTAATTGCCCAATAGAAAAAGTTAGGTATGACATTTCTGTATTTTCCTGGAACTTCGCCTGGACCGTACGAATTAAAGAACCTCGCATTAACAATTGGAAGATGATAAAGATTGTAATAATAATTAGTGTAGAGCTCGCCTAGCATCTTCGTCACTTGATATGGCGTGTAAAGCTTCATTGACACGTCATGTTCTTCAAAGGGCATTTTTGAATCTGCACCGTATATTCCACAGCCTGAAGATGCATAAATGAAACGTTCAACACCCACTAGATGAGCGTGCTCCAGAACCTTTAATGTACCCATTCCATTTACCATCAAGTCGGTTTCAGGATTATCCACTGAGTTCTGGTTGGCAAAATGGGCGGCCAGATGATACACTATTTGAGGTTTCTCTTTAAACGCCCACCTTAACTTTTCATCATCAAGAATATTACCTTTTATGAAGGCAACTTTTGGGCTTGCAGGTATATTCCATTCATAAGATGAAGAAAGATCGTCTATGATTACGATTTTCTTCGTTTCCAAGTTGCTTAGCGTTTTTACCAAGATAGAACCTATAGATCCTGCTCCACCAGTTACCAGCACAATTTTCTCATTGAATGCTTCAAGCACTTTTTTGTTCATTCCAAGCTACGCCTCATCAAGCACTTTGTTTACCATACAGTTGCTTGAACCATGCAACAGTTCTCCGCATGCCTTCTTCTGGAGAAATGGTTAACTTAAAATCCAAATCTTTTTTCGCTTTTGACGCGTCAGGAGTTTTTATTCTGGTTGTGAAGGGTTCAGCTTCCTTGTAGGAAACTTTGGAGTCATCCTTGTTTAGGTTTTTTAATATTAAATCGGAAACATATTTTATGTCGTATTGGGTGTCTCCGCCCAGATTGTAAATTTCGCCTAGGCTTAAAGTTATCAATTATGTTAACAAAGGTTCTGCAGAGATCCTCAACGTATTCAAGTGTACGCTTGTGACCCAAGTAAACCGTGTAAGGCTCATTTCTCATAGCTTTATAGATAAATTTAGGTATCCAACCACGGTAAGGAGTATAATGCTCGCCAACACCATAAACATTGAACAAGCGAACCCGAACTGATTCTGTTCCAAACATAGCCGCAGAATTTAAAATCTGCATTTCGTTGACCCACTTAGAAATTGCGTAATCATTCATCTGCTTAATCGGAATCGTGTCCATAACGTCTTCACGCATGACACCGTCATAATCACCGTAAACCTCAGCGCTGCCAAAGAAAATCATTCGAAACTTCTTCTTTTCCTGTACTCTCAGAATGTTTTTAGTGCCTACAGCGTTTGTAGCCCATAGGTTTTCAAAGTAGTCTTCTCCGTTCCATCTGCCATACTCTGCTGCTGCATGATAAACATAATCGAAGTCATGCTCTGCAAACAATCGCTCCACTTGGCTGAATTTGCTAACGTCACAACGAACGTAATTAGGTTGCCAAGAGTGCATTAAGTCACAAGCCCAAGTTTCATATCCACGTTTTTCTAATTCGCGAACTAGATTTGAGCCTATGAAGCCTAAACCGCCCGTTACCAACACTTTTTTAACCATTTACTTAACCTCAGTTACCCTAGTTACCCTTCATTCTTTTCGATAACCTTGTTATCGCATACAGCGTTATGGCCGTTGACACCATGAAAAAACCTATCAGAATGAACGCAATAGAAGCCAACGCAACATTCGTTACTATACTGTGTGTGGAGGCATATATGTCCATCATCCAAACACCAAACAATGTGCCTAAAGCGATAAACATTATGCCGGGTATTCCAAGAAATGGGAGAGGTCTATCTTCGACAACAAGTTTGATTAACGACATTAGAAGACCTAGGCCATGCTTGGCTGCATTTTCGGTTGACGTTTTCACTCCCACGGAGTCCGAGTATTTGCATGAAATAGGCACTTCGCAGATTTTTAAACCGCTTTTTTGGACGGCACGCAGCAGTTCGACGCTGGCACTCATGCCATTCTCAGAAATGGCTCCTAGGCGATCCATGGCCCGTTTGCTGTAGGCTCTAAAACCACTTTGAGCATCGCTAACGCCATTTTTCCCAGATCCATTAGCTAACGTTGTTATTATTTTCACGCCAAATTGCCTGTACATCGGCATATCAGCGGTTCCATTCTGATCCATGAATCTGCTGCCTAAAACCACTTCTGCAACGCCGTCTTTTATAGGTTTAACTAGCTGCGGAATCTCGTCAGGGTCATGCTGTCCATCTGCATCCAAAGTAACAAACACATCAGCCTTCAACGCCCACGCCCGCTTAAATAGACTCTGGATAGCCGCACCATAACCAGCATTTCGTTCATGACGAATCACAACAGCACCAAGCCGCTCCGCAATTTCGCCAGTCAAATCCGTCGAGCCATCATCACAGACAACAACAACGTGCGCATGCTTCTGAGCCCCCAAAACAACCCGGGCAATGGTCTTCTCTTCATTGTAAGCTGGAATACCTGCAACAACAAGCAGATCCAACCTATCTAATAATTCCCTGATATCTCCAATTTCAACCAATTTAGCTTACTGCCATTTTTTCTTTAAGCAACACTTGCAACCCATCCCTTAAAGAAACCTTCGGCTCATAACCCAAATGCTTCTTTACGTATATGCATTACAGCCAAGAAAGCCGCAAACGACAAGTCAGATGCCCAGCTTTTAGCAGACCGATTGCCTAAACTTACCGCTATGCGACTTACCTTCTCAGCTAAAGGGATGCCAACAGTTTTCATCAACCTGTCAACCATACTTTCCGTTGCCTGCTCCAGCTTTTCTATTATGGCCTCCAACACTTTGGCCAGCTTCGCACTTTTAACGTTGTCAACGTACTTCATGGTAAGATCCAAGACGCCCCTTTCAATTCGGTTTAAGGCTTTAAACCAGACGCCACGACGCAAAGCAAAATTTTTAATCTTGAAAAGTTTTTCAACAGAAAGGAAATCTTGATTTTTTTCCGTTGCCGTCGCCCTTGGGTCGGGACGCCCACAAATTTTTCCTTTAAAATATAAAGTATGCACTGTTACGTTTGCCGTTCCCAATACCGCTCCTTCTCCATAGGCAACAAAACCATTACTCGCTAGTTTAATATTAAAAGCTTTTCTACAAAAATAAATATAAATTACTGTCACCGAAATTTCACTTCTTACCGCCAAAGGAATAATGAAAGTCGCAAGCGCCCAAACATTCTTTTATCAAAGAAGACAAGAACTTATCAAAGAAACTACCCGCAAGGTAGCACCTAGAGGAAACGGCGCAAAAATCGGGTGCCCCAAGGAATACATTGGACGACGAGTTTACATAATTATACTAAAAGAATAATATTGTCGCAAAGCCCCACATTACTCCCGTCCTATTTAAATCAACATGAAAATTTTAGGTCTGAACTGCACAATAAAGCCTAAAACACCATTATTGTGCAAAACCATTTTTTCGCTGTTGCAAGCTTCCTCTTCCACGTGAATCAAACAATACTTCGTCCCTTCTCAACATCAGGCACAAAATGAAACCTCGACGGGCTCAACCAACTGCGTCATCACATCCAAAAGCGACACTCCAGATAAAAAAAACTACAATAAGAGACTTGAAAGTAAATTTACGTCTGAAGGAGGATAACCTGAGTAATATTTGCCGAAGTAGCCAAAGACGTCCATTTGCTTGCTAAGGAAAGGCTTTATTCTGTCTGCCCACAGCCGTATATCCCCTTCCCTATCAACTTCTATTTTACCTAAGGTGCCTTTGACTTTTTTCCGGTCTCCTTCCCACCTAATATACAAAAAATCAGAAGTTACTTCACTGACACGGGGCATAAAGGGATTATCAACCCATGCCAAAGCAACATTGCAGTCTCTTAAAAGCGAATAAAACGCCTCATTAAGAAACCCTTCATCCCGAACCTCAATCACGTAACACTGAGTTTTAGGAAGTTTATGCAAGAAATCAGCCAAACTAGATAAGCGCTCAATTCCAAAACTAGGGGGAAACTGCAACAGCAAAGGCCCAAGCTTCTCTTTCAGCATCTTTGTTCTTTCAAGAAAAAGGTCAGTTTCACGCTGGCAATCCTTGAGCATTTTAATATGCGTTATAACTCCAGGAAACTTTAGCGAAAAACTGAAGCCATCAGGCGTTTGCTCCTTCCAGTTGCTTATGGCTTGCTGGTTTGGAATACGATAAAATGTACTGTCAACCTCAACAGTACTAAATTTAGTCGCGTAATAAGCCAAAAAATCTTTGGAAGCAGTTTTATTCGGGTAAAAATTGCCCCTCCAGAAGCTGTAGCTCCAGCCTATAGTGCCTAAATGAAGACTTTGCATGCTAATCTTTACCCTTTAGCAGCAACCAAGACTTATCATCTTTAGCCTTCTTAAACCGCACCAGAACGTATCGCCCCTTAAGCCTTTGACCATTAAGCGTAAACTCAATTTTGTCGTCTTCCCAAAGTTTAGGTTCGTAACTGCCTTTATCCCAAATTTTAACCGTCCCAGCCCCATACTGCCCCGCAGGAATCGTGCCCTCAAAACCTGCGTATTCATACGGATGATCCTCAGTTTCCACCGCTAAACGTCGCTCACCAGCAGACTCAGGCATCCCTTTTGGAACAGCCCAACTCTTCAAAACACCGCCACGCTCTAGTCTTAAGTCGTAGTGTAATCTTCTTGCGTGGTGCTCTTGGATCACAAAAATCAGCTTCTCCTCCTTTTTCTCTCCGCCCTTAGGCTCAGGAGTCTGTTCAAAATCGCGTTTTGACGCATATTCAGAAAGCCTATCGCCGTCGGCTGGGTCCATTTTTTTGTTTTCGATTAGTTGGTCAAGGGTGCATTCGGCTGGTGACTTGTCCTCTCTTAAACTTTTAAAACGTGGCATTCTTAACCTCATATCCCGCGTTACAGCTTGATAAGCAACTTCACAAACCAGCTTGGGTTCAAGCCAAGTTACCTCATCACCAGATTCAGGCTTGAAAGGGGCAAGCTCCGATTTTAATTTTTCAAATGTGTCACTTAAAACTCCAAGCATCTCTTCAGTAAAACCTGTCCCGACTTTGCCAACATAAACTGGTTTACCCTCCTTATCGTAAAGTCCCAAAATTAATGCACCAAACGTTTTTTCTCTGGATTGCTCTCCTTTCGTGTAACCGAAAATTACGCAGTCACAAGTTTTCAGTTTTTTAATTTTCAACCAACTCCCAGTTCGCAAACCCTCTTCATAGAGGCTATCTTTCTTTTTCGCCATTACTCCCTCTAAACCCTTCTCCAAGACCAGTTGATAGTAGGCTTCGCCTTTCTCCTCAATAAAATCAGACAAAAGCACATGTGAACCTTCCCTCAACGAGTCCTTCAAAATCTTTTTGCGCTCCATTAACGGCAGTTTAACGAGTGGTTTTTCATCCTTCTCTAAAACATCAAAAACAATGTATATTACTGGCGCCCGTTTGGCTTGCCTTTGAATCTCACCTGCTGAAATAGCTTGACCACGCTCCAGCAGGGTTTGGAAGTCAGGCTTACCTTCTCTCATCACAACGATTTCGCCGTCAACAACTAAACCATTAGCTAACTGCGTTAGCTCTGCCAGTTCCGGAAAATTGTGTTTTAATTCATTTTCATTACGACTTTTAATGCTGAGCTCTTCATCGATATAGGCTATGGCTCTGAAGCCATCCCATTTAACCTCAAAAATCCAGTCTTTATCCGAGAAAGGGGTGGGGGCAACCCTTGCAAGCATAGGCTTGTAAATGCGCCTGCTCATTTCTGTTCCAGCTGCTTGAGAGTTTCTCGCAGCGCAACCATGAGACCTTTAGCTTCCACTTCTGGCGGCTTCTCGATTTGGATTTTTTCGCCTTTCAGCTTTTGCGCTATAAGTTCTTCAACCCTTTTCATGTAAGTGTCTTCGAATTCAGCAATATCAAAGTCGCCTGAAAGGTCGCTTACTATTTTTATAGCCATATCTAACTCCGCTTTATCGGGCTCCTTTAAACCACTTAAATCTTCAAAATCCTGCGGGTCCACAACATCATAGCTGTAACGCAAGGTGGTTAAAACCAGCGCGCCCTTGTACGTATGCAACAACGCAGGATACTCCTTAGTCCGCAGGGTTATTCGTCCAGCGCCAGCTTTGTTTTTTCTTTCAAGCGTCCTTAAAAGTAAAGCGTAAGCTTCCTTGTTTTTTGCAGGCATCAAAACGTAAGTCTTATCAAAGTAAATTGGATCAACCGAAAAGTAATCGACAAACTTGCTAATTCTAATTCGGCTATCAGATTCAGGTTTTACAGCATCTAACTCTTTCTTATCAAATGCTATATACTCGTTTTTAGCTACCTCATAGCCTCGAACGACCTCACTCCAAGGAACAATCTTATCGTCTTTAGTGCACATCTTAACGTATTTTAAAGGTTGACCGTCAACTTTATGCAAGAAATGAAAATTTATTCCCCTGTCATAAATCATGGAATACAATTTAACAGGGACATTTACTAAACCGATTGTGACGCTTCCCGACCAAATTGACCTTCTCGGGACAACCGCACTAACTTTTTCGCTTTGCTTTTTTTCTAAATCTTCCTGAGTCATAATTAAATCTCCAGTTTAACTCTTTTTTTGAAAATATTTTTCCACGGATTAAGTTTCCGTTCAACTACACTAAAAATATTGAAGTCGGATGGTTTTATGCCTTTCTTTATTTCAGTCCACTCTAAAGGTGTCGAAACAGTGGCTTGAGGCGTCGGTCTTAAGCTGTAAGGAACCACCATTGTCCGCATTGGCGAATTCTGGAGGTAATCGGTGAAAACCTTTCCCGGCTTCTTTGTATCCTTGAATTCGGAAACAACAAGGTCACTTTCCTTGGCTAAGTCGATTCCGATTTTATGCACAAAAGCTCTTGTTTCTTCAAAAGTATGCTCTGGAACTATTGGAATTACGACATGAAGACCCTTTTTGCCCGAAGTCTTAACGAAAGGCGTAAGTCCTAAATCGAGCAGCTTGTCTTTAAGCAAAAGCGCAACCTCTGCGGCATCGCTCAACGTTGCTGGTGGTTCAGGGTCAATATCAAAAAATAGTAAATCAGGCTTATCCAGAGCGTTAATCTTGGAGAAGGGCATGTGGATTTCTAATGCTGCCAAGTTTGCAAGCCAAATAAGCGTATCCAAATCGTTGCAAACGATATAGTGGACGTCTCGTTGGGACGTTGGTGAGTAAATTGTTTTTATTTTAATCCATTCTGGCGTACCTTGTGGAGCGTCTTTTTCAAAAAAACTGAAGTTTTCGCCATTAACGCCATCAGGGTATCTGGTTAAGACTAGCGGTCTATCAGCCATAATCGGCAGCATTTTCGGCGCCATTTTAATGTAGTACTCGATAACTTGTCCTTTGCTAACATTAACTTCTGGGTAAAAGATTTTATCCAAATTGCTTAACTTGACTTTAGTTAATTCTCTTAGATCCTCCGTCACAATTTTCACCAAAAACTTCAAGCTTGAAACAACTTGTTTACACAGATACAGTATATAGTCCTAGTCTTTTCCTTTTTGGACAAAAAAAACAAACCCATAGCGCATCAAGGCAAATCATTCAAATTGCCGTGAAAATTCCGATTTTTTTATAGCTAAACCTATATAGTTAACACGATATAATAATGAAATGTCAGAATTTATCAAGAAAAAGTAAATTTTGAAACCTAACATTTGCTTTTTTCAAGATAATTCGCTATATAATGAAGGGGAGAAAAAATAGTATGAAATCAAAGAAGCCCACATTAGAAGATCAGCTTGCTTTCATTTCTGCACAACATGAAGTTTACCCTACCGAACTGTTTCAGGCTTTAATTCAAGCAAAAGAACACGCGAAATCAGCATGTGGAGACTTAACGGTTGAATACCGTGGAAGTATTAACAACGAAGCCATTTTCCTAATAACTAAAAATAGTAAAGTAATTGCGCAATTCAGGGTTCCCGAAGAAACTCTCTCACAAAAGGATGTTTCATTCGATAATTGGATGAATACAAGCAGGGTCCGAAAAGAGATTGCAAAGCAAAACCCGGCTCCTGCACATATGAAGATAGAGAATCTGCGAGTAGGCATGAAAAAGGTAAATGTAATTGCCAAAGTGTTGGAAACTTCTGAGCCATCCAAGGTTCATACTCAATTTCGAGACAACGCTCTTGTTTCTAACGCATGGATAGGGGATGAAACGGGAAAAATTATGCTTTGCCTCTGGGACCAACAGGTAAACGCCGTTTCAGTTGGTGACTGCATAGAAGTGAAAAACGCGCACGTAGCTATGTTTAAGGCTGAAAAACAACTGCGACTTGGAAAAAACGGAACAATCCAAATACTGGAAAATCCCTTGCCAAATGAAACTACATAAATTAAAAAATAAAACGATTGATGCTGCTTTTAAGCGTATTTTTTGTCGTTATAGCAGTACCATCTTTGGTATTTTGGAATCCATGTGAGAGGTTGATTGCATGTTGGGCAAAGTGGTTGAGTTGACTGTTTCTGAACTTGGTTGTCTTCGCTGCTGTTCATAAGGCCCAAAAACCTTTTCTTACCCACTGTAACGTATTTCTTTTCGTTGTAGCAGTACCATCTTTTGTATTGTGGAATCCATGTGAGAGGTTGATTGCATGTTGGGCAAAGCGGTTGAGTTGACTGCTCACTGAGAGAACTAGTTTGAACTGGTTGTTGCTGCTGCTGTTCATAAGGCCCAAAAACCTTTTCTTCTTCACTGAGAGAACTAGTTTGAACTGGTTGTTGCTGCTGCTTTTGTGGTTGACTAGTGCTTTGTGGAACTGGCTTTATAATTATGAAGTCTGATGCTGCTTGAACATCTTCCCAGGGGATGTTTTGGGTTTCTCCAGTTTCATTCTCCACTGACAAGGCAATGCCCGTCTTTCCAACGGCGAAAGCGATATCTTTAACTTTTCCTACCAATTGTCCTTTTGCGTCTATGACTTGCATAGAAACTAGTGCATCTCTAGTTAGAGGTTTATCGGTTTTTTCCATCTTTACACCATTCTTATTCTGAATAGGCGCATCTTGTTTAAAGGATTTTCGTTTTTTGCTCAAAACAAATTGTCACCCTTGTTGCGCTGGGATTTCCCAGTAGCTAATGATGTCGCCTTTCACCCATTTACCGCCTAAACTTCGGACAACCTCATTGATATCTTCCCATTCAGCCTTTAAAAATTGAACTGGCTTTACCACAACGTAATCTCCCTTAACTGTGAAACTGAGCAGTTTGCGCTGTTCTGGGCTGAATTCATTTTCCATTTTCGTTGGGGTTTTGCTTGGTTGAATTAACTTTACATTTGTAGGTTTAGGTTCAGGTTTGGATTCTAGTTTAACGGTTCCAATCGGTTTTAGTGCAATTTTAGGTTCTCCAGTGTTTGTTAGGTTGAATTCTGGGATTGGACAGGATTCGGCAATGTCCTCAAAACTTTCGCTTCTAACTATCGCGAGCACTTGCTTGGAAAACAAATCAAGTTTTAAGTCTAATAGCTCAGTATCGCTGGGCAAATTGGAAGAGAAAGATGACAGCTTTCCTTGCAATAATTCGACGAGTAATTCAGGGGTTAATTTTATTACTCTTATTTTCATTTTCAGGCACTCAAAACTGCTTTTAGGTGACCGATAACTTAAAAGCATTGCCCATCATTCATGCCCAAACTTTTTGATACTATTACAGCAAAGTTAAAGTCAGCAGCGAATGCGGGTAAAAGAGATGAATAAAAAAGATGCCATACTTAGGATTTGGCTCTGAGGTTTTTCCATTCCTTAAAGTTGCCACAGTACATACCCCAAGTTCTCAGTTTCGGAGATATCGCCCTAATTAAAGCTGGGCATGTTATCAACACGATTGGCAAGTTAAGAGCAAACGTTGGCACCAGAATGAACTCTGCTTCTGTAGCAGTAAACAGTTGAGGCAAAATTGTGTATTGCCAAAGAATGTAACTTGTCCCCGCAAAGAGGCTTAAAGCGTAAACACCTAAAAGAGTAATCAGGCTTTTTCTCTTTCCATCCTCAGCGGCTTTTTTAGGCATAAGGGTCCAATTTATGAGGTATATTATGAGTGCTACAACTGATTCGAACACTCCAAGAAAACCTAAGCCCTCCACAAAAGCGCCGCCTATAAACGCTCCAATCATCGCTCCCATCAGTCCGCTCCATCCGAACCATATTGGAAAAACACCTAGCAGGACAATCGGGAGATAGAGAACCGTAAATCTTGGCAATGCTACCGAGTATGACAGGAAGAAGAATATGGTGTAGAGGGCTGCTGTCGTGGCGATTATTGAGGCACGTTTAGCGCTACTTTGTTTTTGCATATTCATTTATTCATTCAGTCCTTATGTTCGGGGCATTTAACGGCTTCAAAGTAGAATTTGAATAAAAGCATTTTCATGCGTATTACAACTGTAATACATGCGAATTTAGTAAGCATTATTATTGAGCTACCGTAACTTCAGGAAAATTTTCAAAGCCAAAAATGCTATATCAACCAAAGTATAAAAGTTCCAATGAGTATTAGATGCGAAACTGCCAGCCAAACGTTGGATAGAAATGATTAGCCAACCGCGCTTAACCAAGATTGTTTTCATCGTGGGAATCGCAGTACTCATCGCCTTGAACTTGTACACTTTTATCGTAGCTTATCCAGAGACCTACGCCGTTAACGCAGGCATTAACACTTCAGGCACTATACTGGCAAAAGATTTCTCAGCTTATTATATGGGCGCTTGGAGGCTATGGAATGATCCATCGCACATTTACACTTTCGGAGCTTTAAAGGATGGGGAACCAGTCATACTTCCACACCCTGAAGCCTACAAGTACCTGCCTTCTTTCCTGCTCGTTGTCTCGCCTTTTCTATCGTTGAATTATCAACAGGCACTCTTAGCCTTCGACATAGTCCAGTTTATGCTTCTTCCCCTAATGGCGTATCTGCTCTACAAGCTCTTAGATAACAAGCCTCTTGCAGTAACCTTCGTAGTTATGGTTGTCGCTTTGCTGCTGCCTTTCCCCTCCCCACAAGGGGGCCTTTCCCTAAGCTACTATTGGCAGTGGGGCGAGGGGCAAGCCAAAGTCTTCATCACCCTTCTGCTTCTACTCAGCTTCTATTTTGGCAGCCGAGGAAGACCATACTTGTCTGGAGTCGCCTTTGCCTTTGGGTTTTTTGATCCAAGGTTCGGACTGTTGGCGATACCGCTCTTCGTAATGTACAACCGCAAAAAACTCAAAGCTGCAACGGCAGGCGCAATCAGCGCGTTGGCCTTGTCAAATCTAATGCTTCTTTATCCAGGCATGGGCTCTGGCTTCATAGGCATGGTTTTTTCCTCTGCCGTTAATACGCCACTTTACTATTACTCTCTCATACCCTTCTTCACCTTGCTGTCTCTAATCATCGTTAACTACAAAGAAATAGCTGCCGCATTTAACTACAAAGGAATCTTCTCAAACTTCAAAGGCGCATCAAAACGGCAAGAAAAATAAACCAATTTTTCCCCTGCATGTTTATCTCTCGGGAGGATCCAAATCCCGCTTCTTTTTGATTGGACCAATTTACTTAACGAATTTTACGGCATGCCTCTTGAATCTTTTCTTGCAAGTAAGGCTGCAGAAATGGTAGGTTTCACCCTCGTAAGTGATTTTGAATTTAGCTGTATCCTCATTAAGCACCATGCCGCAGACTGGATCTCTAAACGTCATTATTTTTTTTAAAGCCTCATGCAATCATTCTACTTTCTGCCTTTTATGGTTAATGGTGGAAATAAACCTAAAACAGCAGTTACTCTTATGATATGATGAAAAATGCATCAAAACCTAATTTTGACTAACGCTCAATACTTACGAGTTTTCCACTAAAGATGACAAACCGTAAGCTTCTGGAAATCGCTAAGACTGTGAAGCGATGGTTTAGCTGATTGTTTAATCTTCCTCGCTGTCTTCTTTGGC
Organism: Candidatus Bathyarchaeota archaeon; assembly: GCA_963842865.1. Classification (GTDB taxonomy): domain Archaea; phylum Thermoproteota; class Bathyarchaeia; order Bathyarchaeales; family Bathycorpusculaceae; genus Bathycorpusculum. Next base: position 43,177 of record CAWJIN010000035.1, on the reverse strand, counting down.
TAATTCAACCGAAATTGTGTCATCGTGACTGACGGCGCTTTTGCGCGTTTCTTTTTTGCTTGGCGGTTCCTGTTCCCGTCCCTCCATGAATCCTTCTTAAGCAGCGGTGATTTCATCTTCATCCAGCATTGTTTCTCTTTCATCGGTATCATAGGGGTCGTCTGTTTCCTCTTCCTTTTCTTCTTTACTTAAAGGAGGCCCTTCGTAAAAGTATGGTGCCGGTTTTTTTCTTGCTTTTGCTTTACTCATTTTTTAATCTCCCAATTTTAAACGTTCAAGCACTTTGTTTCTTGAAACAGATTATTAATTCAATTTGCTTTTATGATTATGTGACTGAGCCCTGACAATCACAATTAAAAATTATCCTTTAAAAGAGTAAAGTACTGTTTTTTACGAAAACCTATTTTTAATATGTATCCAATTGCCTGAAATCATGCTAAACGTTTTTATATGCCAAACCCGACCTTTTGGTTGTCACATTAACTCATGTATCACCCCAAAGCTCCTGAAGCTTGTAGAGAAATCATGAAAAAGTTCTGTGGCAGGAGAAAAAAATAATATATGCAAATTCAATCATTTAAGGACTTACCTTTAACTAGTGAAGTCCTCAGAAGTATAGAAGAACTCGGGTTTGAGAGTCTTTTTCCAATTCAAGCCCAAGCAATAATACCCTTGCTCGAAGGCAAAGACGTTATCGGGCAGGCACAAACTGGAACAGGAAAAACAGCTGCTTTTGGCATTCCCATGGTTCAACGGTTAAACCGTGAAATCCGCGGTGTTCAAGGCTTGATTTTAGTACCAACACGCGAGTTAGCCGTACAAGTAGCCGAACACATGGCTTGTTTTGCGAAATACGCCAGAATCAAGGTTTTGGCTGTTTACGGTGGAGAATCAATCAACAAGCAAATACACGCTTTATCAAACGGTGTCCAAATTGTTGTCGGTACGCCTGGCAGATTAATCGACCTTATGGAAAGGCGAGTTTTAAACCTCGGGTCTGTTAAAATTGTGGTTCTTGATGAAGCCGACAGAATGTTAGACATGGGCTTTATTGAAGACATCGAGTTTATTCTCTCGAAAACGCCATATGATAGGCAAACAAGCCTTTTTTCAGCGACAATTGACCAGTCAGTTATGAAAGTCTGCAACAGGTACATGAAGAACCCGCAGAAAATCCTTGTTAGCAAAGACGAGATAGCATTAACGCAGATGAAGCAGTTCTACACAGTCATTAATCAGCACAGCAAGTTTGAGGCTCTCTGCGATATAATCCGCAAAGAAAGAGTAAATAAAGCCATAGTTTTCTGTAGAACACGCAGGGAAACAAGCAGACTCTCAGAGCAACTGTACCGGAAAGGGTTCCGAGTAGAAGCACTGCATGCTGGCTTTACCCAAGCGCAAAGAGACCGCGCCATCAACGATTTCCGCTCGGACAGACTAAGCCTACTCGTGGCAACAGACGTTGCGGCAAGAGGCTTAGACATCGAGGGCATAACGCACATAATTAACTATGATGTGCCTATGGATGCGCTAATATATTTCCACCGCATTGGTAGAACCGCCCGCAAAGGAGAAGAAGGCACAGCTATAACACTGGTAAGTTACGGTGAAATGTCTGATTTTAACAACATTAAAGCCTTAACCAAAACAAAAATCGAAGAAATCAAATCAGCAACAGTCAAAGACGATTCACCCATACAAAGCTTCTTCTAAACCTTTCATAGAAGAAGCGACTTAGTTTATTGTGGTGCTTTGCTTCTGGAAACATGAAGTAGACCACACTGCTGCTCTTCTTTATTATAGATTAAAGAAAGAAATTCATAAGTAATAGTGGAGAAGATTTAGCTTTTTACGTTTAATCAGTTAAAACAGAATCTGAAAATAAGTAATCAAGAAGAGGTTGGAAAGTGATCAGTTAAGATGATCTCAAGGATAAATGAAGCCATTTTCCTTAAATGTAAAAATTGGAAATTAACCTGACGACTGAACCTATACTGCAATTCAACCTCGTTTAGTTTGTGTCAAAAGCCAAGCAATGCTAGTAAGCCTATTCTCCAAGGAGTCTCCTGAAAGCAGGATACATCTCGGCTGCTCTCTCTTTCATTAACAACTCATAATATTGGTAAATGATACCCACCGACAGCAATATGCCTGTGCCCGTACCGAATGCGCCAAAGAAATCTGCACCCGCAGCTATAAACCCAACAATGATTCCGCCGAGAACCGTGACTACAGGAATGTAACGTTTAAGTACAGACTCTATGGGTCTTCCTGACCTGCGGTAACCAGGAATCTGCATGCCCGAATCCATAAGCTGCTTCGCAACTTTTTCGGGACCTAAACCGCCAACCTCAAGCCAAATCAGCGAGAAAACAGCGCAGAAAACCACAAGAATACCCAAGTAAGCAGCAGCCCTTAACGGGGCAGCCCCAACTTGTTCAATATTATTTGGCGCAGTAACAAGCCAAGCAAGACCGCCTACAGGCGAAACAGTGCCAGAACTTGATACGTTAAATTGACCTATTATCTGGAATAAAATACTACTGTGCGCAGGAGTAGGACGCCCTTGACTGCCCCACAGCAATTGCGCGAAGAAGTAAACGTTTGCAAACAATGCTGACGCAAATATGACTGGAAGGTTAGAAACGTACAGTAGTTTAATTGGATATCTGCTTCTGAAGCCTTTGTATCCTGCATAACTCATTGGAAGCTCAATTCTAATTCCTTGCAAATAAATAACAATTAAAAAGGCCGCAATAGTAGCAAAGAACCCGAGCAAAGATGGATAAACTCCAGAGACAGACCCAAATACCCAATTCAAAAACGTCTGCGTATGTCCTAAGTAAGCTGAGAGAGAGCCTACAAACAGACCATTAGTTGGCGAAAATGTATCCCAGAGAACACTCTGGGCAACACCAGCCATGATGAACAAGCTGATTCCGCTGCCTAGTCCCCAGCCCTTCTGAACCAGTTCATCCATTAGCATAACAATTACGCCGGCGCTAAGGAGCTCCAGAAAAATAACTACCGTTGCAGTTCCAGTAATCGAACCGAACATGCCGCTTATAAGGTACGCGGCAGCCTGAATACCTGTGAGAAGAACAGTGAACACTTTACTTGCAGAAGTGAATAATCCTCTATCCTCAGCATTCGACATGTCACATTCAATAATAGAGGAACCAGCAAGCAACTGCAAAATCAAACCAGCCGTAACAATAGGCCCGATTCCCAACTGCATCAAAGTTCCACTGTTCGAAGCAAAAATAACTCTCAATGAACTAAACTGGCTTGCTGCTGATGATGAAACCCCATAAAGCGGGATTTGAGCCATAACAAGATAAATAATTAAGACAAGCCCAGTCCAGAAGATTTTCTCATTAAAACTTACCTTTCGCTCAGGCTTTTTGATTTCAGGTAAAACTCTTCCTAATGGTTTGAAGATACTTAGGAATCTTCCGGGCATTTAGTAACTTTACTCTCCGTTAACTGGGGAGCCTACGATTTCTCCGCCTGCTTTCCTGATTTTTTCAGCCGCTGATTTTGAATACAATGACACTTGTACGGTTAGAGGTTTTGTGACTTTCCCTGTGCCTAAAAGCTTTGTGTAGCCCAATGCTGTCAAGTTAACTTGAGGTTTTTCCCCTTGACTTGTTTGCACTATTTCTTCTAGCTTTTTGAGGTTAATCGCGTTTTCCCGGCGATGAAGACTTTGGGGGGATGTGAAGCCATTTTTACCGAAATAATCAGGTTCCTGAGTCACGACCAAGCTCCACAAGTGTTTGTGTCGTCCAACTTTCCTGTGCCCTTTAGAGCCTGAGTCTCGGTGTTGACCTATCCTTCCGTAGCCTACTGTTCTTGAACCTCTAAATTTCCGTATTTTTCTAAGTTTATGCGGCATTTTGACCAGCTTCTTTATTTATTGCTGTTTCAGCTTTTTTAAGTTTGATTTCTAGCACACCGTTCTTGAATTTGGTGTACATGACGTCTGGAATCACTTCCTTCGGAAGATTTAAACTTTTATAGTATCTGCGATCTTTCGATTTCGCCGAGAGGATAATTTTTTGGTTCTTTACATGAATGTTAAGGGTTTCTTTATTAAAGCCTGCGATTTCCGCTACAATCGTTATATAATTATTTTCTTGGAATATATCGATTAACGGTTTTGGCTCTTGGAAATTGCGTTCTGCAAAGCTTTTAGATGGCCGAAAGCTTGAGTGAACAGATATTGATTTTAGACGGTAAGCATGCTCAGGTTGAATTATTCGTTGTTTTTTGCTTTTTGCCGTTCGGTTGTTAAAATCTAGCCATTTACGGTTTTTTGTGCTTCTACGCCATTTTGCGCTCGTGTCTTTCCCCCTCCAATTGACTAACGAGTTTCTTCACTCCCACTATAAAACGTATCGCACACAAACAGTGAGAAAACACGCACTAGCCCTGAAGCAGTTTATCCATGAAGATGATGATTGCGTGGAAATTGGCGGTTTCGTTTGTTGGTGAGGTTTCGTTTTTTGAGGTTTCTGTGATTGATTTAGGGGTTTTTAGTGGTTTTTTGGTTTCTTTTTGCCAGATATTTTTAAGTTGCGACTTTTGGTTTGGTGAAAGTTGCGACTTTCAGGCTTTTTTTGTGTTTTGGGTTGCTTTTTTGGTTTGGTGTTTGAATCTTTTTGCGGGTTGCGACGTTTGGGATGCTAAGCGCCTGTTAATTTTTATTATTGCTTGACTTTTTGCTGTATCAGAAACCAGTAAATAAGTAAGCTTTTTTCTCTAGCTAAATATTCAGGTTGCTTTTGCCTTAAGAGGTTCCAAAAGTTATCGTTATGTTTTCTTTCCAAGTTATGGGCTATTTCATGATAGAGAATATAGGTGATTAAGTCTTCAGGCAGATATTTGAGTAGAGTATTTATCGTTAGGTTGTTGTTTTGGCTGTGGCTTGCCCATTTGGTTTTCATTTCCCTAAAGTAAATTTTGTTGATTTTTGTGTTGAGGTCTTTTTGTGCCGCTTCCGCATAACGGTGGACCAGCTTTCTCATTTCGTTGTCAGTTCTTGTTTTGATTAGCGCTGTCTCAGTTGTTTCTTGAACTGCTTTGTTTATAGTCGCTTGTTTGCGTTTTATCCATTCCTCGTATTTTTCGAGGACTTGTTCTGGCGTCCAGTCCCTTTTTGGCAGAACAATTAGTAATGAGCCTGTTTTGAATTCGCATCTTGGGTGCTTCACGTTGCGGTATTCTACCATGTACTGTTGCGTTTCAGGCATAGCTCTTCACATCATCAATTATTTTCCTGTATAGCGTTTCTAGGTCTACAATTGACAGGTTATTTTGTCTTATGTATTTTCTCAGATATCTACGAGTTTCCCGTTCAACAGCTTTTTTCGCAGTTTGCTGGTATTGCCAGCCCTTAAACAGGTAAGGCCGCAGGAGTGAGGCGAGTTCTTGAGTGTCTTTGGTTAGGTCGCCGTTGGTTGGGATGGCTTTTTCCATGTTTAGCAGAATGGCGTATTGCAAATCTGAGAATTGGAGTTGTTTTTGTCTTGCTTGGAGGGCTTGGATTTGTTGAAAGATTTGGGCGCTTTCGTTATAGATTTTGTCGAAGTCTTTTGTTTTTTCTTTCCATAATTTGAGGATGCGTTCCACTTTTGCGGTTAGGCTTTCGTAGACGGGGTTGCGTTGTTTGTCTATGATTATGAAGCGGTTTAAAGTGAATAGGATGTTGGCGGCTTTTTCCTCTTTGGTTTTTAGTTTTTCTTGGAGGTTCTTGAGGTAGTCGGCGTCGAATTGTATGGTCAGGTACTGTTGGTCTATGTTTGTGACTTCTGTGGATTTGTAGACGTATTTGAGGGTTTTTTGGAAGTACTTGTGTGCGAGGGCGTTTTCTTTCGCGAGATCTTGTCTAGTTTCGTGGAGATAGAAGTTGTAAACTTGGGTTAGCCAGGTATAGTCTTTGAGTTTTTCAAGTTTTATTGGGTGAGGCCCAAGGAGTTCAAAGAGTTTTCTTAGGCGCCTGTAGTTTGCTTGGAATTTCTTGGTGTTCTGCTCGTCGCTGGTTATGGTTTCGAATGCTTTCAGCATTGTTTGGCGATTCGGTTCTTCTTTGGTAAGATCGCCGAAGAGTGCGGTTGTTTCATCTAGTTTTTGGGTAAATTCTTTTACGAGGTCATCGGTGTTGATGAGTATGCCTGTTATGTCCTCTTTGGTGTAGTTTTCGAATGCTTTAGTGAATTCTTTTAGGATGCCCACGTAGTCGATGATTAGTCCTGCTTCTTTGATGTCTTTGTAGGGACGGTTGGTTCGAGCTATGGCTTGGAGAAGGCGGTGTTCTTTAAGCGGTTTATCCAGATACATTGTTTGAAGGATGGGTGCATCGAACCCTGTGAGCAGCATCTCTGTTACGATCAGGATACTCGGATTCTGTTCTTCTTTGAACTTGGTTATGGTTTCCTTGCGGATGTCTTCTATTTCCTTGCCGTGGTTGCGCTCAATCTCCTCTTTGAGGTAGTCTTGGATTTCTTTTGGATCTTTAAGTGGGTTGTAGGTCATGACGATTTCTGAGTATTCCTTCGGCAGAAGTTTGTCAAGTTCTCGTTTGTAGCGCACGCAGGCAAGACGGTCAACTGCTACGACCATGGCTTTGAATCTACCCTCAAGATTTTCTTTAAAGTGGGCTGCTATGTCTTGGGCGACCAGCTTAATGCGGTCATCGTTTTCCAAAAAGACTTTGATGAGATTGAGTCTTTGTTTAATTTTTTCCTCGGTTTTCTCCTTGTATTCTTCGGGAATTTCTTCAAATTCGACTTGTATAAAGGTGTCTAACATTTCTTTTTTGAGGTGAACGTCCTCTTCCAACCGCGGCTGGTATGCGATTTTCAGAGTGAATCCATCTTCTATTGAATCAATCATGAAGTATCTGTCAAGGTATTTCTCTTGGGGCGGGTAACTGAATTGTCCGTAGGTGTCGCGTCCTGTTTTTGCGATAGGTGTACCCGTAAATGCATAAGCCTCTGCATTCTTGAGAATTTCATTCATCTGAGCGGCGAGTGTGCCGTATTGAGTGCGGTGAGCTTCGTCTATGAAGAGGATAACGTTCTTTCGTGTTTGGATGGTTTCTCTTGTTTTGCTTAGGTTGTCGAGTTCTTTTTGGAGCTCCGAGAGTTCTTCAGGACGGAATTTGTGGATGAGGGTGATAAATATGCCTCGTTTGCCCCGGTACTCGTCATGTTGAATGATTTTTCTCAGCGCATATATGGAGTCAACGACTTCAGGCTTGGTTATGTCTAAGGCGTTGAATTCGTCGCTGAGTTGGGTTTCGAGTTCTTCGCGGTCAACCACAAAAAAGACCGTTGGGTTCTGCAGCTCTGGGTGGCGGTAGAGTTTGTTGGCGGCGAAAATCATGGTTAAGGTTTTGCCGCTGCCCTGCCAATGCCAAATCAAGCCTTTGTTTTTTGGGTCTTTGCCTTCAATGTTGTTTAGAACGCGGCTGCTGATTTGTTCGGCGGCCCGATATTGCATGTACCTTGTGATGACTTTAGTTGTGGCTCCCCGCTCAATGCGGATGAAAAGATAGTTTCGGATAATGTTGAGCAGCGTTTCGGGCATCAGCATTTCGATAGTTGAATCGATCGAGTCCTTGCTGCCATCCCGCCACTCATAGTACCTTGGCTCGCTGTCTTGCTGCCAGGGCGTGGTTGGGAAATATTTGGCTTTGTTATCGGATGCTACGCCAATCTGAATGTACTTGTAGAGCTCTGGCACGTCTTTCTCGTAGCTGAGGATTTGCATGAAGGCATTGTACCATGTTTCTGTTAGGCTTGCAGGGTTCTTGCATTCAATGTTAACAAGCGGGATACCGTTTACGTATAGGATTATGTCGTTGCGTATTTGTTTGTCTCCAGCTTGATGGGTAATTTGGCGGCTGACAACAAAATCATTGTTTGCGATGCTCTCGTAGTCGAAGAGCTTAACATATTTGACGACTCGTTCCTTTTCAAACTTGATTGGCACGCCATCTTTGAAGTAGTTGAGGATTTTCTTTGAGTCCTCGCTGCCGCTGCCTCTAAGCTTTAACTCGTTTAAAACCTGCTTTACTTCGCCGTCCTCAACGCCGATGTCTTTGTTCAAGCTTTTCAGAGCACGAATAAACGCGGAAGTCAGCAGCGGCTCCTCTTGGGCTTCCCGTTCCAGCTCATCAGCAACGACAAACCGCCAACGCTTACCGCTCCGCTCCTGCAACTGCTCAACGAAATAATCCTCAATCAAAGACTTCTCATTAAAAAGAGGCATTGTTGCTCATTTCTCCATTATCCCAAGTTATATTTCGCATTAAGCTTTTCTTGCAGATCGGTTAGTATTCTGCGGAATTCGTGCTCTGAGAGCTCGCCTATTCCATAACCGTCAATATAGTTTGCTATGCTGGTGAAATGAGAGACAAACGGTTTGTCTGAAAAGAGAATGTTGCAGAATCCCACTCTCCAAGGAAAAAGAACCTTATTTTGCTCCTGCTCTTGAGGCCATACAGGGGTTTGGTCGTCAAAGTGAACATCCTTGACAATTCCAACGGCATGTATTTCTCCAGTTTTAGCAATTTGGAAGAAGGCAACATCAAAAGGTTTTATTCTATTGTAAAGTCTAATGAATGGTCTCCAGTTTTTGCGATGTCTTTCGCTTGCTTCTCTGTCCCAAAAGCCCCAAAGCAGTCTCTCTTTTGCAACCTCAATATTTTGAACGGTATTTGATGAAAATATCCAATAGCCCATCTTAATCCACCTTAATCCTAACTTTACCAGTAAGAAGCAAATCCATTACCCCGTGCTTTAACTTCTCGAGTAAATCCCTTTGCTTCTTTTCTACCTGAATTTTTTCGTCTATTGTGTCGAGAATACCAACGATTTTCAATTGCTCATTTTTGTGGGGAAGAGGAAACTTGAAGTTTTCAAAATCTGCTTTACCGATATTTGGTTGAGCAGCTTGGTTTACCTTAGAAAAGACTTGATGAAGGAAAGGCGCTGAAGTCAAAATATGATAAAAGAAGCTCTTTGAAAGCAGAGCTTCATTTCTCACTATGAAATTCCCCACCCGATAGTTTTGAAGGACGGGTGGAATATCGGCTTTGACCCTTGCTACTTTGCCTAGAGTACCCCCAGTTAGCGCCATTAATACATCTCCTTTATTGATTATGACATCTTTGAACTCCTCTAACCTCGAATCAGCAACAAAGCTACAGTTAGTCAAGTCCACATCTCCGTTAGCTAGTAATTGTTCAATTTTCAATACTTTGATTCCTTTTTTGACGTAATCAAAGTTTCTAAATTGATAGCCATGCCTTAACTCAACATAGTCTCCAAAGTTTACAACCGTCCATTCTTCGGGTATTTTTCCTATTGGTGTTTCTTTGTATTCTGTGTGTCCTATGCCCTTCGTTAGAAGCTGCTGCATCAGACCCTTCTTCAAATGCTCAGTCTTCGCAGTAACCTTATCAGCTAACTCAATGGCAGAATCAAAAACACCCAAAAACCCAACAATTGCTCTTTGTTCTGGTATAAGCAAATGAGGCATGCTGAACTTTTCAAGCCTGTTTTTTGATAACTCTAAAAAAGTACTTCCGCCGCTTAGATTCTGAAGCACTTTCCTTTTGCTTGATAAATAATAACTATAGAATTCTGACAGTATTTCATTGGTGCCTCTTGGTATAAGTCCCTTACATCCTTGATTGAAAGTAGCTTCTTCCTCAAGTGTAGCCACATAACCAACTGGGGCGCGGGTTGACAGAATAATGGAGCCTTTAGGTATGAGCTTCAAATTGGTTTTTTTCAATGCTTTTTCTGTGATTTTTCTTTCGCTACTCTTTATTCGTAGCTTTCCGTTTAGCATGCTCAAATCCGTCGGGGTAATCCAATTCACCGTTCCATCTTTCCAGAATGTTTCTTGCTTGGTCGAAGGGGTTGTGCCCGTTTCAACGATAAATAAGTCTTTAGTAGCTTTGGCTTCCCACTCTTTGGGAATTTTGCCTATGGTTGACTCTTGGAAATCAGTCTCTTTGTAAAACATCATCCTCTTCCCCTATTGCTTTGGTTAGTTCATTGATGTATTGTTCAAGTTTGTCGGCGACTTCTTCTCTTTGTCTATCCAATTCCTTGAGCTCAACATACTCGTGAGCTATGTTGATTCCCTCCGTTTCCTCATCCTGCATCACATAAAGAGTCACGTTCAAGTTGCTGTCGTTCTGTTCAATCTCTTTTAAAAGAACTATGCGTGAAAAGCCTGTTTCTTCGCTGAAACTTTTGTATGCATCTGCAATTTTCTTTACGTTGCCAACTCCAAGCCTGTTTAACTTGCGCACTTCAGGATGCTGCTCAGATTCTTTAGAAGCGTTAATGAAAAGTACTTTGCCTTTGCGTTCAGCTGGTTTACGTAGGTTAAAGATCACGATTGCTCCCTGCGAAGGAGTGTTATAGAAAAGTTTTCCTGGCAAAAGTATGACGCATTCGATGAGGTCATATTTCTCGCTTAGCACTGCTGAGCGAATGGTTTTTTCTTTACCACCTCGGAATAAGCAACCGCTGTCAAGGACAATGCCTACCCTGCTACCGTTATCCTTAGCCGAGGCAAGCATATGCTCTATCCAAGCCCAGTCTGCGCTCTGCTTGGGAACAAAGCCAAAGGCAAACCGCTGTTTCCAGAATTCGCCTTTCTTTAGGACTTCTTCGTCGTAGCCATCTTGGTTCCATGGTGGGTTAGCCAAAACCACATTAAACTGTTTTATGCCTTCGCCTTCTTTGAACTTAGGATACAGGAAGGTGTTGCCAAACTCCAAATGAGCATTCGTGATGTCATGGATGTAAGTGTTCATTTTTGCCATGGCTAGAATGCTCGGATTAGCTTCTTGTCCGAACAAAAACAGCTTATCCGCTCCATCTTTACCATATTGAGGGTTATCTTTTACATGTTTATACGCAAAGATTAGCATTCTTGCCGCGCCACAAGCGGGGTCATAAACGCTCTCCATGGGCTTCGGATCCAAAATATCAACCAGCAACATGATGACCTCGCTAGGTGTGTAGATTTCGCCTTCTTTGGCTTTGGTAGGTCCGAAATACCGCAAAATCCACTCATACGCATCACCAAGCACATCCGCAGAAACATGATTCAGTTTCTTCTCGCTGAACAACTCCACCAGCTGCCTCAGGGTCTCTGCGTTTTCTCTGCTGCTGGCAAACTGGACAAAATCGACGCTGTCAACGACATCTTTGAGTTCAGGGTTTTTGTCGGCTATGGCTTTGAGTGCTTTGGAGAACTGTTCGGTTAATCCGCTGACGTTTTTGCGTAGGTTCTCCCAGAGGTATTCTTCGGGTAGGTTGAAGAGGTGATATTCGTCTCTTTTGGCTTCGGCTTTTGCGTCTGCTTCACTTAAGCCATCAGCTAAGGCTTCTTTGTACGCTTCATCAAACTCCACTTCCCACTTGTCACTGATACGCTTCATGAAGAGCAGAATGAGGATGAACTTGTAATCCACACGAGTCCGAATCAGATCAGCTGCCCGCTTGAGCAAAGCATCAATGTCCCCGCGTCCAAGCTTCTCAGCAATCTTGGCTTCGCGGCTGTGCAACCGGTAAAGTTTTTGCCTTGCATCCCTTGCATCGGACTCAGCTGACAGAAAACCTGCTTTTCTCAGTTGAGAAAGGAAAACAGGCACCTGTTCCCAAGCATCCTTGTTTTTCTCCATTAAGAGCTTGGCTGCATCTTCGAACCTGAAGGTTTTGTCGCCGAACGCTTCCCATAGGATATCGTAGCGGCGGTCTATCCATTCTGCCATTTCACTTTTCATGTGAATTTCAACCAAGCAAGGTTTAGCCTGCTAAGTTATAAGCTTTCCGCTTATTGAATAAGCAAAATATTTTTAGCTTATCTATTGCTCTTAAAGAATGTTCAGGCAACATGAAATTAGATAAAACGGCTGCAAAGTTTTAATGATACGTATGGCAATACTATTATGGTGTTACTGAATAGGTAATCAAGTTACGGTTTCTGCAAAAATCCCAAGCGAACTGAAGAAAAAACTAAATGACCTCGGAGTTAACGTCAGCGGATTAATACGTGAAGCCTTGCAGTCCGAAGTTAAGCGTTTGGAAAGAGAAAGACTAAGAAAACTCGCCCAAGAAGCAGGCGCAATCCTCCAGAAGATCCCAGAAGACGAAATCGTCCAATCTGTCCGTGCAAGCAGGGACAATAGATGACAAAAGCGTCCCCGCTGTCCTTTTCAGACCAAAGCCTGAAGGTATCTCAAAGTAAGCGGAGTTAGAAAAGTCAATAAAAATTGAGTTTTAGCAGGGTTAGATCATGCGTTTTACTAGTTCGTTTATTGCTTCTCCGCGGTAGCCTGCTTCGCCGCCAGCGTTGAAGCTTTTAATGGTTTTACCATTGTCAGCCTTTGCCTGGCAGGTTTGACGTGCTATTTTTGGCGTTCAACATAGGCGTCGGCAAACTTTTCTATCACAGCCCGCATTTTCTTGATTTCTTCAGAAATTGACCCGTATTTTTCGTCCATTTTTTCGAAGTTACCGTTTGTTTCCTGTCTAAACATAGAAAACTGATCAGTTAACGCGCTGATTTTATCGTTCGATGAAACAACAAAAATCTTGCCGCTTTCCAAGTTCTCTAACATTGCACGATCAACGGGCGATTGAATTTCAAACCCGTAGTCAATTTCGAAATCTGAGTATTTCCTCCAAGGTCCAAGATATCCTTTTTCGCCTTCTGCATAGACAGCCACGTTTTCGACGTATACGCTTAATGGATCATTCCTCTTTCCCTTGTAACTGATTTTCTGTTCAAATTCTTCAATCTTCGACGAGTCAGCTTCGCAGAAGACCTCAACTTTTCCATTGGATAAATTTCTTACAAGACCCTTTATTCCGAGGTTTACTGCAACTTGTTTTATGAAAGTCCTGTAGCCGACGTTTTGTATCCAGCCCTCAACGATAATCGTGGCTTTTTTCATTTATGAACCTCAATCACCCATCTTTCTCTTAGCTACCAATGTGTATAATAACCGTTGGAATTTAAGATTTGCCAGAGAAAACAACAACAAACACCAAAAAGAAGAAGATTAACGCTAAATCATGCGTTTTACTAGTTCGTTTATTGCTTCTCCGCGGTAGCCTGCTTCGCCGCCTGCTTTGAAGCCTTTCTTGGTTTTGCCCTTGTAGCCTTTGCTTGGCGGATGCAACTTGAATAGTGGCTGCACATCGGGCAGTTTCTGGAATTGCACTTTGCAGTTTACTATGGCTTCTGCGAGGTCATCGATGGAGTTGTAGCCTGCTTTCTTGATGTATTCGTCTGTTAGTTTTTTGTCGCCTGCTAGCCTTGCGCGTTTCTGAAGCATCATGGCAACGGTTTCTTTCGAGGGCTCGCCGTATGTGATATAGCTGTTTACGCGTTGCAGCATTCCTTTGTATGAGGGTCTGCTATCAATGAGTACTGCGTGGTTGGTATGCAGTAGATGCAATAAGTCAAGGGTTTCTCTTGTTTCCCGCTGGGCACTAACAGTACCACGGACTTTAACGACAACAAGGCACTTGCAATCTTCAGTTTTCTGCGCCATCTTACTTCACCCAGTCCACTTGAGTAATCAAATTATAGGTCTTCTGTAAACCATCAAAGATCGCGTACGCGTAAGACGGCACTGTCCGTGTTGAACCGTAACTTCTCATCCACAAGTCTTTTACGCCAGCTAAGCCAAAGATGACTTTGGCTACTTCGCTTGAAACTAAGCCTAAGCCTCTGGGTCCTGGAACAATAACCACTCGTACGCCGCCGCATTTCCCTTCAACCTGGAACGGAACTGAATGAGGTTTACCGCAACCACACTCCCAACTTCCGCATCCGCGTTTTACGGGAATAATGTTTAAGCGAGCATTCACAGCAGCCTTCTCAATGGCGTTTCGCACTTGGCTGGCTTTCCCTGAGCCCAAGCCGATATAGCCATCTCTGTTTCCAACGGCAACTATGGCTTTGAAACGGGATTTTTCGCCAGCGTCAGTTTGTTTCTGTACTAGGTTAACGTTTATGACTTCTTCTTGAAGATCAGGAATCAACGAGTCAACGATTTGAGGCTCAGAAATTTTTATGCCACTAAGGAAGACATCTTCAATTGTTGTTATTTTGCCTTCCTGAATCATCTTGCCCAAACGGGTTTTAGGAACCCAAGTTTCTAAGTTAGTTTTTCTTTCACTCGCCATTCGACTCATGCTTTCTTTCCACCTTTCTTACTTGCCTTTTCTTTTGGCGCAGCTTCAGTTACTGGTTTGGCAGCCTTTTCTTTTGGCGCAGCTTCAGTTACTGGTTTGGCAGCCTTTTCTTTTGGCGCAGCTTCAGTTACTGGTTTGGCAGCCTTTTCTTTTGGCGCAGCTTCAGTTACTGGTTTGGCAGCCTTTTCTTTTGGCGCAGCTTCAGTTACTGGTTTGGCAGCCTTTTCTTTTGGCGCAGCTTCAGTTACTGGTTTGGCAGCCTTTTCTTTTGGCGCAGCTTCAGTTACTGGTTTGGCAGCCTTAAATGAGCCTATGATTTCAGCTTTCACTTTAGTGAAGTACTCAGAGATTTTTTCAGGCGCAACATTCTGCGCTGTGTACTTTGAGAATTTGGCAGTATACTCTTCAGAACCAGCGCCTAAGCTTTTAGCGTACTTGGCTATATGTTCGCCTTTCATGCGTTCCTTAACAATCTTCTCTTCGCTGTGAGGAACATCTACACCCGCATCCAAAACCCCGCTTAGCATAGCGAAGATTTTTGAGCCTTTTGTAGGAGAAATCAAGCCAATATCTAAGATTGCTTGTTCAACGCCTTTAGCCTTCGCCTTTAAACCGCAAAGCAAACCTGTAAGATAGGCTGCGGGAATATTGCCTGTTGGAGCTTTCCAACCGTAATTTTTGACGAGTTCACGGCTGTTGGCTGAAGCTAAAATCTCATCACCATGCGGTTTAGCAACTGTTATTTGTACTGTGACATTCTTTAATGATGCTCGAGTAACAAGCCGAGGCTTTCTAGAAATAACCAGAGCCTTCCGCGCTTGGTAATCAGTTTTTCCTTCCCGTCTGCGTCTTAATTGCACACGGTAATTGCCGCTTTTTGCCATCTTAACGTTTCCTCCATAAATCATTAGCTTTTAAATTGCGTTCCAGTTCAGCTATAGACTGGAACCTGCCGCTGCCCGCCATCCTGTAATATTGGCTGTATGTGGTTTCAGTTATGATTCTGCTTGCCTTCAACTCGCGAAGCTTGCGCCTCAGAGACCTGATCTTTTTCATCCATGCCTCTTTCTTAGTTACCTTAGCGTAGCCAGCGCCAGTGATGCTGCCTGGCCCCCCACGCCTGCCCTTACGCTTTTTCTCTCGGATAATCTTCGCTCTGGATCTGCTTACGCCTTTCTCAGGCAGAGAATCGATGATTTTCTCATGAATTAGCTTTCTTACTTCTTCACGTGTAATTGCGCCTTCAACATCATCCATCCGATCAGGATCAATCCACACGCGGTTTTGCCCAATCTTTAAGATTTGAGCCGCTAACCGTCTCTGGCTGCTCAGGTCTGTCATTGCTCCTCTTCTTCCTCCTCAGGTTCAGGCTCGGTTTTCTTTGGTG
The DNA here is from genome assembly GCA_963842865.1 of Candidatus Bathyarchaeota archaeon. Classification (GTDB taxonomy): domain Archaea; phylum Thermoproteota; class Bathyarchaeia; order Bathyarchaeales; family Bathycorpusculaceae; genus Bathycorpusculum. The sequence continues at coordinate 27,550 of CAWJIN010000035.1, read as the reverse complement.
CCTTTTCTTTCTTTGGCGTCTCCTTTTCTTCCTCGGCGTCTTCATCTTCCGTTTCCACTGGCGTGCCGTCTTTGAAAGTATCCTCTAATTCTTTCTCTTCTTTCTCGGCCTTTTGCTCTTCCGTCTGCTCTTCGCCTTCAGCTGCTTCCTCTTCTTTCTTTTCCGCTTCTGGTGAAGCTTTGAAATTTAAGATTTTAATGTTAAGTTTCTTGGCTTCCGCAATAATTAGGGCGCGTTTTCTTTTGCCGACTGTGTGCGCTATGCGTGCGGCTTGAGTATTAGGGTCAACAGTGGATAGGTCTTGCACATTGTAAACTAAAACTTCCCTGTATCCTGATGGATGCAGGCCTCTGGCGATTTTTGGTCCCTTATAACCAACGCTTGCGCCATGTGGCCAACCCTTGATTTTTCGTCTAATCTTATTATCTAATCCTCTGGGTCTTCGCCAACTTAGGCTGAACCTGTCATACTTCCAGCTTTCAGCTCTTACAAATGATGGTTTCTTGTTTTTAGCGCGTGCTCTAGCTTTAAGTGCTTTTTGTGATAATGATGGTTTTTTTTCAGTCTTTTCAGTCTTTTCAGTCATTAGGCAATTCCCTCATTTTTTTCATACACGTATATGCCGTCAAGGAAAACACGTGGGTCTTTGCGCCTTACTCTTGTAGCTTGTTCAATGTTAGCGGCGGTTTGGCTTACATCTTCCAGGTTTACGCCTTCAACAATGATGTCTTCAGGTTCAATTTTCACTTTGACATCGCCGATTATTTTTACTCTGCGTGCCCTGCGTTCACCGGTAAAGTTTTCAATCAAAACAGTTTTGTCTTGAACCTTTACTGAAATTGGGAAGTGCGAGAACACGATTTTCAGTTTGTATGAGTAGCCTTTTGTTACTCCAGTAATCATGTTTTGAATGTGCGAGGTTATTGTTCCTACAAGAGCGGCTTCCTTTTTGCGTGGCCACTTTGCCCAAATGCGAATATTTTTGCCCTCGCCTTCTATTGCGATTGGAACAAAGGAAAAGTCGCGTGTTAAGGACCCTTTTGCACCCTTGACGTTGACTTTTTTGCCTTCTAGGCTGACGTCTACGTTATCGGGAACCTGAATAGTTTTAGATATTTCTGGAAGCCGCATAGATTACACCCTTAATACACGAAGGCTAACAGCCTTCCGCCAATGTTCTTTTCTTCCGCATCCTTGTGTGCTATTACGCCTTTTGAAGTGGAAACAACCATTATCCCTAAGTCTCTGGAGGGCAAGTACTTCTTTTCCCAATCTTCAAATTCACCCACTTTAGCTGGATAGCGTGGTTTAATTGGTCCACACTTGTTTATTCTGCCCAATAATTGAACCTTGAATTTTCCAGAGCGTCCATCATCGATAAACTCGAATTCGCCTATGTAACCGTTTAGCTGCATTATGCGTAGGACCCGCCCCAAAAGTTTAGAGGCAGGACTAATTATGCATTCACGCTTGTTTCGCATTTCGTTGTTTACGATGGTGATTAATCCATTTGTTAAAGTGTCCATGTCTTTTAGCTCCTACTCATATTTTTTGAACCCAAGTTTTGGGGCTGCTTCTCTGAAACAGTGCCTACATAAATATAAATTGTACCGTCGAATAACTGGCCCATAAGAGCCGCATCTGACGCATGGCCGTGAACCTTTGCCGTATTTTCGTGTTTTCTTCAATTGTTGTTTTCCCATAAATTCAGCCTCTGTTTAAACGATTTCGACTCCTAACGTTTGTTTGACGAAGATGATTGATTCTTCAGGTGTTAACATGTGCTTGCGGCCAATGCCCTGCTTTTCTTTTCGTCGAATTTTCACTCGTTGCCCTGGACGATTAACAGAAACACAAATATCCATTCCAAAGATGCCGATGTCAGGGTCATATTTTACGCCTGGAATTTCAATGTGCTCTTTAAGACCGAAAGCAAAGTTACCATGCACATCAAAAGAAGACTGTGAAATCTTGTTATCCACGACAGGTAACACTTTTTTTAGGAAGTCAATTGCCTTTTGCTTTCGCAGTGTTACGACAACAGCGATTGATTCTCCTTCACGTATGCCGAAGTCACGGATAGTTTTTTTGGCTTTTTTCTTTATCGGCGTCTGACCCGTTATTTCTTTGAGTACTTTGTTGGCTTTTTCAAGTGGCTCACCTGATTTTCCAACGTTAAGGTTCACCACAACTTTTTCAATTCGGGGCTTGAGCATTGGATGTTCTTCCCAGCTCTTAACTAAAGCAGCTTCCTCAGACAACTGCAGATGCCTCCAGTACACCTATTAATGGTTCAGCTTCACCTATGGAAAAGATGAAGTCCAAGATTGTTTGATAACGGACACCTTTCGCGTCTTCAATGACTACTAGGGCTTGCCTTCGTTTTTTAGCCTCAGTCTTTTCTATTTCAACTATTTTGCCTTGTTTGCCAATGTTTTTACCGCCAGTAATCACTGCTAAGTTTCCCTCCTTGGTTTTCAAGCTAAGAACTACGTGTTTTTCTGGATAAGCGATTTTTAGAATGTCAAAAGTGTCGTATGTGACTTCTGCAGGTTTTTTGGGGTCTGCAACTTTTATGAGCATGTTTGAGCCGTCATGAAGTGCGATTTGTATGCCGTTTTTAACGGTTGTTTTGTCTTCAACGCGGACTAGTTTGAAGTTTGCTTCTTCTTTGCTTATTGGATTTAAAACCAGCCCCTTATTTGACGGCATTACACGATAATACTTGTTTGCATCAGGCATGGAGATAACATCCATCAAGCCGACTGGAAAATCATCTTTTTTCCTGACTTTTCCGTCAACCGTTACTTTGCCTTGAGCAAGTATCAATTTGCCTTCTTTCCTTGTTTGCGCAAGGCCAAGAATGTCTCGAAGAACGAGCGCTAATGGTAGACAACTCTGGAGCGAGTGAGAACCAGACGAGGGCTTCACTATCCAGGGCAGTTCTTTTCTGTGAATTGGCCAAAACCTTGGAGCGGGCTTACGTTTCAGCCTTGCTGTTTTTCCTTTTTTACCCAAAATTATTGTCCTCCTTCAGTTTCTTTAGAGGTTTTACGTTTAGCACGCGGCTTAGGCGCCGTCTTCTTGGCCGCCGCCTCTTTTGCTGGTGCTTCTTTCGATGCAGCTGCTTTCTTTGCCGCTGCCCTTGGCTTTGCTGCTTTTTTAGCAGGCACCTTTTCTTCTACTGGAGCTTCTTCCTCGGCGGGTTTCTTTTTCACTGGAGCTGCTTTTTTGGCGGCAGGTTTCTTGGCGGCAGGTTTCTTGGCGGCAGGTTTCTTGGCTGGTGCTTTCTTTGCTACTGGAGCTTTTTCCACTGCCTTCTCTGTTACTTTCTCAGGAACTTGTTCTGCTTCTTCAACAGGCGGTGCTTCAGCAGGTTTTTCTTCTTCTATCTCTTCAACCTGTGGTTGCGGCTGCTCTGGAGCTTTTTCAGCTTTCTTTGGTGGTTTTGCTTTTGCCTTTTCTTTTTGCTCAGGCTTTTCTATTTCCTTCTTTCTGCCAAGGATACCTTTTCGCCAGTTGTCGTCAAGGTTGAGGTTTCTTATTTCAACTTTGGACGGGTGCACTGGAAGGAAAATGTTTGTACCATCCACCTTTTCACGTGTAAATCCTTCAATAAAGATTCGGTATAATCTCGTGTCAACGCGTGAAACTTTGCCTTCAAAGCCCTTGTTGTCTCCGCGTTGAATGCGAACTGTGTCGCCCTTTCTTACTGGAAGAGTTTTTGCGCCTCTTGAAGCAGCGAGCTCGTTTGATAGTGGAGCCGCCATAAGCTTGTGACGCAGGTGAGCAGGGGCGTTAAAAAGCTTTTTCCGTTGTTTACCAGGATTTTTTACTCGTTTAGTATCTTGCATCGTCTTTGCACCTACACTATTATGCTTGAGGCACTTGCAATTCTTGGCCATCTTTCGGCTGCCTCTCTAGCTACTGGACCTCTTATTTCTGAACCTTTCATTTCACCGTCAGGAGTAATGATTACTGCCGCGTTATCTTCAAACTGAACCCAAACGCCATCCACACGTCTAAAAGTTTTTCTTTGACGAACAATCACCGCTTGGAAAATCTTTTTCCTCATGTCAGGTGATCCTTGCCTAACAGAAACCGTTACTTTATCGCCTACCGTGGCAGACGGGTAACGTCGCAGCCGACCTTTATAGCCCATGGCTTGAATCAAGCGCAGTACTCGTGCACCCGTGTTATCGGCGCATTTTAATTCTGAACCTGATAAAAGACCACGGCTAATTTTTTGTCCGTGTGAAAGCATTCCTTTTGCTACGAGTGCTCTCTGTTTCGCTTTTGCCGCCATTCTACTTCTCCTCTCCTAATTTTTCAACTACAACAAAAGAAACGGTTTTGCTGACTGGTCTGCATTCGGCGATTCTTACTCTGTCGCCTTCTTTAACATCGATACAAGGTGGGTTGTGGGATGCAATGTGACCGTGCCTTCGTTCGTACCGTTGGAATTTCGATGAGAACTGTAAGAATTCTCTGTCAACTATCACGGTTTTATCCATTTTAGCCGTTTGGACTTTGCCGTCGAGCACGCGCCCTCTTATTGCAAGAGTCCCATGGAATGGACAGTTTCGGTCATCGCATGTTTTTTTAGGTTGTTTAAAAGATAATGACATTACCATAACCTCTTAATGTTTTTTTTAAGGCGATCCTCGGATCTGCCGACTAAAAGTTTACCGTCAATCTCTACAACTGTGCCATCATCAAACTTGAAGTTGAAGACGGCTGATTCTTTAATTACACTCTTCGCTTGCCCTTCCCGTAGGAAAGTGAAAGTGTTTTTTGTTTCGCCGACGACTTTGCCGCCGCAGCCAACATAGCATTTATGAGGGCTTCTGGCGACTTTGCCTTCAGTGCCAATAAACTCATAACGAATAATATCGGGGGTTACTTTCACTGGGAAGTCTCCTCAGTTTCTTTTTCAGCCTCTGGCTTCTTTGCTGGCTTCTCCGTTTTTTTCCGCGGTTTCTTCTTAGGTTCCTCAGCGGCTTTCCTAATGCCCAATTTGTCCTCGTTTTCCACTGTTAATATTTTAGCAATTGTTTTTCGCAGTACTCTTACTCTTGTTGGGTTGTCAACTGCTCCGCCTGCCTTAATCATGGTTCTGATTCGGGCTAGTTCTGCGCGTAACTCAACAAGTTTCTTTGTTCTATCTTCAGAGGACATTTCGACGATTTCTTTGATTCGCATTATTGGCATTTACTTTTTTGCCCCCTCTTTTGGTACGTTTGCAACTTCTGTTGCTTGTACTTCTGCTTCTGGCTCTGCCTGAGACTCTTCTTTAGTTTTAGGTGGTGCTTGCTCTGGAACAGCTATTTTTTCTTCCTCGGGCGCTGCCTCGAGAATTTTGATCCTGTCAGGGAAATATGCGTCTGGCGGCATAATTTTTACTCTTACGCCGATAATGCCTGGTTTTAATTGTACATGAGCTTCAGCTTTTCTCATAGCCACTAGCGCTGGTTCTCCGCATCGTGGGAAGTAGCCAGCTCTGAACTTTTCAAAGCGTGCCCGTTCTGTGCTAAGTTTTCCGCTTATAACTATTTCAGCGCCAAGTGCGCCTGCTTCCATAACTTGGTTTAATGCCCAAAACCCTGCACGCCTAAAGTGAACGCCTCTCTGAAGCGCTGAGGCAACTCGTGACGCGATTACAAAGGCGTTGAATTCTGGAACTTCGATTTCTGATACTGAAATTTGAGGATTGGAAACTTTGAAGTTTTGTTCTAGGGCGGAGGCGAGTTCTTTTATTGTTTCTCCGCCTCTGCCGATGACTAAACCTGGGCGCATAGCGTAAATTACGACATGCGTTCCAAGGGGAGTTTTGGAAATGTTTACTCCGCCGTATCCGGCTCGGTCAAGTTTTTTTTGTAAAAATTCATCTATTTCTGTTCTTTTGATTGATTCTGTTATAAATCGTTTGACTATGCTCATTTATTGTTCTCCTTTGGCGGGTTTCTCGTCTAGGACTATTTCGACATGTGTTGTGGTGTCATATTTTGGTGAAGCTCTACCGTGTGCTCTTGGCGCATAACGCTTCAGTTTGATGCCTTGATAGGCTGCTGCGTGAATTATACGCAGCCGATCTACGTCTAAACCTTTATTTTCAGCATTAGACTGCGCCGATTCAAGGACGTCAAGAATTTGCTGCGAAGCTTTAATTGGGTATCTTCCACAAAAGCTTTTTACGAGTCCATGGCGATGGGGCAGTTTTTTATTATATCTTGTGTAGGGAACAGCCTTCTTTTTGGCTGCGACATCCCGCAAATACTGTTTCGCATTGTTTAGCATCATGCCTTTGATTGCTTTGCAGACTTCTCTTGCTGCTTTATGGGATACTTTGAGTTCTCTGCCGCTGGCTTTCGCTGTTTTTTCTGGATTAAGCATTTCGTTGATTATCGAGTATCCCCATTTTGGCATTTTTACATCTCCGATGCGCAATCAAACACGTAAAAGCAATTTATATGGCTTTCCGTATCACAACTAAGATTTTAGTCTAAACCGACTAGTAAAGTTCCCTCATAGAGGGATGAATTTCGTTTCGCGAGGTGTACAACTTTGGGATTACGTTTAAGCTTTTATAGTTTACCCAAAAAAAAGGTATTAGTCTATATAGTGGCTTTTTTTGTGTTGTTGGTTGTGATGTTTACGGTTAAAATCTGAGTGAAAAAATGTTTGACAAATTGGCTGATGACGAAAAATAATTATGTTACGACTTTTGCCTGCGTGAAAGTTGCGACTTTCTGAGGACAGGGCTTGCTTGTTGGGTTTCGAGGTTACGTGGTTTTTGTCAGACGGTTTCCTCAAACAAGAAAGCTCAACAGCCCAATTCTTTGATAAATTCTTCCAGTTTAATGCTTGACCCTTTCCCTATTTCCTTTTCGGCTTCAAGAATCTCTCTTTTTTCTTCGTCTGTCGCTTCATCTTGAGGCACAAACATGGCTCTTAAGCGCAGAAGCTCAAGTTTTACTGAATCAAGTTTCTCAAGCACAAGCTTAAGCTCTTTTTCATCAACTTGCAAAGCCAATTACCCCTAGCCATCTTATTTTAATAATGACTTAAGTCGCTAAAATAAGCTTTGTTTTAAACACGTGTGATTTGTTTACGTCTGACTTCCTCTGATATTGAATTCATTAGAGTTGGAAGCAGGCCGATGTCAAGCAAAAACATAGCTTTTACTTTCACTAATTTTTACTCAAATAAAGAGAGCACCAGCCGCCTAAGTTGGTGGTTGAGGGTTCAAATTCATCCCCGCCCGCCAAGGATGGTCCAACTGGCGATCCATTGCGCCGATGGGGAAGAGGCGGAAAAATGAACGCCCCTGCATTTTTCATCATTTCATAAAGTGACGTTAACTATTCAGATATTCAGCATTTCATCAACAGTTAGGATCCTGATTCTTTTGAATTCTTTCAATGCAAGCAGATGCTTGTCGCCCGAAACAATGTAGTCTGCTTTACTGTCATAAGCTGCTCGCACAATGTCATCGTCAGGATCTTCTTTAACAGCTTTGGACCTAGATTTCACCTGAGTTATTGTCGCAGCGTTTCCCAATGCGTTGAGAAAGACAGCTGTGTCCTGTTCGCTTGTGTACTTTGCTACCTTAATGTCTTCGGTTACATCGAGGAACTCTTCGAGAATAGCTCTGGATAAAACTATCTGTTTATTTTTTGCTAATTTATTAAATAGGTCACGTGGCTTGCCAGCTTTTATTAAAGCTGAAACTAAGACGTTTGTGTCAAGGACCACTTTCATTCTTCGGTTGTCACTTTGAACGGTTTTTCTTTTGCCTATGCTCATGGATTATCTGGTTTATCTCGTCGTTTGAAAGCTCGCCGTATTTTGCGATTCTTTCATCGACTCTTTTGTACATGGCTTCAAGCTCTTTTGATAAGTCAGGCTCTTCAAATTTCTTCAGTATAACTGAGTCATTGCACGCATAGACGAGGAATTTTGCTTTAGGTTTCAAGCCCATTCGTAACCTTATTTTTGCGGGTATAACAACTTGGCCTTTTTCACTAAGAATCGTAAGGTCGGCTTTTTCGTTCTGAGCCATTTATATTACCCAACATAATCTTACTTTCTTACCTAAAAAAGTTATCTCCTCACTAACTACCAAAACGGCAATTTCCTAAATGTTAAAAAAAGTTCGTGCCTGTACCCCGCGGGCTCAATCTTAATGCTCAGCAAACATAAAGCTCCAGCCATCTAAGTTGGGGTTGAAAGCTCAAATCCCTCCTCGCCCGCCACTAATTTCGGTAATCAACTTTACCTGGAAATTTCTAGTCGCAAGTTTGGTGATAAGCCTTTAGTAATAGTTTACCATTGACAGTAATATCTGGTGGTACCATGAAATTCGGTGTAATTGTTGAAAAAGATGAGGATGGGTACTATGTTGCTTCCGTTCCAGAGTTACCTGGCTGTCACACGCAAGCTAAAACTCTTGATGAAGTAATGAAAAGAATCAAGGAAGCCATCCAAGCCTGCTTAGAAGCAGAAGGACTGAAAAGCCATGGGCACACCGAGCTTGTCGGCGTTCAGTTCGTAGAGGTCCAAGCTGAATGAGACTCAAGCCGCAATCGGCAACAAAGATAATTAAGGCTCTTTCCAAAATAGGTTTTAAAATTGTAAGAAAACATGGCAGCCATGTCGTTCTAAAACATCCAGATGGCAGACTTACCGTAGTTCCAGTACATGCTGGGGAAGAAATAGGCACTGATTGCTAAATAAGATCATAAAAGACACGGGGCTTACCAAAGAAGAATTTATGAAGCTACTCTAAAATTTCTTGCAATTTTTTCAACAGTTCCCTTCAGCCCACAGCTTTAAGCCTAATTGTACTTTTTCTCTATGCTCAATAAGGATATAGCCATAGTCGCCTAAGTTGGGGGTCGAGGGTTCAAATCCCTCCCCGCCCGCCACAGACAAACCCTGCCTGTTTTAGGCAAGGGATTACTTGCATTTTCTGAAAACTTTGTTAGCTCCGAAGTCCATACAAACTCAAAGCCTGCTTAAATGAGTTGGCAGGTTTCTGCTTCTGAATGCGCTTATATGTTCTGATGATTAGCTTAAACGAGACAGACCTTCTCTATGCCCACCGGATTTTGGAAGACTTGGTAAGCTCTTACACCCTTACCGTTTACTGTACAGCTTTGTTTTGGAAAAGTCATATAAGCACTTTATGACAAATTCAAACCTGCGCCTGTTCTGGAAAGTTAAAGTACACGGTGTATTTCTGTTTTTTTGGATTATTTCGTCTTACCGCGCGGGCGAATCCAGGCCACGAACGCTATAATTACACTGGCTATACTCACGATAGCAATGACCTCGTCAACAGTGAGTAGAGCGGATCCGGTTCCTGTTGGTGAAGGGCTCGATGATGAGAGATTACTAGTTGCTGTTGGTGAAGAGAAAGAGCTTGAAGATGGAGCGGGCGAAGAAGCGGTGGACGAAGGTGTAGACGATGGGACGGACGAAGCAGTTGATGTTGGCGTAGTGGCAGGTAAAGGAGTAGGTGCTGCCGTTTGTATGGGCTGGGGCGCTGGACTAGGCGGACCAGCCACTAACGTCCCCTCAGTGACGGAGGGTGATACGCTATTTGGGGGCAGAGCCCTTGCAACCACCCAACGAGTATACTGATTGGAAGCGTAGTAGCCCGCCCCACCACTGATAATCAGAGCTGGATTGTTCAAATACCCCAAAGCACTTCCGCTGGCAACACTTGGGATGAGGGCTGAACCAAAACCTTCCAAGTTTACATTTTGCGCTGAATACCCCGTAGAAGCCCAGGTGCCGTTAAACGTGAGAAAACTAATCACGTTGAAGCTCTCTCCAAAACCGCCCCCTATGCATGAGCCAGTGGCTAGGGTAGAAACTGTTGAGGAATTGGCGGAAGTGAGATATGTCGTAGAGCGATAATAATCGAATACCGAACCAATCGAGTTTGGCAAACAGACGGTGTATCCAATCGAACCTATCACACCAAGAGATGTGCCAAAAGGCGAACTTCCAAATATCGATATACCATGTGCATCTGCTGGGCCGGTGAAGCTCCAACCTTCTTCAACTTCAATCGGGATGGCCGGAAGCGATATAGGTGAAACCAAATAAGTTGTTTCGACTCCATTTAACATTTGTACTCCATTCGGCGATGCTACAGGTACAAAGTTTCCGCTTGTTTGGTAAGGTAGCCATCCGCTTAGACCGCTCAAGAAATCTCCATAGACGAGAAAGACATTAGCTCCATTATCAAATTCTCCGCGCACATTCGACAAATCTGGCGCCTCCCCGGTAGTTTGACCGTTTAGAACGCTGGTCGATGTCGAGTAAAAGTTCATGTATATTGTTATGCTAGAGCTAGCCGGAATGCTTCCCACTTTGACCCAGTAAACGGTATTCGTGGCGCTGTTGTTACCAGATTCTAACCATGAAGGAATAATCGTTCCATCCATGGCAGAGAACGCTACGTTGCTTAAGTCAGAGGCTTCATACGTTGCATATTGGGCGCTGTTGAGGGTTATCATTACCTGAAACGGATTTGGCGTTGCCGTGTCTTGCGTGTTTGTTATAGTGATTGGCACATTTGCAACAGGTGTCAAATTGTTTTGACCCTCCACGGTGAAAATGCTAAATGCTTGAGAAAATAGAATACAAAGAAAGAGTGTAACCAATAGAAATATGCTAATGGGCTTTTTAAACAAGCAAACGTCCGCCCCTTTCTTTGATCTCGCCTTAAACAATCATGTGTGGTAGGACAAGATAGATATAATATTTGTGGGACTGAGGCTTTAACAAAATTCGCGCACATTTCCGGCTAACTTCAAAAGAAGCCTTTACCTCAAACAAGAAAAAATCAGCAACCTAACTCTTTTATGAATTCTTCAAGAGTAACTGTTGACCCTTTTTTTATTTCTTGTTCGACTTCAGTGATCTCTTCTTTCTCTTCATCTGGCGCTTGCTCTTCAGGAAGAAGCATGGCTCTTAAACGTAGAAGCTCAAGTTTTACCTTATCGAGTTTTTCAAGCACAAGCTTAAGCTCCTGTTCATCGACTGCCACAGTCATTTCTTAATTCCATCCTTAGCTGTTTTATATGGTTGGAGCCGCTAAAGAAGATTTTGTTAAATCAAAATTCTTTCAAACTGCGATTTGTTTATGTTTTACTTAATTGCTATTGCATTCTGTCAATCAGGAAGCAGGTTCAATGTCAAGCAAAAACGAAAAAATTACGATGCTGCATGGCGCGGGCGGCACAGTCATGCACAACTTAGTCAAAAACTACATCGTGAAATATTTTGGCGGATTAGGCAATGCTGCTGAGGTGCCGTTGGAAGCTATGGATGACGCCGCAGTCATCGGCGACATCGTGTTTAAGAGTGATTCTCACGCGGTTAAACCCATATTTTTCCCAGGCGGCGACATCGGGCGCCTATCAATTTCAGGCACAGTTAACGATATTTCAGCTATGGGCGCTCAGCCTTATGCGTTGGCTTGCGGTTTTATTTTGGAAGAAGGCTTACTGCTTTCAGATTTAGAAAGGATTTTGGTAAGTATGCGGGAAACCTGCATTGAAGCAGGCGTGGGCATCGTCACGGGCGACACGAAAGTTGTGGAGAAGGGCAGTTTAGGCGGCCTTGTCATGAACGTTTCAGGAATCGGCAAAAGAACCCCAGCCTTAGACAGTAACCTAATGGTGGCGAGGCAATACCGAAACGTTGCCGCGCGTTGGACGCTTGACTCGAATCTTGCTTCGGGTGACAAAATAATTCTGTCAGGAACCATCGGCGACCACGGATTAGCTGTGCTTTCAGCGCAGCAGGGATTGACTTTTGGGAGCGGAATTAAATCTGATGTGAAACCGCTCAACCGCATGATTCAACGGCTTTTGGGCGAGGTTGGCGGAGTCGTCGCTATGAAGGATCCGACCAGAGGCGGCTTAGCCGATGCGCTTAATGAGTGGACTGAGAAATCGAAAGTTGGCATGTTAATTAACGAAGACAAAGTGCCCATTCGAGAGGACGTACAGACGGCATGCGACATGCTTGGTTTAGACCCGCTGGAAGTGGGAAACGAGGGCAAAATCATCATTGGCATCGTTCCCCAGAAGGCTCAGCAAGCCCTAGAATTTTTAAAGCAGACTGAAGAGGGCAAAAACGCGCAAATAATCGGCGAAGCCACAACACAATTCAAAGGCGTAGCCATGCAAACACTGGTCGGCGGCAAAAGAATAATCGCAAGACCCATAGGCGACCCAGTGCCAAGAATCTGCTAAGTCTGGATAGCCACATTTTTTGCCCAAACCCTACAGGTGCCTTCACTGCTAACCATGCATGCGCCAACAGGTTTCTCTGGCGTGCAAGCCTTCAAAAACATGGGGCACTGGTTGGGTTTGATTTTTCCGATGATTACAAGGTGACACTCACAGCCAAGCAGGATATCTTTGCCCTGCTCTATATGGACACCATATTTTAATCTTGCATCGTAATCTTCAAGCGATTCACGTAACTGCAAGGCGGAGTCTGGAAGCCTGCCGATGCCACGCCAGTTGCCGCCTGTAACAGTGAACGCTTTATTCATCATTTCCAGCGCCCGAATGTTGCCTTCAGGCTTAACCACACGCGGATACTCATTCTCAAGCTTAGCCGTCCCTTCGCTGTACTGCTTCACAATCATGTAAATAGCCATCAACACGTCAATGGGCTCAAAACCAGCCACAACCGTCGGCATCCGATAAACCCTTGGAAACAACTCGTAAGGCTTCAAACCAATAATCGCACTCACATGCCCCGGCGCAATGAAACCGTCAATCTGCAAATCGCCCACGCCGAGAAGTAGCTCCATGGCTGGAGGAATCAAACGATGCGATACAAGAAAACTAAGGTTTTTTGGCGGGTTGCCGAGCGCTTCAACCGCTGTTGATGGAGCAGTGGTTTCGAAACCAACCGCGAAAAACGCAAACTGCTTCTGGGGCTCATGCTTTGCCATTTCAACCGCGTCAGAAACCGCATATACAATTCGGACATCAGCGCCACCCGCTTTAGCTTCTAAAAGCGACATTTGGCTACCGGGCACACGCAACACGTCACCGAAACATGTGACCACGATGCCCATCTGCGCTAACTGTACAGCTTCATCAATTTCAGCCGCGGGCACAATGCAAACAGGGCATCCGGGACCAGCAATAACCTCAACGGTCTCAGGCAAAAGACTACGCAAACCATAATGCGTTATTGTCCACTCGTGGGTTCCGCAGACATGGCAGATTTTTATTTTTCCAGCTTTCGGCGCCAGGCTTTTGATTTTTGACGCTATATTTTGCGCCAGTTCGGGGTTTCTGAACTTTAGGTTTTCAACCATGCCTATCGCTCACCTGTTGCTTTATTCTGGGCTAGCTTCAAGAATGCTGTTCCATAAGCTTAGGGTTTCTAAGGCTTCTTTTTCTTCGATAACTTGGATAGCGTAGCCAGCGTGAACCAGAACGTAATCGCCCACTTTAGCCTCAACAAGTGACACGTTAACTTCTCTTAAGACGCCTTGACCGAAATCCACGTTGGCTTTGCTGCCATCAATGTTCATTACTTTGGCGGGAATTGCTAAACACATACTTTATCAATTATTAAGCACGCATTGAACGGCGATAAAAAGAAATTGGTCTAAAACCGTGAAAATCCACCTACAACTGCCTGACCGAACGAAACTCCCCCATCCCCAGCCGGAACAGCCTCATGAACCAGAAACCGCAGCCCAGCCTCCTCAACAGTCTCACGCATGACTTTAGCAAGTATCTGGTTGCAGGCAGCACCACCCGAAAACCCAACGTCTCTAACGTTTAGTACCAAAGCTTTCTCTATTGCCAAAGAAGCTAAACCTTTTGCCAAGTAAACGTGTGCAGAATAAGCTAAATCGCTAACAGATAATTTTTGTTTGTTTTCAAAGATTAACCTCAGCATAGTCGTTGTATCCAGCGTGTCTCCATGCAAGATGGGCTTTAAATTTAAAGCGTCCTTGCCATTTACCGCAGCTGATTCCAGTTTCATAGCGGGTTCACCCTCATAACTACGCTCGTAACAAACGCCCAAAACAGCTGAGACAGCGTCTAAAACTCTGCCGCAACTCGTAGTTTCAACCGTTCCAAAGCCTTTTGCAAGTTGGTCAATAATCACGTTGGCTTCAGTTTCGCCGAAAGGCAAATGTCCACTGTTCTTCTTCAGCCAAGGTTCAACCGCTACTCCTGCTTTAGCGAGCATTCCAGCGGCTACACGCAAGGGGTAACGGCTGGCTACATCTCCACCGAGCAATGGTTGAGGTTCCAGATGCCCCAGCCGCTTAAACTCCGACGATTCACGCGTGCAAAACAGGATTTCGCCGCCCCAAGCCTCGCCATCGGTTCCGTAGCCGTACCCGTCGCAAACAACAGTAACAGCCTCTTCCAAGCCGTGTTCAGCCATTAAAGCGGCGGCGTGCGCATGGTGATGTTGCACCTGAATAAGCGGTGAACCGTCTGCTTCCGCCATCTCTTGGGCAAGGTTGGTCGTTGTAAATTTCGGATGCAAATCACAAACTACCATTTCCGCATGGCAGTTGGTTAACTGGTAGAGGTGATTTGTGGCTTCTTGAAGAAACGCTCGTGTTTCCACGTTTTCTACGTCGCCGATGTGTTGGCTGATGAATGCTTTATCATCAAGCAAAACGCAGGCTGTATTATTCAGTTCGCCGCCTAACCCGACGACGCACCGTTTTGATTTGGCTTTTAGCCTGATCGGTGCTGGAGCGTAACCTCGGCTTCGCCTAAGAAAAACTTGCCAACGTCCATGAACTCGCATGACTGAGTCGTCGCATCGGTGGGCTATTCTGCGGTTGTGAAACAAAAAGTAATCCACTGTGGTGCCTAAGGTTTTGAGTGCTTCAGCGTTGTCTTTCACGATAGGCTGGTTCGGCGGGTTGGCGCTTGTCATCACAAACGCCAAGTCATCAACTTGGTCAAAGAGCATGTAGTGCAAGCCAGTGTAGGGCAGCATGACGCCGACGTTGTGCAGGTTCGGCGCAACCAAGGATGAAAGATTGTAACTTTGGCTTTTGTTTAGCAGGACTATTGGGCGTGCTGGGGAAGATAGAAGTTCTTGCTCCTTCGAACTTACTTCGGCGAAACTTTTAGCGGCATCTAGGCTTTTTGCCATGATGGCGAAGGGTTTTTCGCGCCTATGCTTCGTTGCTCGAAGTGCCTCCAGAGGCTTCTCTCGCATGGTTGAAGCTGCAATGTGGAAGCCGCCATAGCCTTTTATTGCAAGCACGTTGCTTTCAGATAACAGTTTTCCCGCTTCACGCACTGGATCCTTCGTTTTGATTGGTTCGCCCATTTTTGTTGTTAAATACGCTTTTGGACCGCATTCTGGGCAAGCCACAGTTTGCGCGTGAAACCGCCTGTTAGCTGGGTCACTGTATTCTTTTTGGCAGAAGCCGCACAGGGGAAACTCGCGCATGGTCGTATTTTCACGGTCGTATGGCAATCGTTCAATGATTGTGAAGCGTGGACCGCAATTGGTGCAGGTGATAAAGAAGTATTCGTAACGTGGGTTTTTGGGGTCACGCAGCTCAGCGAGGCACTCGTTACAGATGGCGATGTCTGGCGGTATAATTGAACCTGAAAGCTCCGCTTCCTCTGAGCTCTTGTAAATCGTAAATTTGTCATATTGATTTTTGCCTGAAAGCGCAGCAGACTTAACCGCGTCAATTTGCGCTAAAGGCGGCTTCTTCTCAGTCAAATCACGCATAAAACTCTTAATATTCTGCGCGTCGCCTTCCAAGAGGATTTCCACTCCAGCGTCGCCTCTGTTGCGGACGTACCCTGCTAAGCCATTTTTTGTGGCTAAGCGGTAGATGAATGGGCGAAAACCAACGCCTTGAACAATACCTGTAACGCTTATTTTTACGCGCAAAGACATGGGCCTTAGCTATTTCAAAACATAGATTTTCTCTTATACATTTCGACACATCAAAGACTAAAAGCAGAGTCAAGTGGAGCTCTAACGGGATTTGGACCCGCGATTATTGCAAGTCACCATTGGATCAGATCAATTCCTCTGATGGTTTTAAAGTGCTGATCCCGGGTCAGTATACTTTCCCCATTTGTTTTGGCTATTGCAGCAATTAGAATATCAAATTCGCTGATCATTTTCCCCGACTTTTTTAGTTCACAAAATATGCTTGAGGCTTCCTCACATGCTTTTGGAGACAAATCTAGAACTTGCATGTTGGAAATCGCTTCTTTAACATATTTTATGTTGTCTTCCGGTTTCGACGAGAGGCGCGCGCCTTTCAGCAGTTCGTAGGCTGTGATAATCGTAATTACAACTTGGTCATTCACGTTTGATGCTTCATGTACCTTATTAACTTCTTCAGGCGATCCATTCAGAAATGGGATCATCACGTTTGTGTCGATAATGGTCAAGCTAAATCTCAAACTCTCTTGGCTTTACGCGGTCTCTATCTTTCATTATTTGTGCAAGAACTTCGTCTGCATCGTCACCCTTCCAAGTTCCCGCAAATTCAAGGATTGACTTTTTCTTTTCTTTGCTTGCTACACGAATGACAACATCTGAAAAAGATTCGCCTGACCTTTTCAGACTTTTAAGAGTTTCATACGCCTTCTCAGACAAAGAAATTACTTTAGTCATGACAAATACTATGTGCATATGCATATATATGCATTTTTTGTTTTCGCTCAAGTCAATTATGGAAGGCGGAAAAGTGGAGCCTTCAACGGATTTGAACCCGCGACCATTGCTACCAAGCAGAATACGCTGTCCTCTGTAACTTTTCCTTAGCGAAAGTAATTTACCTCTGTTAAGCTTGAACTGTTTTTGTTCTTTCTTCCTCGTGAAGCAAGCGCCTTAAAACTTTGCCCGCTGAACTGATGGGCAATTCTTTTCTGAACTCAACTTCTCGGATTGACTTGTATGATGCAACTTTACGGTTAACGAAGAGATGATTTTCTCTGCCGATGCAGCGGTGCCTTTCAAGAGAATTTCTACTCCGGCATCGCGCTTGTTGCGGACGTATCCTGCCAAACCGTTATTTGTGGCTATATGGTGGATGAATGGCGAAAAACGACGTCTTAAACAATGCCGGTTGCGTGGATTTTTACGCGCAAAGATGAGCCTTCACTGTTTGAGAAACATATTTTTCTCTTATATGTTTCTACAAAGCATGTGTGTTAATAGGAGGGTCGACGGCGAGTGTGTTTTTTCGCTCAAATTTGCCGTGGATCTATTCTTATTAACCCCGGGATGCAGTCGAAAGCTTTGTCTGTTGAGATTATTGTGTGATCCTCTACTTGGTTGAGTGCTGTAGCTGCATAATAAGCATCAAAAATAGAAGTGAATCCGTACTGTCGTATTAATACTAATGCTAACAGGTCGATTTCATAGGTGGTTTCGAGAAAAGTAAGGTTTTGGATGGCTGTCAAAGTAGCGCCTCTGTTGATTAATTCATCGTTTGAGACGCCTTCTTCTTTTGAAACATAATATATTTCATGAAGGCTTTCTCTAGAAACGTAGACTTGCCCAAATTCTCCTTTTATTATCCTTGATATGATATTGTTTGCGGTCTCTTTAAGCCAGTCCTCCTTTTTTACATAGGCATATAACATGTCTGTTTCAATCATCAAACCTGGTGTCGCCTTTTTGCCCTGTTTACGGCGTCTTCTTTGGCAAGTTTCTCAGCTTCAATTTTTAATTCTTGTCTTTCTTTACTGGTAGGTAGCCATTTTTCTGCTTCTTTTTCTGGCGCTTTTGAAAGGGGTATGGTTATGAAAAAAGATCCCGCAGGTATTACTATTGCTCTGGATTTTTTGATGCCTATCTTTTTGGGGATAGTCATTCTGCCTCTCTCGTCGATTTCTACCACAGACATAATAATTCACTAACAGATTACAATAGTAATCCCTTAAATTTAAAAATTGCCCAATTTTCTAATTTCTGCCCCAAACGGCTTTCCTTTTTCTTCTTCTTGAAGCAGACGCCTTAAAACTTTGCCCGCTGAACTGATAGGCAATTCTTTCCTGAACTCCACTTCACGGATTGCCTTATAAAATGCAACTTTACTGTTAACGAAAGACGTAATTTCCTCTGCCGACGCAGCCGTGCCTTCTTTGAGCACTATGAAAGCCTTGGGAACTTCGCCTGCCGCAGTGTCTTGTTTGCCGATGACCGCGCAGAGCTTTACGGCTGGATGCTCGTAGAGGACGTCTTCGAGTTCTCGTGGGTAAACGCTGTAGTCCTTGTATTTTATGAGGTCTTTTTTGCGGTCAGTAATGTAAAAGTAGCCATCCTCATCCATGTGCGCTATGTCGCCTGTGAAAAGCCACCCATCACGCAAGACCAAAGCGGTTTCCTCAGGCTTACGCCAGTAACCCTTCATCACCTGGGGTCCCTTCACCGCCAGCTCACCCGTCTCGCCCAGACCAAGCGTTTTTCCACCTGTAAATAAATCAACAATTTTAGCCTCTGTGTCTGGCAGGGGCAAGCCAATTGAACCAACCTTCACCGTTCTCATTGTGCTGTCAACGGGGTTGCAGTGGGTAACTGGAGACGCTTCGGTTAACCCGTAGCCTTCAGCTAAAAGTCCGCCTGTGATTTGCATGAATTTCTTTTGGATTTGCGGCGGCAAAGCGGAAGCGCCAGAAATGCAGACGCGAATGGAAGTTAAGTCGTATTTGCCAAGCTCCGGGTTAGCTAACAAGGCAGCGTACATGGTTGGGACACCGCAGAAAACCGTCACCCTGTGCTGTTGGATGGCTTCTAAGGCTTTGGCTGGCTCGAACCGAGGTAGGAGCACCATTTTTGCGGCTAAGCTAACGGGCACGGTCATGCTGGTTGTCATGCCGTAAATGTGGAATAGGGGCAGCGCGATTAGGAAGGTTTCTTGGGCTGGCTTGCCTTTTATCCAGGCGGCGAAAGCGAGGGCGTTTGAGAGGAGGTTGCTGTGGGTAAGCATTGCAGCTTTCGGCGTTCCTGTAGTGCCGCCAGTGTACTGCAAAACCGCTAAATCCTCGACGGCATTTATTTCTGTTTTAGGGTGCGTTTTTGGCGTCTCTTTTATAAGTTGCTGGAAACTCCAAACATTCGGTTTACTGTTGGTATCGGCTTTTTCAGGTTGGTCGAGGCTTGTTACTATGACGTTTCTGAGTTTGGTTTTAGCCCAAACATGATTCACTATGCCGAGGAGCGAATCCAACGCCACCAAGGTTTCAGCTTCCGAGTCAGCCAGTTGGTACTCGACTTCATGTTCCCGATTTAGGGGGCTAATCGTCGTTACAACCGCGCCAGCTTTGAGAGCGCCGAAATAG
Organism: Candidatus Bathyarchaeota archaeon; assembly: GCA_963842865.1. Classification (GTDB taxonomy): domain Archaea; phylum Thermoproteota; class Bathyarchaeia; order Bathyarchaeales; family Bathycorpusculaceae; genus Bathycorpusculum. The sequence goes on along the minus strand of CAWJIN010000035.1, from coordinate 8,201 downwards.
GCGATTATGAACTGGGAAATGTTGGGTAGGAAAACTGCGACGCGATCGCCTTTTTTTACGCCTAAATTTGCTAGGGCATTGGCAAACTGGTTCGAATAAGTATTCAACTGAGCGAAAGTGATTTCCTGCTCGCCGCAGACTGTGGCGACTTTTTGTGGAAAATTCTCGCCGCTCTTGTAAAGCAGTTCTTGTAGAGCAACTGGTGGATAATTTTGTTTTTGAGTCAAGGCATATTCCCTTCACCATATGAGATAATGAGTAAAAGCTTTATCCTAACTCTGGGGCGAAATATGTCTATTAAATAAAGCATACTGAGTTTAGCGGTTGCAGATCCTTATCGCTAGTGTAGAGTTTAGCCTTCCAGTGGCGCGCAGTAGCGTAAACAAGAGCGTCTGAGAAATGTAGATTATTTTCAAGACTGAAATCTGCAGCTTCAAGCGATATTGTTTGGTCAATGGGTACAATCGTCGTCTGACTAAGAGCTGCAACTGCCAGTAGCGCTTCTTCCTCGCCCTTTAGTTTTTTTATCTTCTTGTAAACCTCATATAGCACTACCACGGAGGTGACTATCTCTTTGGGCTGAGTTGACTCAATTACCTTTTTGTACTGGGGCGCTTTGGGTCCCTTGGTAAACCGTTCAATCCAACCATAGCTGTCTACACTAATCAATTTCTGTCAGACTCATCGCGGAGGTTTTCGGTGTCAAGTCCAGGGATAAATCCTTCAGTTTCTTTTATTGGGCGAACGGGAATGTATTGGATGATTCCATGTTTGGTTATGGCAACCATTTTGTCGCCAGGTTTAATTCCTGCACTCTTGCGTATCTTTTCCGGGATAACTATCTGGTATTTTTTTGAAACTGTAACTGTTTCCATCGTTCATCAAATAGTACAACGATGCATGTATCGATATAAATTTTGCGCTAAACGATAGATAATTACATAACATTATCCCGCATTCCCGAAGCAAACATTAGAACCATTGCAGAAAAAAATTCTGCGCTTAGAATAATCTGTTAGACCAATGTTTGTTTGGTCTTGGATAGGCTGTTTAGGTTGAACCATAAAGGCTAGGTGACAAGTACGCATGAAGTTGAGTGACTAGTTTCTATGTACATGCGTGACATAAAAATAAGTCAAAAGCAACCCCTATTCCAATAAATAAGCCCAAAACAACCACTGATAAGCCATAAAAAATCACCTTTTAATTTTAGAGTAATCAGTCAAACCTAACCTGTTGCCGAAGGGGTCTTCAAACTCAACCGCCATCCCGGTATGGATTTGAAACGGCTCAGACAGAAAACTCAGCCCTTTAGCTTTCAACCGTTTATACTCTTCCTGCATGTCTTCTACAACAAACCAAATGGTCGGTTTCGCCTCTGGGAACTTGCTGGTGTCTTTTAAGATGATTGCAGGTTCATTGTCGCCGACTTTGAAGGCTATCATGCCCATGTTTGAGAAGTCAAATTTAACCGATAAACCTAAAATGTCTTGGTAGAATTCTTTTCCTTTCTTTAAGTCACTGCTGGGCAGGAAAAAATTGTCATAATCTTTCATTGGCTTCAGCTCACGCGGGAGTTCTGTAGCAAGTGCTTAATAAGATTTCACAAAACCGTGCGAATTTAGCTCTTGTTTTTTCTTTTAGTGCTTTTTTTCTACATTAAAAAACAGACTTTTCTATGTTGAAAAGCACCGTTCTGCATGCAAATTGCGCGGTCTTCGTTCTATGCACATCTATGTTGAAACATAGCTGGGGTATTAGAAGCATCTAGTAGACCGAGGGATAGGCTGTACAAGCAAACACAAACCCGCCTAAGGTTCCAGATTAAGACGTTTAAAACTTTTCACAATTTTTCCTTAAGGGAAAGCAAAAGATAAGAACCTCATCGCTCATATTTTAACAACGGCGCATACAATTATGACTCTCTTAACAACCGACGAAAAAGAACTGCTCACGAAAGCAGCAAGCCTGATGGAAGAACTGCTTGAGACGCTGGAAGTTATGCAGGACAAAAAATTGGTAAAAGACCTACGGGCTTCTTTGCGCGAAGCTAAACAGGGAAAAACCATGACGCTAGATGAGCTAGTGCGGGATTTGCACCTTGAAACACAAGTTCACAGTTGAGCTGACTAATCGTTTTTCGAAACAAATCAGAACTCTTGACCAGAAAGCTCAGGTTCAAATTATCAAAGAAGTCTATTCATGGGAAAACAACCCTAAAGTAGATAAACCGTTGCATGGAGAATTCAAAGGCGTACTTTCAACAAGAGTTGGAAAGTACCGCGTCCTATATCGAATCGAAGGCGAGAAAATTCTCCTCTTGGCAGTTGGCCATCGTAAAAACGTCTATAAATGAGACAGGTCGAATCGAAGACAAGCGAGTGGTAATTACTAGCAAATACTGTTTGACTATTCGGATCATATAGTAGACCCGAAGGGGTAGGCTGTACAAGCAAACACAAACGAGGGTAGGGGGTACCCTACTATTTGTTGAGGAATTCGCCACAAAAATGAGGCATAAACATCAAAAATAAGTGGTGCCGGGAGCGGGATTCTCGCTTTATTTTAGCTTCGAGCCCGCGACTTCTGGACATGGGCGTTTGGCCACCATTTATGTTCTCCAGATTATGAGTCTGGCGCCCTAGCCAGGCTAGGCTACCCCGGCAAATTGTCACTTTTTTTGCTGGCTGTTTTCATTTAGTTGGTTTTCCATGATTTAAACTTTTAAAGACATGATTAAGGTTTGCTTGTGGCGCATTCAACAGAGCAGCCGCTTGAAAAGTGCCTGTCAGCATCATAAAATAAGCTTTTTTTGTAACATAAAATTTATTGGAGTGGAAAACGCAAGGTAGTGTGGTGAGTGTTATATGTCTTCAGATAATGAGGATTATCCTGAATGGTCAAAGAAGAGGCGAGCTAAAGAACCGTTTTTCGGTGACATAGATGACATGTTCCGTGAAATGGAAAAAATGATGGATGAAGAACTGAAAAATTTCACTGAAAAAGTGCCTAAGGAGTATGTTAAGGAGCACAAACTCCCCGATGGGAGCACAGTTAAGGAGCTTGGACCCTTCGTTTATGGTTACAGTATGAAGATTGGTCCAGACGGTAAGCCTGAGATTCAAGAGTTTGGAAACATCAAAAAAGGCCTAAAAGGGGCACCGCAGGTTAAAGACGAACGCGAGCCACTTGTGGATATTGTTGAGACAAACGGTGAAGTCCATGTGGTTGTGGAGCTTCCGGGCGTAGAAAAAGGCGACATAAAACTTTACGGCACAGACAATTCGCTGACGATTTCGGTTGATACTGATCAGTACAAGTACTACAAGGAAGTTGCCCTGCCAGTAAAAGTGAAGGTTAAAGAAGCAAACTCAAGCTACAAAAACGGCGTCTTAGAAGTGGTGCTTCCCAAAGCTGAATCAGAAAACAAGCCTAAGGGAGAACCAATCGACATAAACTAAAAGCTAAAATCCACTTTCCGCTAATCTGTTCCAGTAGACAGTGTATAAATGAATGAATGATAACTCAGAAATAGACACGTTAAACGCTATTTGTAGAGAAGCAAAATCAGCAGGCAAACTGTCAGGCAGCAACTTAACTGAACTCTACGAGCTCTTTGGGTCAAGATTCACAAAAGCCCTTGATGCACTAAAAGAGAATCGGGTGAAAAAGTACATTTTCAAGCAGAGCGGAAAAACCGTCTGGATAGTTGTCGGCAGAGAACGCGATTATCTCATCATGCCTGAAGCCGAATTCTGCACCTGCGACGACTTCTATTTTCGAGTGTTAGACAAAAAGGTTCACATGTGTTATCATCTGTTAACGCAGAAGATCGCGCAGAATCTAGGCTGGTTTGAAACCATAGAGGAAAACGACGAGAGCTACGACATGTTGATGAATGAGTGGAAAAAACCTACTCCTTAAATATTAAGACGTTACAAGAATAAGTAAAATGCAAGGAGAACCTCTATGGATGTAGGCGCATACTTCCAAATCTTACTATACGTCGCAATGGGCTCAGTGTTTATTGCTCTAATCCTAATCTTCCTCTACGCGTATTATGGCAAGGATGAAGAGATAGTAAACGAGTAAAAACCCTTCTTCTTAAATGTTAAACCCAATCGAATCTTCTGTTCATAACCCAAAAGAGCACTATACTCAAAACAGCAAGAATTATACCAATCAAGATAAGCCAACCGACGTTCGGTCCTGAACCAAAAACGATCGGAAATGGACCGATAAAAATAACAACTCCAACACTTCCTGAACTGCCTAAAAACAAGGAAACAACCGCCAAAACCACTATGCCCGCGAAAACTAAAGCAATTCCTAAAATCAAAAAACCAAAAAGCCTACTGGATACAGTGATGCCTTCGTCCTCATTTTCCTGCTCACTTAACATGCCAGTTTACCTCAACAACCAGTAATATATTACCATAGCTATCACAAGCGTTATGGTGAGGGCTAAAGCAAGCGCCAAAACAGATTTAACTGATTTCTTATCTGTCCCAAAAATTATCGGAATAGGACCAATCATGATTACACCCGCACCCTTGACCTTGCCCTTCCCAGTGCCGTGCATGGAGGCTAGAATAATCGCTATAACAATAACGATAATTCCAACAGCAACCAACACTATGCCAATCGCGTAAAAAACTGCAAGATCCACATGTTTTTCCTCCATCGCTTCAAGCAAAAATGAAATCAGCGCTTTTAATAAACATAGTTAGTAACTGGGAGAATGCAAAAAATTTTAAGCATCATTATATCTTTATCGTGTCGGCACGAAATGACTCTCCAAGATATAATCCAAAAAATCATAGAAAAAAATCCAGAGGTCAATGAAAAGCAAATTCTTGAAAAACTACAGGTTGAAAAATCCAGAACTGGCGGTCTACTTAGTGACGAAACGATTCTGAGGTTAATCGCCGCCAGATACGGCGTTGAAGTGCAACAAAACACAATATACAACAATGGAACCCTATCGACAAGCCGCTTGTTCGCTGGTTTAAACGACGTTACAGTAGCGGGACGATTAATCGCGGTTTTTCCAGCTCGAACTTTCGAAGGAGAAAAACCTGGTAAATTTGCAACGTTAATGGTTGCTGATAGCGACGGCATTCTGCGTGTGGTGCTGTGGAATGAGAAGGCTGATTTGGTTGAGAAGGGCGAGTTGAAAGTTGGGCAAGCAGTTCGGCTTGTTCATGGGTACACGCGACAAGATCTGTATGGCAAAGTTGAGTTGCATCTTGGCGGCAAAAGCCAAATTGAAGTGGAGCCTAAAGAAAAAGCCAGCGAATACCCAACAATCGACAAGTTTGCTACCAAGATAGGTTCTCTAAATAAAACGTCTGGGAATGTGCATCTTTCGGGCAATGTAAAAGTGGTTTTAGGCTTAACAAAGTTTACCCGAAGTGATCAAAGCGATGGAACAGTCATGCGGTTCACTTTAGCGGATGATTCTGGAGAAGTGACTGTGGTTGCTTGGAATGAAAAAGCCCAAGAATTAGAAAAAAACCTCAAAGCGAACGCGTGTTTGCAATTGGGTAACGCTAAAGTGAAAGAAACCCAAAACGGCGCCATAGAAGTCCACGTTGACTTCACCAGTTTTGTTAATGTTCAAACTGCTGCACCGCAGTTGACGAAAATAGCCAGCCTAACTGAGAACCAAATCGCCAACGTTGAAGGCGTAGTTTCAACGGTTCCTGAAAGCAAAGAAGTAAACACGTCGAAAGGTGAAACCGTGAAGCTAACGGTTTTTGAGCTAAAAGACGAGTCTGGTGCTGTTCAGGTTTCGGCTTGGCGTCACCACGCAGAAGCCCTTAGTGGATTAAAGATTGGTGACAAGTTGTTCTTGGAAAATGCTTATGCGAAAAAGGGTTTTGGAGATAAAATGGAGCTGTCCACTCGGAGTGCAACCGTTGCCTCAGTCATGCCTAAGTTTAAAGTCTGATTTTTCTTGGATGACTTGGAGAACTTTTATGGTTGCTTCTGTGACTTCTGGTCCTATGCCGCCGCCTTTAAGCACGGCTATATTGTAAGTTTTACTCATGTTTAGGTTGCTTTCTTGTTCGGAGTTTTCTAAAATAACGTTTTTGCTTATCAGCATTCTTGTAGACTGTAGATTTTCCTAAAAATAAGTTAATGTTTTCTGTCTTCACAGGGAATTTTTCGCAGTATGTTTCAACGGTTGGGAAAATTGCTTTCACACGGTCAAAACGTTTCTTTCCGTTAATTTTCTCTTCAAGCTTGATAACGTCTTGTGGCTTGCTGAAGTGTTCAACTTTGCCGTCCTCGCGTTTCCGCTCGATTTTTATGCAGTCGTCTACCATGCAGTTTAACACGCAAGCGCCGCAGTAAACGCATAAGTCCTCGACGATTCCAACTTCTCCGCTTTTCCAGTATAAAGCGTTAGTTGGGCAGGCTTTAATGCATAATTTGCATTGCACGCCATCGCACGTGTACTTGTTTATGCTTATTTTTCCTTCCTTGAATAGTTCTTTTATGCCTGTTGGCTCCAAAAGTTCTTGTCTGCGCTTCTTTTTTGCCTGCTCAGGGCTCTCTTCTGATAACAAGCCGAATATGTCGACGTTAGAAACGCTTTTCTCTGGCATTTGGAACCACAACTGGAAGTGGTTTTAATCTAAAAATACGGTTTATGAATTATAATTACTTATCCCCGAAGTTTTGTGCTTTATACTCCATAACATAGGTATATCCAAGCCCGCTCACAAACCTCACCACAGAACAGCCACCCTGCAGCTTTAGCAACTCTCGTTTTCACAGCTGCGTTGACAGGATACTCTACAGTGCAAATCCAAGAATCTTTTTTCCACAAAGAACCCTGCAGCTAAATGTTCCAAGAGCATGGATTAGTCAACTTCTAAAAACGAGTTGCATCGAAGTTTGAAAAAAAGAAAAAGAGGTTATGTGGTTGAGGGTCCTGCGGCGTACAGGATTTCGGGTTTTTCCATTTCTAATCCTAATCCTTCAGCGACGCGGCGGCCATATTCTGCATCAGCTTTGGCGAAGAGTTTCGTTTGTCGAATTTGGATTTCTTTGTTAGCGTTTCGGAGGTGGGAAACAATGTTGCCGATGAGATGGTTTCGATCCTGTTCCGTCATAGCTTTTCGGTACAGTTCTCCAGGTTGAATGAAGTCATCGTTTGGATAGGTATATCGCTGCCGGGCTGCGATCCCTGAGACTTCAAATGTTGGTTCAGCAGCTTGTGTGTCTGGTTCGGGACCATTAAAACTGTTGGGGTAATAGTTAGCCGTGCCCTTACCATTTGAGTCAAACCGCATAAAGCCGTCCCGCTCGTAGTTCTTCATTTCTACGCCTTTTGGCCTGTTCACTGGAAGCAGATGATAGTTGGGTCCAAGGCGGTAGCGGTGAGCGTCGTAATATGCAAATAAGCGTCCCTGCAGCATTTTGTCTGGTGAAGCAGCGATGCCCGGTACAAAGTTTGCTGGGGAAAACGCGGCTTGTTCTACTTCAGCGAAATAGTTCTCCGGGTTGCGGTTCAGTACCATTCGACCAATATTAATAGGAGGATAGTCAGCGTGGGGCCACACTTTCGTGACGTCGAAAATGTCGAAGCGATAGGTTTCTGCATCTTCCGGAGGCATGATCTGCACCTGAAGCGTCCAAGACGGGTACTCGCCCCGTTGGATTGCGTCGTGAAGATCGCGGGTAGCATGGTCGGGGTCAACTCCTTTCATGTGCTCAGCCTCTTCTCGAGTTAAGTTCTGGATGCCTTGGTCTGTTTTGAAGTGGTATTTCACCCAGAAATAATCGCCTGCTTCGTTGTACCATTTGAATGTGTGGCTGCCGTAGCCGTTCATGTTGCGGAAAGACTTTGGCGTTCCCCTGTCAGAAAAAAGGATAGTTACTTGATGCAGCGATTCAGGTGTCAAAGAGAGGAAATCCCAAAACATATTGGCGTCTTTGAGGTTAGTTTCCCCCTCCCTGCGCCACTTTACCAAATTAAGGCAATATTTGATGTTATTACTAGAAAATAAGCCCAAATCATGCTCATTAGCTTAACGGTTAATGGGTCAGGCTAATTTCTATTCACGGATTCAATGTAGTCAGTAAGCAAGCCACTTCTTTGAACCCCAAAACTGGGTAGGGAATCGTACTTCAAGTCAAAAGCCCAGCCCAATTCTTCAGGATAAATCCCCAGCTTCAAGGCGAATTCC
>CAWJIN010000034.1:0-11772 GCA_963842865.1 Candidatus Bathyarchaeota archaeon | reverse complement strand
TCTCACTGCCTCAGCCACTATTTTTGCAGCCATGATGTTGTTTTTTTGGGCTTCACGGCCAGTTGTTCTTCCCGTGCCTTCTTTCAATACTAGAACTGGGACTGTTCCTCCACCTGTAGACATAATTTTCACCAAGTTTGTATTTTCTTAATTATAAACGGAATTCAACAATCAAATATTTAAATATAAATTTTTTGGCAGAGTCAAATATTGGAATACATAGTGGAAATCCAGAATTCTTTAATTTTAGCTTGCTGAGAGGTGATATACAGTGAGCCGATTGACTGACAGTGATAAGGCGTGGCTACTCAGTTTTGAAAGTGGAAGAACATTCTATAACGAAAAAATGAAGAACAGCGAAGTAACCGAAAAAACCTATACCCGATGGCTAAAGAAATATTGTGATGATTTAGGCAAAAATCCCGATGAATTGCTTTTACTCAAGCCTAACGTTGTTGATGTTGTTATGATGATTCGGCAAGGCAAAACAGCGATAAACCCGAATGAAGCCGATAAGGTTCTGATGGATTATTTAGCTAATGATGATATAACCCAAAGTAACAAACTGGTGATTCTAACAACTGTTAAAAGTTTCTATTCTGCCAATTTGCGTGACTTAGCTAAACAAACAGGTAAAAGCATAGAACCCCCTGAAAGAAAACAGCGAACCCCAATTGTTGAGGATTGCGTTAAGTTGGAGTCGAAAATGCCAAATGCGCGAAACGTCTTTTTGCTATGGTTCCTTGAATCGTGCCCTGTTAGAGTCGGTACACTGAAAAAATTAACATGGAAAGACTTGAAACCTCTCAATGATGCACAAGTGCCTTATTGGATATATGTTAAAGCTGATAGGTTGAAAGGTCAAGGCAAAGGACGCTATAAAAAAGCTAAACACATAGGATTTCTACACAGTTACACGGTTCAAAAGTTAGAAGAATACAAGAAAGAACTAAAGCAGAAAGGCATAGCCTACAATGAGGATTCACCTATTTTTATGTCATATCACATAAATCCACATGGAAGCAAAAAAGGCTCTACAATGGTTAATTTCAATGATGCTTTTACCGATGCTTCTATATTGGCTTTTGGCGATAACATACAAAAACACTTTTCGCCTCACGATTTCAGAGACGTTATAAGTACGGTTCTTGAAAACCCAAAAGTTAAGGCAAACCCAAATTTAGCTAAACCGCTTGTTAGCCATAAACCAACAGGGATAGAATCATCATACGCTAATCATAAGAGTGAAGAGGATAAACCAAACGCTGAACTTTTAGAACTTTTTAAAATGTGTCTTCCTTATCTGATTCCTGAAACCGTACCAGAACTAAAAAGCGAACTTGACGAAGCAAAAGCCGAAGCTGACAAAGTGAAAGAACAAAACGAGAAAAGAATCAAGTTCCTTGAACAGCGACTGGTTGATAATGGGTTAAGCATAAACAAGATGATGACCGACTTTAACCAGTTGAAAGCAACTTTTGAGGAACAGCAAAAACTGAAAGCGGAAGAGGAACGCAACAAACCAGAAAAGAAAAAGGTATGGGATTAATTACCTCTTTTCCCCTTTTTGTCTCGTTTTTCTTTGTTTTTCTTAGCGCGTGCTTAATTCTTCTTTCAATTCGCTATAGAGTGAAGGCTTATTCATTTTCCTTCTTTTCATAATCGCCAATATAGCAGTTATTATAGCGAATAAAAACACTATCAAAGCTAAAATAAGAAATATATTCATGTGTAATTCGGCAAATGCAACTAAGAATATTCCTGTTAAAGTTGAAAGTGTTAAACAAATTTCAACTAATATTTTAAAGTCCGTTTGACCCTTCGTAAATTCTTTTTCGTCTTCATCCATGTTTACGCTATTTCTACGCTTTTCTGATTTAAGATTTGCTAAGGTCTATTGCTGATTCATAACCACGTCTCTGTTGGTTTTTGCCGCATTTAGGGCATAGGTCAAAATACGAATTATTTTCATAACCACAATTTCTGCATCTGTAAATTCCCAAATTTTTCCCTCATGTCTTCTATTCTACGCTATTGAGATTTAAGACTTATACTCTTCTCGTTCTTATTTCAGATTCATAAATCGTATAAGTATTACAAAAAATAAAGAATCAGGAAAAGCAAATGAATAGAAAATATTTGGCTCTAATCGGTGTGATTATAGCTTTGAGTATAATCATAACTGCTTTCTTATTTCAGTCATTTTCTGTAAATAACGCCGCAAATGCAACTGCAAAAGCAGACTCATTTGAGATGCAATATCTCAGTGGTTCCCAGATTACCCTTTCTAATTTAAACATTTACAATAACACAATAAAAGCAGAATACCAGTATGAACTGTCTAATTTCACTAAAGTCTCTGAGCTAACTTTTCTAAATGACCTTAGCGGTGCGAATACTGCGAATACAGTCATAAGAATAGAAAACACATTCTATCTTCAGCTTTATAGAGGTGGAGTTCAATATTCTCCTTCTTATTCCCCAATACTCTATTCTTCTACATTTTCTCTTCCTACTCCAATAGGATTCTTGGGAAATGCAGAAGAAGCATCAATAACAAATGTTGTATTTAATAGCAATACCCAAGTAACCGTTACGGTTCAAAACATTGGCTCAACAAACGTAACAATAGTTACAGCAACCATTGATGGAAATACTGCACCAATGAATCCATTAACTTTAATCATTAATGAAGGAACCACGGGAACCGTTACCCTTACCTCTGCAACTGCCTTTGTTAATAGCGCACAGTACACAATAAACCTGACAACTGCAAAAGGCAATACACTCAGCTACACGGCAACATATAGTGGAACATAAAAAGCGATTGAAATATCAATCTAATTACTGATTATTTTCTATGCTATGCAGATTTAAGACTTTTGAACATAGCCCTAAAACTGAGAAAATTAACTGAAATTCATAAAGTCTTTATCAATCTTTACCACAATAAAACAATATAGTTTGAGGCGAAGGAAAAGTGAGAATTCCAGATTGCCCAAATTGCGGGCGCTCGCTTAGGAGATGATAAGTATGGGCACGGATGAGATGAAAATAGACAATAGCTGGAAATATGGGACGAAAGCCAATAAGGAAGAACTCATAAAATACGTTTCTGAAATAAACAATAAACAACACATTGTTTTACTTCGCTCTAAAAACTATGTGTTAACGACTAAAGCGTTCCATATTCAACCAGCGAATAATGACCCAAAAAAAGAAAGCCTTATTTTTATGATATCGGACATGGCAATGGCAATTGTAGAAAACGAAGGTGCTTTAGGCATAATATTCAAAGATGGTTCAAAAACTAAAATTAAGTTAGACGTTGACATGGGCACTACATTATCTTCTGTTGGACTAATATTGTTCGGCGGGATAGGCGATACAATAGCTGGAAACATGGCATTAAAGAACAAAATAAAAGCTACAAGTCAACAATGGGCAACAGCTATTAATGCTCTTATCGCTAAAGGAAAACTTCCAGAAATGATATACTGCAAATACTGTGGAACCAAGAACAAATCAAGCGATTCTCTATGTATTCATTGCGGAGCAATCTTAGCATAGAAGCAGCGTGATGTGCAGATTTAAGATTTGCTAAAGGCTTATTCCAACTATATAGGTGTTGCATTTCCCAAAAACTTATCTTTCTCATCATACTCACGGATTGAATATTTCGGTTCGTGAGATTCATTATATTTTTCAATACACTTTAAATGAGCTTGCCCAAACCATGTTGCGTTTTGGTGAATCTTGTTTGTGTCATCTCTAAGTGGCACACCACTTATTTCGGCTGGAACCATATTTTTAGCTTTATCCCATTGTTTGCAGATAGGGCAAAACCATCTTGATTCGCCTATATACACACCCATTACCTCATTTAACGTTATTTCTACGCTATGCAGATTTAAGACTTATCATCAAAGTTGCTTTGGGTCTACCCCTAATTCTTGCGCCAGATTTTTATTTATTTCCGTTTGGATTGAAGTATAATTTTTCCAGAAAAGCATGCAGAAATCAAATAGTTGACCTATCTTTTCTACTATGTCCACTTCATTATTCCTTATTTTAATTACTCCGTTGTCATCTATAGTGTAATCTTGATGAGCTATTCCGTTTCTCATATTTCTATCAGTATTTCTCACTATGATTTTGAAATTGTGCTCTATGAGAAATTTCATTTTAAGCGAGCAATTCATACTTTCTATATCCTTTAAGGTGTTAGCATAGTTATCATGATAATCTCGAAGGTCATGACCATTCATGATAAGTAAGTAACAAAGATAGTTGACACAAGGCATATACAAACTCTCGTAAATCCACAAATATTGCGCTAAATAAATGATACCGCAATCTTTTTTTAAGTTCTTAGTTGAGCAATTTCCTAAAACTCTGCTGAATGCTGAACAATCTTCCATTTTTTTAAGAGCTTTCTCATTTGCTTCTAACATCTTTGCGCAAAATTGTTGAATTTCCTTTCGTTGGGTTTCATTGCTTTTTGCTTTTTCTGTAAGCAAATTAATCTGTTTTGATAATTCATCCTTGAATACTTGCCATTCCTTGTTTTCCATAATTGCTGATTTCAAAATATTTGGTTTTAAGTTTTGCTCTAATCCGCTTTTTTACCTCAAGTCTCACCATGCACTCGAAAAAGCACTTTTCTGTCAAAAAGCTGAATATGAAAAAGCATCAAGTTAATCAACTGATTAAAAACGCCTAATTTGAGGTTTAATTAATTAATCAACTGATTAAACAGCCGTTAAATTTAAATAGGGCTATTTTCATTCTTCTTTTAATGAAATAAGCACAAAACATAAATAGAACATATGTGAGGCTGAACTGCAAGGTGAACCTAACAAGACGGGAAAAACTCGGCATAGCTCTGGAAAAGTGGATATATGCCATACTTAAAGTTCTGTTTCTCGCTACTGAAGGTTACCGAATCACGCCCCCAGATTGGGATAACTACAATAACCATAACGGGGTAGATTTCAAGGTATTTTGGTATGACAAGCTGATTTTAGCCGTAGAATGTAAAAATTGGCGACAGCGAACCTTTAAATACGGCTCGGACGTTGCACAAACCGAAGTTATAGAACGCTTTCGATACATCGGAACAAGCCTTAAAATTCTGCTAATCAGCTTCGCCGACCTCTTCTATAAACCCGCGCTAAACCTCATAAAGCAAAACGGTATAACCCTAATCGAAACCCAAAAGCTAATCGGACACAAGGATTATCGCAGTCAGTTATTCTACACAATCAAATCAGCAATATCTGAGCTAACCAAACAACACCAAAAACCGCAAGTTAGTTCTACATTATCCAATACCAATACTAACACTATAACTAATTACTGTTCATGTAGTAGAGCTAATAACTCAAATAACTACATACCGAACAATAGAGAATTAAGTGATAAAGAGATATTAGAGGAGTTAAGTAAACCCGTTAAGCCGTCAATAGAGGTTAATCACCCGTGTCAAGTTGAACACCGAGACCATGAAAGGTGGCTTAGTAGGATGCTTGAACGAGCGGAGCGATTAGGCAATGGAAGTTAAAGGATGCCCTAAGTGTGGCAGTACCCGCATAAAGAAACGCGGAGTAAGACACACCCAGCACGAGAACAAGCAAAGATATTCTTGCCGTGATTGTCACAGCGTATTTTATGAGCCAAAAACTGTTCTCGTTAACGTTGTCGATGCGTCTAAGTTCGATGCCATGATTCGACCCCATCCTTAAACCAACAATCAACCATAAAACACATAGGAACTCAAATTCAACAGTAGGAACCCAAAAGTAGGTTAGTTTATTATACCCTCAAAACCCACCCCGACACGTCTTTAACTCTCAATAAAAAAGATTCTACTATGAAAAAGATTCTACCAGCCATATTGAACATTATATAAAAGGAATCGGACAACGAGAATCAAATTTCACCAAAAAAGCGGGCTATGTACCTTGTTTTCTTCAACTCCCGAGCCACCTGAGCCATTGGAAAACTGAAAGGTTTGACAGTCTGTCCCCTTTCAAGGCAAATCGAATTTCGCCGACCCTATGCAAAGAAGGGCAATGTCGGGATTGCGGTAAACGGTTTAGGAAACACTAAAAAATCCGTGGCTAAAATCAAATTTTCCCCAAATTTGAGGGTATGTGGCACTTGGGCTTGTTTTGGGCTTGTTTTTGTATTTCTGTTGTGCAATTAGGTTAGAAACTGGATTCAAGGCTAATTTGAGGCACGTTTATATATCGGTTTGCCATTGCTATAAAGATAAACTACGTTAGGAGTAAACCAAAAATGACAACAAACAACGAAAACCACGTCAATGCGCAACAACCACAGAAACCGACCTTAGCTCAAAGACTAAGACGCTGGTTAAACGGCTCAAATTATGTCCCGCCAACAAAAGCAGAGATAGAAGAAGCCGAACAGCTTGAAAAAGAAGCCCATGATGACGGCGTGGAAGATAGCGAAGCGGACGGTTTATTTGTTGACGCGGGAGATATTTTATTCCCAGAGGAAGAGTGAAAGTATGACCGAAAAAATAAAAACAAATATCTGTTTCTCAAGAAAAGAAATAAGAACTGATATTTCGCTCTCCCAAAGTTTATATTTAAATATAAATTTTTCTCATGGAGCAACGCCCAAGTAAATAGCTTAGTTTCTGCTTGTGAATAGCAAAGATAAAAATAATTATGCGAAGGCATAACGTAATTTTGGATGATCCCTTTTTGTTTATTATGGTGCAGCTGCCAGCGTTCTTCGTGTAGCTACAATAAGTTTAGATAATCTTCTTTCGCTCATCCACAGATAATCCAGTGCTATTCTGCTTTGATAATGTGGTAACCTGACGCTTTACGCAACCTATTCATGATGGCTAAACCGATTCCTTCGGAAGATACGCCTTCAGCAATTATAACGTCAACGTTTTCCGCGTCAACTTCTCTTAATAGACGGAATAGGTTTTGGGCAACAACTGCCAAGTTGAAGCGGCTGCCCAGAGACTTAACCACGTCTGCTTTGTAGACGGCTTGTGTTTCATCAGTGGCTAAGATGCCTACTTTTGCGCCTTTAAGCCTGTAAGATTCTGATAGCTCTTTTATTTTGCTTGTGACGGCGGCAATTGCTCCTTCAACAAGAATAACCTCTGCTTTAGGCGCATAATGCCTATGTTTCATTCCGGGAGACCGTATTTTTTCCAGCGGCAATTCCTCTTCAGCTTGAACATAAGGGTGAAGTTTCACGTCACCGAGGGCTTTCTTTAATGCTTCAAAAGATGTTCCTCCAGGACGAAGAACCACAGGCGGATCAACAGTTAAATCTACAACAGTCGATTCAACACCGATACTTGTGGCTCCGCCATCGAGAATGACGTCGATTCTTCCGTTAAGGTCTTCATAAACATGTTTGGCGGTCGTTGGGCTAGGTTTGCCTGCAAGGTTCGCGCTTGGAGCAGCGATAGGAAGACTACTTTGCTTAATCAATGCCAAGGCAACTTTGTGTTTTGGCATTCGAATCGCAACGGTATCTAAGCCTGCAACTGTCACGTTTGGGACTATGCTTGAGCGCTTGAAAACTAGTGTTAATGGTCCTGGCCAAAACTTTTTCATCAGCAACTTAGCTTTCTCTGGGACTGCTTGTACTAGTTTGTAGACTTCGCTCGCGTTTGCTACGTGGACGATCGGCGGGTTATCTAAGGGTCTCTTTTTTGCCTCAAAAAGTGCCAAGACAGCGTCTGGATTGAGTGCATCTGCGCCTAAACCGTAAACTGTCTCTGTTGGAAAAGCCACTAATCCACCTTTTTGGATGATTTGCGCGGCAATTTGTATTTTTGCGGGGTCTGGGGTTTCTGGGTCAACTTTTAAGATGAGTGTTTCTTTCATTGGGGTTGCCTTTTTAGTTCAAGCACTACCGATGTTTCAACTTGCCGTTTTGGAATGCTCCAGTATTTCTTTAAAAGTTTATTCTTTTCCTCAGTTGAAACTAGATTGAATCCGTTTTTTTGATAAAATTTTATTGCCCAGGTTGCTGCTTCCCATGTTCCAACATAAACCTTGGACGTGTCAGATAAGTCTAGCAATTGTTTCAGGAGTTTTTCTCCATATCCTTTCCGCTGGTGACCTGTTAGCACGTATGCATGCCTAATTAAAGTAACATCGTTGACGGGTTGAATCCCCATCGCGGCAACCAGAACATTGTTTTCTATCCAGCCGTAAAATCGTACTCCGCTTTGGGTTTCCTTTTTAAGCTCTTGCGCTGTCATGTAAGGTTCTTTCCACCTATCGCTGGGAATCTTGCCTTTATAGGCGATGGCGGCATCGTTCACCACGGTTAGTATTGCTCGAAAATCGCTGGTTGTTAGTTTGCTAATCATTTTAGGTTTTCCATAATTTTGGAAGATAATTAGAGTTAAGCGTTTAGGTTGCAGTGGACTCCTTTGGGCTTTCAGCTTGAGTTAGTTTTTCGATGAGGTGCATGAAGAATGCTTGTGCTTTCATTTCGTCAAGTTTGTCTAGATAAACTGAAACGAGGGCTATTTTTCCCTTCTTTGAAGCCACATACTCAGCGAACATTCTCGCTGAAATAACGTTCCTGTCTCCTAAAAGCACCGATGAGGTGGCTACGCCAATCATGTCTTTGGGTTTGGGAACGGCGATTGCCAGAGTTCCAAGCTTGTCTTCTTTTTCGCTAAGCATTATCATGCATGAATTTTTTGATTCCACATAAACGGCTAGAAAACGTGTATCTTGTTCAAGTAACTCTTCTTTTGTGACTTTAGCGCGTTCCACTTGGTTTCTCCCTTCAAGGTTTGTTTAATGTTTGGGCTGCTTAAAAAACTTACAAAACAATTTTTTCAGTTTTCTTGGGAAAAAATCTTAAAAACAATGAGTTATGCCTAAAAATACTTTCAGAAAAATGAGCTGCCGAGGTTATAGCTGACGTAGTATGCTAACTGATTTTTGATTTTATTTTGGGAACCTAAATTTTTGCTTGGAGACCGTAAAGCAAAAGAACTTCTGTGCACCAACTTTCAGTTGACTCAACGTTAGGTCAATAAACCGCTTGTGTCGAAGAATTTACCATGAACCCAAAAAGAAAGAGAATCTTGGCAGTTAGCATAGCTCTAGTGATAGCATTAAGCTTAATTGCAGTTTTTTCAGAAAATCTTGCAAGCAACAGCGCTGATGGTAAATTAGCTCGTGTTGCTTGTCTTGGTGACAGCCTCACTGAAATTACTGGTTACCCAGCTTATCTGCAGTCGTTGCTTGGCAATAATTCGGTTGTGGGTAACTTTGGTATTAGCGGAGCGACAGTAAACTTCGATACCGCCAGGCCATACTATTTTGAACCTGCATTCTATGATGCTGAGATTTTTGAGCCTACAACCGTCATTATACTGCTTGGAACAAACGATGCCCGAACAGACATTTATCGGCAAATCAACAGTTTCGTAGCTGATTACGAGAGATTAATAGATAGCATCCAAGCACTGAATAGTAAACCGCAAATTTTTCTGGTGGAGCCGCCTCCAATCTTTAACAATATGCTTAATTTGAACGGAACCAGCTTTGCGGACGGAGTAATTCCCCGCATAGAGCAAGTAGCAAGCACGCTAGGCTTGCCTATTATAAATGTTTACACACCCTTAATCAATCATCCTGAGTATTTCCTAGACGGCGTCCACCCTGATTGCGAGGGCGCACAAATAATTGCTAATATAATTTATGAGGCCATCAATTCAGATTCAACATAGGGGTTTTTACCGTATTTTAGCCGATGAGTTTTTTCAAGATGGGTACTTTTCGCATTAATAGGACTAAGCCGAGAGTAACGAAAAGCGTTAGAACTGTGATTAATGGGATTTCAATAAGTGGATTTAGTGTTGTAACGCTTAATGTGAAGCCAAAGAAGCCTCTTTCAAATGACTCTAAAATTATTACATGAAACAGGAAAATAGGCAGAGTGTTCGCGCTTATTGCCAGTGCAATACGGCCGGTAATTTTGTGGTTGCTTCCCGGCCAGTCTGGACGGAACTTTATTAGAATCATGAATAAGGCAGCTGCACCTATGATTACGTTTGCTGCCAGGTAATCAAAAAAGAAGAAGTTCTGCTGCAGGCCGCTTAATGGATAATTCATTAACCAGATTCCAAATAGTGTCCAAATAAAACATATGATTAATAAACCGTACAAAATGGCAGATCGCAACTTTACCCTCTGCAAGTATGAGCCTAAAACAAAGTAGCCTATCCAACCGCCGATTACAAAGACGTTGCTGTTCAAAGTGTAACCGCTAGCCAATTGGATAAGAGGCACAACAGCCACACCTACAAACCAAAGCAAAATTAGGTACCGAATAATCCTCAAGTCGCCGTTAGCTATTATTACCCTTAAAATTGGAGTAATCAAGTAAAGGCCAACTATAAGGTAAATGAACCAAAATTGATAGTAGGCCCCACTGAATAGGCTGTACCATATGGCTTGGCTAATATTGCTTAAAGTTAATGGGAATTTACTGATGTAAAAGCTCCATGCAATATAAACTGCGCTCCAAAAAGCAAAAGCCAATCCAATACGGCTTAACCGTTTCTTAAGAAACACCCTTATAGGCTCATTGAGTTTAGCGGGCTGAAGCAACAGAGCCCCACTTAACAAAACAAACAATGGAACACACGACAAAGCTAAGCTTTTGTAAACAACTGCGGTCCACCAATACGCCAATGGCACAGAAGATACTTGCAACGTTTCATTTGATGCATGAAGCAGTATAACTAAAACCATAGCTAAGGTGCGAATAAGGTCGTCTGGAATAGCAATCCTCTTACTTGAATCCAAACTCTCCTTTTCCACCAAGCCAAAGCGCCCTTAAGCCTGATTATAGATTATCTGCCCTTGATATAACTTATAAAACTACTTATTTTACTGCAATAAAAAATCCTGCCCATTAGAGTATAATAGTAACTGCAAACAATTTTGCGTCTGTTAAGATTACAGGCAGGTTTACTATGGAGCTTGAAAGGTATTTGGCAGGCTTGCGTCACAGTTAACTCCTTTTTATGGTGGTTTAATGCCTAGGACTTCTTAAAAAGACTTCACAAACAATCTAACAATGTTCAGTTTTTGCAGCATACCTGTATATTCAAATGGAAACCAGCCTAAAGCTAATCAACGCTTACATGGGAACTCGATAATGTTCAGTAGGCTTGCGTTAACATTTGTCTTTGTTGGAAATACTTAATTAAGAGCTTATCTTATTGCTGGATACGGAAGGATAAAATTTGAGTGATGAACTTTCAAGATTACCGCCTAACGTGCAAGAAAGGCTTCTTAGACTGCAGCAACTGCAGCAAACCTTACAGTCAATTTTAGCGCAGAAACAGCAGGTTGAAATGGAAAAAACAGAAGTAGAGCAGACAGTAGCTGAACTGCAAAAAACAGCTGAAGACGCGGTTATTTACAAGGCAATCGGTTCATTGTTGGTTAAAGCAGAGAAGCCGAAAGTAACCGAAGAACTCGTTGAGCGAAAAGAGCTTTTGGATACAAGAAGCACTGTTCTGGCAAGACAAGAAGAAAGAATGCGCAGCCAAATAAAAGAAGCACAGACAAAACTCCAAGAAGACCTAAGTCCAGTTTCTCAGCCATCATCGTAGAGGTGAATGCTTGCGGTAGAGCTGGGAATACCAGAGCTAACCACTGAGCAAATAGAAACTTTATGTTCAACAGCAGAGAACGCAGCCAGAAAATACGTTCTCTCTAAAGTTCGCTCTAA
>CAWJIN010000033.1:0-15319 GCA_963842865.1 Candidatus Bathyarchaeota archaeon | reverse complement strand
GGAAATACTTAATTAAGAGCTTATCTTATTGCTGGATACGGAAGGATAAAATTTGAGTGATGAACTTTCAAGATTACCGCCTAACGTGCAAGAAAGGCTTCTTAGACTGCAGCAACTGCAGCAAACCTTACAGTCAATTTTAGCGCAGAAACAGCAGGTTGAAATGGAAAAAACAGAAGTAGAGCAGACAGTAGCTGAACTGCAAAAAACAGCTGAAGACGCGGTTATTTACAAGGCAATCGGTTCATTGCTGGTTAAGGCAGAGAAGCCGAAAGTAACCGAAGAACTCGTTGAGCGAAAAGAGCTTTTGGATACAAGAAGCACTGTTCTGGCAAGACAAGAAGAAAGAATGCGCAGCCAAATTAAAGAAGCACAGACAAAACTCCAAGAAGACCTAGGTCCACCTCCTCAGCCATCATCGTAGAGGTGAATGCTTGCGGTAGAGCTGGGAATACCAGAGCTAACCACTGAGCAAATAGAAACTTTATGTTCAACAGCAGAGAACGCGGCCAGAAAATACGTTCTCTCTAAAGTTCGCTCTAAGATGGTTGATAAGTTGGATATTTGTGTGGAGGTTGCCGGGTCAAAACCAGTGGACGTTACTGTAGAAATAGACCTTGAATTGACGCCAGCAGCTAAAGACATTGATGTACAAATGCTGGTTAAAGAAGCCATAAACGAAGCACATAAAGCCAGTGAAAACTATTTGAGAAAAATAAAATGAACGATTTCCAAAACCTAACAAAAATTTTGGAAGATAATAAAGCAGCTTTTGTCCTTTTATTATGCCACCGCAGTGCAGACGCTGACGCAGTATGCTCAGCTTACGCGTTACAGGGTTTGCTGAAACGGTTTATGCCGAATGTTATAATTGAAGTTGGGTGTCCTCAAGGTATCAATAAGCCTTCTAAGCTGCTTCTTGAATATCTGCCTATAACTGTTAACTTGAACCCGAACATTGAATCAGCAGACGTCATCGTACTCTTGGACATGAACACTATTGAACAGCTTGACCAAGTGGCTGAAACAATAAAAAAATCTGCAGCGCCAAAAGTAATTATTGACCATCACTCGCCGAACCCAGAAACAGCCAAAATCTGCAACTTATGCATAATAGATGAGAAAGCAGCCGCCAACTGTGAAATAATCTATAAGCTTTTCATGGAAGCAAAAACTGATCCTGACCCGAACGAGGCTAAAGCGTTATTCGTCGGCATAGCTTTTGATACGAGGCATTTTGCCCTGGCAAATTCGTCGACGTTCCAAACCGTCGCTAAATTGGTAACTCAAGGGATCGACGTGCAAGAAACACTGGCGCAGTTTGCTCTACCAATAGACTCTTCTGAGCGTTTAGCAAAATTGAAGGCTTGTAAAAGAGCTAAAATCGTAAGAATCAACAGGTGGATAATTGCCCTCTCCCATGTTAGCGCTTATCAAGCCCCAGCAGCTAAAGCCCTAGTTGATTTGGGTGCGCACGTGTCGGCTGTTGCGGGGCAGAAAAACGGGAAAATAGCGGTAAGTCTACGTTGCACACGCCAGTTCACTGAGCAGGCGGGTGTCAATTTGGGAACAGACATCGCGGCGCCTTTAGGTGAGTACTTGCAAGGAGTCGGCGGAGGTCACGCCATGGCGGCTGGGGTGAGCGGCATTGGAGAGATAGAGCCAACGCTTAAGCAGTGTCTGCTGCTTTTGAGAGATAAAATACCCAAAAATGCGTAGCTACGCTTAAATGAGCAAACTCTCACGCTTAAAGTGGCAGGCACAAAAAAATGGCTATAATTGAAACAAAAAACCTCACCTACACTTATCCGGGCGCATCTAAACCGTCAATTATTGATGTCTCGATTAAAGTGGAGAAGGGCGAGTTTGTTTTAATTACCGGACCAAGCGGCTGCGGGAAAACAACTTTGTGCCGATGCTTCAACGGATTAATCCCGCATTTTTATCAAGGGGAATTGACGGGCGAAATCTCTGTTGCAGGAGAAGACACGCTTAAGCATCACACATACGAAATGGCAAAACATGTGGGCTTAGTGTTTCAGAACCCAGAAAACCAGCTGTTCGCTCTGTCTGTTGAGAAAGACGTGGCGTTCGGGCTGGAAAACCTTGGGGTTCCCCGAGAGGAAATGAGAAAAAAAGTTGATTGGGCACTGAACCAAACAGGCATTTATGATTTGCGTGAACGGTCACCACACGAGATTTCGGGAGGGCAGCAGCAGCGCGTGGCAATTGCGTGTGTTCTTGCCATGGAGCCGGAAATTATTGTCTTGGATGAGCCGACATCTTTCCTTGATCCATTGAGCGCTGAGAAAATTTTCGAAGTAATTTATGAATTAAATAAAAAGCAGGGAATAACTGTCATCCTTGTGGAGCATAGACTGGACTTAACGGCAAAATACACGGACCACCTCATAGTTATGGATGAAGGGAAAGTGCGGTTCGAAGGAAACCCAAGAGAAATTCTCAGCACGGAAGAAACGCGTTTAATCGGAGTAGGAATCCCCAAAGCCACATTGCTGTATCAAATGCTAAAAAAAGACGGCTTAAACCTCAGCGGCAATACCCCATTGTCTTCTGAAGAACTGGCTGACCAGCTGTTGGAGATGTTGAAAGCCAAATGATTGTTGCCGAAGGCGTTTATTTTTCGTATCCTAACAAAGTGGAAGCTTTGAAGGGTGTTTCCCTTACCATAAAAGACGGCGAATTCGTTGCGATAATGGGGCAAAACGGCGCTGGAAAATCAACGTTTGTCAAGCATTTTAATGGACTCTTGAAACCCACATTGGGAAAAGTCAGTGTGGATGGCGTTGAAACAACTAAAACAAGCGTTGCCGCTTTAGCTAGAAATGTGGGTTTTGTTTTCCAGAACCCAGACCACCAATTATTCAGCGAAACAGTAGAAGATGAAATCGCGTTTGCCCTCAAAAATTTCGGGTTCGAACCAGAGGTCGTGGAAAAGCGGGTAACATGGGCTTTGAATCTTTTAGCGTTAACGCAGTACAGGAAAACTTCACCTTTCCTTCTTAGCGGAGGCGAGCGGAAACGGGTCGCACTGGCTTCCGTTTTGGCTTGGGACCCGCAAGCTTTGATTTTGGATGAACCCACTATTGGGCAGGACCATGAGCAAAAGGAAATACTGCGTCAGTTTATAGTGCAGATGCAAACTCAAGGGAAAACTGTCGTTATTGTCACGCATGATGTGGAGTTTGTGGCTGAATGCAATCCTAGAGTTGTTTTGATGAAGGAAGGAAAAATTGTTGCAGAAGGCATTGGAAAAGACATACTTACAAACCCCGATGTTTTAGCTGAATCATCAATTGTTTTGCCACAAATAGCTCAAATCTTCAATAAATTATCGCAGCTGGGACTTCCGAAAAACATTATTGACATTTACGAAGCAGAAAAAATAATCCTAAACGCCAAGGAGACTAAACCGATTAAATGAGCGTTTTTGACGGCTTAAAGTTTAGGAAAGTTTACTCTCCAATCCATAATTTAGACCCGCGAGTAAAATTCGCCTACGTCATTTCAATTTTTGCAGTCGCCATTATTTTCTACCAAATTATTCCGTTGCTTTTTCTGTTTGTTTTGCAGATTCCTTTTGTTTTGTTAGCACGTGTTCAAAGGCAGTGGCTTCGTTCACTTCGAGGAGCCGCTTTTTTGGCAGTGTTTATTTTTGTAGTTAACGTTGGAACGGACTATTTTACTTCGGGCTACGCGTTGACGGCTGCTAACGTGGAGAGTGCATCTGCGTTAACTCTGCGTTTTGTGGTGCTTATTGAGTCTTTCTCAATTTTCTTCCTAACCACCTCGCCTGACCATTTAGGCTTAGCACTGGAGGAATCCCATGTGCCTTACGAGTTCTCTTTCGCCTTTACCACCGCAGTGCGTTTTGTTCCTGTTCTGGCGGAAGAAGCCCAAACAATAATGGATGCCCAAAAGGCTAGGGGGTTGGAGTTGGAGAAGGGAGGTTTGCTCAAGAAGATCAGGAATTATGTGCCTGTGCTTATCCCATTGATTGTTAGTGCTATCCGAAGAAGTCTGGAATTGGCAGAGGCAATGGAGTCCAGAGCGTGGGGAGCCACCAAGAAACGCACCAACCTGTATGCGCTAAAACTTCACAAAGGAGATTATGCGCTGCTAGCAATCACCGTTGGAATCCTAGTCGGAGCCGTTTATGTCCACTTTTATGTGCCGATTCCAACAATAGTCCACTTACTGCAACACAAAAGTCTGCTAATACTGTCGGAATTTTAAACAGTCAGCATTAACTTAAATAGCCTTATTTACGCAAGGTGTCAGTTAGGTCGGTTGCTAGGGCGCGAATGTTTTTAGATTACTTTTGCAGGAGTAATTGTAATATATTTAATGGTAAGCATTAGATATTATCAACCAAATGGTATCTGAGTGAGTTGCATGGAAGAGGTTATGGATAGAATTGTAATTGACCATGAAGTTCTAGCTGGGAAACCAGTCATTAAGGGAACGCGCATTCCAGTTTACCTCATCATCGAACTTCTTGGCAACGGTTTGACTGAAAAAGAAGTACTCAGGCAATACCCTACGCTTAAAAAGGAAGACATCAAAGCAGCACTTCTTTACGCCTCAAAGTGCATAGAGAACGAGGAAACAATTACCTTCTAAAAAGAGATTGCAAATCGCTTGCCTCGAATAATAGTTGATGAGAACGTTCCGAGAGATGCCAGGGAATGGCTAACGGAGAAAGGTTTTGACTTAATAAGCGTCTCTCAAACCCATCTTAAAAGCGCCAAAGACCAGGCCATAGCAGAATACGCCGCAAAAAACAACATGACAATCATTACTATGGATAAAGGCTTTTCCCAAATCTATCACACCTTTAAAAAAGGCCAAATTACGGTTATAATCATTAGAGCAAGCCCAGCTACGCCTGCCAATATCATCGAAGCTCTAAATGCAGCTCAACAAAAAATAAATCTAAAAGAAGCAAAAAACAAGTTAATCATTATTAGTAAAAAGAAAATCAGAATAATTAGTTAACTTACAGAGAAAACCTCAATGACAAACCAACCTAAAGAAAGGAAGGGATTAGATGACTGAGCATACTCGTTTTGGTCCAGCAGGAGTTCCACCAATGTTCAGACTTATGGGAGCAAAGACGCCTGATGTTCCAAGGCTTCTCCATGAGGAAGGTCTGGACGCTTTCGAGTACCAAGCTGTTCAGTGGGGTCAAAAGCCGCAGATGAAACAGGTGGATGCTGAAAAACTCGGTGAGGAAGCAATAAAAAACGATGTTAGGCTCAGTATGCACGGCTCGTATTTTGTGAATTTGTCGGGTAAACGGGATGTTGTGGAAGCAAGTAAACGGCGCCTTATTGCGTGTGCAACTGCAGCTGACTGGATGGGAGCATACGTTATGGTTTTTCACACTGGCTTTTACGGGCGCTTCGAAAAAGACTTTGCCTTCAAAACATGCCTTGACGCGTTGAAGGAAGTTAGCGCCGAAATGAGGAGCCTTGGCATTCGAGTGAAGCTTGGACCTGAAACGATGGGGAGAAAATTCCAAGTAGGCACCATAGACGAAATCTTAACCCTCTGTCAAGAAGTGGAAGGCACGCAACTTGTCATTGACTGGGGGCACCTGCATGCACTACATCAAGGAGCCCTAAAGAAAACTGAAGATTTCAGGGCAGTCGCTGAAAAAGTCGAACAGAAACTTGGAACAGAAGCCCTAAAAAACATGCACTGCCACTTCTCAAAAATCGAGTTCACAGCCCAAGGCGAAAAACGCCACCATACACTCGACGAAGAAAGGTACGGACCAGACTTCCGCATGCTAGCCGAAGTCATCGTCGACTTCCAACTGCACCCCACAATAATATGCGAATCACCAATCCTAGACATAGACGCTAGAAAAATGCAGGAAATTCTGGAACAAGTTCTGAAGAGCAAGCAATCTAAGATTGAACAGTAAAGGAACTATCGCTCTCCATGAGCAAGGTCCAGATACTCAAAACACTTTTGTTTTATTTAGATAGCAAGCATTCGGCTAGGTGCAGTTCCTGTATTGTGTTGATGTTCACAGCTAATTCCTCTATGTCGAGCAGGAAAATGTCTTGGTCAAGCCATTCATCACCGTACCGTTTGTGCCCATCTATAACGTTGATGCCGACGGGAACCACGTCTCTGTTGTCCATTTTGAACGAGTACTCGCTGCACATGCCAAGCTTAGTTTTGGTTTCAAGTGGAACAGCAACAGTCAACGCTGGCTTGCCACAATGCTCATAACGTTCAACAATGGCATCCAACACTTTGCCTGTGACTAGTGGAAGGTCTGCTGCGATGGCTAAGAAAACTCCTAATTTGAGGTTTTGTGCAGCGTAACCCATGTCAGAAACATAATCCACCCCGGGGGTTTCAACCATATTAACCGGAAGCTGACTCATGAACTTCGCAGTTTTAGGCGTGCAAGTGCTGACAGCGACAACGACGGAATCGATTTTTTTAGCGTTGCTCAACGCCTCCAGAACGTACTCGATGACTGGTTTGCCGCAAAGTTTAATCAACGGCTTCTCTTGTGCGATTCGCATACGGGTTCCTTTTCCGCCAGCCATAACAAGCGCTGTTACGCCCATGCAACCACCGCCAACAAAACAATCACGCAGACCATTCTGGTTATTTCGTTGGTTGCTCCGAACACGTCGCCCGTTACCCCGTGGAAGTATTTGTGCGCAATCGCAACCATGACAAAGCTGGTAATTATGGCTGCTAGCACGGTGAAAGCACCAGCCCAATGCAGCAGAGGCAAAGCTACCGCAAAAGAAATAACCACTGCAACAATCAGTAGCAAGTTGCCTTTGCTTCCATGCATGACTTCTAGGAAGGGCGAGTTCATGCCTTGGTGGACTGATTTTCCAGCCCACGCCATAACAACCATGGCAAGCTTTGCTGAGGCTTCAACAGCGATAATGCCGCCGATTATTAAGCCAATTTTGAGCTGACCGATGGCTAAAGCGGTAATCAGCATGGTCATGATGCCCAACGACAAGCCGCCTGCACCTGTTAGCTGGTCATGCATCACCTCAATTTTATGTTCAGCTGTGCCGTGAGCCATGATGCCGTCGCCGAAGTCTAATAAGCCGTCTGTATGGTGAAGCCCAGTAATAAGCAGCAACAAGGCTAAAACTAAGCCGCCCACTACTATGCCGGGTAAAAAGTGGTAAGCTACCCAGCCGAACACTCCAGCTAATAAACCGATAAATGCGCCGATTAAGGGAAAAACCCACATGTTCTTGGCGCAGTCAGAAAGCATGTCTTTGTCCATTGTTACTGGAAAAATTGTTAGGAAAGATAGGAGGTTCTTTAACTCTTTAATAACCATCTCACTTCAAATCCATCAGCAGAGCATAATTACGCTCTATCTCTTTAAGCAATAAATCTTTTGTTACTGCACCGCCAAGCTTAGCCATAGCCGCTATAGAAGCGCCGCCTGCACCGACGCCTTCCTTCACAATGCCGGTTTCGTAAGCCTGTAAGCCGGGGAAACGTGATGAGCCAAAGTTTAAGTCGGCAGCTAAAATTGGCACGTCACAGAACTGGGTAACTATGCCTTTGAGGTCAGATGACTTGTCTTTTGCAACCCATCTTGTGGTGCCCACAGCCACGTTGCAGAGAACATCAGGTTCCAACGCGTTCACAAGGGCTAAGACAGCGCTCATTTGAGTTCCGCCAGCCATCAATACTGGAACTTGCGATGCTGCACCAACAACTAGTCCTGAGAAAGCAGCCATCATAGGGTCACCGACGCAGGAAATAGCCCTAGCGGGATTGTTTGCTAAACTGCCGAAACTTTCGCCTGCAGCCGCTAAACCCGCCTTAACTGTTTGCGCTTTCAAGCTGTGCGGGTTTTCAGGCAAGGTGCTGCTTACTTTTCCTTCAGCTTTAACGCCTAAAGCAGATAATACACCAAGAGCGGTTGTTGTTCCGCCAGGAATGCTCTCGCCAATCACAAGATAATCAACAGCCTTAGCCAATTGCTGTCCAGCAATTTTAGCCCGTTCAATAACCTCTAAAACGTTGTCAACTGCGTTGCCACTTCGAATGTCTCTTCCAGGGCTTCCGCCGAGGTCTAAAAAGGGAATTTGCGGTTTTACTTTTAATCCGCCACTGACAATAAGCACGGGAATATCAGCTAACCGTAGAGCCGACATAGTTATCAACGCCGGCGTCGGAATCCCATCAGGAGTCACAGGCACACCGGCAATGGATTTGCATTTGCCCAGCAATAGCAGTTCAGCGTCCGCTGGCGGAGTGTAATCAGTAAATTCGGGGTGTTTTCCTGCCGCCGAGATTCCAGCGATTTTGCCAGTTTCCGTTGTAGCTATCGTACAAATAAATAAGGGGTTTTTGCCTTCGATTTCGTCGAGGAATGCCTTGGCTTTTAACGGGTTGTGCGTTATGAGTACGTCTATGGTCTTGTCCATTTCGAGTTTTACCTTGCCTTCGGCTTGACTTCGAATCGTTTGATTTCTAAGTATCCGAAGCCGCCGTCAAGCTTATGCTTTTGCGTTTCAAGAATTTCAATCTTTTTCTTAAATGTCGGTCCATCAGTCACAACGGTATGGTATTCGCCGCCTTCCCCGCAAGCGTCAACGTTGCCAAGCTTCAGGATGTCGTCATAGAATTTTTTGTCTAAGTTGCCTTCCAAGCCACTCCATGCCTAACAATTCCAGTTTGGTACGCACTACAGTTGCTTTGAAACCAGTTTTCAAGTAGTCAAGGTAAATCTGTTTTGTGTCACCCATCCACAGGGGTTTGACTGGTTTTAAACCGACTTCTTTGAGCACTCGACCAAGCCAGCCTTGTTCATGCCCAGCTACTTCGTAGATGTCTCCTGTAACTAAGCCTTCAGCGCCTTTAGCTTTGAGCCGTAACAGTGCGCCTTTGAAGTCGTTCTCGTAAGTCTGAGGCGTAGCCACCTGTTTTACCAATGGAATCCCAATTGCATCTGATTGAGCCTCCAGTATGTCTGATGGTATCATGTGGAAGTTTGATTTAGTTTCACTCATCATCATGGTTAAAAGGTTGACTACTTCGTAGCCTTGTTGGGTTGCCAAATAGTATGCGTAGCAACTGTCTTTTCCGCCACTCCATGAAGCAACAACTTTCATTTCGATTTTACTCCCCTAAGTTACTTCACCCTTAACCGTTATTTTCTGTGCAGGTTTTAGGTGAATGTGAAAAATATGGCTTTCCATTAAATTAAACCAAGAAACAAGTAACCATAAAAAAGAGATTTTGTCGGTCAAATTTTTAGATAATTTGCCTTTCGGTAGAGCTTTGAGCGAAACACCGGTTTTTTTCTTGAAGTTTAGCAAATTATCACACTTGATGTTTGGTTGGTTTATCCACCCTTTTCATATAAGTATTATGGTAATCAGGTCACGTAACGCTTAAAGCACACTTCACCGTTAAAAATTGAGGATGAAAATTATGAGCAATGAAATGCCAGCCTTACTTGAGTTTCTTGAACAAAAAGACATTTCCCTAAAAAGCCTCATTCACTGTGCACTTGAAATGTTTGTGCCTCACCCAGGCGTGGAAACAGAGGAAAAAGCCGTTGAAATGCTCAGAGAAGAATTCCTCTATGTCCTGGCAGATGTTAATGTTTCCATCCTTGAAATAGCTGCTTTCCATGCGCAAGAAGATGCTGAGAAGGGACTAATTCCTGGATTAACGCAAGAAAGGTTCAGGGGGAGACCAGGACCAGTCGCTGACGAAGTTTTAGGAATAGCAATTGCCAGCTACATCGGTGGAACCAGAGCAGTTTTCGAGTACGTGCGGTTTGACCAAGCTAAACCCGGGATTCTAAAAAAGCTTGGCTCAATCACAAACGATGCTGTAGGCGCCTTGGTTGCAGGTGTATCGTCAAACGTTTATACTCGCGCCACTAAAAACGCGCAGGCAAAACAATAAAACACTTTTTTTATTGGTTCTTGCAAAAGTCCTAAGGAGAGGGGGGATAGGGTATCAATTTTGCTAGTGGATTTCTCTAGCTAAATTGGGGCATGGGGAGGGTTATCCTGTTTGCTTGATAATCTAAGTAGCAAAAAGCATAGTCTACGCCCTTTCTTAACCAGACTTTGTTTTACCATAAGGTTATAATACTATGTTGATTGACGAGTTTAAGCAGTTGGGCTTCCATGGTTCAAACTAGGCTTTGCATTGTTACACATACCTTTCTTCCTCATATTGGCGGAATTGAAAGGGTTGTTTATGAGCAGAGCAAGCGGCTACTACAGAATAACTTTGAGCCCATGGTGGTAACGAACCGTATTGATACACCGAAAAGTTATGTTGTTGACGGCATTAAGGTTGAGTGTTATGGATCGTTGAACACTGGTTTCCGCCTTGGAATACCTTACTCGATTCCGACAGTAACGAGTTTTAAAACTTTTCTTAAAGCTGTAAAATCAAGTGAAATAGTCCATGCGCATGGTCACCCGTACCTTACGTCGCTTATCGCCGCTAAGCTTGCGAAGAGGTACAGTAAGCCATTTGTGCTAACACAGCATAACACCTTCATTGAATATGATAGTGTTTTTGACAGTATTGAACGGTTAAACGACTTGGCAGTTGGAAAGGAGACGCTAAAAGAAGCCGACAAAATAATTACTGTGAGCAATGCAACCAAGGATTATGTTTTAAGTTTAGGAGCAAAACCAGAGAAGATTAAAGTGTTACATAACGGAGTAGACTTGGTTCATTTCAGGCCTTTGACTGGAAAACGAGAGGAAATGAGAAGGAAACTGGGAATCTCCCAAAACTCAATCGTGGTTTTAACTGTCAGAAGGCTAGTTTACAAAAATGGTATTGACACGTTAATAGAGGGCGCAAACATAGCAGTCAGAAAGAACCCAAAGATTACTTTTCTAGTAGTTGGAAAAGGACCAGACCTCAACAGCGTCCAAACCAAAATTAGACAGTTAGGGATAGAAAACAATTTTAGGCTTACAGGCTTTGTTAAAGATGAAGATTTACCGTTTTACTATAACGCCGCAGACTTCTTTGTGCTACCATCAAAATCAGGAGAAGGCTTGCCTTTGGTTGCGCTCGAAGCCATGGCCTGCGGATTGCCAGTAATTGCCACAAACGTTGGAGGAATAAGGGAAATTCTAATGGAAGATTACGGAAAATTAGTGCCGTCTAACCAGCCTGAGTCGCTTGCAAAAACAATTTTGGAATTTTCTAATGTTGATTGGTCTTCACGCAAATTAGAGCTTCGAGCAATAATGGAAGAAAAGTTTAGTTGGGATAAAAACGTTGAAACACTCATCGGAATATACGAAGAACTTATTTAACCAAGCTGATGAAACAGTATAGCCTTACAATGGGAGTTAACATGACGTCGAAAATAGAACTGGTTTCCGTAGTAATTCCAACACTCAATGAAGCAGGAAACATCCTAGAGGCTGTCACAACCATCGAGAAAGAACTGGAATATCCAAAGGAAATAATTGTTGTTGATGGCAACTCTACTGATGGAACAATAGAAATCGTTAAAGACACCAGTTTTTGCAAGCTTATTATTGAACCAAGACGCGGGTATGGTCTCGCTCTTAAAACAGGCATGAAAAACGCGAAAGGCAACATTATTGTTATGGTTGACGGCGATGGAACCTACGAAGTAAAACACATCAACCGAATGCTGGACAGGATGATTCAGACAGACGCTGACATGGTTTTAGCCACTCGAATGTATGACCCAAACAAAGCCATGGGATTCATGAATTTCGTCGGAAACAAAGTAATTACCTTCTTTTTCGACTTCTTCTACAGCCAATTCCTCAGCGACACACAATCAGGTTTCCGAGCAATATCTCATGAAGCCATCGACAACGTTAAGTTAAACGAGGGAGACATGGCTTTCGCAACTGAGATGCTTGTACAATTCGCCAAAGAAGGATACAGCATGGTTGAAATTCCCACCACGTATAAAGCCCGAAAATACGGGAAAACCAAGCTCAAAAAATTTAAGTCAGGAATTGAAATATTTAGCACCATATTTAGAGGCCTTCTGAATGCCGACATGGTTAGAAAAAATGAAGAATATTGGAAGAAAAATTGGTTTAAACGATGAAAAAGGCTACGTTGTCGCCATTTTCCTTGCCTTAGTGATTATTTCTGCATTACTTGTAGGCTATTATGTATTGTTTAGGCCGGCGCCGTCAGGGTACAGCACAATTTACTTGCTTGATTCACAAAGCAAAGCTGTTAATTACCCCACAGTTTTGGTTGCTAACCAGAACAGCACCTTTAATGTGCCGGTTACCGTTGTTAACAACATGGGAGGCACCGTGCAATATCAGGTTTTAGTGAAAATCACCAGTTACCTTACAACTTTTCCAGTTGATACTCAGCCAATTGAAGCGTATAATCTGACCTTAGGGAATGGTCAAAGCTGGCAAAAGTCAGTAACACTTACGGAAAATCAAGTTGGAAGCTACTCGGTGGTTTTTGAGCTCTGGCAGTATAATCAAGATTCAGGAGCTTACCAATTTACTTATGATTATTGTGTCTTACCCATTCAAGTTATAAGTTAAGCCGTCTTATGCCTTTCAGCATACTCTTTTTCGATTGCAACCCTATGGATATTATTGTATGCGCAGAAAGGTATGATCTTCAAGTCTGGCGTAACATAGTGCACTACGCATCGTCTAACTCGGTTAACATCAAAGTTGTATGAATCCATAAACGCCATGCAGCCGAGCAGGAAGATTCTTCGCCTGATTTTGCCCAGCGATTGGTAGGATGGAGAAAGATGCATCCTCATAATCGCGTTTGAAAAAGTCAACATGCCGACTTCTTTAGTAACTAAATACCAGTTCATCGACTCCATCGATGCCAAGAAGAGTGCCGAAAGAAGCGAAAACTTCCCCTTAGACTCAGCAGACTCAGCAGTTTTGCGAATGCTTTTAAAGAACCTGTCAAAGTTGACAAAACGGTTAATTGGGATCATTTTGCCCTTTTTTGTAACGTAAATCCAATTTACGATACCGCATTGGGGGCTACATGAGAATAGTGGCCAAGGCTTTTTCATGAACCTGCGCATTATTTTTATTGGTGAAGTCATCATTGACAGGGGAAACAAATCAGTGGTCTTTATTTCACCGTGCGTTTGGTCTTCCACGTTCTCTGCAAAAGACCATTCTCTAAAGTTCTCTCTAAACGGGTTTTCTGTCGCTCGGCCAGTAAAGGCGATTGGCTGGAAAATTAAGCCTCTGATTATGTCAGTGTTTTTTGCAGCGAACTTGATTATGTCGCCGACTTCTTTATCGTTTAAACTCTTCATTAACGTGTTGACGAGGATTATTTCGATGTCGTATTTGCGGCATACCTCAATAGCCTTCAGTTTATAGTCAAAAAGCGCTTGCCCTCTAACTTTCTTGTAGAAATCATCGTGGAAACTGTCAAACTGTAAGTAAACAATGTTCAAACCGTTATTTTTTAGTTTCTCCGCTAACTGTGGGTTCTCAGCCAAACGTGTCCCATTGGTCGCAAGAATAGTCATAAACTTCAGCTTATGGGCGACGCTGATGATTTCAGGCATGTCTTCCCGTTCTAAGGGTTCGCCGCCTGAGAACAGGATGGCTGGTGGCTTCGGATTAGCATTGTTTAGAAACTCCAGCATGTTTACGAGGGCTTGTTTTGTTGGTTCATAATCAACTTCTTGCTGGGGAAACGTGGAGAAGCAGACGGCACATTTCAAGTTGCACCGTTTGGTTACGTCGATTACTCCTATAACAGTGCCTGAAGCATGATTAGTGCACGATTCGCAGACATATGGGCAGCCTTCAGGGTTTTTCGGGGCGTTTAAGTCGCCAAGATATTGGAATTGGTCATAAGTTTGCATGTGATTAAAGACGCCTGGGCTTTGCCAGTGAGTAGCTTCGAAAACTCCATGCTCCGGACATTGTTTAGTGATTTTAATTTTGCCATTTACTTCGGTTAATTGGGCATCAATTTTTTTCTGGCATTCAGGACAGACGCTTTTGGTTTTGGTCATAGTAACCCTCCAAGTGTTGCCTCGATTATTAATGCTAGCGGAAGAAGAATCATCGACATAGTGACGATTCGCTCATATTTACGTACATTGGATACTGATGAAGCTGAGGTTGAAAGACGGATTGAACAGTAAATTAAAAGAACGCTCCATAAGAGAATGGGCGGCAAATAGTAAATTGTAAACTTGCCTATGAAGTAGGGAAGAGGCGCAAGCAACCCAGTCAACGTGAAAAACAGGGCAGCCACTTTCACAGAGTTTACGGTGCCGATTTTCTGCGGAAGCGTTGGATAACCAATCTTTGAGTCGCCGTCAAGGCTTAGGATGTCTCGCAGGACATTGCCGCCTATAGTGCCGAAAGCTATCGGGTAGAGGCTTAAGGAAATCAAACTTACAGTGCCTGAGATGGTGGCTTCTCCATACATGAAGGCTGTGCCTGTTAAAACGCCAACCAAAACGTTAGCTACAAAGCCTGATTTCCGCTTTACAAGCGTTGAGTAAATCAATAGCAGCAAGGAATCGACAGCGATTACTGCGAAGCTTAGCCAGTTAATAAAAAAAGCCATGATTAGACCTAATGTAAAAAGTAATCCTGAGATTGCTACTACTTGCTTTAGAGACAGTGCGCCTGAGGGTATGGGGCGTTTAGGCTTGATTACTGCATCGCTTTCTCTATCAAAGTAGTCGTTGATTGCGAAGCCTGCGGAAGTTATGAATGCCATGGAAAAGAAAATCAGCAAGTCTGTTTGTATACTGAGGCTAAGAGGGTTTTTGGTGATGGCGAAAGCTGTTAAAAGAGATAAACCACCTGTCATCAGCCAGTAGGGAAGACGCAAAAGAGCGATTAATCCTCTAGCTGGCCTTGAAGTAGCCATTACGAAAGTTTCCTCTCAGCGATAATTTCTCTTATGCTGTCTTCAAGGCTTACCTTGGGATTCCAGTTCAACTCTTTCTTTGCTTTGGAGTTGTCAAACCAAATTTTTGTTACGTCACCTTGCCAAGAGACATTGGTTGTCGTTATGAATGTCCTGTCTTGAAAGTTGAGGATTTTGAGCATCATTTTGGCCAGGTCTATTATCGTAGTTGTTGTTCCAAAGCCTATGTTGTAAGTTTTACCGTTAGCAGAATTATCTGAGCCAACGGTTACAAGGGCATCCACCACATCGGAAACATGAACAAAATCACGAGACTGAAGCCCAGTGCCGATGATTTCCAGTTTGTCGGGGTTTTTAGCGATTTTATCTAGAAAGTCATGGATAACTCCGTGGCACCTTGACC
>CAWJIN010000032.1:0-79069 GCA_963842865.1 Candidatus Bathyarchaeota archaeon | reverse complement strand
ATAAACGTTGGGGGTTTCTAATCAGCTTTTTGAGGGCTCGCGTTCCTTTCAGGAAATGTCAATGTGCGGCTAATTAGGTTTTTCTACCGCTTCTTGTCATCTGCAAATCCTCTCCGAAACCTCTTTTCGGAGTTTTAAGGCAAAGAGTCCTCTAAAAAACAGCTATTCTCTCCGTTGTTCCGAATTAGCCTACCTGATGAACGCCTGGCTCGTCAACGCGCGCGCAGGCAAGTTAAATAATTGTAGCCTATATTAGGAGCGCGTGCGAGCATGTATTCGTGTATGAGTCCCTCAAGAAGATAAGCTTAGACACAGAATAATGAGAAAACGCAAACACTCAGATATGTTTAATGGAGCGTTGAAGATTGAGCGAAGTTCAGCTGAAAGTTCTGGATTCCAGACAGAGAGATGTGGCAAGAGGAATCGCTAGAATAGACCAGAGAACAATGCAAAAGTTAGGGGTTTCATCTGGAGACGTAATAGAGTTCTCAGGGAAGAAAAAAACGTCGGCGATCGTTTGGCCAGCGTACTCTGAAGACCAGGATCCAAACGTTATGCGAATCGATGGGTTCTTACGTAAAAATGCTGGCGTATCAATAAACGAGTACGTTGTAGTTCGCAAGGCTGAAGTTAAAGATGCCATGAGCATAGTGCTTGCTCCAGTGAATATGCGATTGAATGTTGACGAAGCCTTTGCAAATTTTGTGAAGAACAGACTTATGGATAGGACGTTTGTTGAGGGAGACAAGACGTCCGTTATGATGCTTGGTCATTCTGTTCAGTTCACTGTTGCGAAGGTGCAGCCCCAAGGAATAGTCAAGATGACTTTCGGTACTAGATTGCAGATATTGTCTGACCCTGTTGCGGAAGCTGAAAGTGTGCCACGTACCACCTATGAGGACTTAGGAGGCTTGGAGAAGGAGATTCAACTGATAAGGGAGATGATTGAACTTCCAATGCGGCATCCCGAGATTTTCCAGACGCTTGGAATAGATCCTCCGAAAGGGGTTCTACTGCTCGGTCCACCCGGCTGCGGAAAGACACTCCTAGCTAAAGCAGTAGCAAATGAGTCTGATGTAAACTTCTTCTCAATAAACGGGCCTGAGATAATAAGTATGTTCTATGGGGAGTCGGAGGCGAGGCTTCGAGAAATATTTCAACAGGCTCATCAGAGCGCTCCGAGCATCATACTCATAGATGAGCTGGACTCCATCGCGCCCAAACGTGAGGAGGTTACAGGTGAATTGGAGAAAAGGGTTGTCGCTCAGCTTCTATCTCTCATGGACGGATTGACTGGTAGAGGAAATGTCATAGTAATAGGTGCAACAAACAGGCCGAATGCCTTGGATCCAGCTCTCAGGAGGCCTGGGAGGTTTGATCGCGAGATAGAGATAGGGACCCCAGACAAGCGGGGGCGTCATGAAATATTGTTGATTCATAGCAGAGGTATGCCCTTAGCCCATGATGTTGACTTAAAGGCGCTTGCTGAGCGGGCGCACGGTTACACGGGTGCTGACTTGGCCGCCCTGTGCAGAGAGGCAGCTATGAAAGCTCTACTTAGGTATCTTCCTGAGATAAATCTGAAGGAAGAGCGAATACCTCCCCACGTCCTGGAGAAGATGGAGGTTCGGATAGATGATTTCATGAACGCCTTCAAGGAGATTACGCCTACAGCTATGAGGGAGATTGCTGTGGAAGTTCCGGTTGTTCATTGGGATGAAGTGGGAGGCTTGGAAGAGGTTAAAGAGAAGTTAAAGGAGGCTGTTGAGTGGCCGCTGAAAAATCCTGAAGTCTTTAAGAGATTGGGGATTCAGCCGCCTAAAGGTGTACTGTTAATAGGTCCGCCTGGGTGTGGGAAGACAATGCTGGCTAGGGCTGTTGCAACTGAGAGCGAGGCAAACTTCATTTCGATTAAGGGTCCTGAGGTTTTCTCTAGGTGGGTTGGCGAGTCTGAAAGGGCTATTCGAGAGGTCTTCAGGAAGGCTAGAATGGCTTCGCCAGCGGTCATATTCTTCGATGAGGTTGACTCTCTTGTTCCAAGGAGGGGGCTGGGTTACGGCGACAGCGGAGTAACTGAACGCGTCATCAGCCAGCTTTTAACAGAAATGGATGGATTAATGCCCTTAGAAGACATCATAGTTATAGCTGCGACAAATAGGCCCGATATCGTCGACTCAGCCGTATTAAGGCCAGGCAGATTCGATCGGCTAATTTATGTTCCAGAACCCGACGAAGTGGCCAGGCTTGAAATCTTTAAGATTCACACGAAGAACATGCCACTATCAAATGATGTGGACATCAAGGAGCATCGCATGACGAAAGGTTACTCCGGCGCCGATATATCATCCGTATGCAGGGAGGCCGCCATGAACGCTTTGAGAAGAGACATCAACGCAAAAGAGGTTACCTTCAGCGATTTTGAGAAAGCTATGGAGGAGGTTCCGCCGAGCATATCGCCAGAAATTGAGAATTGGTATAGGAGCTTTATGAATCAGGTTCGAAGGCTGCAGAAGCCTGCGCCTTTTGTAGTGTAATTCCGGAAGGGACAGATAAACGTCAATTTACGCTGACGGCGATTCAGCCTTATCAGAGTCTTCACAAAGAAAGAGCGCGACGAATGGTTCCCCAAAATTTGGAACGTAACAGGAACCCGCCAAACAGAGAACCAGGCCGAAAGAAGAATTGCTTCCTTCCCCGAGTTCCCCGAGGAAATCGTAAATCGGTTGGTGATGTTCTCCATAAAAGGCGATAAAGTATTAGAATGTAATAACCCTAAGAAAGCGTAACGAACCGTGTTTTATGGGCAAAGAAATGAACTAATGTAATGTATAAAAAAGTTTATTAGAGCTGTACAGGATGTGTGTGTGGCTCTTAAAGGCTGGAGACTATTTTTCGAGTTGGATGATTCAACATCAGAGGAAATCGAAAGTTTGAGAAGGTCCGCATTCGAAAAGCACATTCACATGAATATCGTTTCGTAATTAAACTTGCGGGGGATAAATGACTTTGCCTGAAATTTCAAAAGAAGATATACATTTGTTGTTAAAATCTTTCTTCAACGAGAAAGGACTAGTTAGACAGCATCTGGATTCTTATAACGAGTTTATCGATTATGGTTTGCAGGAGGTGGTGGATGAGGTTGGCGAAATCAATATTGAAGTTCCTGAAAGTCCGTACAAGGTGAAGCTTGGACAGGTCTGGGTGATAGATCCTCAATCGAGGATAACAGGGCCGTACGTGGCAGAAGTGGATGGCACTAAACACGAAATTTATCCCATGGAAGCCAGGCTCAGGAACCTTGCATACGCCGTGCCAGTGGCGCTTGAAATGACGCCCGTGACAGATGGAAGAGAACAGGACACCGAACTTGTCTACATCGGCAACATTCCTGTCATGCTTAAATCGAAACTTTGCTTCTTATCCCAGCTTTCAACGGAAGAACTTATTGCGGCTGGAGAAGACCCTGATGACCAAGGCGGATACTTTGTTGTTAACGGTTCTGAACGCGTCATTGTCGCCATGGAAGACTTGGCGCCTAACCGCGTAATAGTAGACATAGACGAGAAAGGAACCTCACCAGTTTATCAAGCAAAAATTTTCTCAACCACCGTCGGCTTCAGAGCAAGAATTGAACTCAAACTCAAATCAGACGACGCCATCTACGTCACCATGCCCGGAGTACCAACAGAAATCCCATTCGTTGTCATAATGCGCGCTTTAAGCCTAGAAAAAGACATAGGCATTGCAGAAGCAGTCTCACTTGACAGCGAAATGCAAAGCCAATTAGCCGCTTCATTTGAAAAAGCCATCGGCGTAGACACACCTGCAGACGCAATCCTATTCATCGGTAACCGTGTAGCCCACGGACAAGTTGAAGAGTACCGCTTACTGAAAGCCGCGGCAGCCCTGGACAAGAACTTCTTGCCACACCTTGGCAGAAGCGAAACAAACCGAAAGGAAAAAGCAATTTTCCTAGGCGAAATGGCTTACAGAGTTCTACAGTTGAAAACAGGTAGAAGGCATCCGGATGATAAAGATCATTTCAAGAACAAACGTTTGCGCCTCGGCGGCCCACTTCTCGCAGACCTCTTCCGCGTGTCATTTAGAACCTTGACAAGGGACATAAAGTACCAGCTTGAACGTATAGGCGTTAAAGGACCAATCATAACTGTGTCAGTCGCAGTTCGCTCTGGCATAATAACTGAACGTTTTCAGCATGCGTTGGCAACGGGCAACTGGGGAAGGGGCAGAGTCGGCATCACCCAGCTTTTAGACCGAACAAACTACATCTCAACATTAAGCCACTTGCGCAGACTTCAGTCGCCACTGAGCAGAAGCCAACCAAACTTCGAAGCCAGAGACTTACACCCAACCCACTGGGGACGCTTATGTCCAAACGAAACCCCTGAAGGCTCTAACTGCGGCTTAGTCAAGAACTTAGCACTATCAGCCTCCATAGCCGTCGGCGTAAACCCCGATAGAGTTAAGCAATTACTTTTTGAAATGGGCACTGTTCCAGCAGCAGAAGCCACCCGCGAACTACGCATTTCAGGAGCTAAAGTTTTCGTTGACGGAAACATAATAGGCTACGGCAATAACCCACAGGAAATGGTGAAGTCTTTCCGAGAAAAAAGGAGAGCTGGGGAAATCTCAACTGAAGTAAACGTAACATACTTCTCAAGACAGCAAACTGAAACCGAAGAAGTACATGCTAACTGCGACGAAGGCAGAGTCAGGCGACCACTCATAATTGTTGAGAATGGGGCTCCAAAACTTCAGCCTAAACATTTTGAAAAGATCGGTTTAGGCGAGTGGACTTGGGAAGACGTAGTTAAAAATGGTTTAATTGAGTATTTGGACGCTGAAGAAGAAGAAAACGCTTACATCGCCTTAACATTTGACGCAATTAACCCTCAAAACACCCATGTGGAAATAGCCACTTACACAATTCTTGGAATTTGCGCCTCAACAATACCGTATCCCGAACACAACCAGTCCCCGCGCAACTCCTATCAGGCTGCAATGGCCAAACAGGCTCTCGGCGTTTACGGAACCAACTTCCACAACCGCGTAGACTCAAGGTCGCACATTCTGCATTACCCACAAGCGCCGTTGGTTGAAACGGAATCAATGGAAGTTATGGGTTACAAGCAACGTCCTACTGGACAAAACTGCGTCGTTGCTGTGCTCAGCTTTGAAGGCTACAACATGGAAGACGCCTTAATCTTCAACAAAGCATCCATAGAAAGAGGCCTAGGGCGTTCCACCTTTTACAGGATATATGAAGCTGAATGCCGCCAATACTTGGGCGGATTAAAAGACAAGTTCACTGTTCCAGAACCTGGAACCCGCGGTTACCGCGGCGAACAATATTACAGGCTTTTAGAACCTGACGGGATAATTAGTTTAGAATCACAGGTTGTCGGCGGAGACGTATTAATCGGCAGAATCAGCCCACCAAGATTCCTGGAAGAATACAAGGAATTCGAAGTTAAAGGTCCATCAATGCGTGACACTTCAGTCGATATGCGTCCCTCTGAGACAGGAATCGTAGACGGCGTATTCATAGCGATGTCAGGCGAAGGCAGCCGACTGGTAAAAGTAAGAGTCCGTGATCAACGAGTTCCCGAACTCGGCGACAAATTTGCTTCACGCCACGGACAAAAAGGAGTCATAGGCTTAATTGTGCCGCAAGAGGACCTGCCCTTCACTGATGACGGCATGGTGCCAGACATAATAATCAACCCACATGCTATACCTTCAAGAATGACCATCGGTCAATTCATCGAATCCCTCGCTGGAAAAGCTGCATCCGCAAGAGGAAGACCAGCAAATGGCACACCATTCGCAAACGAAGGCCCCACTGAGGTGCGTAAGAACTTGGTAAAACTTGGCTACAGCCATACTGGAAGCGAAGTCTTTTACAACGGCACCACAGGCGAAAAATTCGTTGCAGACGTATTCGTCGGCGTAGTCTATTATCAAAAACTTCACCACATGGTT
Source organism: Candidatus Bathyarchaeota archaeon (assembly GCA_963842865.1). Lineage (GTDB taxonomy): Archaea > Thermoproteota > Bathyarchaeia > Bathyarchaeales > Bathycorpusculaceae > Bathycorpusculum. The sequence goes on along the minus strand of CAWJIN010000032.1, from coordinate 73,066 downwards.
GCTGACAAAATACACGCCAGAGCCCGCGGTCAAGTCCAGATGTTAACAAGACAACCCACTGAAGGCAGAGCCAGAGGCGGTGGTCTCAGATTCGGAGAAATGGAACGAGACTGCCTCATAGGTCATGGCGCTGCCATGCTGCTCAGAGACAGATTGCTGGAGGAGTCAGACAAGTACACGCTCTACATCTGTGAGAACTGCGGGGAAATAGCCTACTTTGATATGAAACAGAGGCGGTACGTGTGCAAAATCTGCGACGAAAAAGCCAAAGTCTCCCCAGTAATCGTCTCTTACGCTTTTAAGCTTCTGTTGCAGGAGATCAAGAGTCTGTGTATAACTCCCAAATTAAGACTCAAGGAGAAGGCATAAAATTTGACCCCATGATGCTTGCACAGACGACAAGATAGCGCATTGTTACAGAAGAGATAATCCACAAAGTTGTTGACGAAATCTCATTCGGTCTGATTTCACCTAAGGACCTGCGCAAACAATCAGTCGTTGAAATCCAAACACCCGATAGGGCTATATTGCGCTTCGCAAAAGGCGTTTGAGCCTATTGCGGTTCTTAAAACCTAAAGTATCAGGAAAAACAAAAAATGTCAAAAACTTGTTTTCCAGGGCATTTAGAGGCCCAAAACACGCGGCGCCTTTGTGTTTGCTTAGCGCGTGTGTTTCGCAAGGTATTCCTACTCTTTTGTAAGCATTATTTCAATTGTTGAAACCATCCGTGCTCTGGTTTCGCCCTCTCTCGGCGGCATCTCCTCTGTTCCTATCACGATTTTGCTTACTTTCAGGTCTTTTAGGAAGCGATTTCTCGTTATTTCAGCTGCGTCAACAGCTGTAGTTATTGCTTGTCCTCTGGCCTTCAATGTTATATCTTTACCATTGCTCGCCGACAGGCCTGTAATAATCGCTAGAACATAATCCATTGGCATTTTTTTTCCAACGAAAACAATTCTTGATTTTTCCGACATTTTCCATCACCATTTCATCATAACGCTACTGCCCTATACTACGCAACCTTCCTTATAAAACGATTAAACAACAGAGCACCCTGCGCGCTGGCTTGTCCCTATAATGGTTAAAAATGGTTAAAAGTCGTCTTTTTGGGGTTTTCAAGTGATAGACTAATTCTTGAGAACATAGCACGGCTGGGTCTGAGCATTTGTTTTCCATGGTGTAAGGAGTTCACCCAAAAGCCCTATTGCATAATCCTCTTGTACGCTCTCAACTAATTCGCTCATGCTAATTGTTTCTAAAATCATGGCAAGACAGGCCTTATTGGACAGTTCATAAGCTAAGGTTTTGAAACTGGCCTTTGTATTTTGTGTGCTGGCGGTTTTCAAATAGCCACAGTGTTCGAGATTCCTAACTCTTTTGTTTACATTTCCATAGTAAGCAAGTCTTAGTCCTTTTATTTTCCGTACATTTTTATAGATTTCATATATTGTGAGAGGCCCCTCCATTACTAATATTTGGAATATAGCGCGGTTTAGTCTGGCTTCTCTGCCTTTGAACAGGCGCGCGCTGAGCAAATACTTCACGACTACTGTTGAGGTTCCGAGAATACGCAGAAGGAAAAAAGAGGACAAACGAAAACACATCAAGAATAGTGTTTGGGAATATGACCCCATCGAATATGATTATGTCTCTTCAGACCCGCTGACCGATTTCGCAGATGATGTAAAAGAACCGGATGATGACGTAATCTAAAAATAGAGAGAGAGAAAAAGATACAGATAGATGGAGATGAGATTAGTATCTAAAGAATTTGTAAAAAATTGTCCTTACTGTGGAAGTAGCAACATTGAAAACACAGACAAAGAAATAAAATGTCTTGATTGTGGAATGGGTAAGTATAAAGATGGCAAACGTAAATAAATATCCATTTTTTTCGCTTCCTCTATAGCGCTATGACGCTTGAAAAATATTTTAGCCAAGTAACAGTAGTCGAGCATAAAAACGGAGTTAAAGAAGCTGTAGCAAGGAGTTAGCTTGTCAAGTTCGCTCCTTGGTGCATAGCGCTCAGTGATCGCATCCCACCTCCCGCTGACAGATAAACACCATTCACTCCTTTGACCATCTTGGTGACTTCGGTATACTTCCGAAGCTCACAACAAATCAAGATGCAGGCTAAAACCATAACCATTCTCCCAATCATTAATGGCTCAACAATTCAATAAAAGAATTACTTCTTTTCCTCTGGCTTCTTCTCTTCAGGTTTCTTTTCCTCTTTCTTCTCTGGCTTCTTCTTTCGCCTCAAAGACATGTCAATCACCACCACTCTCACTTAATCTTTTGATGCTTTCTTAAAAGACTTTGTTAAGGTTCTATGGTGACGGCAAAATATTTATTCAAAAGGCTTAATTATCATTTCCAATTCTACCTTCAGAGGGCATTGCTTCGAGCTTTTGCAGTGACTTTGCCTATTAAGACTGTCCTATGGAAAAATGGGTAAACCAAGTATAATATCAATCTTGGCTCACAGGATAGGCAGACCGGAACTTGCCAACAGCATCGTAGCCTTCACTTACTAAACGCCTAAAAACAGCTCCATTCGCGAAATTAAGCTAAAAAAGAATTAATGACCACTTATGCGCGCATTGGGTTATAACTTAAATATACAGAAATTGATTATATTAGTGGTGAAAAATATGCCTAAAGTCCTAATTGTCTATTTTTCCCGAACTGGGAACACTGAAAAAATGGCGCAATCTGTTGCAGAAGAGCGAAGGAAATAGGTATAACCGTAGAATTAAAGAAAGCGGAACTTGTGAATGTGGAGGATCTCATAGCGGCTGACGGCGTAGCCTTTGGTTCAGCGACAAGCTGGAGCGAAATGGGCGGCAGGCTTAAGGACGTATTTGAGAATATGTTGGTTAAAGCCCGAGATAAATTCAGTGGGAAACCGTTCGTGGCGTTTACATCTGCAGGTGGCATAGAAGGCGGGAAAAAAGCAGCAGATAGAATTCAATACATCGCAAAATACCTCAAAATGCAGCCAGTCATGGAAGGAGTTGTTTCAATAAGCGCTCCTGGAGATAAGGAAAAAGAAGCATGTAGAGAATTAGGCAGAAAACTCGCTCAGGCTATAAAAAGGTAAATTTCATCGCTCTTCTTCAGCCAAGTAGTTGTATGAGTTTTTATCCTATAGAGTAATGATTAGATAATTCTTGGTTTTCCTTTTCTGAAAATCTCAAAATTGTGCTGAAACTCAGAATTTGTCTCAAAATCCCTGAGGTACTGCTCAATTGACTTAATGAAATCTTCAACGTACTGTTTATTATTGAAATAAATAATGCCGTTTTTAAATTCAAGCCCTGAATAACCATTATCAATAAAAATTCGAGCAGCGCTTTTATGGTATATTCATGAACAAGCCCGCATCTTATTGTATGATATAAATCGACTTTATCATCTACTAATTTTTTGTAGTTGCCTCCCATGTACCTCAGCCATGCATAATAACTCTCTCAACAGACATCAGAACCATTCAGCAAGTGACCAAAAAACTCTGTGTAAGCGCTCAAGACCAAAGCAAGGCTGAAGTTGACCCCGCCTTTAATGCAACCATTCAAGTCAGCTTTTATGAATTCAATTATTTTTTTCAGCGATAATAAATCCGTCTCTACACTCATTCTTTCACCTCGTTATTTTTGCTATTAACCTCAGTTGCTATATTGGTTTAAATTATTATTATATGCTATAGACCTAAAAGCTGTCCAATAAATCGATTTTTAATATGTTTTAAATAGTTTTATCGGTTTGAAAAGCTTTTTTTAGGAAAGATACGTGGCGCCCAGGCCGGGATTTGGACCCGGATCAGGTCATGAATTTTGCATCATGATGTCCTGCGGGCGACAGCCGCATATACTGACCGGACTATACTACCTGGGCTATTTGTATGATGGCCTAAGCGCCGCATCAATACACGATAATTTAACTAATTAATCTTTTCTCGGAAATGATGTTGAACAGTTCGTTAGAAAAAAATTAAAGAAAAACAGTATGCGCGAAAAAAATGATTGAGCTACACGAGCACATGGACGTTGGGGAACTTGTTAATTGCGATTACGCCCCACGCGTTAATTATTATTCCAAGGATGATGAGAAGCTTGTGGTACCATTTGAGGTTGGTCCCCATGCCGCGAACTGTAAGCACGAACAGGAACGGGTAGAAATCCATCGCGTACCGGTATCCGAACCCCCAGCCTGATAAACCCTTTGTAAATATGACAGCGGCGATGGAGATTATGGCGACCCAACTCCACCATGTCACGGGATCTTTCACCTTAGATTTCAATGCAAAGATGAAGGCTGGTGTTGTAAACCATATAGCTAATCCAGTCATGGGAACTTGAATGTAGGGTGCGACTGACGTTATGGTGGGGAGTCCAGTTAGAAATGGCTTCAGATTGGCTGTTACGTACAAGAAGCTGAAGAGTCCGTGGTTAAACCATGGCTCGTTTAGGATGCCTGGAATCATCCAGTAACCAACATCAAAAATGGTGCCGAATCGGACGAAATTATAAATAAAATCGAAAATTACGAAAGTGCCTGCGCCTACTGCCATTTTCGCAAGTGAGGGCAATGACGCCTTGAACTTGCCTACCCAATTTGAATTCTGTTGTGTAGAAATTGCTAATCCTGCGAAGAAAAAGATACCTAATATAGTGGGGAGCCTGCACCAGAAAGATGCTCCCACAAGTAGGCCAACGAGCAATGGGCGGTTCTTGTTGAAAGCTTCATGCAGAGCCAGAAATAGGAAGAAGGCGGAGATAACTTGGGCAATGAGCCAAACGGAGCCTATACTTGCTAAGTACCAAAAGAGGGTGCTGAAGCCAAAGAGCACCGCAAACCACACGTACGCGCCTTCACGCTTAGGTTGCATTTCCGTCGGTTTTTTGCTCACGTCTTTAGCGACAAGGTAGGCAAGGGGCACCGTGGCCGCGGCGAAGAAGAAGCCGAATATGGTCTGGTTGAGGTTTAATCCCCATATGGCGACAAAGGGTGTCATGAGGAAAGCGGGTAGCGGGGGGTAAACTACGTAGAATCCAGGACCGTGAGGGTTGGGGATGAGCTCGTTTAGCCAGCTGGGATTTGTCAGCAAATAGAGACGTCCATGGAGAAAGGCATCAGCAAGGCGTACGTAATAGTTGTAGTAGGTAGCGTAGCCTTCGCCTGTGACCCAGTAAATAATGAACGCAACTATGAACAGAGCAATGAGTATCAGTGCTGTTTTGTTCAAGTTGAAAGGTAGTTTTCTGGGCAACATGTGGGCTTTCGAGTTGCTAAATGTGCGGTTCAATTTATAACTTTTCAAAAAATCAAGGGGATAACTTAAAAATAATATGCAGAAAACATGTTTCTGAATGAAAATTTTTCTTCATCGAAGCTTATATGTTGGGAAAAAATTGAATCCTTGACAATTTAGGCTTTAAGGGAGCTATTCCCTCGGAACACATAATTCAACTCTTGCAATCTTTCCTTATTCGGAGAACCCTTTTTGCCCGTCATGTACTCGATGTCGATTCTGCCCATTGTTGTTTTAGCTAACTTTTCAGGCTTAATCTTAGCTAGCTTCATCTCGGGGTTAAGAGAAAGCTGCCGTACCAGCACTTCAATCGCATGCTGCTTCTCCTCTAAATCGTCTATTAGGCGCATTATGCCACAGAAATGGACAGAAGTATAAACGTAGTCGCACTCGTCGGTGACTCCGAAATCCAGCACTGCTTGACCCCAAACCTTATTGTTCGCCTTTAGGTAAACGAGTTTTTTGCCTTCAGGTGCACAGTGAAAGTACAGGCAGTTCTTGGCTTGGTCGTAGCCGTGGCTGAGAGAGACAAGGTATGGCTCATCGTTCATGCATAGGGCAACAGTAACGTACTTGGTGGTTTTTAGTACTTGCCGTAACTCGTTTGGATCAGTGATTTCTCGGTCTTTACGTCTAACATGAAAAGACATACCTCCAAGTAAGCAACCAAAACAATATTAAACTTTTACCTTGCGAACTCGCCCAAACAGCTAAAGCGGTAAAAAAATGCGCATGAACGGTTAAGCATACAAGCCTAAACCAAGTTAGCTCTCAGCGATGCTTAATATTCAAATAAGAGAATTGGGTGTGGTATGTTAGGCATCGATTTGAGGAAGTGAGATTATTAGAGCAGAATCATTTGATGTTGAGAAAACTGTAATGGAACTGATTACAGAGGATGACGTGGCAAGAAAGAGGAGGTTAGCCAAAAAGATCTTTGAGGCTGCTTCCGAAGAGGGGATTTATCCAGCAAGTATCCATGAATTTTATATGGCTCGTGGCAGAGGCGAATTCGCTGGTTTCACAGTTCCCGCCATAAATCTGCGGAGCATGACTTATGATTTGGCACGAGCAATATTCAGAGTGGCAAATAAAAATGATTCTGGCGCTTTCATCTTTGAAATTGCCCGCTCTGAGATCGGTTATACTAATCAGCCGCCGATCGAATTCGCAAGCATGGTTATGGCAGCAGCGATAAAAGAACGCTATTCCGGGCCAGTCTTTATCCAAGGAGACCATTTCCAAGTCAACGCAGCCAAGTATAAAGAGAATCCTCATATAGAAATTGAAGGCTTGCAAGCTTTAATTTGGGATGCCGTTAATTCAGGGTTCTTCAACATCGATATTGACTCATCAACACTCGTCGATTTAACCAAACCAAGTCTTAAAGAACAACAACTCCTAAATTATGAAGTCTGCGCAAAGCTCACGCAATTTATCCGCCCTCTTGAACCAAAAGGAATCACGATTTCGGTGGGCGGAGAGATCGGCGAGATTGGGCATCAGAATTCGACACCTGAAGACCTGCACGTTTTTATGGACGGCCTCAAAGAAAAGCTGGGCAAGGGTTTAGTTGGCATAAGTAAGATTTCAGTTCAGACGGGAACAACTCATGGCGGCATTGTCCTACCTGACGGGTCAATCGCGCAAATCATGCTTGACTTTAACACGTTGAAGACTCTTTCTGAGATTGCACGCAGAGAATATGGATTGGCAGGAGCTGTTCAGCATGGAGCGTCAACCCTGCCTCCTGAGGCATTCCACAAGTTTGTCGAATGCGAGACCGCTGAAGTACATTTAGCCACGGAGTTCCAGAACATGATCTACGAATCAAAGCATTTTCCAGCTGATCTAAAGAAGAAAATCTATGCATGGCTAAAAGTCAACGCCGCAAACGAGGCTAAGCAAGGAGAAACTGAAGATCAATTCCTCTACAAAACCCGCAAAAAAGGGTTAGGCCCCTTCAAGAAAGAAATTATGAGACTGCCACAAGAGACGCGCGATGCAATTGCAGCGGAAATCGAGACAAAGTTTGATTTCCTCTTCAAGCAACTCAACATTGTAAATAAGCGAGATCTACTGAATAAATACGTACACACCCCATCAAGCAAAGAAAATCATATACCATAGCATTCGAGCGGCACCCATGTAAAAACTCTAATTAGTCTTTTCCCTTTTTTTCATTTCGCCCCATAATTCTCTGACCATGAAACCCATACATTCTTCTAACGTTGCCGTAATTTCACTCAGAATGACCTTTGAAAACTAAGTTAATCTGCCCAAAAAAACGGTAATTGAAGGAAATTTCGATAAAGAAAATGCTGAATTTGTCCATCTATTTCTTAACCCTAAAGCGGTGAAACGGCCGTCCTGCAAGTGGAAAGGGCAAACAGTCGCCGATGAGGCATCTACCTGAAGGCGCGGGTAGCCCGATTAGCCGAATGCCACAATAACAGAAGGCGGGTTACAACCAACACACCAGCCTCACATTAAACAGTAAGTAAATTGAGTTTCGCTATAACACTCTTGAGTGTGCGAAGGTAAAAATAATATTAATAAAGTTCGTATTTGCCTTCTAAGAGCCTACCTATTCAGTGTACACGGTAAACTTTCTCTCTCTCCCTCCCGCACGTGGCTATATCTCGCACACGTACCTATCACCACATATATCACTATGTATATCACATATCACACAAGACAAGAACTCGTTAAGGTTTTGCATTTGCAAGCGTTTCATTGTCAATGTTTTATGAACATGCGAACCTTGCCGATAGTCGTGAGGTCTGACTGTGTTGAATAGGCAACAAAGGTTTGTTTGCCAAAAGTATGATGTAGAACAAAACTGCATTGAATCTTTTCCGCATAAGGAAAAGGAGGAATAAAAGAAAACAAAACCTCCATTTCATCAGTGCTTTTTCCAGCGTCAAGGTCTTGTTTTAGGGTCACAGTTTTGTGTTGCGTGTTGCCTTGTCCATCAACAAAAGAAACCTCTAACGCAGTAAGGGTCGAGTTCTTATCTCCAGTGTTGTGGACTCGGAAATCTATGACTAAAAGAAAGGCACTGCTGTCCCTTTTAATTCCATGCATGCAGTTTGAAACTTCGATGGATAGTCTGGGCTTTACCCGTTTTACCGTCCAATAAGCAATTATCGAACCTATTGCTAATAGGATAATAGTAATAATCTCATAGACAGTCTGGTCGTCCATAGGATTCATGTTTTATTCTCACGTTGCTGTAATAAAGTTTTGTTACCAACCTTTTTGTGTGTCGTAGCATAGCGCACGCTAGGTACTTTGAAAGTATGACTATGGGCGAGAAAATTGGTGGTTTGAGAGCTAGTTAACAAATTGTGTACGAGTGGGTATACAGTCAGGTTTACCATGAAAAGAGGTAGTTTGAAAGTAGTTGCTATTGCGATTGTCTTATTCAGCTAAAATTGATTCATGAGAATGTGCAGAGTGCAGGTTTTCTTAGTGATCACAAACGCAAAATTATTTTAGAACCAAAACTTCGTATTACGTTTTTTCTAATTAGCTAATTCTTATTTAGGACTACTGATTAAGAGTGTAGGGTGTCGGAATGCAAAATGAAGACTTCATTAGACGCATCATAGAATGCCCCGAATATCAAAAAGCCCTCGAAGACAAAAGGCATCCATGTCATGACATTGTTCATAACAAAGATGGTTCATTTTACCGTTGCGAGCCTTACCGCAGCGTCTCATGCAATGAAGATGTTAAAGTAATGTTCTTGGGGCTTAGTCCTGGGAATCCTGAAAAAGACTTGTCTCCAAAAAAAGACGCGCCCATAGAAGAAGTAGTTGCCTATTGCAAAAAAGACATAGGTAAGGGATACAAAACAAACTACTGCAATGCAATGGCGGAACGAATTGGGCAACATTTCAAAACCGCAAATTACGTAAAAGCTAACGTTGTTCACGGAATAGGCGACAAAGAATCTGCTTTGAAAGCCCTTGAAACATGCGGGAACAGATTCTTAAAAGACATGATTTATTCTTTTCCCAATTTAGAGTACGTAATAGTATATGACTTCGAAAAGAAAGGCGGAAAAGATGGAAGGGTCATGGAGTTTGTCAGCGAGAAATTAGGCGTTAAGCTGAACTTTTCGAACAATAAAGCAGCCGTGGCTAAAGAGGCGCAAAAGAAGGGAAATTTGACCTTTATAGCCGCAAAAAGAACACAGCGTTACATAAGAAGGCTAAGTGAACACTGCAAATTCAGTTAAAGCATAAACTCCGACTTTTGTGACGAGACCTTGCTGTTTAATAGTTTTAACAATCATATTCGCTTCGCCTTTGTAGAATGCAGTTTCTTGTGCTGCAGATGCTTTGAGAAGGCTTTGAACGCTTGTTTTTTCCTTGTGTAAGCTTAGTTTTGAGTGCTGTAACGCTCTGAGAAGGCTCTGCACGCTTGTTTTTTTCGTTGCAAAAGCCTATTTTTGAGTACTGCAACGCTTTGAGATGTGTTAATTCGGGTTTTTTTTTCATAATCTGAGTGTAAAAGCGTGTTTTTGATGTTTCGAATGCCCTTTTTTATTGTGTCTGTGCCTCAAATAGACACGCTTAAGCATGGTATAGACACACATACAAATTTGATGGGAAAATGCCTAGTTTTCAGTGCTGCAAAACGTTTTGAGAAGGCTTTCTGAGGCTTTGCATGCTTGTTTTCTTGATGTGAATGCTTATTTTCAGTGTTGCAGATGCTTTGAGAAGGCTTTCTGAGGCTTTGCGCACTTGTTTTTTCCTTACGCAAGCATATTTTTGAGTGCTACAACGATTTCATAGGCTTTACGCGATTGTTAACACTTTTGTAGACAGTTTGTAGACAATTTGTAGACAAGGCTTTTTCTCAGTGAGTTAAGGCTTTGTCAAGGCTTTTACACTGTGAGACAAGGCTTTACAAGGATGATTTCTCTGTGAGACAAGGCTTTACAAGGCTTTTTCACTGTGTTTTTCTCTGATTTCTCTGTAATTTCTCTGTAAAGGAAGCCTCAAAAGAAGCCTCAAAAGAAGAGACAAAGAAGAGACAAATTGTAAACTGTTAACAAATTGTATACAAAGCGTTCTGATGTCTACGAATGTTAACAAATTGTGTACGAGTGGGTATACAGTCAGGTTTACCATGAAAAGAGGTAGTTTGAAAGTATGAGTGAGGTACTTTGAAAGTATGAGTAGTTTGAAAGTACTTTGAAATTACGTTTGATTACTGAGTTAAGAGCGATGGATACAAGACTTTTCTTAAAATACCTTGAGGTTGAATAGCTTGTTAAATCTCGGGTTCAACAACTAACCCTTCATTGGTGACTTTCGTTTTAGCCTTTTCTTCTTGCTCCGCAGTTAGGGCAGAATGTTGATGTTTGAGGCATCAATCCACTACAATAAGCACATGGTATCAAAACTACTTCTTTAATAACCTCTTTGTCTGGAACTGGTTGTTTACCAACAAGAATACTACCGCCATTCTCCACTATGCTTTTGCGGTCTCTAACCTTCATATATGCACTCAGCAACCACTCCACAGTCTGGTCAACGCTACGATATGTTGCCCTTCCGATTGATGGAATCTTGATAACATAGGGAAAGTCTTTATCAAAACCTACGCTTACATGCATAAGACCGCTTACTTGCACTTGGTCTGAATATAGAGTTTTATCATCTTCATACTCTTCTTCTTGCCAAACCGCCTCTTCTAATGCATACCCTTCGTCATCTAACCCTGTTTGCTCTGTAGTTTGGTATCTCCTTATTTTCGTCACGGTTTCTACACAATTTATGTAAACGATGATTTCCTCAACATCAAACTCTTCTTGAGACTTGAGGTTAACCTTTCCCTTCACTTCATCGCCTAAATACCATTCAAGTTTTTTTGCTGTTAAGTGAAGTTTCGCTTTTGGACTTGTTTTCTGTCTCTCCAATTGTTCTTTTTCTTTCTGCCGTTGCTCTTTTTCTTTCTGCCGTTGCTCTTGGTACCTCTTGAAGAAACTCATCAAATCACTCTGACGTTATCAATTATGGCTATATGAGGATAAATCATTTTTGTCTTGCAAGCAATTCTTTAACTAATTACTCCGTCTCTTGCCTATTCTTGCCTCACTATGGGTTTTGCCTTACCTTGATAAATTGATGTAATTAGCTTAGACATGGTTTCAAGCTGTGCCTTCATTGATTCCATTTCGCTTTTCATGCGATCCATTTCGTCAGCCTTATGCGCTCCATTGGTTGATAATTCAACGATTACAGAATTACGTTCTTGCACTTCTGCTTCAAGTTTTGTTATGCGTTCTTCAACCTCGGTTTTATCTGGGAAAATCCTTAGTTGAGAATAAGCATCATTCAAAAGGAAGGAGGCGGTTGCTGTCATTCTTCCTCAATCATTTAGATGCCAAACCTTGGATATTGTATGGCAAAAGCTACGCCTCCAAAGATAACCTATGTTACGCTTTTCGCGGATGAGAGTATTCACCCGAAATACGAGGTTGCTCTGGAAAGATTTGAAGGGGAACTCGGACGGCGTTACCCCCTGTTCATTGGAGAGGAAGAGGTATGGTCAGAGGGAGATATTAAGAAGACAACTGCAAACACTGCTAAGAACACTATTGCTCCTTGCTTTCGAGTTTTCGGACTTGGTTGGTTTTCTTCTTCCTTTGAATTTAGGGCTTGTTACTTTGTCGTTTTATCCATTCCTTGAAGAAAATGTCTGTAAGCACGTAGGCGCCGTTTATCTTTTCAAGCGTTTCGTCTTCCAGCATACTTTTGATGGCTCTTGTGACATGTGAGGCTGACGCTAATTCAAATTTCTGGATGAAGGCTGTTGAATAGATTGCCGACTGGTTTTCTTGGCTGAGTCCAACGAGTAGTTTCTTTTTGAAGACGGTAAGTTGTTCCCATTTATTTACGAAGATGTCGTTGTGCGTTTGCAATATTGAGTCGACAGCTTTGGAAAAGTCGTTATCTTGTACGGCTCCTCTTTCGCAAGCGATGTTCCAGATTTCATGTGCGATCTGTTGGGTGAAGTATGGGTGTCCATCAGTAAACGTCAAGATATCGTCGACTGCGGAGGGGCTTACGGTTATGTTTGTTTTTTTGAATTTTTCTAATATGAAATTCTTAAATTTTTCTTTAGGTATTTTGCCTAGCGGGATGGGTTTTGCGAATTTGAAAAAGGGCCGGTTTGAGTCGGATATCATTTCTTGCATTAAATGTTGTTTGCTGCCCATAAAGACGTAGGTTACGTGTTTGTGGTGTTGAAAATATGTTCTCATGAGATTTTCGATTTTCCATCCGTTGAAGTTTTTAATTTCCTGAAACTCGTCAAATACAACTACGAGGGGCTTGTTTTTGGCTAATGCGAGTTTTTCTGGGGCATCCAAGACTTCTGAGAGTACTTGTTTCTCTCCGATGCTGGTTACTTCTTTTTTGTAGCTTATCTCGAAACTTCCATCAGCGGGATTGACGGTGATTACTGGTCTGAGTCCTGACAGGGCAGATTTTAAGAAGTTGACTGCTTTATCCATTTTTTCGTAGGCGGGAACAACGGTTGCTTTCACGATTTTGTCGATAAAATCAGATAAAAACACGCATCCGTAAACATCTACAAACGCTGTGAGAATGCCCTCTTTTGAAAGCTTTTCCAGAGCCATGCTTACCAGAGAACTTTTTCCATATCTCCGAGGCGAGTACAAAAGTATGTTCTGACCATTTGTTAGCTCTTTGATTAGCAGGTTAAGTTCGTCTTCTCTATCTGCGAAGTCTTCGCCAGTTACGATTGTTCCGTACTTAAACGGGTTTGGCATTGTAGTTCACCATATCCTCCGCTTTACAATAATGTGCAACACATTAATGTATATTTTTCGATTTACATAACTGTGTAACACACATTTGTAAAAGACCCTAACACTGCTTTGCTGATCAAATACTTGCTATAGTGATGTCGGGATGCTTAATCGATTCATCTTCTGAGAGAACATCTATAACCCCATTTTCGCTTACGTGAAGATATACGCTATTGCTCATGTTCTCCGTTACAGAACGGGGCGCAAAAAGTTTGAGGCTGATATCATGCATGATTTTTAAGGTGTTTCTGAAGGCGCTGAAGTTGGTATCCCGTATTTTTCTTGCCTGCTCTACTTTTTCTTCAAGAGTTAACTCTTCAGCTTTAGCAACGTTTTGGACGGCTGTTTGAACTTTTTGGCGCCATTCTTCAAACCTGGAAGGGTTTCGCTCCATAAGTCTCAGAATTGTGTTGATTGCTTTGATGCCTTCGTTTAGGTTGTCTGCCGCTAGGCGGAAGCATTCTTCTCTCCCGTTGTCAGTTAGGCTATACCATAGTTTCTTTCCATGTTTCCAATCTTTGCGGCCTTCTTCGCGTATGAGCCCTTGTTGGATGAGGTTGTCTAGTCTTTTTCTGGCGTTTTGTCGGCGGATGCCTAAGTCTACTATTTGCTGGTAGGTCATAGTGTCGTTTTCAAGTAGGGCTAGTAGTATGCTGTCAACCATTGTCTTCACACCCAGAAGTGGTATCAAAGTGATACTATAAAAGCGCTGTGCCACTACAGTGACAAGTAACCATGGACTTGAGTGACTAGTAACCATGAACATGCGTGACGTAAAAGAACAACAAAAACCAAGCCCTGTTCAACAAAATAACCCTGAAGCAGACCCAGAAGAGAACCGCAAAATATTTTCGCAAGCGTACCCTGCGCTCTTAGCCTTCGCTAAAGCCCTCCAAAACCAAACAAACATTTCCCGTCCTATTCAAAAAAGAAGAGCAACAAAGACAGAACTCCCAAAACACTTAGACCGAGCAATCATCACAGCTGAAACCTACTCCGAGCGAGACCTCCTATGCAGGCGCCTAAGCAGCTACTGCTACAACCTCTCTAAATGGTTCATGAACAAACAAGACTACAAACAAGCCATCAAATGGATGACACTATCGCTGAATTTTCTGCATCTCAGCATGGATCCAAAGAAGCTACAAATGGACGAAAAGTTTGAAGCTGAACTAGACGAACTAGAAAAGAAAGTTGAAGAAGAAAAGCGTCAACGAGAGCTTTCGGGAACTCCTCAAAGTTAACCTCGCCTAATGAACCTAAATCTTAATAACCGAAACATTTAGGGTTTTATGGTTTTTTTATGCCTAAAAGGCCGCTTATCAATTTACTTCCTTCTCGACCTTAAGTGCACGCTCATCTATAGTGTATGGTTCCCCAGACCACCCACATCAAGCCGATCAGCAGACCGGTGATAGCCAACGAGACTACTGTCACGATGAGGTTCTGAAACAGGCTGAAACCTTTGGACCAGTAGAGTGCGTAGAGTAGGATGAAGACAAGCCATGCGATTATGCCGAGGATCGAAAAAACGATGGGTGCGAGGGAGCTTTCGTGCTTCCATTGGGGTTGGGGAGTTTGTGTGTAAGTAGCTTGATTGGTCAATTCTATTAACCTCTAAGGATACATGTCTTTTTTCACTTTATAAGACCATCGCTGACGAGGAATACGCCCGTTCGAGGAGCGGACCATTCAAATGGAAGAATGCGGGTGCTGTCGTTCTTGCTAAACCATTAAGTAGATGCCGAACCTAGGATATTGTATGGCAAAGGCTGCACCTCCAAAGATAACTTACGTTACTCTCTTTGCGGACGAGAGCATACACCCGAAATACGAGGTTGCTCTGGAAAAATTCCAAGGGGCGCTCGGACGGCGTTACCCCATGTACATCGGAGAGGAAGAAGTATGGTCAGAAGACGGCGAGTTCGAGCACCAAAGTCCCATTGACACGTCAATAACAGTTGGCCGCTTCCAAGTCGGCACGCGAAGCCACGCCAAGCTTGCAATCGCGGCTGCCAAGGAAGCGTTCCCGCGGTGGAGTGAAAAAAGCTGGCAGGAACGGGTCAACATAATGAACAAAGCAGCCGATTTGATTGATGAGCGAAAGTTCGACATCGCTGTTGCCGTCACCTATGAGGTCGGGAAGAATCGGCTTGAAGCCTTGGCCGAATGCTGGGAAGCCATAGATGCGATAAAGTTCTACTCAAAACTCATGGAGAAAAACAACGGATATGTCCAAAACTTGGAGCCAGGTGGTCCCGGCGAAAATTGCACGGTGATCTCGAAACCCTTCGGCGTCTGGCCTGTGATTTCGCCTTTCAACTTCCCCTTCATGTTAGCTAACGGAATGGCCCTTGGCGCCCTTCTCACAGGGAACACAGTCATCCTCAAGCCGACCAGCGAGGCTCCGCTTACAGGCCTGATGCTCTACCGCGTGTTCAAGGACGCCGGAATTCCTGCAGGAGCAATCAACTACGTCACGGGTCCCGGACGCAATTTCGAGAAAGAGTTCGTTTCAAACAGAGACGTGGCAGGAATCGTCTTCACAGGCTCAAGGGACGTTGGGATGAGGCTGTACCGGGAGTTTCTGACCCAGCAGCCGTATCCTAAGCCGATTGTGCTCGAGATGGGAAGCAAGAACCCCGTGGTTGTGACCTCGTCCGCCAACATCAGTAAAGCAGTCGAAGGAACAGCCAGGGCGGCGTTTGGCTATGGAGGACAAAAGTGCAGCGCAGCATCAAGGATTTACGTGCAGAGCACAATTCGAGACAAGTTCCTAAAAGCTCTTTGCGAACGCATCGACAAGATAGTGGTGGGTGATCCCAGGAAAAAGGACGTCTTCATGGGACCAGTGATCAACAAAGGTGTGATAAAGAAATTTACCGCGGCACTGGCAGAAGCCAAGAAAGCGGGTGGAGAAGTGCTCACCGGCGGAAAAGTGCTCAAGACAGCCAAATTCAAAAAAGGATACTACCTCACGCCAACAATCATCCTGGGGCTACCGCAGACTCACAGGCTCTTCAGAGACGAGCTATTCATGCCGTTGGTCGTCGTCAACGAATTCAAGACCATGGAGGAAGCCGTCGCCAAAGTCAACGATACCGAGTACGGATTGACAGCAGGAATCTTCTCAGAAAACCCTGAAGAGGTACAAACCTTCATGAACCGAGTGCAGTTCGGCGTCTTATACTCGAACCGGAGCGGCGGAGCAACCACAGGAGCATGGCCCGGCTCGCAATCCTTTACAGGCTGGAACGCAAGTGGCGCAACAGGCCGAGGTGTAGGAGGGACTCACTATCTACTCAATTTTCTCCGCGATCAATCCCAGACAACCGTTTCCTGACCAAAAGAGCAAGAACCAGCAAACGCCACTATACTGACTTACAGAGATCCTTACGCAGGCACAACTACATTGCCCTTTGCACGCATGGTTATTCCTTAATTGGTTTTAAGTGGTTTTTATTCTTCTTTTGCGATCTATGGGCGGCAAAAATATTTAGCGCAGCGTCTGAATCGAGTTTTCCAATGACGGATAGTAAGGTATAATTATTTTCACCGTTTTAGCTTCGGTTTTTTGCACTTGTTTTTTTCTATGTAGCAAAATTTCTTCAAGGTCTCGAACTTGCATATTTGGTAGAGAGCACATGACAGTTCCCTTTGAAGCTTCGGTATTTTAGGTTTTATGAATTATTAATCCACTTAAGCGCGCTATGATTTAGCAATTTATTGTCACTTATTATTGACGGAGTATTTTTGAAGTGATTCCGTCGAACTCCACTGTTTTTTCCCGACCGGTGTTGGAATTTGCAAACTTGACCCTGTAAATGGGATAGTAAACTGTCGTGCGCTCGTTAACTTCGAAGGTTTCACTAACAATTCTGTTTATATCTTGGGGGCGTTTAACTATTCTTTCTTTTATAAAATCCACGTCTAGGTTTTGGGCAAGTTCCTTTAAGCCGAATTCTGCAATTATTTCTTGGGGGAAATTCTCAGATGGCGCGTAACAAAGCCTATTCGAGCTGACTTCTTCGCCTTCGCTGTTCAATACAAGAAAGGCTTGGTTTTCCATTATAATGTGCTCTTCTCCTTCGAGTTTAATGTTGGGTTTTGCTGTTATACTCGCTTGATGTTCAGGCAAAAACTGGTTGTTTAATAAAATGACTTCTCTAACTTTCGCTTCCACTGGGATCGAATAGGCTGACTTGCGATAATAATCAATCGCGTATTTTCCGTAAACCGCATTGTATAGCTGGTAGTATTTTTCAATTGAAATAAACTGAACTTCTGCAGGTTTGGGCTTTAGAAAACCGAATTTTGTGAACAGTTGTTGCTTGATTCTATTGCTTGCTTCCCTTATCGCTGCGTCATCAACAACAGTCGCATAAACAATAGTTTTCCTCGGGGCAATATTTTCCTTTGAAACCTCGTTTTCAGCCGGCTTCGCTGTTATTTGCTTAGGTTTTTCCATTGCAGGTTCTGTTACTTGTTCAGGTTTTTCCATCGCAGAGTCGCCAAGCACAATTGTCTGCTCAGCGGATGTAGTCTCGGTCAAATTGATGCCTTCACGCCTTATTCTCTTGATTTTGTATATAGCTGTTATTAATTTGAAATATGAATTACTGCTAATGTTTGGTGCGTGCGCAAAAGTCAGCGGGTTTTTGTTCTATTTCTTGATGATCGCGTTTAAGGCGGACTTGA
The DNA here is from genome assembly GCA_963842865.1 of Candidatus Bathyarchaeota archaeon. Taxonomy (GTDB): domain Archaea; phylum Thermoproteota; class Bathyarchaeia; order Bathyarchaeales; family Bathycorpusculaceae; genus Bathycorpusculum. Next base: position 55,202 of record CAWJIN010000032.1, on the reverse strand, counting down.
TGGCTCGGACTACTCGAGAACGGTGGTTCTCGTCGCGAATTCTTTTTGATGTGACTCCGTCAAACTCTATTGATTTTTCTTGGTAGGTGTTCGCGTTAACGTACGTAAGCTTGAACCTTGGAGCGTAAATTACGACTCTTTCGTTGATTTCAAAAATCTCATTCACTATACGACTCAGGTTTTCTGGTCGGTGAACAAGCCTTTTCCGAACAAAGTCAACGTCCGCTTCCGAATCGATTTCAGTGATGCCGTACTTCGCTATTGTCTCATCAGGGTTCTTTTCTGAAGGCGCGGAAGGTAACGTTTCCAAGTTTGCTTCTTGCCCATTCTTGGCTAACATGAAGAAGCCTTTCTTCTCGACCACAAGCCGTTCTTCGCCCTCAAGCTTTATGCTCGCAGTAGAATTCTGGCGCTTCTGCGGATAAAATTTCTGGTTCAGCAGGATGACCTCTTCCACGTCGTTGTCGGGTGAAATGGTGTAATCGCACAGGCGGTAGTAATTGAGAAAGTATCGGCCGCTAATCACTATGTATGGTTCGTAGTATTTCTTCATGGAAACTAACTCGATGGGTACGGAGTTAGACCTCAGAATCCCAAACTTGGTGAATAACCGTCGTTTTAGCCTCTCTCCAGTCACCTTTATGACGGTCGGGTCGACCAGAGTCTCGTAAATCACGGTCTTCCTCGGTACTAATTTATCCGTGCAAACCGAGAGCATATGCTCGTGTGCTATTATCGCGTAATTCGTAAACGTCTGTTCAGTCGTGGCTTTATTCATCATAATGGAACTCTCAATGAAAGGTTGACCTTTACTATTGTGGAAAACGCGTTTAATAATAATTATGAATCCAAAAAATGAATCATGAATAACGGTGCAGCCCTGTGTGCGACGCGCGAAACGAGAAGCGCGATTAAAAGACGATTTGGCACTTGCACGCTCTTACTACCGGTTCTCTAACCGTACTATGGCAAAGACCCAGTCGGCAAATAAAGCAAAAGCGCCTGAAAACCCCGTCAAATTAGAGTGACATCAAATTTAACACCAGATTATACTACGGTGGCATCGTTCGGTTTCAGCTAGTGAACGATCCGTTCACTTGGGGGTTTTGTCTTCGGCGTTAACGGTTACGTTTTGCTGTTTGTTCTTGGGGGTTTCTTTTCTTAGAGAGTGCGTCACTATTGTGAAGACTAGCCATATGATGACGCCGTAGACTACTGCATTGAAGATAGCCTTTATCAGGACGTCACCGTAGATTGCGCCACCTACCTTGTACGTCGTTGTGGCAGTGGGTAGCTTAAGCATGTTATACAAAGCCTGTCCCGGAGGAATCGAAGTTGCACCTAGAGAAATTAAGAAAACAACTACAAACACCGCTAAGAACACTATTGCTCCTTTCATTTTTTTCCAAATCCCACTTCACTTCTATAAGATTTATTATAATATAAGCTTTGTTTGAAAGTCGACACAACCGCAATACACACGAATGCTCTTTTTTTGTAATTGCTATAGGGAGCATGTGATTTTTCCGAGCACTAGAATTCTAAGTCATTTTAGGATTTTATTGTTTTTAGCCATTCTAGATAAGTTTCTCTCATTTTTTGCAGGTTTTCCAGTACATGCACGTCTTCCATGTTTTCGAGTTTTCGAACTTGGTCAGCTTCTTCCTTGCGTACTCTCAGCTTCATTTCTTTGCCGTTTGGAAGTTTCGTGTAAACGATGCTTTCCTTGTAATCAGTTGGCAGTATGTAAACGGGTACAAAAGCCTTCAAACTCATAATCGCCGAATTAGTAATCAAAGTGTCACCTATGCCATTGACGATTTTAGCAACCGTGTTTGACGTTGCAGGGGCTATGAGCAAGAACTCGTATTTGCGCATCTGCATCCAAGCAGCAAGAAAAGGAGAATTAGAATTAAGCTCAACTTGCACCTTAGGAAAATTCCTCTTCAACTCATCCTCAAGCCTGTAAAACTTCAATACGATGTCAGCGGCTTTCGAAACATAAACATCAATCTCAACAACATCTTCCGACTGCTTCTTCAAATCCTCCATAACTTCCAATATTTCACCTATTTTGTCGCCGGCGCCCGTGATTCCCCACGCGACCTTGCGCTTTTTGGCTTTAACGCTTTCAACCATAACAATCAACTCATTATTTTTCCCCATACTTCTCCATGAAACCTGCAAAATGCTTCACGGTCTTCCTCAAACTCCTAAAACCCTCCTCATCCAACTTGACACCTTCCAAAGTGTCCTTAGACCAGAAGATTGCACCAAAATTAGCGCCGAAGGATCCTCCGCTTACAGGTATCATTCCGTTTAGGATGTAGAAGGTGTGAATCTGCATAAGCGCGAATTCTTGACCGCCGGATCTGTCTCCCCCCACTGTTATGCCCATGCCGATTTTGCCTTTGAAAATATTTTTGTCTGCAGCAACTAATGCGCGAGTTCTATCCATCACTGCTTTCGTTTGGGCGCTTATCCCGCCGTTATACACTGGTGTCGCAAAGATAATTCCTTTTGCCTGAATAAGCAACGGATAAAGGTTCTGCATTTCATCTTGGAAAAAGCATTCCTTGTTTGTGAGGCAATAATCACAATGTATGCAAAACTCGATCCATTTTCCCCGAACCGTCCATAACTGCGTTTCAAAACCTTTCTCGCTGAGCATTCGCAGAGCTTCTTTCAAAACATACTCAGTTGCTTGTTCTCTTGGGCTTCCGCAAATTCCAATTATCATAAGCTTCAATAAACGTTAACTGTTAATCTGCATTAAAGCATTACTCCAAACTCTAGCCCGCTAATATTATGTAGATTCCGATGGCAGCGATAATGAAGCCTACAATAGAGTCATTATATTTCTCAGGAACATGCTCAAACGTTTTGGCAAGTCCCTTGGCACCAACTTGAACGAGAACCAATTGAGCCAGAATCGAAGTTACCACAAAGATTATTAGAAGATCGACCGCAAACATCACACCAACGGTAATAGAAGCAAGGAATATAGGAGCGATGCTTAAATCAGGAGAAAGTGCCGCTCCAAGAACAGCAAAGTAACTAATACGTCTCGACGCATTCTTTTTTTCCTTCTCAAGCAATTTTTCTCCAGGGGTAACCTCTTCTTTCTTTTTAGATACAAGTGCCCTGATACCGATGAAAAGTCCAACTGCAAGCATTATGAATCCAACAGCGTATGAAATGTAGGAAGAGATCAGCCTTGAGAACAAAAGTCCTGCTACGGCGATTCCAAATCCCAACGCCGCCGAAAGAGCAGAGTGACCAGTCGCTGTTACAAGGGATATGCCAAACAATTTTTTACTATTCCAACCCGACTCTCGGCTCAGAATGCAGAGAGTAACCCAGTGATCAGGAGCTGACATATGCAAAACTCCAACAAGCGCCGCCCCAACAAGCAAAGGTGTAAGGTCAATCATGTAAAACGAATCAACCTTGCGTAACTCACGTATTAGGTCTACGGCTGTTTTTCAAAGCTTTTTGAAAGCCAATGTTCATAGTTGGCACAGTCCCCAATATTTTAACCCATAATGGTTGGGTGTGCATCTTATTCATTAATGTGATCCGCGGGCGACTCCGCACCGTTTTTTCCGTCCATAAGCGCCAGAATATCTTTTCGCGCTTCCCCGATGGTCAATGGATACTGCTTGTTCATGAGCAAACTATTCCTCTTGCTTAAAATTTCAAACAGGTGAGCAATTCTTGGAAGTCGCAAGTCTACTTTTCTTATCAATTCTGTTTCTGCAAAGACATCTTTAGGTGGCCCTTGCAGAACGATTTGCCCCCTGTTTAGGATGCAGATTTTATCTGCGAAAAGCGGAACTAAATCCACATCATGCGTAGCAATAATCAACGTTAGTCCTAAATCCTTGTTTAGTTGAAGCAGCAACTTCAGAACCTTGCTTGCTGTTCGCGGGTCAAGGTTAGCCATAGGCTCATCTAAGACAATTATTTCTGGTTTCATGGCTAACACGCCAGCTAATGCTGCTCGTTTTTTCTGTCCTGTGCTTAGGTTTTGAGGCGGCTTGTTTTCTAACTCTGTTATTTCCGTAGCTTCCAAAGCCCATTTTACTCGAGCCTTAACCTCATCGGGTGGGAACCCCAAGTTTACAGGTCCAAAGGCAACATCCTGACCCACAGTGCGCGCAAACAACTGATCATCGGGATCCTGAAAAACCAACCCAACTTTTTGCCTAACCCAATCAAGATTTGACGTTTCAACCTCTTTTTCTAGGACAAGAACTTTGCCAGAAGTAGGCATCAATAACCCATTAAAATGGTGAAGCAACGTGGACTTTCCAGCGCCATTTGGACCCAGAATCGCCATGTTCTCGCCTTTCTCAACTGAGAAATTCATGTTAGCCAAAGCTTTTGTTCCATCGTGATATGTGTAGCACAGATTGTTTGTTTCAATTGATTTCAACTTGTTTTCTCTCCAAATTATCTTATTAAACATTTAAAAGAATATTCCGTAGTGAACGCCCCGAAGCACAAACGTATCCACCAACACCATGCTTATGCTGGCAGCTATTATCAGTGCACCTACGAATGTATCTTTTTTTGGTAATTTCTTTTTCTCTATGGTGAAAAGATTGTATTTTCCAGTGTATCCCCTTGACACCATGGCGTTTCCAACTTTGACAGATCGATCAAATGCTCTTACCACAAGTGCTCCTGCGATGTTGCCATAATTAGCTAGTTTTTTGAAGTAACCTACAGATTTAGAGTGACCGCACCGTGACGCTTGCGCCCGATACATTCGTGTGCTTTCCTCAGAGAGGATGCCGATGTACCTGAACATTAACAACATGGTGTCTACAATCACTGCCGGCATCCGGAACCATGAAAAAGAATCCATAACCGTCGTAATCGGCGTCACCAGAATAAGCAGATTCAGAACGGAAACTGCAGAGATGCACCGGGTGAACACAAGAACGCCAAAGTAAATGCCCTGCGAATAGATTGGAAGCGTTAGATAGGGCACTCTAGCTATTATCGTTGACCCATAAGTGAAGGGCATAATTACGCCTATAAATGCAATAAGGGAAATCGGAATAAGTAGTCTTTTTAAATAAACTTTGAGCGATGTCCTAGAATAGATGACTAGTGCAAAACAAACTCCAAAGAAAAGAATGGGAAGATACCAGTGAGTCAAGAAGACAATGCAGAAAATCGTCACTATAGCGGCTATTAGTTTAATTCTAGCGTCTAACCTGTGCAGTGCCGAGTGACCTTCGGTGTATTCTTCGAGATTCACGTATTCCATTGATTTCAGCTCTTGCTTTTGCGCATTAGTCTAAGTTTTGCTTTACGCCCAATCATAAGGAACATGAAAAACCCTACTGTTGTCAGTATCCCAACTAATGGGTCCCCTGCTAACCATACTGGCATCATTGGTTTTTCCTCCTCGATATAGGATTGGTCTTAAATACCGTTGGGAACATGTAGCCAACTCCAAAGCCTCCTGCGCACCCTGCTGCGAAGAAGCCTACGTATTCGCCATGGACACCCCAGTGTTCTATGGTGAAGGGGTTGTAGTATGTATCGCCGTTGCCTCCTGCTTTATCGTTTACTTTGTCATCAGTTGCTTCGTTGCCTCCAACATGGTAACTAACATATGCACTTACCAGTAGGACCGCCACGATTAAGGCTAAGGTTATTAGAGCATACTTGTTAAATTTGTCCATTTTACTTCACCATCAACCATTTTAATAGTTCGGGTCTATGTGTTGCGATGTACTGGATAGCTCCGGCTGTGAAGCCGAATTCTAAGATTGCCAGCGGAATCTGTGTAGGCAAGTATCCGAGGGTGAATATGCCCCACCAAGTGAACATGTTTGTTGGGTGAATTGAAATTGCAAGTTCAAAGGCTGCTGTTATGTACGTCATTAAATCGCCAACTACTCCACCCAAGCCTGCTGAAAGCCAGATTGAGACGCCTGCTTTTCTTAATGCTAAGAATGTTCCGAATCCTGTGAGTGTTCCAACGATTCCCATTGAGAATTCGTTTGCGCCAAGTGCGGTTATTCCTCCGTGTCCGATGAATGTTTGGAAGAACAGTGCGATTGCTGATACTACGATTGTTGCGCCTGGTCCAATGATCATTGCTGCCATTGGGGTTCCGACTGGGTGTGAGCATGAGCCCGTGACGGGTACGGGTATGTGCCAAACTGAAATTACGAAGACGGCTGCGCCTAAGAGTCCGACCAAGGACATGTATGATGGGTCAATTTTGCGTCTTGCTGCTAACTGTCTTGCCCCTACGTACACAAAAACTGCTGCTACTAGATACCAAATTAAGCACCAATACCATGTAAGTATTCCGTCTGCAATGTGCATCTTGTTTTGTCCTCTCCCTGTTGGATGGTTAATCCATCCGAAGATTTATTAACTTTTGCTTAACTAAAGTTGATGTTAGGTTGAATAACTTGCCTAAGAAAAACCAAAGCCTTTTCTTGCAAAACAAAGGTGAATTTACCAAATTCCAAATCCTTCTCGAAATCATGCACAACCAGCCTCACATAAAACAAAAAGACATCGCCGACGCAATGGGAATCACCATACAAGCCATCTCAAAATACTTCCAAAAACTCACAAAAGAAGGGCTCCTTGAAGCGGGCTCTGGACGCGCAGACTACCGCTTAACCCCAAAAGCAATAGGTAAACTTCATGATGACCTTAAGAGTCTGGAACACTACGTTACCTCCATCAAAAGCGAAATGAAGATTGAACGCGCTCTGCCAGCCATAGCTACTCAACCCGTCAAAGCAGGGCAAACAGTCGGCTTAATCGTCAAAGAAGGGGTCACATACACTGTTGCCCCAAACAATCCAGTTACAGAAGCAAAAGGGATAGCCATGACAGACGCTGCAGTAGGAGAAGATTTGGGGCTAAAGAACCTGCAGGGCAAAATGAAACTTAAACAAGGCAAAATCCTCATCGTTAAGTTGCCCAGCATAAGACAAGGCGGCTCAAGGGCTGTAGACATCAAACAAGTCCAAACGCTCTATGAGGAGTTCAAGCCGGACAGGATAGCGGTCATGGGTGCAGTTGGCAGAGCGGTTCTGAATAAGCTGGAGTTGAAGGCAGACATCGAATTCGGCATCAGCCGCGCCGTCGCCATAGCAGCTTCGAGGGGTTTAAACGTGTTTGTGCTTGTTGTGGGCAGAATGACCAACCGCGTGACCCAGGAAATAGAAAATGTGAACATGAAAAGCGCTGCCAACATAAGCTACGAAGTAAGAGACGCAAAAACTCCCTAACCCCAACTTACCTCGCGAAGTGACGTGAACATTGCTTTTGGGCGCTGTAGCAAAAAGGTACTGCAACTTATTACTCAACCTAACATTAACTTAAGTTGAAACAAAGTTTATATAACAAGATGGATAATCCATCCAAATAGAAAGGGGATTAAGGGGATTAAGGAAAGATGAAAAACAAATATGTTATTTATATTGCCACAATTATAACCATTGCCTCAATTGTTTCTGCCGCTTTCATATACGTTAATTTTTCAGCACAAGCGGCTAACCTGAAATCTCAAAATTCCAATATCACGTTGGTAGATGATGAAGGTTACGTAACCACTTTAACTTCTGTTCCTCAGAGAATTGTCTCGCTGGCGCCGAGTTGCACGCAAATCTTGTACGCTATAGGTGTGGGCGACAAAGTTGTGGGCTTAACAACATATGATGATTGGCCGTACAATTTCTCAGCTTGGATCGCTGCTGGCAACATGACGAGCATCGGAGGCTATGGAACTCCCAACATGGAAGCTATTGCTTCGCTTCATCCCAAATTAATACTCTCCGACACCATCAACGATGCTATCCTTCCAAGTTTGAGAAGCTTAGGCTACAAAGTACTCGTGCTTAATCCAACCAGCATCACCGGCATTTACCAAGATATATCACTCGTAGGCAGGGCAACAGGCGCCACACCTGAGGCAACCGCACTGATTGAAAACATAAGCAGCAGCATTAACGCGATAACCGCGAAAATCGCAGCCGCAAACATCCCAGCTCTACAGTCAGTCTACTATGAGGTTTGGTCCAATCCTTACATGAGTGCGGGCTCAACATCTTGGATAAACGATGTTATAACCGCGGCTGGAGGCGTCAACATTTTCGAAAACGTAACTCAGCAATACCCAACGGTGAGCTCAGAAACCATAGTTGAAATGAACCCCGATGTGATACTCTTACCTACAAGTATGGGGCAAGGTGTCTTTTACGGAAGCGTCGCCCAAGTTGAAGCCACACCCGGATGGAACGTAATCAGCGCAGTCCAAAACAACCGAGTCTATGTAATCGATGGAGACCTCTTCGCCCAAGCAGGACCGAGAGTCGCTGACCAAGTGCTGGCTGTCGCTACTTGTTTGTACCCACAGCTTTTTAACTCAACCTCTTAACCTTTTTTTGTTGTGCAAGAAAGATGGCTACTGACAAAATCGAATATAGTTACTCACGACGTTCTTCACGATGGAAACTAATCTTATTCTTATTAATAGTGGCTCTAGTTGTAACCATAATTATATCTCTCAACATAGGGTACGCTTCCATTTCCTTATCAGAAATCTTGGACATACTGGGCAAACAAATCCCCTTCTTAAGCGGCTCAATCAATTCAGCCTCAATATCCCCAATTAATGAAGCAATAATTATCCAAATCCGTTTACCACGCGTGCTCGCAGGGGCTCTAGTCGGCGCTGGATTAGCAGCGGCAGGCGTAATTTACCAAGGCATCTTCAGGAACCCCATGGCTGACTCCTACGTGCTAGGCGCATCCGCAGGCGCGTCGGTAGGCTACAGCGTTGCCGTCCTGTATATCACTTCAGCCCTAACGCTCATAGGCTTGGGAACAGCGCAAATCTTAGCTTTCGCATTTGCCGCCTTAACTGTGTTTGTGGTGTATTTCATTTCAAGAGTCGGAAACAAAGTCCCGACAAGCACGCTGCTGCTTTCCGGAATAGTCGTAAACATCTTCCTGCTATCGATTGAAACACTTATGGAACTTCGCTCCGGCCAAGCCCTTACAGGTATAGTGGCTTGGCTTGCAGGCGGATTCTCCAACATCGTGTGGCAGGACATCTGGGGAATACTGCCCTTCGTTCTCATCGGAATCGCGCTCACCTATTTTTTCACCCGCGACCTAAACATGCTCTCGATGGGTGATGAAACTGCTCAACATCTAGGCGTAAACACCGAAGGAGTCCGCCGGATTCTCCTTGCCATAGCTTCCTTGATAACGGCAGCATGCGTTTGCATCAGTGGCGTAATAGGCTTCGTAGGCTTGATAATTCCCCACATGACCCGACTCGTCATTGGACCCGACCACCGAATTCTTTTGCCTGCTTCCGCAATCGTGGGAGCCATGTTCTTGGTGATTTGTGACGCTGTTGCACGCGTTGCCACGGGCGCTTCTGAGCTGCCAGTCGGTGTCATAACTGCCCTTGTGGGCACGCCTTTCTTCATATACCTGCTTAGAAGGAGAAAAACGAGCTATTCACTTTGAGGTGACTGCTAAAACATGGTGTTGTTAAATGTCGATGGCGTTGAATGCCGCTATGGCTCAATCAAAATCTTAGAGAACGTGAGCCTAGTAGTGAAGGAAGGTGACTTCGTGGGAATTATCGGGCCAAACGGTTCAGGAAAAACTACGCTTCTTAAAAGCATAAGCCGAACACTCAAACCCCACGTGGGCACCATCCTGCTGAACGATAAGGACATTTACTCTCTAAAGAGTGTGGATGTGGCAAAGCAAATGGCAGTGGTTCCACAGGACAACAGCATCAGCTTCAGCTTCACAGCGTTAGAGGTTGTTTTGATGGGGCGCAGTCCACATCTGTCAAGGTTCCAGATGGAAACTGAAAGTGACATGGCTATTGCGCGGAAAGCGATGGATTTGACGAATACGTGGCATTTGGCGGCAAGACCCGTAAACGAGTTAAGCGGAGGCGAAAGGCAACGGGTGATTATTGCGCGTGCATTAGCGCAGAAACCTAAAATTTTGCTGCTGGATGAACCGCTTACCTATCTGGACATTGTCAATCAACTGGAAATCATGGACCTGGTGAAATCGCTTTGTGTAAAAGAGGGCATTATTGTTATGACCGCCATCCACGACCTCAATTTGGCTGCCCGCTACTGCAGTACTGCCATACTGCTGAACAAAGGGAAGATTTTTTCGGCTGGACGCATAGATGAAGTTCTGACCAGTGAAAACATCAAAAGCGTGTTTAAAGTAGACGCTATAGTGAAAAAGAATCTTGTCACAAACTCTCTCTACATTATTCCGTTGTCACCTCCAAAGTCTTCACCACTAAAAAACTGCGCAATTCATTTGATTTGCGGGGCTGGCACTGGAACCGCGCTCATGAAAATTCTCTTGGAAGAAGGTTACAGCGTCACGGCTGGGGTGCTCAACGTGTTGGACACCGATTTTGAGACCGCGGAATTACTGAATATACCAGTCATCAGTGAAGCGCCGTTTTCTCCCATAACCGAGAAAACCCGGAAAGCTAACTTAGCCATGATCAGTAAGGCGAGCACCGTTGTGGTGACTTCGGTTCCGTTTGGCCACGGTAACCTGCTGAATCTTGAGGCGGCGCAGGAAGCCATGAAGAAAGGCATTCCGCTTTTCGTCATTGATGAGGTGCCTATTGAAAGCAGAGATTTCACTAAGGGACAAGCGACAGCATTGTTTGAAGGTTTGAAAAATATGGGTGCAGTTTTCGTCAAGAAGCAAGATGACCTTTTGCACATGCTTAACGTATCAGAGGAAAAGTTGAAAATGGCGAAGGATGTTCCGCCAAGTATTGCTGATCACCTAAAAGCTGGGCGGGCTTCTCAGGAAGCCAGATAACTGAAAAAAGCGGAACGGGGAAAAGAAAATGGACTTGATCATCGGCGGCGGAAAATACGAGTGCAAGGCAATCGAGTATCTTCGACAGAAACGCAATAGTTTCGTGGTCGTAGATGTGGATTCGTGCTGTCTCGCGGTCCAAAGGGTCGCATTGAAATCCCCCCTTAGAATCGGTTCAGAGGGTGAACACTTCGTCATTGGGGGGCTTCCGAAGGTTTTAGAGCGTGCACAAGCAGTCCCAGCGGAAAAGCTTCCGAGGTATGGTTAGCTTTAAAAGATGAAATAGCCATTTTACTTGGAAGGTGCCGTTTATTGCAGGATGCGAATAATGGTTGGCCATACAAGACTATTCAACATTGGCCTCCTATGACTTACAGAGATCGGGCTCCTTCCACTTCTAGTGTCTTGTCAGATTTTGCCGAGTTTCTGAAAACGGGCAGTACGATTGGACAAAAAAGAGAGTTACAGCCATGGATTCCTTTCTGCGAAGGAAAGTGCGCATTCTGCTATTTTCCTGTGAGTTGCGATAAGCAGAGCATTCCCCAGTATCTAGCTGCTATGAAGAAAGCACTAGGTCTTTATGCCCAGAACAAATATGTCAAGTCCAGCCTTTTCAATGAACTCTACGTTGGCGGTGGAAGCCCAACTGTTCTTGCAAATGAGCAAATAGTAGACATCTTGGGGTTCTGTCGAGAGAACTTCAATCTTGGGAAAGACCATCAGACCAAATTTGCGGCTTGCACTACCAATCTTTCCGAAAGTAAAATACGCTTGCTTTCTTCGCAGAAGGTAAACCAATTAGATATTGGGGTTCAAACGTTCGATGATGCATTCCGCAAAATTCTGTTGCTCCGTGACAGTAAGAGTGAAGTTGCGACAAAACTAAGACGGGCTAGAAAGCAGGAACTTCGTGTTAGCATTGATTTGCTTTATAACTTACCAGGACAAACGCTGAGGCAATGGAAAGCAGATATAGAACAGGCATTAGAGCTTGAACTTGAGAGTGTAGATTGCTATCCCTTGGATTTGTATCCTGATACCTTTCTTGCAAAGAAAATTGAATCTGGCGAACTCCGTGCGACTGGCGATGCCAGTGTCGAAATGGAAATGTATCTTGAAGCTGCCAACCTTTTCAGGGAGAATGGGTATTATCCTACTTGTCATAACAGATTTTCCCGTGTCAAGGAGGATTTTGAACAGCCTTCTGCAGAAATTGTAGGTTCTGGGGCGGGCTTTTTTATGGGGCATATCGGCAGCTTCTTGTATTCTGACATCGAGAATGTTCAGGCATATATTGAAGCGGTGGAAAGCGGTGTGTTTCCTATTAATCGGGTTGCCAAGCTTTCGGTTGAAGATGAGATGAAGAAAGCCATGATGCTCATTTACATTCGTGTTCCTGTAGATCGTCACGTTTTTTATTCTCGGTTTGGCAAGTTACCCGAAGACGTATTTCCCGAGGCAATTCACCGATTGCAGGAAAAGGGCTTAATTGAAACTAAAGATGGAAAAATACAGCTTACACAAAAGGGTGACCCTTGGCGTTTCAACATTGCTTGGGAATTTTTCGATAACTGATGCGGAGAACGGGAGCATAGAATCTTCCAATAGTAATACTTACTGTTTACAACTGTAAGAAGCGCACTAGCAGCCACTTAATTTCTAACTTTCCTTATGTTAACCCCTGTTTTGCCAGAGTCAAACGGATTTAAGGAAGGTTTATATCTATATAGACATGTCTAAATCGATATATTGGGTGCTTCATAATGTTGCAGGGGCTTTTGAAGATGTGGATGCTAAAGATAATTTCAGAAAAGGAGGTTAGCGGTTATGAAATTATGAAGAAAGTAGATGAGTTAACGGGGAAAAAACCCAGCACGGGATCAGTTTATCCTTTGCTGAAGTCAATGCAGAATAGAGATTGGATAATTGGGAAAAAACTGGGCCTCAAGACTGTTTATCAGATCACTGATTCAGGCAAGAAAGTTCTGGAGACACATGGAACCTTGAAAGACGACTATGTGCAGAGAATTAGCAGGTCTTATTATCTGGCTCAAGATACTTTTACAGATTTACACCTCGTTCTCAGCCATGATAGAGATTTGATTAATCCCCTAATCACTGAAGTATCCAAGTTGCTTGCAAACGGCATTCAACCCCAAAAAATCAAAGGCGCGCTTGGCAAGGCAATGATTGAGTTGGAAAAACTGGAATAGTGTGATAATTCATGGGAGAACCAATAATATCAGTTGAAGGACTCTGCTATAACTACGGCAAACTCATTGCCGTGGATAATATCAGCTTCGCCGTCAATAAGGGGCAGATTTTCTCTTTTCTTGGACCTAACGGCGCAGGAAAAACAACAACAATAAACATTTTAACAACCCTGTTGCCTGTTCAGAAGGGCACGGTCACCATATCAGGGTTTAATGTGGAGCATCAGCCTGATGATGTGCGACGAAGCATCGGTATCGTGTTCCAAAGAGAAACACTTGACTGGAACCTTAAGGTATGGGAAATACTAGAATTTCACGGCAGATTATACTCTCTTCCCAAAAACAAGCGCAAAGCCCGTATAGATGAGCTGTTGCAAATCGTTGATTTGACTAACAAAAGAAACGAACTTGTTAGATATCTGAGCGGCGGCATGAAACGCCGTTTAGAAATTGCAAGAGGGCTCATGACTCGACCAAACATACTGTTTCTAGATGAACCTACAATAGGCCTTGACCCTCACTCTCGCATGAAAATTTGGGAATATATTAAAAAAGTAAACAAGGAAGGCGTCACAATTTTCCTCACAACTCACTACATGGACGAGGCAGATCAGCTGAGCGACGAGATATGCATAATGGACAGAGGAAAAATAATCGCAAGTGGAACATCCGAAGAATTGAAAAACTCATTAGGCAGAGATATGATCTACTTGGAAACAACCAACGACGAAAAATCAAGAAAACTAATCAAAGAACTTCCAGAAGTGATTGATGTCCGATGCTTCTCCAACGGGTTACTAGTTGCCCTTAAAGCAGAAGGCGCCCATTTCATGCCTAAACTCATTGAGACAATCCGAAACGAGAAAATCGAAGTAGCAAAAATCAACCTAAAGAAACCCACACTAGACGATGTCTTCATAGACTTCACGGGGCGCGATCTAAAAGAAAACCATGACGGAAGCATGGCCCCATGATTGGAGGCGGGAAAAAATTGAAAACTGATTTTTTTACGGTCTACTGGAGAGACATGAAAAAGTTTTTCCGCTCCAGATACGTCCTCATCACCTCTCTGGTTCAACCTGCACTCTGGCTAGCTGTATATGGGCTGTCGATGTCTGGCAGCTTTAATATGGTTGCAGGGGCGACTTCGTTGAAACAGGGCTTTGTTTCTGTGAACTATTTAACATTCATGGCTGCAGGAGTGGTCTCTTTGACCATTCTCTTCACTTGCCTATACTCAGGAACCTACGTTCAATTTGACAAGCAGTTTGGTTTAATGAAGGAGATGGTGGCATCACCAATATCGCGCTCAGACATTCTATTTGGAACAAGTTTAAGCGGTTTAACAAAAGCACTAATTCAAACAACGATAATCATAGGCTTTGGTTTTATCTTGGGTGTAAAGTTCTTCGCTGGGTTCACAATAATGGGCACAATGCTGTCAGTTTTTGGCATATTATTATTCGTTGTTTTGTTTAGTATGGGCTTGATGTTTCTTTCAATAACCCTTGGAATAATTATAGAAGGTCATGACTCGATTCAAAGCGTTATTACTTTACTTACTCTGCCCCTTTTCTTCGCCAGCAACGCTCTTTACCAAACGAATTCTCTGCCGACGGCTATCAAAGTTGCCAGCAGCTTTAATCCTCTATCTTACTTCATAAATGGCATACGATATTTTTCCATTGGTCAAAAATTCTATTCCATGGGATACTACTTCGAGTATGGAACCACCGACATGCTGTTTTCCTTGGCGGTTCTTTCGGCATTCGCGCTTGTTACGTATCTGTTGGCGATCAGGGCTATCAAGAAAGTCAAAATGGTGTAAACACATTGGCAGTTGTGTTAAGAAATCGAAGCAACGAGTTCCACCTTGTTTAGGGTTGGATCCAGGTTGGCGATCTTTTCGGTGTGGACCCAAATGCTTTTTTGAGCAAAAATCACCAAAGCCAGCAACCATCTACCTCATACTTAGTATAAAACACAAACTTCAGTTCAAAGCTGGTTGAACGGGTAAATTCGATTTTTCTTCAGGTAAGACAGTGATTGCTTAGTTTGTTCTAAGGTAACTTGTTCTAGAACGATTTCTGGGCTAATTTGATATTCTTCAATAACGTTTGTGAACTCTTGCCAATCGATTTTGCCTTGGCCGACCTCTAAATGCTGGTCTTTTTCTCCGCAGTTATCGCTTATGTGCACGTAAGAAATCTTGTTGCCGAGTGAATCTACCCATTCACGAAAGGTAGTCTTAGAGTAAACATTTGAGTGGCCAATGTCAAAGCAGACCTTCAGTCTTGACGATTTGACTTCATCAAGTAGTTCGTTGAACATTTCGGGGGTCGGTTCCCAAGTATTTTCTAAGAGGACCGTAAACTCGTGTTTCTCAAGAACTTCTGACCAGAAGGCAATGTTTCTTTTAACCCAGTTTTTCCGGTAATAATCGTTCCTTACGAGTGGATTAAAGTTCCCATGGAAAACGACCTGAGTCGCATTTAGCTTTCTAGCAACTTCCAAGCTGTTGAAAACCCGCTCTTTTGAGACTTCTGCTATTTTCTTGTCGCTGCTGTGAATAAGAACGTCCTGGAATACTCCGTGAAAAGAGATTTTTCCTTTGAACGTAAAAATTCTCTCCTCATGCTCATGGAGAATCTTATGCCAATCGGTATCGTATACGTTTGCATAAGCAAACGTCGCGATTTCCAAGTTGAACATGTTCTCGTCTGCGAAATCAACGAAATCTGAAAAAGCCTCATGGATTAAAGGTTGAACATAGATCTTAGACATAAGCTACACTTTCCATAATTCATCATCAGAGACTATATTTGTTTTTAAACTACAGTAAGAAGCCAGTTGTACTTATAATTAAAGAACAATCAAGCTTCTCACGTTTTAAGGGAAGATGATCTAAGCTAAGGCTTATATAAGCTCGTGTGCAACGTCAGTGCACAATTTAAAGTTTAATCGCTGGGTTAATGAATGAAGTTTAACGTGGAAATCGAGCCTATTGAAGCTGAAGTCAAAGACAACATTCTTTTAATTTGGTCCAAGACTCCTTTGAGAATGCTTAGTTCAGCCGTTTTGAACGGAGGTTTGAAAGAGGCCTATGGAATAATTAACGTTCAGGTTTCTGAGAGTTGCGGGAACGATAAGAACGATGAGCACTGGAACGCAGAAGAATTCTTGAATAGGGTAGTGCAAAGACTACAACTTCCAAACGGCCAAGTGGTCGGATTGATGACTGCTGCCAAAATGCAGAACGTAGCAGTATCTACTAAAAAATACGATGAAATAACCCTGACTGTTTTTGCCACGGCTGGGACATCCATCGCGGTCACGGCAGGTGAATCAGCAGCCTCAAAAAAGGGTTCTTTTCAAAGCGAAAAATGCGGCACGATCAACATTATTTTGCTAGTGGATGGTAACTTGACTGAAAGCTGCATGGTGGATGCTCTTAAAACGGTCACTGAAGCAAAAACGGTCGCATTACGAGAATTGGATGTAAGAAGCCAGTTTTCCGGCGACGCCGCAAGCGGGACATTGACGGACACTGTTGCAGTGGCATGCACAAAAAAAGGAGACGGTATAAAATTCGCTGGGACCTTCACGATGCTCGGAGAACTCATCGGTAAGTGTGTGAGAGAGACAGTGAAAACCGCTATTTATAAACAAGAAAACCTTGTGCCAGACAGACCCCTGACGGAAAGATTGGCGGAAAGAGGAATATCACTTGAAAGCATAATGTCCCTTCTTTGTGAACCACAGGTACTACATGAAAGCCCTAAGTATCAGCAGCTTAAGAAACAAGTCGAGCAGACTCTATCTGATAAGAAAATAGCATCACTTGTCATGGCAAGCCTCAGGTTTGATGATGATTTAAGGAAGAACTTAATCCCTGCTGGCCAATCCAATAACAGTATAGATAAAGCTGTGTTTGAAGAGATTATTCAGACTGCATTAAGGGACTACTTATTTGAAGGGAAAGCAATTTCCGAATTTGACTTTAGAAAAGGAAAGCCTGCAACCGAAGACAGTTTAGGCCCATTCACTAAATGCGTTTGCATAGCAATTCTGAACAAGGTTTACTCCAGCATCACTAATTAGTGAACGTTCCTTTTTTTTATCGCACTGGCTTTTCCCTTTATTATGTGTTAAAGTATGTGGGTGAGACTGCTTTGTCTGCTCTATCGAGGTTTTCGCTATTCTCTCTTCCTTTTATTCTTTAGCGCTGGCGCTTTAAATCTTATCGTTATGATGCCATTTTCTTGAGTGACCTATTCGCCCACAGGAACACGAGGATTGCAAGTACGCCGATGACGATGAACCCCTCTGCAATTCCGATGTTTTGAAAATTCCCGGCGAATAATGCGCGAGCAGCATTAACTGTGTACGAGAATGGGTTAATCTTCGATAGGTCCTGAAGCCAGATGGGCGCAAGGGCGAGAGGAAGGATAATACCCGATAGCAGAGAAAGAGGCAGTGTGATTGTGTTCAATGTAGGAGCGAGGGGGTCCTCGATTTTGTAAATAAGAGCGAAACCGTATGAGATAGATGCCATAGTAATTCCGACCAAAGCGTACAGCAGTAGAGAGAGCAAAAATCCGTATACATTTACATTCAGCCCAAATGGAAGAGCGACTAATGTAATCAAAATACATTGAAGAAGAAGGACGAGTGCATCTCTCAAAACCCTGCCTAAAAGGATTGCTGGGCGTTTCACTGGAGTTACTAAAAATCGTTCTATAACTCCCGTTCTAATATCATCAATAAGTGAGAATCCAACAAACGCCGAGCCGAAGAGCGCTTGCAGAACCAAAAGCCCGGGAATGAAAACATCTACTGTTTTCCCAGCAGGTAGCCCAGGAACCCCGCCGAGAGCGTTCAGGAGCGGCATAAACAAGAGCAAGTACATGAGGGGCTGGAACATGCTTACAAAAACAAAAACTGGACTCTTGAGCGTATGCTGCATGTTGCGGATAAACATCAGTTTGGTGTCGTGTAGCATTTTCATTTTCATTTTCTTTCATCCTCCCTTAGTGAACGGCCTGTGTACTTTAGGAAGACATCATCTAGACTTGGCCTGGATAACGTTACGGTTTGCGCCTCCAAGTTTCTTGCGTCGAGTGAACGCAGGAGTTCAGGCATCATTCTCTCTCCATCTTTAATGGTTAGATAGACTGAATTGTTGTTAGTTTGAATTCTCTCTACCTGAATCTTCTCCTTTAACAAAGTTTCAGCATTGCGAGCGGTTTCCTCTGATAGAAAACTAAAAACTAACGCATCGCCGCCAACGGAGCTTTTTAACTCTTCTGGCGTTCCAGTCACAATAATTTTTCCGTTATCTATAATTGCTATTGTGTCACAGAGCTTGTCAGCTTCATCCATGTATTGAGTGGTTAAAAAGATGGTGATGCCCCCCGCTTTCAGTTTTTTTATTTCTCCCCACAGATAGGCTCTACTTTGCGGATCAAGGCCTGATGTCGGCTCATCAAGAAGAAGTAGTTGTGGATGGTGAATCATCCCAAGCGCAATATCTAAACGGCGTTTTTGGCCACCAGAATAGGATTGGGCTGGTCTCTCTATGAATGTGCTCATCTGGAGACGCTCCACGAATTCGGCCGCGTGTCTCTTTGCAGTCAAAGTATCCAAGCCATATAGTTGAGCTTGGAGGACTAGGTTCTCAACACCTGTAGAACCCAGATCTGCTCCGCCTGCTTGACTCACGCATCCAACGTTCTCTCTAATCTGCTCCTGCTGTTCTGCTAAGTCATATCCAAGAACCTTGGCTTCCCCACCGGTCGGACTCAGCAATGTAGAAAGCATTTTCTGTGTTGTAGACTTGCCAGCACCATTTGGACCGAGAAAACCGAAGATTTCCCCTTTCCTAACACTGAGATCTATACCCTTAACCGCCTCTACCTCTTTTTTTCCACCCCTCTCTTTAGAAATGAAAGTCTTTCGAAGCCCTTTTGTCTCAATTACCAAATCTCCAATCATGTTGAGTCACCTATGAATAATGCACTGATTTCATGACTATGAAAAATGCTAAACTCATCTTTCCGATTTCGCCTATCGATATCGAATTATAAATTTTATTCCCCAAACCCAAACCTTCCTGACCCCTTACAAAAGAGACCTATATAAAAATTCTTATACATGCCAACGCGCTGCCATGCCCCGATATTATGCTATGAGTCCTTAACTGTGCGCTTGCCTTGAATATTCCTTGAAATGTACGTTTTAATCTCATGTGCATGCGATTTTCTTGAGGCTTTCAGTCGTCCGTGATGCCTCTTTCTTTCAACCATGCTTTTGTTTTTTCGTTGATTTTGTCTCGAATTTCTCGGAATTTGGCTATTTTTTCTTCTTCTGTTCCTTGAAATGCTGCTGGGTCTTCGAAGGGCCAATATAATCTTGTGGATACATCTGGTATAGTGGGGCACTCCTCTTCTGATTTTACACATACCGTTATGACTATCCCAAAATGTATCTTTCCAAGATACTGTTTCAAGTCCTTGGGATACTGACCACTTAGATCATATCCAAGTTCTCTCATCACCTTGATAGTGTAGGGGTGAATGGGTCGAGGATCGAATCCTGCACTGTAAACCTCAAAATGATCACCCGCATACTTCCTTAGAAATGCTTCAGCCATTTGGCTCCGCGCCGCATTTCCCGTGCAGAGAAAAATGACTTTGGTCTTTTCCAGCGCACGCTCGCTCAAATAAGCAAACCGCTCGATAATCCACTTTTTCATTTCATCCCTTGTATGACGGAAGGCTTCAAGTTTTTCTTCTTCGGTTCCCTCTACTTCGGATGGGTCATTGAAGGGGTGCTCCAAATAATCCTTTGCTCTTGGCAATCTTGAACTAATTAACTCAGGTCTGCCCATAACTATCGGTGAAGAGCAAATTGCACAATTTATCTTTGAGCCGCCGTGGCAAACTGAAACAACCAAGTCGATATCGACATCTTTGAAAACATCGAGGCTTTTAGAATATTGCCCAGAAATATCTATCCCTATCTCAGCCATAACCTTAATGGCCAATGGATTAACCTGCGTAGGATTTGTACCAGCACTAAAAACTTCATACTCATCACCATACAAGTGTCTAAGCAACCCTTCAGCTATCTGAGAACGAGCAGAATTATGAGTACACAAAAACAAGACTTTAGTTTTAGCCATAAGACTCATCCCAAACTATTCTTTGGAAACATAAAAACATCATCAATATATTCTTTATAGCCATAGTTGTTTCACCTTTTCAAGCAGTCCAGAAAGAAAAAATCTTTATTTTCTCTTTCTCAAACTGCTTTTCCAAAATGGTCTTAACTTCGTCTTCATCCAAATTATAAATACCATTTTTATCTTTGTGTAGGGGGATTCCAGTTTCTCTGAGTTTGTCGCCTTCGGGAAAGTCAAGAAATATGTAGTAGCGTTTGTCATGGAGCATTATGATTCTTAATATTGTTAGTTCTTTGTTTGGCGAGAAGCCATTTTGTTCAAGAACGTACACCAGTGAGTTTGGTTTCTTTTCGCTGACTAGGCGTTTGAATTCTTCCCAACTTCTAATTCTGACAGTGCCGTCACTCATATAGATTCACCACACTGTCGCGTTTGCTCTCGTATTCGGGTCTTCCAACATTTTCAACGCAGAAAAATAGTGTTTTTTTCAAGTTTCATTCTCCTCCTTATCTATATAGTACTTCTTTCTTATCCAGAGAGCGACATTTACTAAGCTTATCATAACTGGTACCTCAATTAATGGTCCTATCACTGCTGCAAAGGCTTCTTGCGAGGCTAAACCGAAAACCGCGACCGCTACGGCTATGGCTAATTCGAAATTGTTGCTAGCGGCGGTGAAAGAAAGCGAAGTTGTTCTCTTATAACCCAGCTTAGAGTAATAACCTATTGCGAATACTACTGAGAACATTATCACGAAGTATGCTAAGAGAGGGATGGCGACTCTGATAACATTTAGCGGCAGACTCACAATATAATTCCCTTTGAGTGAGAACATGACCACTATAGTGAATAGCAACGCGAGTAGTGAGAGGTGGCTTAGTCTGTGCATAAGTTTGTGATCGTACCATTCTTTTCCTTTGGTTTTTAGGAAGTAGTATCTGGTTAGGATTCCTGCTAAGAATGGGATTCCCAAGTAGATCGCCACTGACTGTGCAACTTGTATAAGGGAAATGTTGATGACTTGCCCTGAGCCTGAAATCCAAGAGCTGGCTATGGTTATGTAGAAGTAGGCGAGTACTGAGTACATCAATATCTGGAAAATGGAGTTTATTGCGACCAGTATGGCTGTCCATTCGTTGTCGCCTTCTGCAAGGTTATTCCATACGATGACCATGGCAATGCATCGTGCTACACCGATGAGGATTATGCCGTTTCGCAGATCAGGATAGGAACCGAGGAACACCCACGCTAAAACAAACATTAACAGAGGCCCAATTACCCAGTTAAGCGTAAGCGACTCGGTGAGCATGGTTTTTGAGCCTTTGGCGGTTACAACTTTCTTTAGGTCTTCATAGCGTACCCTCGCAAGAGGCGGATACATCATCAAAATTAAGCCTACAGCTATTGGAATTGAGGTGGTTCCAATGCTTAGAGAGCCTATGGCGCTGGATGTCTTCGGGTAGAAGTAGCCTATTGCAACACCTATCGCCATTGCCAAGAATATCCAGACTGTGAGAAATTTGCTTAACAGCGAAAGGTGAGGCTTGGGCTTATTGGGTGAAATGGGTACGCACATATGTCATTTACCTGGAACGTGTTTCTCGTAGTTTTCTGATTATTTGTCGGGTCTCTATTCTCGAAGGGTGTTTGATTGCGCCTGCAGGACATATTGCGTCGCACCCTGCGCACAGGACAACGCAGTTGTTTGGGTTTTTTACTATTGTTCTCTTGTTTCCGTTTTTCTCCTCAAATTCGTATGTGCCTAGTTTGCAGTATTCTACGCATTTTCCACAACTTACGCATTTTTCATAATCAATCGTTGGGTGCCAGGGGATTTTATCTCTGGGGATTCCATGCCAAGTTTCTTGAGACATAAATTGACCCTTAATCTTTTCCATTTTTTAATCCATATTGGTAAGAGATGTGTATTTAAGTAGATTGGTAGGAAAAATCTCTTTTCCTATTGAATTTACTGATTCTATAATATTCTTATTTTTCTGATTTTTCAGAAAGGCTTAAGTATTTAGAAGTGCATTTGTCTGGCGGTGATTAAGCATGACAAGTTGTGAAGGTGACACCTGCAGAATCGATGCAGTTATAACGATGGATGCCAAAGGGCAAATTGTGCTCCCAAAAGACTTGCGCGAGAAGGCGAACATAAAGCCAAATGACAAGATAGCGGTAGTGGCTTGCGAGAAAGAGGGTAAAGTTTGCTGCATTATGATGATAAAAGCTGAGCGACTAGCAGGCGCGGTCTCCAAAACGCTTGGTCCATTGCTCAAAAGCGTAACTAACCAGGAGGGTTAACTATGAAAGAAGAAAAAGTTAAGAAAGTAGTCAGAAACCGTTATGCAAAGGTTGCCAAAACTAGTGGTTCTTGCTGTGCATCTAGCATCAGTTGTTGCTCAGCTCCAACAAGCGAGCAAGTTAGCAAAATGATTGGCTACAGTGAAGAAGAGATGAACGCTGTTCCAGAAGGCGCTAACCTTGGATTGGGGTGTGGCAATCCCACTGCTTTGGTCTCTTTGAAAGAAGGAGAAAGAGTACTGGATTTAGGCTCAGGAGCAGGCTTTGACTGTTTCTTGGCTGCCAAAAAGGTCGGAAAAACAGGGAAAGTTATCGGCGTAGACATGACTCCAGAGATGCTTGACAAGGCAAGAGGAAACGCGAAGAAAGGGAAATACACCAATGTAGAGTTCAGGCTCGGAGAAATCGAAAATCTTCCCGTCGCAGATAATTCCGTTGATGTTATAATTTCAAACTGCGTAATCAACCTCGCACCAAACAAGAAACGCGTATTCGAAGAGGCTTACAGAGTCCTTGCCCCAAATGGTCGATTGATGGTTTCGGACATTGTCCTCCTAAAAGAATTGCCTGAATCCATTCAAAATAATGTCGAAGCGTATGCTGGGTGCATTTCTGGAGCAGAGCTTAAAGACAAGTACCTTGAGCTAATACGGAAAGCTGGTTTCGAAGACGTAAAGGTGGTAGATGAGAAGACCTACCCGCTTGAATACATCATAAGTGAATCCACATTGAAAGAAGCAATCAAAATGACAAACCTGACAGAAGAAGAGGTAAAGGAAGCAGCAAACATTGTGGTAAGCGTAAAAGTATCAGCTATAAAGACGGTTTAAGGGCTAAATACGCGAGAGGAATAATTATGAAACTCTTCCTTCCAGCGCAAACGATATTGCTCCCTTCTCCAGTGCTCATCATTGGAACATATGGCTCCGATGGCAGGCCTAATATCATGACCGCCGCCTGGGGAGGAATCGCATCAAGCAAACCGCCATGTATCAGTGTGTCTCTTAGGGAGGCGACTCTTAGTTATCACAACATCAAACAGACCGAGGCATTCACAATAAATATTCCTTCTGAAAATTATCTTAAAGAGGCCGACTTTGTCGGCATGACTTCAGGAAGAGAGTGTGACAAATTCAAGGAGACCCGCCTCACCCCGGAAAAGAGCAAACTGGTCAATGCCCCATTCGTAAAAGAATTCCCCTATGCCCTAGAATGCCATCTGATCAGGCAGGTCGATCTTGGTCTGCATACAATGTTCATTGGAAAGATTGTCGGAATGATCGCTGATAGCGAGGTTCTAAATCCAAATCAACTTCCAGACATCGAGAAGGTGCGACCAATGCTGTTTGGTTCATTCGGTAGTATGGCGTATTACAGTGTAGGCGACAAACTTGGCGATGCATTCTCCGTTGGACACGAATTACGCCGGAGCTAAATTAAGCTCCGTGCTTACGAGATCAGGCTTGAAGGTATTTGGCGAATATGCGACGCTGAGCAGCCCTCATGACCTCGGAAAGAGTTGAGATGGATACTCCCAACTGGTTCGCCAGTTTCTGGCTGCCAATCTTCCGCGGAAAGTCGAAGTATCCTGACGCGAAGGCCACTTGAATAATTTCTTCCTGCCTAGTGGTGAGAACACCTTTGTCGCTTAGGAGGGTGACTCTTTCAAGTTTGACGTCACAGTCAACCTGTTCAAGCGCTTCCGAGAGCTTTCCCACTGTTTTGTTCGTGTCTGTAATGAGGAGCCACTTCATTCTTCCCTTTCTAATATCTACTGGAAACACCATGAAGGCTTTGGAGGTGATGAGCACCCTACACGCTCGACATCGAACCACATCCACCAGAAGCGAAACCATACCTGGCTGGCGGTCCTTGACTTCAACTCTGCCGACTGACGAATGACTCCTTATTTCCTCTACCATTTTGTCTATGATGTTGTCGTCTCCTTTGATAGTAACGATGCCCCAACCAGTCTTCGTAGAGTGCCCTCCTATTTGGCAAGAAACTCCCGCGTCATACTTCTCAGTTACGGGTGTGACCCAAAGTTCGGGGATTCGTATGTTAAGAAATGCCTCTATCAACTTGCCGGTTTCCTGGACACGTAAATGCCAAATCCTAAATATGCTTCTGTTTCCTTGAAAGGTTTGCTACCGCACGAGTCTTTTTACTAGCTTCGTCATTGAAAATGCACTTTGAAGCTATCCGCAGAGTAGAGAAAAGGCCTTCATTAGCCAGCATAGAACGAAAACCAAAATCCAAATCATGAATTTCGCTGCTTTCAACATCAAAGCCTGAGCGTTCAAACAGCGCGTTCCACTCATCATGATACTCAGCGTTGACGGCTGCTACGCAAAGAATACTTTTCACTTTCGTTAAGATCTCGGCTGGCGGCAGTATCTTCCAAGCTAATTCGACGGCACCAAAGAAGCCGCCAGGGCGAATCCTATGACCAACATCATGTAGTACCCGGGCTTTTTCGCAGAAAATCAATGAAGCCTGAAAGATCGCGCCGTCGAACAGGTTGTCTTGAAGTGACAATGAATTTAAGTCCGCGAGCCTGAAGGCAACCCTGTCGAGTACATTCTTGCTACGTGCTTTTTCATGTGCCTTCATTAGAGAAGCTGGGTCAACATCTATTCCGACGACTCGGCAACCATACCGCTTAGCAAGGAAAATGCTGCTGCTTCCGCTTCCACAGCCCGCATCCAGAATGATCATGTCACGGGAGATTTTACATTTCTCAGCCATTAGTTTCGTGGCCTGAAGTCCGCCAGGGTGCAGCACTTCCATTCCGAGTTTTTTGCTCATGAACTGGAAGGTATCGCATTTTTCTGGTTCACATACACAAGAGATTTGTTCTTGGATCAACTCTCGTCACCTTAGTATGTTATATGGCACGAATCGGGATAGACATTTTCCCGAAGGTAATCGGGAGCGTCAACATACGAAAATCCTGATTGGCGTCTCACTTTAGAATTTCTGAGTCTCTTACGCTTTGACGCTAGAAGAAGTAAAAGAAGCAGCAAACTCGGTGGTAAGCGTAAAAGTATCTGCAAAGAAAACAAACTAACGCGCCGCGCTTGGTACTTTTTGATCAAAGAAGCAAAGGCATCTTCCACATCTTGATTTTCCAGACCGCGCCAACTTGTGGAAACTTTTGTTTATGTGTATTTAGGAAATTCGGTTTTCCTGTCTGCAATCTGGTTTTGAACATTGCAAACTCACAATCAAGCATTCTTTAATGCCTTTTCTACCCTCTAACCAAAATTACCACAAATACTGCAGCCTAACGCTAATTCAAGCCCTAAACCAAAAAACAACCTAAAACAAGCCCTCCAGAAAGGGAGAGGAGGGGTACTATTTACAATTGAAACAGTTATGTTAAAAGCATAACAACTACTTGGAATAAAGCACCAGGCTAAACACACACAAAAATTTAATTAAAAAGAGTTAGGAGGTTAATTACTCCGATTCAAAGTATTCTTCTGGTTTCGGCGGAGTCGGTGGTAAACCTCTGCGTTCACGAATCTTCTTTATTGTGTCAGCTTGCATTTGGTCTGGGACTGGTGCCCAACGGCTAAACTGCGTCGCCCAGAAAGCTCTACCCGAAGTGGAACCCCGCAATTCATCAGCGATGCCGAAGCTTTCGGAAACTGGCATTTCAGCTTTAACAGTTATCATGTCTTCTTCCGAGGGCATATCTAAGATTTTGCCGCGTCGCTTGTTAAGTAAAGTGATGACGGCGCTGACGAATTCGCTTGGAACCTTGCATTCGAAACTTATGAGCGGCTCAAGCAGTTTTGGATCGCTTAGCAGTATAGCGCAGTATATCGGTCTCCAAGTCATCGGGATAGCCTGTGCTGGGCCTCTGTGAACCGGGTCTTCATGGAGCGTAATATCTTCAAGGTTGATTTTTAAGCCGTAAGCTGGTTCTTTAGCTAAAGGTGAAGTGTGCACAGCCTCGCGGAACCCAGTTTTAATGTGGTCGAGGACTTCCTCCACGTACTGTCTTCCTCTGATACGATTGCAAAGAATGTTGTTTTCTTCAACGCATACCGCGCCTTTAGCTTCGTCAGGTGCCCAACCTAACGAGCGCAGTACTTTAGTTCGTTCATCTTTGTTTTGCATGTCGTTAATTTTATCAGACTTTATTGCTTCAATCACTTCATCTGACAGTTTCTCAATGGTTATCCACAGTTTATTGTGTTTGTTGGGGCTCTTGCCCATTATTGCTGGACCACGATAATCGTGACTTATGGTTTCTCGGTAAATAACAATTGGCTTGCTAAGTTTAACTTTTAAACCTGCTTCCTGCATGCGGTAAGCGGTGATTTCAAGGTGAAGCTCACCCATACCTGAAAGGAGGAATTCGCCGCTTTCCTTGTTCATAATGAAGTGCAGGTTAGGGTCTTCTGTTGTAAGTTTGTGCATGACTTTATCGAACAGAGGCAGGTCTTTGACATCTTCCGGCTCAACAGCTACTGTTACGACTGGGTCTGAAACGTATCTTAAGCCTTCAAACGAGTGCACTTCAGCACCCTCTTCAGCAATAGTTTCGCCGACATGTATGGATGGTAAACCTGAAATCGCGCCGATGTTGCCTGCTGGAACGCGGTCAATGATGACTCGGTCTGTTGCCATACTCATGAAAACCTGTTGTATAGTACCCTTCTGGCTGCTGCTTACAAGTTGGACTACTTTTCCTCTGGTGACTGAACCACTGAAAATTCTGCCGATTGCAACTGTTCCACTGTGTGGATCAACTTCAATGGTGGATATGCACATGAGCAAAGGAGCATTCGGGTCCACTTTCGCCATGCCTTGTCCTGTTGGACTGTTGACGTCTCCTGGCCAAATCTGAGGTTGTCTGTATGGCTGCGCTTGATAAGGATTAGGTAAGTGCTTGCAGAACATGTCCAAAATGGGTTCGTGTAATGGTGCTCTCTTGCTTAATTCATCGACTTTTCTCCCAACATCTTCGGGTGCACCACTGTAAGCGTCAATGATGTCTTGGAAGGTAACTTTCTTTAGTTTCATGTGGTCAATGTTCAAACCCCATTTATGAAGCGCTGAACCAAAAGCCACACGACCATCTTCAACTGTAACCTGCCAATCCTTCTTGTGCTCAGCAGGTGCATACTTCTCAATTAAATTGTTTATTCTCATGAGAATCTTAGCGAATCTTCTTTGAATCTCCTGAGGCGTAAGCTTAATTTCTTTTATGAGTCTATCAACCTTATTTATGAAAAGAATCGGTTTCACACGTTCACGCAAAGCCTGCATCAAAACAGTTTCTGTTTGAGTCATAGGTCCTTCAACAGCATCCACAACCACAAGTGCACCGTCAACTGCTCTGAGGCTTCTTGTTACTGCACCTGAAAAGTCAATGTGACCGGGTGTATCGATGAGGTTGATAAGGTAATCTTGATTATTGTAAGTATGGACTAGGCTGACGTTTGAAGCGAAAACGGTCATTTGACGTTTCTGCTCAAGATCCCATGAGTCAAGAAACAGTTTCTGTCCAGCGGTTTGTGTGCTGATGATGCCTGCCGCGGCTAGAAGGCTGTCGGAGAGGGTGGTTTTTCCGTGGTCAACGTGAGCGATGATACTGGTGTTTCTAATAATGGTTGGATTGTCCATCAGTTTAACAATTTCTTCTGTTTGCCTATAACGCGCCATAGTTATGCAGTCTCCTTTGTGTTTACATTTGTAATTTTAAAGGTTGATTTTTTATTATAGATAGCATTTTAGTATCTCTCGAAAGTGATAAGCTACATGGAAAATGAATTTGTAGCCTATTAACCTTATGGCAAGCTTTTTTTGAAACACTTGGAAAATTAACAGTGGAAAAATCAACCACAAACATGTTATCCCTAAAAACAATTTGGCAAAAATTGGTCAATTCTGCTTCTATAGCTAACAAGTGAGCGGTTGATTATAGCTGTTATCGCGTCTCTCTTGGCATTTCCTTGAAAGGTTTTTATTAGATTAGCGGCAATGTAGATTTAATGTCTGGCAAACAATTTTTCATAGACCGCTACGCAGAACTTGGCTGGAAATTTAAAGAAGTCCAGTTCAGGCAATCAATACGGATAAACCAAACAAGCGCTAAAAGCAAAAATCTCCCAGAAAGGCTCCGCAGTTTAGGGGTTGAAGTTGAAAAAGTACCTTTTTTGTCGATGGGGTATTGGATAGCGAAATCAAGGGTTTCAGCTGGCGCCACAGCCGAATACCTGCTTGGCATGTACTCGATTCAGGAAGCAGCCGCGCAAATTCCAGCGTCCCTCTTCACGGCGTTGAATGGCAAAATGGTGCTTGATGCTTGTGCAGCGCCAGGAGGAAAAACCGTTCAACTTGCCGACCTCATGGAGAACAGCGGTACCTTGACAGCCTTAGACGTAAACAAGCAACGGTTAGTCGTCATGGCAAACCATCTAGAGCGCTGCCACATCAGCAACACAGTCGTTTACAACCTAGATGCACGGCAAGCCACAAAGCTGAACCGCACGTTTGACCGCATACTTTTGGATGTTCCTTGCTCAGGCAACTTCGCTTCTGACAAAGAATGGTTCAACCGAAGAACACTCGCCGACGTTGAGCGCAACTCGAAGGTGCAACGGGAAATTTTAGCTGAAGCCACAAAGTGCTTAGCTGAAGCTGGTGAGATGGTTTATTCTACCTGTTCTTTGGAGCCAGAAGAAGACGAGTTAAACATGGATTGGGCAATCAAAAATCTTGGGCTAAAGATTCAGGAAGTTAATTGTTTTGGCGAGAAGGGGTTGACTGAGGTTTTTGACAGAAAACTTGACCCTCAAGTGGCAAATTGCAGAAGAATCTGGCCAGAGCAAACTCAGGGCTTCTTTGCATGTAAACTAAAAAAGGTTGAAGCGCAATGAAGCAGTATGAAGCTTTTGCATCACGTTTCGGAAGCAAAATCGTCTTCAACCCAGAATTAATCGTTGAAAAGGGTCAACGTTATTATCTCTTGAATCCTCGCCTTAAACGAGTATTGCAAGGCGACTTTTATTATGCTGGCTTGTACCTTGGCAAATTGGGCAAGAATGGCGTTTTCTTTCCCAGCTTCAACCTGTTGAATATGCTTGTTGATGTAGCAGCGAATAAGATTGTGGTTGACCAGAAGGCGGCTTGGCTTTTCATCTGCGGAAGAGACGTTTTTCGAACGGGAATAGTGAAGGTGATGGGGTCCAAGCATAAGAATGACGCTACTTTGGTGCTTAATGAGTTTGGTGAATGTCTTGGCTTTGGCACGATAATGAGTTTAAATGGGTCTGAGGGTAAGGTTGCGGTTAAAAACGTGTTAGATATCGGGGATTTTTTGCGTAGAGAAACGAAAGGTAAGTTTTAGGCTCGTTTACTTCTTGTTCATGAGCTATTCTTATTTTTTTAAACAGTTTTGGCTCAGGTTTTTAGTTTTTTTAGTGAACGTTTATTCAAACATTTTAGGGATAAGCTTATATATGTTTTAGTTTTAAGTGGTTTCTAAAACATATGATTTAGTATGGTGAAAACATGGATGAACAAGTAAAGAAAGCAATTGAAACTCTCAAAGCAAATAATATTCGATGGGTGCATTCAGCATTTGTCGACGTTCGAGGTATACTTCAAGACATGGTTGTGCCTGCAAGAGAATATCTGAGCGGCGCAGCCTTTACAGTAGGTGTAGGCTTCGACGGATCCTCAGTGCGCGGCTTCAAGTCAATTGAAGAATCAGACATGATTTTTATGCCGGACGCAAAGACGCTCGCCATCATGCCCTGGGTAACTGATGAAGCACAAAAAAGCGCAATCATACTCGGTGACGCTTTGGAAGCTTTCGGGGGAAAAGAGCCCTCTGTTGTCTGCCCAAGAGGTTACGTGGCAAAAAGAGCTATAAAAGCAGCAAAGGACATGGGGTACACTGGAATTTTCGCTCCTGAACTTGAACACTTCGTTTTCTCCTCAATCGACCCAACCAAGCTAACATGGGACCTTTGGGTCAGCCCCAAAGGCGGCGAAGGAGATTCGTGGGGTGCACCACGCGTTGTGCCTAATTCCCAAGAAATAACCCCGGGTGGCTTCGTCCTAAGACCAAAAGAAGCCTACTACCGAGCCCCGCCTGAAGACACAACCGTCGAATACAGAAACGAAGTCTCGCAGGTACTTGAAGACAACTTTGGATTAACAATTGAGAAACATCACCATGAAGTAGCCACAGTCGGGCAAGTAGAAATCGACTATAAATATGGAGAGCTTCTTGACACAGCTGACAGAGCAATATACTACAAGTTTGTCGCTAAAAACATCGCGAAAAAACACGGTTTAATCGCCACATTCATGCCAAAACCAATCTACCTTGACAATGCAAGCGGTATGCATGTCCACTCGAGCATATGGAAGGATGGCAAAAACGCAATGTATGACGGAGAAGATGATTATGCAGAACTCAGCCAAACCGGCAGATACTACGTTGGAGGCGTACTTGCCCACGCTAAAGCTTTAACTGCGGTGTGTTGTCCAACTGTCAGCAGTTACAAACGACTTGTACCAGGTTTCGAAGCTCCAATATACGTTATGTGGTCCAGAGCTAACAGGTCTGCGCTCGCACGCATTCCTATGTACTATAAAGGTCCTTCACATGCAGCACAAAAACGTGTTGAATACCGAGGCGTAGATCCGTCATGTAATCCATACCTAGCATTCGCATGCATCATGATGGCTGGCTTTGACGGAATCAAAAAGAAGATTGATCCAGGCGACCCGGTTGACGAAGACGTTTACAAACTAAGCAAAGCAAAGCGCAAAGAACTAGGCATAAACGAGCTTCCAACAACGCTCAAAGGAGCCTTAGATGAGATGGAAAGCGACGAAGTCATTAAAGAAACCTTGGGCACCCATGTTTTCGACGCGTTCATTGAACTGAAAACAAACGACTGGAACCAGTACTGCCTGTATGTTTCACCTTGGGAAATAATGAAGTACCTAGACTACTAAGTTGAAGTATTTCTACTTCTTCTCTTTCTTTTTGCATCTAAACTCGAACTAAAATAAAATAAAGTAAAGTAAAGTTTTCTAAACTCCGAGAAAGTTTTGGATTATTCTCTAAACAACAATGAGTCTTATCAAAATTGGCATATACAAGTAATAATGCGGCTCTACTCGTTGGCTTTTTAAAGTTATATCTTTTTTAAAAGTCTCGTTTTCTGGAGGAGGGCAAAAAAAGTAAAAAGTTTAGGGCGTTTCGTTGAAGACTTCTTCTAGTTCGGGTTTTGTTTCGGTTTGTTGCGTTTCCTTTTCTTGTTCTTCTGTTTCTTTTTCGTCTTCTGGTTCTATTGTGCGTGAGATAAGGGCATACACTACGAATGAAAGAACGGCTGAGACTAGGAACGGCAATATCGCTGTTAAAATGCTATAATCAGTAATGCCTGCAGGAGCAGCTGCCGTGTAATATACCCGATCGAATTCGTAATTTATTATTGCGGCTAACGCCGTGAACACTATGAATACTATGCCGAATGCGAGGGCGATTTTGTTTATGATTCTCCAGTTATTCATTTTTCTTCACTAGTTATCCTCTGTTTATGTCTGCTTTCCTTTTAAATCATTGCTTTTTCAAGTTGAACTGTTCTATCTTAAAAATGGGTCGCAGTCCCTAAGTGGACTGAAGTAGGAGTGAGTGGGCAAGGATTCAAGATTGGAACAAATTGTGGTTAATTATGAAAACTTTATCAATTACCTAAATTTAAACACTTAAACAATTTTCACATAAGTATTCTATTAAACGTTAAATATATTTATGCTTAAACACCTATTAAATAAACAGTTAATCAAACGCTAAATAATGGGTGAAAAGAATAAATGAGAAACTTCAAAGATGCCGCTTGGAAAGAGAGCGTAACAAAAGTAATTCAAGAAATACGTGAACAAGAAATTAAATTCATCAGACTTCAATTCACAGACATAAACGGCATGTTAAAGAATTTAGCCGTAAGCTCAAAAAACATTGAGTCACTGTTTGAAAACGGCCAATCTTTCGACGGGTCCTCCATAACTGGTTACAGGTCTATCGAAGAA
This sequence comes from Candidatus Bathyarchaeota archaeon, assembly GCA_963842865.1. Taxonomy (GTDB): domain Archaea; phylum Thermoproteota; class Bathyarchaeia; order Bathyarchaeales; family Bathycorpusculaceae; genus Bathycorpusculum. The sequence goes on along the minus strand of CAWJIN010000032.1, from coordinate 22,550 downwards.
TCAGACATGGTGCTATTCCCCGATCCAACCACATTCGCGGTGCTACCATGGCGACCAAAAGAAAAATCATCATGCAGACTAATCTGCGATATCTATACTCCACAGAATAAACGCTTTGAAGGAGACCCACGATATGTGCTTGAACGAGCCATCGAAAAAGCTGCCAAAGCAGGCTACACATACTTTTGCGCTCCTGAACTAGAATTTTTTATAGTTAAAGAAGGCGAAACTGGAGGCTTGCCAACACCAATAGATATGGCGGGCTACTTTGATTTTCATCCTGGCGACTTAACAGATGATTTGAGACGGGAAATAGCTGATACCGCTGAAGCCTTCGGCATAGAAATAGAAATTTCCCACCATGAAGTTGCATTGGGACAAAACGAAATCGATTTCAAATTTGATGAGGCATTAAAAACGGCTGATAGGACCATTACTATGAAGATGTGCGGAAAAGTAGTTGGTGCACGAAACGGTTACGTCACCACGTACATGCCTAAACCTTTCTCTGGCATAAATGGTTCAGGAATGCATACTCACCAAAGCCTATGGAACAAAACTGTAACACAAAACCTTTTTTACGCAGATGACGAAAAGAACGGTTACTTATCAGACTTAGCAAGAAGCTTCATCGGGGGGCAATTAGCTCATGGACGTAAAATGTGTGCAATTCTTGATTCATGGCCAAACAGTTTCAAACGATTAGTCCCAGGCTTCGAAGCACCAGTGTATCTTGCTTGGGCGCACAAAAACCGCTCGCCGCTTATTCGTGTGCCAAACTTTGGCGGAAGGAAAAACGCTGCAAGATGTGAAATCCGCTGTCCAGATGGAGCAGGAAATCCATATCTGCAGTTTGCGGTGCTTCTCGCGGCTGGTTTGGATGGTATCAAGAACAGGATTGACCCCGGCGAACCAGTGGAATTAAACGTTTACCAGATGACTTATGAGGAACGCAAAGACCGAAACATCGTCTCACTACCAGAATCATTACAGGAAGCACTTGATGAGCTTGAGACCAGCGATTTGATGCGTGAAACACTGGGCGAAACCGCCTTCGAAAATTTTCTGCATGAAAAACGCAAAGAATGGGACCTCTACCGCACGCAAGTAACCGACTGGGAAGTCAACCGCTACCTCAAACGACTCTAAGCCTAAAAATAGGCTCCTTTCTTTTCTTTGTTTTTTAACTCTTGTATGTATTTGTTCTTGGCTTTAGCCTAAGGCTATTTGTGTGCGCTCAGCCTACCTCCCTAGTCTACTATATGCTTCTAATACCCCAAATATGATTCAACATGGTTCAACATAGACTCAATGCCCGCACTTTTCAATGTAGATTAATACTTTTTCAACATACTGAGAAAAGCAGAATCATTAGCCAGTATGAAACTAAATGTCTAACTTTTAATTTTTTCAACCAGCTCTTTAATGGAAACGATGGTTTGTTCCCGTTTAGCTAAATTCCTAAGAACCACAGCGCCCTCTTTTAGCTCGCGCTCGCCCACAATCACTGCGAAATCGGCTTGTCGCTTGTCAGCATCCTCCAAAGCCTTCCCCATTTTTCTGCCCATAATTTCAAACTCAACAATAACGCCTGAGCTTCTGAGCATTTGAGCAATTTTTAACGCCTCAACTTTCAGGGCGTCATTTACTGCAAGAACAAGAACCCTTTTCCCAACCTTACCTGCAAGTGTTGCTTTCTGGGTTTGCAATGCAAGCGCAACCCTGTCAATCCCGTGTGCACAACCAACCGCTGGTGTTGGTTCACCGCCGAACAATTCAATAAGCCTATCGTACCTGCCGCCGCCGCCCAAGGCAATGTCTAACTCTGGAATGTAGATTTCAAAAATCATTCCCGTATAGTATTCTAAGCCTCTGGCGAATGCGGGCTCAACGACCTGAACAGGGCACCCGCTCTCCACCACAAGCTTAAGGACTTCGCCGAGGTTTTCCGCGGCAGCTTTAGCTTTCTCGTAACCAGCCACGTAACTTTTTATTTTTTCAACCGTTTCAAAGCAGCCGTCGCTTTTCAGCTTGAGTAATCCTTCCAGCATACCGCGGCATCGGGGTGTCGGCGCCAGCTTGAAAGCTTCCTCGTACTCTTTCTTATCCATGCGCTGCAGGATTGCGTTTTGAGTTTTTTCGTCCACGCCTTCTTGGCTGAGGATGCCCCGTATTACGCCTATGTGTCCTATTTTGAAGGCGTAACCCTGCAAACCCAACGCTTTCATTAAACTATTTGTTAACAATACAATTTCTGCGTCTGCTTCTGGCCTGCCTGAGCCCATTAATTCAAAGTTTGACTGCCAAAACTCCCTGTAACGCCCACGCTGCGGTTCGTCATAGCGGTAAACGCTGCCCACAGAAAAAAGCCTCAGCGGTTTAGGCTCGTTTTTTAGGGCTGTAGTTGCTAAGCGTGCGATTGACGCCGTGAATTCGGGGCGCAGTGCCACTTGTCGGTCGCCGAGGTCTTTGAAGATGAACATGCGCTGGCGAATTTCCTCACCAGATTTCGCGCTTAAAAGCTCCAGCGGTTCAACCACTGGCGTTATGACTTCTTTGTAACAGTAAAGCGCCGCGGTTTCTCGGGCTTTAGCGATGATGTATGTGAAGGTTTGTGCTTCTTCACCGATTAAATCTCTCATTCCACGAACAGTTTGGAAAGCGGGCATAGCTGATCTCCTTGCCTGTTAAACTTCAATTAAGAAGGTGCAATTATTCTTTTAAACTCTCGCTCACTTACAGTTTGTCTTTTTGTTGGGGGGCTACTCAAAAATTAAAGGTATCATGGCTTCTCGTTCCAAAACTTATAATTACTTGACGTTACATTATGTTACGTGACGTAACCTTGGGTTAAGGGAAATTCATGGTTAAAAGTTTAATAGATTTAAACGAACGTGAAAACAGGGTCATTAACATAGTGAAGGCAAAATATGGGCTCAAAGACAAAAGCCAAGCCTTAAGCATAATAATCAAACGTTATGAAGAATGCGAACTTGAACCCGAGCTAAGGCCAGAATTTCTCAAAGAAATAGAAGAAACTCGCAAGCACGGCAAATTTATAAAAGTAAAAAACTTTGCCGAAGAGTTTGACTTAAAGTGATTGCTTGTATAACTTAGAACTTGACGAAGACGTTTTCAAGGTCTTCAAAAAATTGGCGAAGAAAGACAAAACCCAGTTAGAAGCGATAAACAAGAAAATTGACCAAATACTAACCGACCCATTGCAATTCAAGCCCTCGAAACATCCTTTGGAGGGTCTTCGAAGAGTTCACATCGGGTCCTTCGTTCTCATATATGAAGTTCTTGAAGTTTCCAAGACAGTAAGAGTTTTGAAGTATAAACATCATGACGACGCATACCTGTAAAACCAGTTAAGAAACGCAGTTTGTCTTTTTCAATTCTAAGTCAAAGGCTTGTATGCTTCTGCTTCTATGCGCATCATTCCAACATGAACAGTGCCAGCAGCATCAACCGGGTGCCTTTCAAGGTAGCGGTTAACGATTTCCTGTTCGAATTTTGGCCTAAGCTCAACTGGAACCTTGTCTGTGAAGGGCAGCCATGTGGTCCGTACCCACCCATCTAAGCCTTCTGCACCGTTAAACTTCATGTCTCTGGGAAAAAGCTCAACCCGTTCAGCCACTAAACCCGCCTGCTTCAGGAACGCTCGATATTCTTTTGGGTCGTAAAAACCGTATGGAAACGTCATCTTGCTGAAAAATCCCTTCCACGGCTCCACCGCCACCAGCTTTTTTATAATGCTGAATACGTCTTTGGCGTTGCCTTTGCCCGCCATCTGAAACAGCAGCCTGCCACCCGACTTCAGGCTTCTTTGCACGCCATCCAGCACGGCTTTCTGGTCTACAACCCAGTGCAGCGCGGCATTAGAAAATGCCCTGTCGAATTCCGCTCGGAAGGTTAGTTTTCGGGCGTCCATCACTTGGAAAGAAAGGTTCGGGTAATCCTTTTGCGGAAAAGTGCTTTTTGCCAAGTTTATCATTTTTTCTGAGCTGTCAACCCCGACTGCCCTGCCGCTTGGTAGGCATTTTGCTATTTCCGCTGTGATTTTTCCGTCACCGCAGCCGATGTCGAGTAAGGTTTCGTTTCCTTGGAGTTTTAGTTTGGGAATTAGCTCTTTTGCCCATTGAAACTGGTTTGCGCTGTTTTTGGCGTAGTCTTGAGCGTTCCAATTATAACCTTGGTTTGACATATTTTGCGCCAGATTATTTGAACGTTAACTGTGAGACTGAATAGTAAACGATTTCGCCTCGGCGGTTCATAACTGCCAGAATCATCTCTTTCTTTTGGCTCTGGCACTGCTGCAAGGCGTCTGCTAACTCGTCTATGCCCAACGGTTTTCCTTCTTGCGTGCTTAACACCAAGTAAGGTGCCGTGTCCTTGCCGTATGCGCCTCGCTCATAAATGCGAAAGTCAATTCCTGCACCAAACCCTTCTCGTGCCACGTAACCGCGGCTTCTTAGGTCACGGTAAACAAGATAGCTAACCCACCCGTTCTCATTAACAGCCTCATAGCAGTGAAGGAGACTTTGGAAATCCGCCGCTTTGCCGTTTTCATCTTTGACTTCAAGCATGCCCTTATCCACAAGGTACAATGCTTCAAAAAATGTAAGCGTGAAAACCTTGTCCTCTAACGTGCCATACCCCCGTGAAGTAAGCGCGTCAATGCTACTTTGGTCACCTACCACAACCCCTTTCTGTGCAAGGGTGCCGTTGGTTCTGAATTCGGGAGGCTGCGCCTTTTTAGGTTCGCTCATTTTGCTCTTTTTCCTTCATCCTTGAACTTACTGAAATCTTTACTGTAGTAAACTTTGGTCTCGCATATGATTGCTGACACGTATTTTAACGGGGTAATGTCAAACGCTGGGTTCATAACGTTGACGCCGTCAGGAGCAATTTGAACTGAACCGATGTGCGTGACTTCTTCGGGTTTGCGCTCTTCAATAATCACGTCAGACGCCTTGTGCTGCAAGTCGAAGGTGGATTTTGGCGCTGCAACATAAAACGGTATGCCATGCTCATGCGCAAGAACCGCCACTGAAAACGTGCCGATCTTGTTAACCACGGCGTCTTGAACAATGCGGTCGGCGCCCACAATAACCTTGTCAACAAGCCCCTTGCTCATGACGTAACCCGCCATGTTATCCGTTATCAAAGTAACAGGTATCCCATCGCGCTTAAGCTCATAAACCGTAAGCCTAGCACCCTGAAGCAGCGGACGCGTCTCGTCAGCGATAACTTTGATTTTTTTGCCCTGCTCCCAAGCCGCGCGGACAATGCCTAAAGCAGTACCATACTCTACCGTTGCCAACTCGCCTGCGTTGCAATGCGTTAAAATGGTGTCACCGTCTTCTATAAGTACTGAGCCGTTTTTGCCGATTGCATGATTCTGCGCCGCGTCTTCATCCGCAATTTTCTGGGCCTCCTCGATTACTGCCTGTTTCAGTTCTTCCACGTTTCCTGAAAAACCTCTGGCTCTGTTTAAAACTCGGTCTACACCCCAAAACAGGTTCACAGCTGTTGGCCGCTGACGTTTAACAATTGCACCCGCATCCTCAAGTTCAGCCAACAATTTTTCTTTACTCTGCGCTTTTGAATGGTAAGCTGCCAAAGCAACGCCAAACCCTGCAGCCGCACCCAACAGTGGAGCACCTCTGACGCGGAGGGTTTTTATGGCTTCAGCCATTTGCTCAACAGTTTTGATTTCTAAAGTGGCTTCTTGAAGGGGAAGCTTGGTTTGGTCAAGCGTAATTACCACACCGTTGCGCCACTGTATCATCCGCATTTTCATGTGCCTCGAACTGGTTGTATACTGCTTAGTTGGGAACGGTTCTGTTTAAGATTTCGGAAAAATCACTGCTTGTTTCGTTGAATCAAGTCGAATAGGTTGCCGTAAAGGTCTTCAAAAACTACTTCAATGCCATAAGGCTGCTCTGTTGGTTCTCCAAAGAATTTTACGCCTTTAGCCTTCATTGCATCGTAGTCTCTGCGGCAATTGTCAGTCTCTAATGTAAGAAACACGTGGTCTCCCGCCTGCTTTCCCAACGCGTTAAGCTTGTCTTCTGTGTCTGCTTTGACAAAGGTTAATTCAAGGTCAGGTTGGTCTTGCGGCGAAACAGTAACCCACCGCATTTCTCCCCAAAAGACAGTGTCCTGTTGTTTCTTGAATCCAAGCTTTTCAACATAAAACTTTGTTGCCTCATCTTGGTCTTTTACGAGGATGGTGATATGGTCTATTTTCATTTGAGTTTCGCTTCCTACTCAATAAGTTGGGAAACAGAAAAGAAAAATGTAAGCCTAAGCTTTGGCTTAAGCAGAGTGGTCAAAGGGCGATTTTAGGGCCGTGACAACTTCCACTGGGGAATCTTCGCCTGATTTTAGCCGTTTCTTCCATTCCTCTCCGACAGCTATAAGCGAGAAAATGCCTGAAACTTCAGCTTTCGCCTTCTTTACAAGGGTTACGAGCGCTTCTTGTGTTTCGCCGCTTTTAATCATGTCGTCAACGACAAGTACGCTGTCGCGTTTTTTGATTGCTTCTTTGGGAATGTAGAGTGTCACGGTTACGCCTGAATCTCTCCCTAAAATGTACGTTTCGTCTAAGAAGGCTTTAACGCCGACTTCCTTGTTGCGCTTTGCAACGATAAGGTTCACTCCTAGCGCATTGGCAACCATAGTTGCTAAGGGTATGCCGTCAACGGCTGCTGTTAAAACTTTTGTAACTCGTTTTCCAGCAAAATTTGCAAGTGCATGATTTGCCGCCTGCTGAAGAATGTTGTAGTCACCGACAATTTCAGTATTATCAAAGTAGCCTGCCTCGTCAAATTTTATTCTGCTACGCAATTCTGCTTCTAAACCAACAATCTTGTTTAAAACTCGCCACAGTTGCTTGGCTCTTACAGTGTTCGGCAGCACATGACCTTTTGCGTAGCGACTCAGTACGGTGACTGGTAAATCAGTTTTTGAGGCTAATTCGCGGTAAGTAATATTCCGCTTGTATTTCGCTGTTCTTAACAGCTCGATTGTCATTAAGCGGAGTTTCAAATCTTCTGCGTGAGTGCTCAATTTTACAATATCCCCCTTTTTTCACATTTATAAGTCAAATATAATATAATTATTTAATATTGTATTTTCCCAATTTATCCTTTTCTGTTTAAAAAAAATCAATATCCAAGCATCAAAGCCTTAACAATCTAACTCAAGGATACTGTTGTGCATTAAACTTTTTAGACAGTAACGCGAACTGCTATATCAAAGGGGACTATTTGACGCAGAAAGCTAAACGATTATTAATTACTGCACTTTTCGGCTCAATTATCTTTGTCGTCAACGTTTTTTTGCCGCCCCCAATAAACTATGTCTTAATAGTGGTTCAAGCGGTTCTTCTTGCTTTGAGCGGATTATTCATTAAAGCAGGCGCCACCTACGTAGGAGCAGTTGGAGGTCTATTAACCGCACTGGGAAGCCCCGCTTTGGGTCCATTTACCTTTTTATTTTCCTTTCTCTTCGGCGTTTTAGTCGATGGCTTCCTGTTTATTTTCAGAATCACCGCTTCCCCCGAACACGTAAACCGCAATAGGCTAATGGCTGCGATGGCGTTTAGCACAATGCTGATTGGTCTAATCAGTTATTCAGCGTTTGCTCTTTTTCCACAATTTATTCCATTTGCCAAAGAGTTTTCCGCTGGATTATTTATCCAAAGAAGCACCATGCTAGATGCGCTTGTATTATTTATGGGTCCAGCTACCGGCATAGTGGCTGGTTATGCCGCCGCGTATTTGTGGAATAAGTACTTGCGAAACATCCGCATCTAAAGCTGGAGCTGTTTGATTTTTTCATCAACCAATTTAGCAATCATCAGATTGGAAATATAAACGCATTTGACATTGGTTAATTCAGCGAGTTCAGCCGGCTTTTGGTCCTGTGTTACAAGGATTAAATTGTGTTTGCCCGCGTATTCCACGATGTCTCGGTCTTTGGCGCTCTTTAAACCCGCTTCCTGAGCGGTTAACACTTCGTAACCTAAAGTTTCAAAGTACTCTTTTAAACCAGCGTACATCTCATCTAACAGAATCTTCATTTGGTTTCGCTAATCTACTTTTGCAGTTAAATATTTGAGCTTTTACCCTACCTATCTTAAGCCTTATTCTATGAGCAGTAACGCGAATGATTCGGGATTTTTTGCAAACGGAAAACTGACCTGGATTCCAGCGTTACTTGCGGTTTTTCACACGACTTGACAAGAAACTGGAATTTTTCAGCGTCACTTTGAGGCGACATTTATTTTTCACTGACATGCTTGCGTGAGGGTTTATTTTGATATAAACATTTAGCCGAATTCTTTGAGAAACCTTTAGTATAAGGCGTCAGCGGTTAAGCAGGTAATTGAATAGTTAGCATTTTACAGACTAATAAGCACAAGGATAATATAGATATTCATTGAATCATGTTTGAACTGAAGGTGCCGTTGCTATCAAAAGTAAAATTAGTAGCGTCGGGTACGTCAACAAAATTCAGGAAAACATTTTAAGCATCAAACGGAAAGAGCTCTCACCGTTATTTGATGAACTGAAAGCGGCTGACTGCGTAGTCTGCGGAGGATCAGGTAGATCTCTCTACTCGTTAAATGCTGCCCTGAGCCAAATTGCGCTAAGCCAAGCTGGCTGGAGAAATAAGGTTGTTTTAACTCCTGATGACCCGGGGTTCCCAGGCAAAAGCATGTATGATGCAGCGGCTGATCTTGCAAGGCGTTACAAGAAAACCTTGCTTTTGATAAATTCTGGTAGCGGTTATTCAGAGGACCCGCTAGTTATGGCTCAAGATTTAGCCAAGTACATCGAAGAAAAGAAATCAAACAGGTTCTCAATGGGGCTTTTTACTTCCGCTATTGAGTCACCCCTGGCTGAAGTAGTTGGCAAGTATGGTACCATAGTTGAACTTAAAGGACGCGGTAAATCCAAGCCAGGAACTGAATACAGCGAAACAGGCATGATGGGCGACATATTCGAGTTAGGCACCCTTGAGCTTATGAACAGCATGGTTGAAGCTGTGTTCCGTAACCTTGAGGTTGATGATGTCTTTCGGCTTTGCATCGAAGAATTTGAAAAAATCGGCGAAATGATCGACTCAAACATCAATTCTGAAACGTACACGACGCTTGTTGACATCCTTGAGAAACGAACAAACGTTTTCTTAGGCGGAAAAGGCACAGGTAACGAAATCGCTAAAATGACGGGCGTAAGACTCTTCCACATCAAGAGTTTCTTAGGCGACAATGTCTACATAACAAGAGGCGTTAACACTCCGCGCCCAAGAGCGGGCGACCTCGAAATCCTCTTATCATATTCAGGTGAAACAAGACCCGTTATCATATGGGCTGACGTAATCAAAAAGTTCGCTGGAATCGTATTTGCAATAACAACTTCACCGGACTCAACGCTGGCAAAAAAGGCAGACCTAAAAATCGTCCTTCCAGAAGAAGCCAAACCAATGACGCCAAGACGCTTCTACACTCGAGCAGCCTACGTTTTAAGCCCAATTCCAGTAAAGTTGGCTGAACGACTTGGTCAAAGAGGACTGAATCTTCCTGAATACATAATCAGCTGGTACCATTCCGTAACGCAGTAAAATTCAATATAAAAATACATAGTAGCGTACAAATGCTTGTTTGAATGGATTCTGACACATGGCTTTATGCATGGTACGGTTAAAACTAATGGAAATGCAGGATGAAGCTACCCCAAAATTTTCTCTTTTTTTCTATAAAAAACCTTTTTGCTCTTAACCATCAGAACCACTGTTAAACTACAATGTATCTTCAACAATGGGAGCTGAGGGCATATGGAATATTTTCACTCAATTGCGGGCGTTGAGTCTTCAGGTAACGTTGAGCTTTACAGCGATTCAAGCGTTATTGGGTACTGTTTTGATTCTTTAAGGAGGCACCAATATCTTCCTTTTCTGGTTAAACATAAAAGCAATTTAGGTGATATAATTATGCGTAGAGATGTAAAAGCGAATTACTTGTTTGGGGCATTGAGGTTGAAAGCGCCAAGTGTGCTTTTCGTTTTCGCTTTCTTGTTTATTCTCTTAGCAGGGTTGGTATTTGTTAATGTGTCGTTTGGTCAATCTTCTCAAGGCATTAATGCTGAAACGGCGCCTGTTTCCTGGCTGGGCGATATTACCATCAATTATGATGGCAGTGTAAGTCCTTCATCGGCACCCATTCAGCAAACGGGCAGTACTTACAACCTAACAGCAAATATTATAGGCGAGATTCAGGTGAATAAAAGCAATATAACAATTAATGGAAACGGCTTCACGCTTCAAGCGTCAAGCCAGGTAGGGACAATATGCCCTTACTTTGTAGGCTTTTACTTAGATAAAGTAAATTACGTAAACATCACAAATATAATCGTAAAAAATTTTTATGTAATCGGAGATTATCTTGGGATGGGTTTTTATCTTGATGATTCTTCAAACAATAACATCTATGGAAATACTATAATAAATAATTATAAAGGGATTATAATTGATGAGTCTTCGGATTATAACAATATTTATTGCAACAATATAACGGTTAATGGTTCGGATACAGGTGTTGACATTTCATATTCAAACTTTAACAGTATTTTTAACAACACCTTAGAGTCAAATTCATATGGGGTTTCTTTGTTTGAAGCAGGCAATAATACAATTTATTTGAATAATATAGTTGGCAACACGAACGGTGGTGTTTACGAGGGGTATTCGTCTAATAACGAGGTTTATCTTAATAATTTAATCAACAATTTACCAAACGCTGTCATTTACAATGCTTCAAATCCAAGCATCGGCTATTTTGTATCGACTGAGTATAATATTTGGGATAATGGTTCAGTTGGCAACTATTGGAGTGATTATCAAACAAAGTATCCTAATGCCACTGAAGTTGGTGCTTCAGGAATATGGAACACGCCTTACGTTTTAGACGATAACAACACCGACTATTACCCGCTTATGCAACAGATCAACATCGTTGTTCCATCTACGCCATCTCCAAAGCCTATTCCAACGCCCGCTCCAACGCCAACTCCTTCTCCGGCTCCAAGCCCAACCTCAGCAACCATACAGGCAACGACTAACAGCGGCTTAACAGTTAACCTTACTATCAGCGGAAACATCACCAGTTCCCAGATGTCCAACGTCGCCCTCATAACGAACCAGTCTGCCGCTACAACCACATTATTCTTCACAGTAACAGGGCAGAGCGGCACCACATGCTTTGGCAACATAACCATTCCGAAAAGTGCAGTGCCTTACGGGTCAACGCCGACAGTTTACGTTGACAATCAAACAGCGCAAGACCAAGGCTACACCCAAGACACCGACAACTACTACGTATGGTACACAACCCAATTCAGCACACACCAAATATCAATCGTATTCACCTCACCACCTTCTCCGACCCCTCCAGCCTCGCCTAATCAAACTCAGTCAAGTTTGCTTCAAGAAGTAATCTATGGAGCGGTTGCAGTGGCTATCGTTGCAATTGTTGCGGTTGTGCTGGTATTAAGGAAAAGTAAGCGTTTTTCAAAAAGAAACTCGGAAAGAACCCTTGGCGCCGACTAAAATTTTGATTACTAAGAAATAAGACATTTAAAATTAATTTTTTCATTTTTACACGAATATTGAGACATTTTGAGGGAGTTGCTGAGGTACTGCTTGCAAAACGGGTAAAAACATATTTTATTATGATCTGAGAAGTTACAATAGCCAAATAACTTTTAGGTAATCTAATTATAATAATACATTGTGGCTTTTCATGAATGTAAAGGAAGCCTTGTCTAAGCTGCAAAGTTACTCGCAGGAACTTGGTCTCGATTTATCCAAAGAGGATGATAGGCTCAAATGGTTCTTGGCTTCGGTGCTTTTTGCAAAAAGAATCTCAGCCGAAATCGCCAAAGAGACTTACCTTTATTTTGAACAGGAGGAACTGACAAGCCCAGATGCCATATTGGAAGCCGGATGGGATCGCCTAGTGGAAGTCCTTGATTCGGGCGGTTACACGAGATACGATTTCTCTACAGCCACCAACCTTCTTGGAATCGCAAAAACGCTGAAAGAAAAGTATGGCGACCTCGAACGACTTCATGCAGAATCTAGCAGCCCCGCAGACTTGGAGAGACGCCTACAAGAATTCAAAGGTGTTGGACCTGTTGGAGTAAACATATTCCTCCGGGAATTGCGTGGGAAATGGGAAAAAGCAAAACCCAAGCCTTCACCCATAGCAGTTGCAACCGCACAAAAAATCGGGTTAAACCGAGAAGATGTGGAACGTTATGAATCCCAACTTGTTCGGTTAAACCTTGAGTACTGTAAGAAACGCCGTAGTTCAGAATGCCCTCTCAAAGACAAATGCCCAGATAAGATAGGCGCAGATACAGTTTAGCTCTAATTTGAGTTTAACATGTTATGTGCTGATTTTGGAAAACTCTTATTAGGCTACAAATTTGTACACTACAAACAAATGAAATTCAAGCATTTGACAGTATGGCTTATTCTTTTGCTGGTTTCAACGCTTTTTCTAAGTTGCTTTTTACCCGCCAAAGCTGTCACTACACAGACTTCACCAAGTCTGTACGTAGGCGTCGACGTTGCCTTCGGAAGCATAGCTGCAACTGAACAATTAATCGATAACGTTAGTTCTTACACAAATTTCTTCGTAATTGGATGCACTGGAGGCTATAATGAAACAAGACTCACTATTATCAGCCAGTACGTCTACAGTAAGGGCTTGTCCTTCATAGTTTACACCGATAACCCCAGATATCCCACAAGCCAATGGTTTGAAGACGCCGAGAACAATTGGGGTAACAGCTTCCTGGGAATTTATTACTATGATGAACCTGGTGGAAAGCAACTTGACCAGTCGGATAACCCGCTTGTCCAATCTGCTGATAACTATAGCGACGCTGCCGACCAATACGTTAATATCACAAGTTTGTTGTTCCGTGGGCCTTATTCAATCACTCAAAATTTTGCTTACCCAACAGAATATCCTTTGTTCATCTCAGACTACGCGCTTTACTGGTATGATTACGAAGCAGGGTATGATACGGTTTTTGCAGAGTTCGGGTGGAATTATAGCCGACAACTAAATGTGGCTCTTGATAGAGGAGCAGCCACAGTTATGAACAAAGATTGGGGCGTCATGATAACTTGGACCTATACTCAGCCTCCCTACATGGAGTCAGGGCCACAACTTTACAACGACATGGTGCTGGCATACGAAAATGGTGCAAAATACATCATCGTCTTCGACAGCAACGAAAACTACACTCAAAGCGTCCTGCAGCAGGGACAGCTCGACGCTATGAATCAGTTCTGGCAGTACGTTCAAGCTAACCCACGAATCATAGGTCCAGTGAGCGACAGAACTGCGTATGTTCTTCCTGCAGATTATGCTTATGGTTTTCGAGGGCCAGACGACAAAATCTGGGGACTCTGGGGGCCAGATTCGATTACTAATAGCATCTGCATGAATGTATCACTGCTTTTGCAAAAGTTCGGTACTAACCTGGACTTAGTTTATCCAGATGGACCGCAAACGGTTGAATCTGTCGGATATCAAAATGTCATCAACTGGAATGATTCAGGACTCTTGTCAGAAATCCTGAATACACCTTCCGCGAGCCCTACCCTAAGTCCACAAACAGAGCAGCCTACATCTTCTCCTGGCTCACAACAAAATGTTTCCTTGCTTGGAGTTTACCTTATTGCGATTTCTGGAAGCATCGTGGTTGCTGTCTCGGTTGGTACTATTCTTTTAAAGTTTAAAAAGAGAAGCAATTCCAACCTTGGCTAAAAACTGTTTTACGCTAAAGTTTAGTCAACATTCGCCGGTCTACGTTGTATAGGCAGCAATGCTAGCGTTATCATAGTTATTAACTATGGATGTTGTTACTTCGATGACAGGGACGGCAAGGCAGATATCGATAAATATAACATTTTCTTGAAGCTCAAGCATGCATACTTTTACTATTATACATGAACGCTTTAGCTTGCAAGGGGAAAAAAGTTTTCCCAAATGAAACTTTCAACACCGACTTAGGTTTGCTTTGAACTTTGCAATCCACGTTTCTAGGCTTTTCAGAATGAGAGTTTACCTTTAGGTGCTAAGCAGTCACAGTTTTTTCTGTAGATTGAAAAACGAGCAGGGTTTTCATTCATTTTCTTGTAAGCTCCGCATGGGCTTCTGATTTCGGTCAATCAGAGTATCTTATGATTATACCGATTTCCTATTAACGTAATTTTGAGAAGTTATCTTGATGCAGTTCTCTACAGAACTATATATCCCAAAGAGATAGGCCAGTTACAGCATCATTTTTCCGCACAATTTTTGCTCCTACTAGCTCAGTCAGGTGGACTTCGGCAGCGAAAACTTTTCCCTCAAGCAGGTGTCCAGCTTTCGTATTGCCATTACGATCGGCTAAAACAGCATGAGCATGAACAAAGGGTTCACCTTCCTTAATGGAAATGTTGCCCACGCAACTTGCAATTTCCTGCGGAGCCAAAAGCAAAGTCTCCAAATACTCATGTTTTTCTTGGTCGTAGAATCCAAGCTTGGCGCATTTCAAAGCGCCTATTGCTGTAAAGGTCGCTGTCATAATCGCATTCTTTTCTGCCAATTCAGTTACGAAATTAATCATTTCTGAATCGTGTTTAACCCGCACAAGAAAAATTCTCCCAACATCTAATTTTCTAAAGCTCGTTTTTATGTCTCCTCCATTCAATTATGCTTACCGAATTAATAATTTTGAAATTGATCATTTATATGGGCTTTACTCTCGATTGCTTTTTTGCATTTCCTATTATCCTATTTCAGAAAAGAATGGTAGTGTTTAGAAAATAGAAGGAGTTCAATAGCACTAGTCAGGATTTTGGATTCCTAAAGGTTAAATAAAGCGCGCTGGTTAAGAAGCAAAAATAACGAGTTAATTGTAGCGCATGAGTGGGTAAGCGGGTGCACATGCAGACAGGAAAAGTTACTGGGTTATTCTTTAGGTTCACCAGTAAAGCCGCTACTCCGTTCAAGGTTATCATTCCAGTTCTATGCGTTCTATTACTGTTTGCCGCACTGATAACGCCGCTGTCTGCTCAGCTTATCACTGAAACTTCAAACGCCACGGCGGCGAGCGCCCAGGTTTGGAATCTGACGAACGACGATGGCCAGATCGCAACTGTAATAGTGCAGCCGTTCACCTATAGCGGCACATTCAGCGAAACTGCTGACAGCGCTGGGTGGTGGCTTCTGGACTCTAGCGGTGCTCAGGCTTTTCGCTTCAACGTCGGGGGAAATATAGCTCATAGCAGTCCGGGCGGCACTTGGACTTTTGTCAATTTCGGTGGTTCAGGCGGAGGATATCAGAGCATGGGAACGGCTGAAGGCACAGCTAATGGCAATTTTCCCTACGCCACCTACGTCAGCGGGACATACTCCTTAACCACTACTTCTCCCCTTGGAACTGTCTCAGGAACGGGCACGTGGTATGGGGTACTGGTAAGCGGCGCACCAACTTCATCACCATCACCAACATCAACGCAGCCGACTTTCGACCGCTTTTTGGGCAGCGTTTCACTAGTCAAAGGATCGGCGGTGTTCACAAATACAGGCGTGGATGTGCCGCTTTCGTCAGGCCAAATGGGCTCTGGAAACACAGTTTTAACTGATAACAATTCGATTGTCGGCTTCACCTACCCTGAGCAGGATGGGACTGTATACTTGGACGGAAATACTGCTGCTGGCTGGGTAGCTCTTACATCGGAACCTGCGCCGGATAACCAAATCGCATATTCAATGTATCCATCGAACACGGCTCTGCCTCCAATTTGGGGGCAAGACGCTAAAGATATGCTAATATCAATACCATTAGAAGCAACACTTGCGGTAGCGTTATTTGGAGAAGCAGTTGGAACTGCTGCGGCAGTCGCGTTAGTCGTCGAGGGCGGGGTATTTTTGATACATTATGGAACCGCCTGCATCAACGAGCGTAACTCGCATCTAGTCCAAGTACCTCAAGGAGTGATCGCGGGCGAAAATACGGAGTACGTCGTAAACGTCTCCGACGGGGTGACGACGGTTCAGGTCATTGACGGACCAGTCTATTTCATTGATCCAATCACAAACAACACAATAACTGTAGACTCGAATCAGATGCTGACACTTCCTGCGGCAGGGCAAAGCGGGTTCAGCGAACAAGACCTGCAGTCTGACGTATCTGCCTTCAACTCTGCTTCAATAAACCAGTGGTGGACACAAGCAACGCCCAATGCTTTAAACGGTCTTGCAAACTTTCTATCTGTTTATGAACCCATAATTATAGCGGTTGTTGTTGTGGCAATAATCATCGCGATAGCCGCATTTGTCGTTGCAAAGCGCGCAGAGGAACTAAGCTACAGCAGCCCGGCTTGCCATCAACAAGAATTCTGCCCGTTCTGCGGCTTTGAACTTCGCCACAAGGGCGCTGATGCCAAAAAAATAGCCGTGCAGTGACTTGTTGACTTGTTTGCTGGGATTCACCTGTGTGCTTGGGCGTGACATGTGAAATAGTTGACCTTTCTTCTCAAATTGGTTTTTCAATTTATAACAATTAGGGAACTTTTGGGCGGGGCTAGGTTTTTTAGAATGGTAATCTAAATAAGGGTATTTTCTTTAGAGTTAACTTTGGAAAATAGTCCAGTGAAGTTGTGATCGGATGAGCAGGAAAACGATTTACTTCAAGCATAGCTTTGTGTTCTTCGCGGTCTTACTAGCTTTATTGTTTGTTGTTGTTGGCTTAGTTTTTTTTGGAGCCATAAGCATTGCTTTTAAAAGCATCGGCTTCACACCGCTCATTATCTTTCTGATTTTGATTGGCTCCTTGATCGGAAGCTTCATCGACATTCCATTGCTTAAACTGAAATCAACCGTACCCGTAATCCGAGATGAAACCGTCAAATGGTTTGGCGTAACCTACCGCATCCCCCAACTTGAGTACGGAGAAACCGTCACAGTAGTTGCAGTTAACGTTGGAGGCGCATTAATACCAACTGGCGTCTGCATTTACCTGCTCATCAAATCGGCGCCTTCAATGATTTTCCTCAGCCTCATTGGCGTATTAGCCGTTGCGATAGTAACGCATTTAGTAGCCCGACCAGTAAAAGGCGTAGGAATAACCACTCCATTTTTCATTCCACCAATAGCTGCAGCTGTAGCCGCACTCATTCTTTCACCTGCACATCCAATAACAATCGCTTATGTGTCAGGTGTACTTGGAACGCTAATAGGCGCTGACATATCGAACCTTCGACAGATTCCCAAGCTAGGCGCACAAGTTGCCAGCATAGGCGGAGCAGGCACCTTCGATGGCGTATTCTTAACAGGTATAGTCGCTGTACTCCTCGCTGGACTATAAAAATAAAAAGAAAATAGAATCAGCCTTTAACCCAGATAACCCAAATTATTAGGCTTAATCATTAGTTTGAAGAGGATCTCATAGTCTGTGTTCATCTTTTCCTTAGATTCAGTCCTTATATAGGACATAACTCATTCGGAACTAGATTCGCTTTAAAAATAAGCGTGCAATTTAGAGACAGGCACTCGTAAGTTTTATAATAATGTTCTTGTATCTTAACGAGACATGAAGTTGAGTTTCAGAACAAAAATTGCTATTAAAGTTGCAGGTGAACTGTTGTTCTTGTACGGTTTGTTGGCATGGCTTGACGGTGTATTTATACAATTCTTTTATCCAATGTGGCTGGCAATGCCTGTGTCGCATCTTTTGCTCGGGATTAGAACAGACACTTTTACTATCTTATCCTTCATTGTAAGCGCATTCGGATTCTTCATATGGAGATTAACCGTTGAGCTGTTGAAGCTTGAGCAAAACAAAGCAACTCATTGATTATTCTTGGTAAAACGCCCAGCAATTATCCAAGGCATTTCCGGAGTTTAGCACTAAAACAGATAGAAGAAAAAACAGGAGCTAAAAATAATCACCAAAAAAGAAAATTAAAAGTTGGAAAAAAGAAGTTTACTCTTGCTTCTTCTGTTTTCCAGGCCGCAGCGAGCGCACGGTTGTGCCTGTACGCCACATCTCGCTGTTACCCATAGCTTTGAGTTCATCAGCGAGTTTCTGCCTGTAATCTGGAGCTTTGCTTCTTTCAAGAACTATGCGTGTTTCTTCGCCTGCAGCGACCAAATCATACAGTGAATCGAACAGTGGTTTGGTTCCGTCGCGGAAACGTTCTCTCCATCTTAATGCGCCGATGCGTGCGGTTTCACTGCAGTTGCAGTACATCCAGTCCATTCCATTCTCATCAACTAAGCGTATGAGGCTTTGGGTCAGTTCTTCGACGGTTTCGTTGAAAGCTTCGCTTGGGCTGTGTCCACGTTCCCGCAGCGTATTGTATTGCGCTTCCATTATGCCCGCTAAAGCACCCATTAAAACGCCTCTCTCGCCAGTTAGGTCGCTGTAGACTTCTTTTTCAAAGGTTGTTGGGAACAGGTAGCCTGAGCCGATTGCGATGCCGAGGGCTTTAACGCGGTCCTGTGCTTTGCCCGTTGCGTCTTGAAAAACGGCGAAGCTGCAGTTTATGCCGGTTCCGTCAACGAAGTTTCTGCGGACGCTGGTGCCTGAGCCTTTTGGTGCAACCAGGATTACGTCTATGTCTTTTGGCGGAATGACGCCTGTTTGTTCCTTATAAACAATTGAGAATCCATGTGAGAAGTACAGTGCGTCACCTTTTTTGAGTGTTTTTTTAACGGTTGGCCATGCGTCTTTTTGTCCTGAGTCCGTGAGTAGGAACATTTTGATGGTTCCTCGTTTTGCTGCTTCCTCCATTGGGAACAGGTTTTTTCCTGGAACCCATCCGTCTTGGACTGCTTTATCCCAGTAGGCTTTGTGTACGCCTGTGTTTTCTTGTCCTATGATTACTTTTATTCCGTTGTCTCGCATGTTGAGCGATTGAGCTTGACCTTGAATACCGTAGCCAAGCGAGACGACGACTTCGTCTTTTAGGATTTTTTGGGCTTGCGCCACTGTGAACTCTATACGAGTGATGACATCCTCTATGACGCCACCGAAGTCCATTTTCACCATTTTTTGATTCCTCAAGCCAGACACTTTAGAAGACGCAGTAATTAAGAATTATCCCTCAAATCAAAGGTAGTCTCCCTCTCCATTAAAGCGTAAGACAATTAAACTGTTAACCGCTAGTAGCAATTAATGGTCACTAACAAATTTACCGCTGAACTTATCGCGCCATGCGGAATGAACTGTGCCTTGTGTAAGAGTTATTTGGCTTATATGCCTGGGGTTCCGCGGCAGGGGACGCAAGAAGGAGACTATTAACTGCAATTGATAATCAATTCCTTCAAAGCCTGGCTATGAAGATTTTTTTTCGTTTTCTTGCGCAATTTCATTTAGCATTAGTGCTTTGATGGTGGGCGTTAGATTTTTTATTAGGTGGCGATCCTCTGTTACTAGTTGTAGTTCATTCGCTCTGGCCAAATAAGCGTATGAGGCATCATAAAATGTGATTTTAAATTGAGCCGAAGTCTCGAATATCGCTTCTTCGTTTGAGACTATTTGGAGGACTTCCATAATGCTCAGGGTGTGTGTGATTGCTTTTATCATCATTACCGCTTCTTCTTTCGTGATTTTTGCTTGCAAGAAATAGTCTTTCCATACAATGTTTCCCAATTCATACCTTGCTATTTCTGCAGTGTAATTTCCAGTTAAGGGAACAATTTTGTTTTCTTTAATGGCTCTGAATATGGCTGAGGCATCAAACAGGTATTTCATCGATTGTCCCGATCCTCTCTGATGCTCTTAACTATGTCTTCAATGCTTATTTTGTCGAGTATAGGCTTTAGCTTGTTTATTTGGTCTTTTAGTTCCTCCATTTCTTTTCTTTTTACTTCGTCTTCTATGGCTTTTCGCAACAGTTTTGACGGTTTAATTTTAAGTTTGATCATTTTTTCTCTGAGCGGCTTAGGAATTTTTGTTGAAACAGTAACGCAGTCAGTCAATTTCTCACCAAAAAGTAGTAGAAAGAAGTAGTAAAAAAATGTTTCCAAACATCTGCCTTCCAAATCACACCTCTCACGAAGGCAGACCGTGGTGAAGATCGTGATTGACTCGTATGCTTGGATCTGGATTCAAAGGTTTTAACAGGCGACCAACATTTGAAAGACCTCCCTGAAACATTTTGGACTGAATAAATCTCCTGGAAGTTCAGAAGCATTTTTTGGTATTTTCGCATTTTTCTTATCCAGAGCTAAACCTGAAATCAAGCCCTAAACCAAAAAAGCAACCTAAAACAAAGCCTTGACCGAAAAACTGCCTACCTATAGACCTACCTACTATTTGTGCAAAAAATCAAACACAAAAAGCAAAATGCTCAAGCGCCAGCTAACTTTAGCAGAATTGCTTTAGCCGCGTATAAGCGGTTTTCTGCCTGCTCATAAATCACTGCCTTCGGATTCTCAATCGCTTCGGCGCTTATTTCGTATCCACGGTGAATAGGCATGTCATGCATAATGTACGCGTTGCTATCCTTGAGCAGTTCAGCGTTGATTTGGTATGGCATCATAAGCTTAATTCGCTTCTCCTTTTCCGCCGCAAACTTTGGGTCAGTGAAAAATTCCATGTCAATCCACGTGTCTGTATAAACGAAATCAGCATCTTTAACTGCGCTCTCAGCATCTAGGGTTGACTCCCACAGCCCAGTCTTCTTCGCCTCAGCCAACAACTCATCATCGCGTGCTGCCTCGTTAGAAATCGGTGTAACCGTTGTTAGTTTTACTCCTGTTTTGGTGCAGTCTTCTATTAACGAGTTGCAAACGTTATTATGAACGCCGATGTAAACCAGTTTAGCGCCCTTCAGCGTGCCCTTTTTCTCTTTTATAGTGATTAAATCTGCTAAAGCTTGGCTTGGATGATACTTTTCGTCGCAGCCGTTAATTACTGGAACACGTGAAGCATTAGCCATCTTCATCAAATCAGCGTTATACAGCAACCTAGCCATGATACAGTCAACATTACGCGACAAATAACGAACCTCATCCGTTATGTCAGCTAACATGAAATTCGTTGTTCGCCAATCAATAAATAAACCGTGACCACCAAGCTGCGTAGCCGCAACCTCAAAAGCAACCCTTGTCCGCGTGGAGGTCTTCTGGAAAATTAACGCAGCCGACTTGCCCTCAAAAGATTTACGGTATTTCTTAAGGTTATGCTTAACTTCAATGCCTAAATCAACAAGATCAGTAAGCTCTTGACCAGATAACTCTTTGAAATTAATCAAATGCATCTTACTTTGCCTTCAAGTAGGCTGAACCAAGCCAGCAATTATAAGCTTTATGGAAAACCCTACTTTTGAAAAATTGCCGTATTTATTAGTTTAATTGTTAGAGCAGGTAAAGGGTTCTATCTAAAATGATCGGTGAAGCTTCAGCCCCCGCCGCATTCTCTCAACCGCGATGTCAACATTATTTGCAAGCTCTTCATCTTTTTCCAAATTTGAAAAACAGAGCCAGACTTCATCTGGGTTTCCTTTCGATGTTATCTTATTTATTGGAGTGCCTTTTCTATGCCGATTTTTCCTCATTTTTCGTCCTCTATCTCATTGTCAAACGGGCTTCGTTTTCTCTATTGATAATTACCCGCAATAGATAATAAAAATAACTAGTATAAATTATATCTAATGTCAAGCAATTAACAAGAGATAACTCGTAAACTCGTAAGTGTTGAAAAATGATTCTGGTCGTCCATTCAAGCCGTGATATTGCAGGCGTAAACATAGCCCAGAATTTGCTCCAACTCTACCCCTTCGCAAAGACAAAGCAGACATATCAAGAAAACCCAATTTATCTGGCTGAAATGTATGGCAAACAGATCAGCTTCATAACGCTTAAGGAAGAAGCAGTCAACGCGCAAAACCTTCAAGAAGACTTTCCAAGCGCCCAGTTAATAGTGTTCATTTCACGTCACAGCAGCCAAAGCGGAATCCCCACATTATCTGTTCATACACCTGGAAACTTGGCAGCGGCAGAACTCGGCGGGTTACCAAAAACAGTCTCAGTTTCACCTGCAACGGCCATGCGTGACGCATTAAAAGCGCTTTTGCACTATAAAGACGAATTAAGCCTTGATTATGAAGTATCATATGAGTGTACTCATCATGGTCCCAGCTTGAATGTGCCAGCGATGTTTGTTGAGTTAGGCAGCTCCCCAGCACAATGGAACGATTTGAAGGCAGCAGAAGCCGTAGCCCACTCCGCAATGTCTGCAATCGCCAACTTCTCAACGCCTACCAATTCAGCGGTTCTCGGAATAGGCGGAACCCACTACAACCAGAAGTTCACGCGTATGGCTTTGGCTGGCGAAGCCGTTTTCGGTCATATGATACCAAAATATGCAGTCTCCATAATTGACTCTGAAATGTTAGCGCAGTGCATCGAGAAAACTTTAGAGAAAGTCTCGTTGGCAATTCTTGATTGGAAAGGAATCAGA
>CAWJIN010000031.1:0-5217 GCA_963842865.1 Candidatus Bathyarchaeota archaeon | reverse complement strand
CAGTTTCTGCCTGTTTGCCTCAAGAATACCTAATGCCTGTTCTTTTACTGCTTTTTTGCCTTCTTTTTCTTCCTGTTTCTTGGCCCATTTTGGAATCCAACCTGAATCGTAAGCCTTCAGGCTCGTCTTTTTGCCAAGTGGCACTTTGAAGTCTTCTGCATCCATTGACATACTAAAACAGCCTCATTGAGAATAGGTTATGCTGCCTAATAATGGCTACTCTAGGATTCAAAGAGCCGCACGATTGAGATAACCAACCCTAATGAAATCCATTGAAGAAAGGTAAAGAGTCTTGAGTCTGCAAAGTCAACTTTCATGACTGGGCAATTAGGACATAAACAGCCAGCAGCTTAGCTTTTTCTTTACCTTTCCAATAACGCAAAAAATTGTTTGTTAATTTTAATTTCTTGATATTGGGATAAAGAGTTGGTGTTCCCAAAAAAGCCTCTTAAAAACAGGCATTCAGGCGGGCTTGCCCCTTTATTACGTGTTAAAGTATGTGGGTGAGACTGCTTTGTCTGCTCTATCGAGGTTTTCGCTATTCTCTCTTCCTTTTATTGTTTAGCGCGAGCGCTATAAATCTCATAGTCATGATGCCATTTTCTTAAGTGACCTCAACCCCCACAGGAACACGAGGATTGCAAGTACGCTGATGACGACGAACCCCTCTACAATTCCGATGTTTTGAAAATTCCCGGCAAATAATGCGCGAGTAGCATTAACTGCGTACGAGAATGGGTTAATCTTCGCCAGGTCCTGAAGCCAGATAGGCGCAAGCGCGAGAGGAAGGATAATACCCGATAGCAGAGAAACAGGCAGTGTTATTGTGTTCAACGTAGGAGCGAGGGGATCCTCAATTTTGTAAATAAGAGCGAAACCGTATGAAATAGATGCCATAGTAATTCCGATCAAAGCGTATAGCAATAGAGAGAGCAAAAATCCGCCTACATTTACACTCAGCCCAAATGGAATAGCAACTAATGTAATCAAAACACATTGAATAAGAAGGACGACCGCATCCCTCAAAACCCTGCCTAAAAGAATTGCTGGGCGTTTCACTGGAGTTACTAAAAATCGTTCTATAACTCCCGTTCTAATATCATCAATAAGTGAGAATCCAACGAACGCTGAGCCGAAGAGCGCTTGCAGAACCAAAAGCCCGGGAATGAAAACATCTACTGTTTTCCCAGCGGGCAGCCCAGGAACACCGCCGAGACCGTTCAGGAGCGGCATAAACAAGAGCAAGTACATGAGGGGCTGGAACATGCTCACGAAAACAAAAACTGGGACTCCTGAGCGTATGCTGCATGTTGCGAATAAACATCAATTTTGTGTCGTGTAGCATTTTCATTTTCTTTTATCCTCCCTTAGTGAACGGCCTGTGTACTTTAGGAAGACATCATCTAGACTCGGCCTGGACAGCGTTACGGTTTGCGCCTCCAAGTTTTTTGCGTCGAGTGAGCGCAGGAGGTCAGGCATCATTCTCTCTCCATCTTTAATGGTTAGATAGACTGAATTGTTGTTAGTTTGAATTCTCTCTACCTGAATCTTCTCGGTTAACAAAGTTTCAGCATTGCGAGCGGTTTCCTCTGATAGAAAACTAAAAACTATCGTATCGCCGCCAACGGAGCTTTTTAACTCCTCCGGCGTTCCAGTCACAATAATTTTTCCGTTATCTATAATCGCTATTGTGTCACAGAGCTTGTCAGCTTCATCCATGTATTGAGTGGTTAAAAAGATGGTAACGCCCTCAGCTTTCAGTTTTTTTATTTCTCCCCACAGATATGCTCTACTTTGCGGATCAAGGCCTGATGTCGGCTCATCGAGAAGAAGTAGTTGTGGATGGTGAATCATCCCAAGCGCAATATCTAAACGGCGCTTTTGGCCACCAGAATAGGACGAGGCCGGTCTCTCTATGAATGAGCTCATCTGGAAACGCTCCACGAATTCGGCCGCGTATTTCTTTGCAGTCAAAGTATCCAAGCCATATAGTTGAGCTTGGAGGACTAGGTTCTCAACACCTGTAGAACTCAGATCTGCTCCGCCTGCTTGACTCACGCATCCAACGTTCTGTCTAATCTGTTCCTGCTGTTCTGCTAAGTCATATCCAAGAACCTTGGCTTCCCCACCAGTCGGACACAGCAATGTAGAAAGCATTTTCTGTGTGGTAGACTTGCCAGCACCATTTGGACCGAGAAAACCGAAGATTTCCCCTTTCCTAACAGTGAGATCTATACCCTTAACTGCCTCTACCTCTTTTTTTCCACCCCTCTCTTTAGAAATGAAAGTCTTTCGAAGCCCTTTTGTCTCAATTACCAAATCTCCAATCATGTTGAGTCACCTATGAATAATGCATCTAATTTCATGACCATGAAAAATGATAAACTCATCTTTTCGATGTCGCCTAATCGATATCGAATTATAAATTTTATTCCCCAAAACCCAAACCTTCCTCACCCTCTTAGAAAAGAGGCATATATAAGAATTCGCCCACGCCCACAGACCTCTGGCTAAGTCAAATCAAATTCTTTGGTCTAGTCGATATGAACCTGCAAATTGTCCAGTTCACGTCCGAAATGAGCTTGCAATGGCGTCTGCTCCAGAAACGGTGTGGGCATGGTTAATACGCGCGCAACTGTGGCCAACTTGGTATCCTAACTCGGCAAACATTATGTTTCTCGCCGATCCACCTCCAGACCTCACTTTAGGCGCCGCCGGTTTCGCTGGAAAACATTTGGCATCACAATCGAATCAACAGTGATTGAATTTTTGCCCTACGAGCGACTCGCGTAGGATGCACGCGGCACTGGCCTTGATGCTTACCATGCATGGCTTATCCAAAAAACAAACCAAGGCAGCAACGTTATCGCGGAGGAGACGCAGCGAGGCTGGGTTGCCCGACTGGGAAAAGCCCTAAACCAAACCGTATGGAGGAACATCATCAAATTTGGCTTGAAGGGTTACGCGAAAAAGCTAGCCACGGTTTGCCGCCTTCACCTTAAGCGCACCGTTTTGCCGACGGCTAGGGCATTCTTGCTTTTGTCCACATTCAGGGCAAAAATTTGCTGTTGCAGGAATCCGGGTTTTGCATCTGGGGCAGATTTTCAGCAAAGTTGGTTGACGCAGGGGGGCACCGCAGAAGTTGCAGTAGTTAGAGAACGATGCCACCTGTGACCTACAATTTGGGCACGTTAAGGTCTGGGAATAGGTTGGGACTGGAACCATGATAAAAGCTGAAAGGATAGTTAACACCACATTGAATATGCTGCAAGTTGCTCTTTTCTCTTTTGTGTTTCATCAGCAAAACAACTCAGCGTAGGGAAAGAATATTGTTTGTTTTTGATGGAAGGAGATTGGCGCGCACACATAAACTAAGGAATGGTGTGTTCAATTTCTAGGTTTTTTGTTGTATTGACTGAAACGGTGAATCTTGCTGTTTTTTAGCTTTCTTTAAGCAGAGTTAAAACAAAACCCTTATGCGTTTGAACACATTATTTAATACTAAATAATTGTGAAAGCGAGGAAGATGACCTTTTAGCCCCAAAAAAAGAGCTCCAAGAAATGCAAAAAACAAACGCGGAAAAGGAATCGATTACCCATTTGAAATTGGGGATGAATACGAAGTAGAAGTAGAAGATATGACTCCGAACGGGGAAGGCATCGCCAAAATTAAAGGCTTTCCAGTTTTCATTGGCAACGCAAAACCTAACGAGCACTTAAAAATTAAAATAACAGATATAGGCAGCGGTTGTGCAGACGCCGAAATAGTCCCTTCGTAGAGCGGACGAATCGGAGCGTTGGAAAGTTATTTTTTGAAGCCGCAAAATGAGTTTTTGGTTAAATTGGTGCGGTCACCGGGATTTGAACCCGGGCTGTCAGCTTGGGAAGCGTAGCCGAAATATTCCTTTGCAAAGTGGAAGAAAGAAAACGAAGTTAAAATGTTCTCACTAGGGAATTCCTTGTAGGAACCAGCGCCATGCGGGAACAACAGCGATAGTTTTTCCCAATATTTCTAGTTCATCTTGCTGGTCGTAGGTTAATATCAATCCTTCCGATAAATCAAACTTTTCTAGCGCTTCTATTAACCCGTCAATTTCTCTCTTTTTATTGTCTTCATTTAAGTCATAACAAACTTGAATAGCCTGTGTAATTGCATTTTTTTCTTTAACAATAAAATCGCATTCATTCTCTTCTTTAAAATAAAATATTTGTTTTCCGTCTCTTTTTAGCTGCAAAAAGACGCAGTTTTCAAGCATTCTTCCCTTGTTTGATGAAAAAGAAACTGAATTAACAACAGCCAGCCCATTATCTATCAAATATGTTTTTTTGGGATTTACTGCCTGTTTCTTTAAAGAATAATCAAACTTGGAAACTGTAAACAAGAGATAGCTGTCTTCTAAATATGAAACAAAAGCTATTGCACTATTAGTGGAACCAAGGCCAAATGCCTTTGCTAGGCTATTATACGAAAATTCTACTCCAACGTTCGAAATCAAAAAAAGCGCCATTTCCTTTATGGCTTTCGGGCTTCTGAGCTTGTGCCGTACTACAATATCTCGCATAACTATATCGTTAAAAAGTTCTTGAAGAATTTCGCTTCTGTCGTATTTTAGATACTCTGGAAATCCACCTTTCAGCAGGTATTCACCGAAGGAATCTGCCCCTTCTTTTTTCGAGGCAAAATTAAGAAACTCGAAGTAAGAGAATGGAAAAAGTTCATACCTCAGATGTCTTCCTGTAAGCCTTGTTCCAAGCTCTTTGCTCATAAGCGATGCATTTGAACCAGTTATTAAGAAATGTTTTTTCTTATCAAGTGAGGCCCTTACGAAAAGCTCCCATTTTTCAATATTCTGAATTTCATCAAAAAAATAATTATCGCTTTCGCCGTACTCTTCTCTGAAAATTTCGTCTAGCTTCTGGAAATCGCTAAGTTCGAAGCTGGTCGCTCTTGGGTCCTCGAAGTTAAAGTAATATGAACCGCCCTCTGCCTTCATAACTTGTCGCAACAAAGTGCTTTTTCCACAACGCCTTATGCCAGATAAGATTATGGCAAACGGCACCTTAAGGTCTATTTTTTTTGTGAGTACTCTTTGTACGCCATATTCTGAGGATTCAAGATCTCTGTTTTGTGCCTTGACTATGGTTTTTAATGTTTCTTTCAGTATCACATGGAGAAAGTGTGCATTATTAAAATATAAGGTTATGCATTAGTAATGC
>CAWJIN010000030.1:0-14748 GCA_963842865.1 Candidatus Bathyarchaeota archaeon | reverse complement strand
GCCGCAACAGTCAACCTTACAATCAGCGGAAACATAACCAGCTCAAGTATGGAGCAGCAACATCAAGTTTGGCTTGAAGGATTGCGTAACAAAGCTAGCCGCGGTTTGCCGCCTTCACCGTAGGCGTAGCATTCTGCTTACGGCTGTTGACTTCCTGCTTTTTTCCACATTCAGGGCAAAAATTTGCCGTTACCGGAATCCGAGTGTTGCATCTTGGGCAGATTTTTAGCAAAATTGGCTGACGCAGGGGGGCACCGCAGAAGTTGCAGTAGTTAGAGAACGATGCCACTTGAGACCCACAATTTGGGCACCTTAAGTATTGAGAATAAGATGGAACAGGAACCATAATAAAAGCCGAAAGCATGGTTAACACCAAATTGAATATGCTGCAACTTACTTTTTTCTTTTGTGTTGCATCACCAAAACATCACCAAAACAAGTCAGCGCAGAAAAAGAATAATGCTTGCATTTTATGGAGGGCGATTGACGCGTACAAACAAACTAACGAGTGGTGGTTGATTCATAGGTTTTTTGTTGAACCGGCTGAAACAGTGAATCCTGCTGTTTTTTTAAGCTTTCTTTAAGTAGGATTAAAACAAAACCCTTATGCCTTTGAACACATACTTAATATTAAATAATTGTGAAAGCGAGGAAGATGACCTTTTAGCCCCAAAAAAAGAGCCCCAAGAAATGCAAAAAACAAGCGCAGTAAAGGCATTGATTACCCATTTGAAATTGGGGATGAATACGAAGTAGAAGTAGAAGATATAACTCCAAAAGGGGAAGGCATCGCCAAAATCAAAGGCTTCCCAGTCTTCATCGGCAACGCAAAACCCAACGAACACTTAAAAATAAAAATAACAAACATAAACAGCGGTTGTGCAGACGCCGAAATAGTCCCTTCGTAAAGCGGACGAATTGGAAGCTTGAAAAGCCGTTTTTTGAAAACGTAAAATGATTTTTTGGTTAAATTGGTGCGGTCACCGGGATTTGAACCCGGGTTGTCAGCTTGGGAAGCTGATGTCCTACCAAGCTAGACTACGACCGCAAACGTTTTTTTCATTTAGACCTGTTTGTTTTAGGTGTGCGTAAATATATTGATTCTCATACTACTCTGATTCAGTAATAACGTCCTCAGTTTAGTGTGCTGCGGTCTTTGAAACCTGTAAAAACTAAAGAACTTCTTTCAAAAATTGATGAAAAAACCAAAGAAAAATGACGGCTAAAAAAACAGGTTGTTTCTTACTTTAGATCCGAACGAGCATAATCATTATCTCTAACTAAGCAGAAAGAATAATGAGGAGAAAAACATCTTTGCCTAAGAATTACACTTACACCGAGGCAGGAGTAAACCGCAAACAACGCGCAGAGTCCAAAAAAGCTCTAAAAAACCTCCAAGAAACCTACAAGTACAGCCTTTACGGCGGCGTCATGCATCTGCCATATGGGAACATTTTTCCAATCGGAGAGAACACTTTTCTGGATCTGGTCATCGAAGGTGTAGGCACTAAAGTTCTCATAGCGCAGTTGGCACAGAAATATGACACTATAGGCATCGACGCAGTAGCCATGGCGGTCAACGACGTGATTCGTTCGGGAGCTAAACCACTCGCCATAGCAGATAACATTCATGCGCAAGAAAGCGACCCACGGCTTGTGAAGGATTGGCTAAAAGGAATCATCCAAGGCGCTGCTCAAGCTGAATGCCCAGTTACTGGCGGAGAAACAGGCGATGTAGCTGAAATAATAAGAGGCTTAGCCGAAAACGCAGGCTTTGACATGGTGGTTGCTTCTGTCGGTGAAGTTGAGCGGCAAGAAATCATAACTGGAGAAAACATCAAACCCGGCGATCCGATAATAGGCTTAGCCAGTAGCGGATTGCATAGCAACGGCATAACAATGGCAAGAAAAATTCTCTTTAAGCAATGGGGCGGAAAATACCAGCCAAATGACATCCCAGAAGGCTTAGACAGGGAAATTGTACTCGAAGCCCTTGAACCAACAAAAATCTACGTTAAACCACTGCTCAAACTAGCCAGCGAAGTAAAGGTCAAAGCAGCCGTGCATATCACGGGCGACGCCTACATGAAATTCAATAATCTTGCCAGTTCCTCGCAGGGCATAGGCTTTGAATTCAACAACTTCAAACCCCAACCGATATTTGGGTTGATTCAAAAAACAGCCGCTGAGCAAGGCTACACCATTACTGACGAGGAAATGTTCAAGACCTTTAACATGGGCTGGGGTTTTGGCATAATTGTTGACAAAACAGAAATCGACAAAGCCATGAATACGCTAGAGCAAGACAGCATAAAACCTGAAATAATGGGAAAAGTAACAGACAAACAAACAGTAGAAATCCACTACCGAAACAAAAGGATGATATTAACGTAAAGTTTTGCTTTTTTTATGACAAAAGCGTTTAAATCTTCTAGCTTAATTTAAAGGCTTTATGAAATACCTTGCTAAAATAGAAGTTAGCCTAAAACCGGGCCACAGCAATCCTGAAGGGGAAACAATAGCCCGTTTACTGAAAGAACTCGGCTACAAGGTACAAGCCGTGGATGTGAGTAAAGTTTACACCGTCACCCTTGAAGCGCCAACATTGCAAGAAGCCAAGGGAAAGGCTGAAGAAATGAGCAAGCGCCTTTTGGCAAACCCAACTAAAGACAATTACACGATAACCGTTGAGGAGCAGAAATGAACGCTAACCTCTACATCCACAGCAAAGCCAGCTATGCACTCTACGAAGTTGCTATTGCTAAAGCCAGCGACCAACAACTCATCGAAATCAGCAACGAACAAGCCTTAGGATTAAGCCTGCAAGAAATGAAAAGCATCCAAGCCTACTTCAAGGCGGAAGGCAGAAACCCAACAGACGTGGAACTGCAAACCATTAGCCAAACATGGTCAGAACACTGTTACCACAAAACCTTCAAAGGAAAAATTCAAATTGACGGCAAAGAAATCGACAGCCTATTCAAAACCTACATTGCAAAAGCCACAAAAGAAATCAATCCGCCATGGTGCTTCAGCGTCTTCGAAGACAACGCAGGCATCGTCCGTTTCGATAAGGGCTATGGAATAGCAGCAAAAGTGGAAACCCACAACCACCCATCCGCAGTTGAACCCTTTGGAGGCGCAGCAACTGGTGTCGGCGGCGTAATTCGAGACATCTTAGGTGTCTGGGCTGACCCAATCGCGTGCACGGATGTTTTAGGCTTCGGACCACTAAATTACGATTACAATAAGCTTCCTGCAGGCATAAAACATCCAAAATACGTGTATATGGGCGTAACCGCTGGCATCAGCGCGTATGGAAACAATATGGGTATCCCAACCGTCAACGGAGCAATATACTTCGACGAAAGCTACACAGGAAACGTCACGGTATATTGCGGATGCATAGGACTATTACCATTAAATAAATTCATAAAAAATGCCAAGCCAGAACACATAATTGTTTTGGCAGGCGGAAAAACAGGCCGCGACGGCATCCACGGCGTAACCTTTGCCTCAGCCGAACTAACCGAAAAATCAGAAGAAATCTCAAGGCCAGCTGTACAAATCGCCGATCCGATAGAAGAAGAAAAAGTGAAACGGGCGATAATAGGAATCCGCGACCTTCAATTGGCATCGGCAACAACTGACCTTGGCGGTGGAGGTTTGTCCTCAGCAGTCGGCGAAACAGCCGAAAAATTCGATTGCGGAACAACCGTTGACCTTGACAAGGTACCGTTAAAGTATCAGGGTTTGGCTCCGTGGGAAATTTACATTTCAGAATCACAAGAAAGAATGCTCATAACAGTGCCACCTGAAAACCTTGGGCGAGTTATGGCAATTTTTGAGAAAGAAGACGTCCAAGCCACAGCAATAGGCAAACTAACAATCCAGCGCCGCTTACAGCTTAACTTTAATGGCGAGAAAGTTGCCGACATGGACATGGCTTTTCTGTTTAACCCTTGCAAAAGCACGAAAACAGCAACCATTGAAACCACAAGCTTCACGGAACCAGAGTTTCCGCAGCCAGAAAACCTAACTGAAACCCTTCTTCAACTGCTTTCCGCCCCAAACATTGCCAGCAAAGAAAGCGTCATACGCACATATGACCATGAGGTGAAAGGAAACACTACGCTTAAACCCTTACAAGGAGAGTACGCTGGACCAAACGATGCGGCTGTACTGAAACCGCTTGATGATTCATGGAAAGGCTTGGCAATTTCATGCGGGATGAACCCGAATTACGGAAAGATTGATGCTTACTGGATGGCTGCTTCAGCTATTGATGAGGCAGTGAGAAACAACATTGCCGTCGGGGGAAGAAGGATTGCGCTGCTGGATAATTTTACGTGGGGTAATCCTGAGAAGCCAGAGCGCTTGGGCTCGCTGGTAAGAGCCTGTGAAGCGTGCTATGACTTTGCTAAGGCGTTTAGGACGCCGTTTATCTCGGGAAAAGACAGCCTCTACAACGAGTCCCCGCTAGGTCCAGTTACGCCAACGCTTCTGATTACCGCCGTAGGTATAATTCCTAACATTCAATTTACCACGTCTATGGATTTGAAAGCGCCCGGTAACCTGCTCTACATCATTGGTGACACATTCAATGAGTTGGGCGGTTCAGAATACTACAAACTCAAAGGCTACTTAGGCGCAAGCGTACCCAAAGTGAAAGGAGCCAGAGCTAAACGCACGTTCAGAGCTGTAACTAAAGCCATCGACTCTGGCTTAATCAAATCATGCCATGACCTCTCTGAAGGCGGGTTAGCGGTGGCGGCGGCTGAGATGGCGTTTGCAGGTGGCTACGGCTTAGAGCTGGATTTAGGTAAAGTGCCATGCAAAGCGTTAGCGCGAGATGACTTTGTGCTGTTTTCAGAGTCAAACAGCCGCTTCCTCATTGAAGTCTCAGAAACTGATAGGCAGGAATTTGAAGCTCAAATGAAAGGGAAAACCTGTGCCAAAATTGGCAAAGTAACCAAAGACGAGAAACTGCTCATTCACGGATTAAACCAGAAAATAGCAGTTGACGCTTCACTTGCCGAGTTGCGGCGCAGCTGGAAAAAAACATTAAGCGGTGAACCCTAAAATGGACCAAGAAGAAATCAAAGTCTGCGTTATGCGCGTCGGAGGAACCAACTGCGATGCAGAAACCCAGCGGGTTTTTTTGGAGTTAGGCGTCCAAGCGGAGACTTTGCATGTTAACGAGTTAATAAAACGCAAAAACCTTCTTGACTACCAAGTGCTGGTTTTTCCAGGCGGTTTCTCATTCGGCGATTATGTGCGTTCAGGCGTAATTTTCGCACGATTGCTCAGTGCTAAATTAGGCAAAGAGATTGAAGCTTTTATTGATGAAGGCAGACCGATTCTGGGAATATGCAACGGCTTTCAAATATTGGTTGAGTATGGTTTGCTTCCAGGCTTTGAGGGAGTGAGCACTTATCCTGAGGCTACATTAACCACGAACGAACCGCAAGGCTTCAAGTGCCAATGGGTTTACATGAAGCATGAAAATAGGGGAAAATGCGCTTTTTCAAACAAAATCCCAGCGGGGAAGGTTATGAGGATGCCGATTGCCCATGGAGAAGGCAGGTTACTGTTCCCAAAGGAGAAAGAACAGGAAATGCTTACAAAACTAGTTGAAAATGACATGGTTGTCTTCCGATACTGCGACAAAAACGGCAACAACGCCGACGGCAAGTATCCAGCTAACCCGAACGGTTCCACCTATGACATTGCTGGCATATGCAACAGGGAAGGAAACATTTTCGGTTTGATGCCTCATCCTGAGAGGGCAATGTACTGGTGGCAACAACCCGATTGGACACGGCAACAACAAATGCTGCAGTATGGTGACGGGAAACTAATCTTCCAAAGCATAATCAGCAATCTGACCAAGAAGTGCTAAATCTTTGAATATGGCAAGCCAGCACGTGCGCCCATTTCCATTACGCTTCTTGAGGCAACAAAATTCGCTATTCTACCGCATTCAGACAAACCTCTGTTGTTGATTAAGCCGTAGAGGAAGCCTGCGCAGAAAGCGTCCCCAGCACCTGTCGTATCGACCACTTTAACTTTGAAAGGTTCTATCCTTAGCCTTTCTCGACCGTCAGTAACGTAACAGCCTTTGCTGCCAAGTTTAACTGCAACAATTTTAACGCCCATCTCAATCATATAATCCGCACCTTTGCAGTAATCAGCTTCTCCAGTTAAAAGTTCAAGTTCAACCGCGTTAGGCATCAAAACATAAGAGCTTCTAATTATGGGTTCTATGGCTACAAAACCCTTCCTTGCATACACTGAGCCTGGGTCGAAGCTAATTTTAACATCGCTAGGCAAGGCGGCTAAGAGCTTTTTTTGTGCACGAAGAGATTTTTCACCGACAAAAGAGGAGTAATGCAAAAATTTTGCTTGACAAAGATAACTGTAATTTATTTCGCGGGGCTCGATTGTGTCGTTGACGCCTGAGTTAATGTATAGGGCTCTTGCACCTTTCTTGTCCACGAAGCCAAGCACCGAACCGCTTTTTCCCTGTTTTGCCTGAATGATGCCGCTGGTGTCGACACCTTCATTGCTAAAACAGTCAATTTGCAGTTTGCCTTCCCGGTCATTGGCTACTTTCCCTATGAAGCCAACTTTGCACCCGAGCCTCGCCAACCCAACAACTGTATTCGCGGCTGAGCCACCACAGGTCTCAGTATAGTCTTCAATGAAGCTTTCTTCTTCAGCCCCCGCAAGCCTGTCCACTTTGAAAAGCATATCAACGTTAAGCGCGCCAAAACCGACAACATCAAATTTAGTCATGGAAACAGCTCTCGCAAAAATATTTTATGTTCGCCCAGTTTACCGCCGTAGTTGCCAGCGGAAACCTTCATGACGCCATCAACGCCTAACACTGCTTCGATTCCAGCTTTGGTGGCTCCTTTTACAACATCTAAAGAAACACCGTTAAAGACTATTTCTGCGATGTAGCCTACGCCTTCAGGAACACGGGATTCTTTGCCTAAACGCTCCTTAAGAGAGGGACAATACAGATGGTTTGTTGTTGGACCAATCTTTGGAAAATGAGTTTCAGGTTTCGAGCCTGCAGAGCACACATCAAAAGGCGTAACCACACCGCCTACGTCATGGATTGCCGCTAAGGCCCTTTTTCCTGCTTGCTTTAAAGCTTGTTTCGTTTTGCACATTAACCAAAAGTTGCCGCCCATGACACCTTGTGCATAGCCTAAGTAGTGCTCAATGACAAAGTCGGGAACCATCAATGGGACAACGATTACTTCTCTGCCATGACGCTTTTCAACCCACTCGTAACCGTCTCCGCAGTGCCCAACAGTCTCCATCATATCCATTTTTCCTTCAGCACTCGGCAAAGCGTCGAAGACAGCTGTGAAAGGCTTAACCAGAATGTCTTGGCGGATGCGGTAGGAAAGCTCAATTTCAAACTTTTTTAGTGATTCTGCAAATGTTTTTTTAGGATTTATTTCCCCCCAGAACTGCACTATCGCGCCTTTGCGTTTATCAGGAGTTTCTTTGGGGGTGAGGTATTTTTCGACGCCACCCTCTACTCTGCCAATCACAACGGACGGCGTTGCTGTCGAATCCTCAGCAGCCTTACGTAAGGTTTCTTCATCGTCGGCTGTAACAATTACTCGACAAAAAATGCCAGTAAATGCTTCGGCGTAAGTGTCTTCTATTTGTGCTTTTGGTATTTTATCCGAGCCTCCCTATGACTACTCCCCGCACCCTCTTTCTAAACTCGCTGCTTTCTTTTACCAGCGTTTCCATATTTTGGGCTGTAACTATTTGAGCTTTAGGCAAGACATCAGGATACAAGTCTGAGAGCTGCCTCAGCAAAGCTTTGTCCACTCCACTTTTCTTTAGCGCTTCACAATTCCAAGACCGAAGCGCGCACATTGTTTTTTCTTTTCCAAACCTGCAGCACAAATCAGCAATCACAGCAGTGACAACGTTGTTTTCAGATAAAACCGCTATTTCAGCATTTTTAACAGCATAACTGTTACCGTTGAAAGATACGGTTAAGCCACCATTAGCTCGCACCAACTTGAAGGCTTCCACGTCAGTTATGCTGTCGCCCACGTACATCACATCCTCTAATTCTGCATCTAAACGCTTTACGGCATCACGGATTGCTTGAGCTTTCTGTTCTCCACCAACCGTTACAACATCACTGAGCATCTTGCCAACGCTCATTTTGGGTATTTCACTCCAGAAAATCTCGTCCAAACGCTGAATTATCGCCTGGTCATTGCGCGAAAAATCTTCCCTTGCTCTTGCCGCTGGGGGGATATCGATTAGATGCATCTGTGTAATTTCTTTTGCTGTTTCTTTTAGTTGATCTTTTTCTTTTGGCGCGAGGGCGTATTTGTCGAGGCTTACTTTGGTGCAGTAGGTGTTTTTGTATGGAAAACTGAGTGCTTTACACAAAGCCTTGATGTAGTGCTCGTAGCTGGTGCTAACGATGAAGGCTTCTGCTATGACCTGTACGTGGTGAAGAGTCTCTTTGCTGTGAGCGATTAAAACAATGTTTTTCTTTGAAAAGGTTTCCATCAGCTTATCCGTAACATCAAACGCCTTAAAAAAAGGCAAAACAAGCTTCAACGTGCTACCCGCAGAGTAACCGGGCTTATGCAGAACATCCGCCAGCACATCATCATATTTGCTTATGTTGGCAAAAAGCTTGTCTCCATCTGGAATAAAATTTGCTGCTAACTCATAGGCATTGTCGTTTTTTGAGATTGGCCCTTCACAGTCAGATATGAAGATGCGCTTCACGCCTTGCGCCTCAAATTCTCCATGTGGCGTACGCTTTTTGCGATGTGCTGTTTTGAGGCGATGTCCGTTCGGTTCCACAATGCCCCGCCAGTAACTGCTTTGGCGCCTTCAAGGCTAATTCGCCGTGCTTCCTCGATGCTTTTGGCTATTCCTAAAACTCCGACCGCGCGGGATTTCAAAGCGTAGTTTTTGCCGTTTCTTGTCTCCATTGAACCGGGATAAACGCGGATTCTACTGCCATACTTTTTGGTTAGCGCGTAGGCTTTTGAGAGGTCAACGGGCGTGTTAACTGCGGATTTATCCACTTGGCTGGGAAACACTTCTGCGTAGCCGCCGTAGTCTGGCGGAACCTTATAGGTTAAAACGGTCGCAGCCTTTTCCAACTCGACACCTGTTAGGTTTCCTTCAATCATTTTATAACATACGTCAACGAAATCGTCTTTGATTATTGGCAGGAGGTTGATTATTTCTGGGTCGCCAGGGCGGCTGTTGTTCTCAAGAACCTTAATTCCCCTGCCAGTATGCATGAACGCTAGATATAAGGGCACGCCTCTGAGCGCCGAATCGTCTTTAATTTTAGCTTTCCAACCCTTGAAAATTTTATTGGCTAAAGCAAGTTCCTGTTGACGTTCAGCGGCAGTCAAGAAGGGCAATGTGTCGCCAGCGTCCTTGTATGAGCCCATTCCGCCAGTGTTTGGACCTTTATCGTCGTCGAAGGCACGCTTGTAATCGCGCGTATCTGGCAGGGGAATGAAGTGTTTGCCATCACAGAAACCCATGAAACTGGATTCTTCCCCATCAATCTTTTCTTCTATTATCACCGAGCCGTATTGAAAGTTGGACATGAAATGCTCAAAAAGTTGCTCTCGGGTTGCGAAATGGTCGCCCCAGACGCCGACGCCTTTCCCCAAAGCTGGTTTATCAGGCTTTACCACCGCTTGATTGTCCAGTTCATCAAGCCAGCGGTAAACGGCGCTTTTAACGTCCGCTTCGCCCTTGTAGTCGGCTGGGTTAAAAATTTTAAAACGCGGATTCGCTTCTGGCGCAATCTCTCGGAAAAGCAATCGCTGCTCTATTTTGCTGGCTTCTATGGCATATTGCTGCTTTGGACAGATGACAGGTATACCTGTGCGTTTCTCAACGAGGTCGCGGACGCCTTCAATTATGGGTTTTTCTGAACCGACCAGAACGAAATCGATTTTGTCCTTGTTTGCTTCAGCGAACTTGCAGATTTCCTCAACGTCAAGGTTTGGAATGACAACATGCTTTGCGGCTTTTTCTGCGTTGAAAGGGTTGCTTTGCTTATCGGCAATGTAGAGTTCTACTTGATAGTTTTTGCTTTGCAGAAGGGCGTCGACCATGGCGACTTCTCTTGCGCCGTAGGAAACAACCAAGACACCGATTTTTTCCATCCGAATACACCGTTACTGCTAAGACAGTAGAGGGAACGCTTAATTTGCTTTATCACTAGCGGTTATGGCTGAACCTCATCTAACTCGTAAATTCTCGTTTTCTCCTCGTAACCATTGAGGAACCTCTTTTTCATGGCATCAGCCATTTTTTGAGCACACGGGGTGGGATACTTTCCTGTAACGCAGGCTAAACATAGTTGGTCTTCTGTTTGACCTGTAGCACGCACTAATGCCTCAGTGGATTGGTAGCATACGTCGTCTGCACCTATGATTTTAGCTATTTCCTGAGCGTTGTGTCTTGAGCCGACAAGTTGCCCGTAAGTTGACATATCAATCCCGTAAAAGCAAGGACCAATAATTCGTGGAAAAGTAACGAAGACATAAACTTTTTTGGCTCCTGATTTTCGTAATTTATCGATAATTACTTTGGTTGTGTCGCCCCTGACTATGCTGTCTTCAGTTATTATAACTCGTTTTCCATTAACTTTTGAACCTAAAATGTTGATTTTCTTATCGATTGTTGAAAAGCGCTCTGCGTTTAGGAGTATGAAGGCTCTCTCGGTAACATAACGGTGCCGTCTTGATGCCCGTTCCCAGCGTAAGCCAGATGCTTCATGGACTCCCATGGCTGGGTCATCGCCTGTTTCAGGCACCGACAGAATTATGTCACTATCCTTTACTGTTTCAGGGTATTCTTTAACAATATTTCTCCCGAAGTCTTCACGTATTTCGTAAACGTATCTGCCGTCAAACCTTGAATCGGGCCTGGCAAAATAAGCATATTCAAAAGCGCAAAAAGCTTGGCGATGGTTCGGAATGATTTGGGTGCGTTTGAAGCCGTCCTGTGAAACCGTAACCAATTCTCCTGGTTTCAGTTCGAAATCTCTTACAAAGCCATTCATGTCTAAGCTTACGGTTTCAGAGGAAAAAGCGTAGGTTGCCCCAGCAGGGTCGTGTCCAGCGCATAGCGGTTTTATTCCAAGCGGGTCTTTGAAGGCGAAAAAGTCGCCGTCTCCAGTTATGCCTGTTACGGAGAAGGCTCCATCTAAGCTTTCCATGACGGAGCGAACCGCGGAGGCTAAGTCTTTGCCCTGTTTAAGTCCGAGGAGCAGTTTATGACTTACTATGTCAGAGTCACAGCCGTATTGAAAGTCTTGGAAGTTTTCGGTCATCTCTTTTTTCAGTGGCGACGTGTTGACTATGTTGCCGTTAAATGAGAGGGCAAGTTTTATCCCGTTTTCGCAAGCGGTAACTGGTTGAGTACCTTGAATAAGTGAGGCATCATCACATTTACCCGACGTGGTATATCGAACGTTGCCGATGCCTATCGATCCAGGAAGCCGCCCGAACCATTCATGTATAACCTCAGTTTTTATTTTCGGAACCAAATCCAGGTTTTTGTACACAAAAAATTGCTTGTTGCTGTATGTGAGGAAGCCGTGTGATTGGTGACCTCGATGGTTTTCGGCTCGGAGACCCCAGTAAACATACGGAAAAACAGGTTGATTTTCATAATTTATTACGCCAAAGATACCGCAGCCTATTTTCGGTCCCTTCTCGCAGTAAATGGGGATGTAGTGCAAGAGGGGGTTTATCTGCTTTTAGTACATATTTAACTAAAAACTATGGAGTTTTTAACATATTGAAGTTCAAAGAAACAAGCCATGAGATTGAGATAAAAGCTAAATAAAATAAAAGAAAATAAAAGAAAGAAAAGGTCAGGGTTGCCATTTCTCAATGAGATACTTGGGGATCTCGCTACTGTCGCGTGGTCCAACTAGAACTTTCCAGCCGCTGAGTTCTTCGATGTCGCCGCTTATGCGTGAGGCTTTGCCTGGGATTATGAGTTTTCTGTGTTTAACTTTGCTTTCTATGCCTGAAGTTTTGATGGCGTCTGCGACTCGTTCTGCGGTTAGTTTGCGTCCTGCGACTCCGCTGTCTATAGCTGAGCCTTCAGTTTCAACAACGATCAGGTAGGCATTGAGTTTGTTGCTTTCTATGTCTGAGGAGACAGTGTAGTAGGTCATCGCAAAATTCGAAGTGAACATGACTGGTGAGTTTTCGTCTGGAGTTCCGAACACTTTGAGTCCTGGAGCGACCGCTTTTGGTTTGCGTGGGTCGGTGTAAATGTTTTCTCTTAGCACTGTTATTGGTAGAAGTGACCAGCCGTCAGTGCCGTGCATTATAAGTACGTCAGCGTATCGTACAACTAGCATTGCGGCTAAGTATGCTTCACGCCATTTTATGAGATCTTCAGCTGTTTCGCCCTTGCCTAGCCAAGTAACCATTGGAACACCCATTAATGGGAAACCAGCGAGTTCTTCTCCCCCTTTAGTTGCTGCTCTTCGCAGCATAGTAAAGTTGTTAATAGTATCTGGTAATCCATCATTCGCGAATGTGCCGGGGTCTAAGACCAAGTCTGTTACGCCGTAAGCCATCAATGTTTTAGCGAGCGCAACCAGCGTGTTTAGGTCGTTTGGTGCAGAAACCACCAGTGGGCAACTGTACATTAAGGCGAGTTCCGCCATGTCTTTCCAGTTTTCCTTGTTAGCCGCATAAAGCAGTGGTCGTACTTTTGGCGCCGCCATTAACCCAGCTTCAAGAACAGTGGAATTCAATGCGCACAGAATCATTGGTAGCTTGGTTGTTTCAGCGACTTTTTTCACGGTGGCTTTAAATTTTTCAGCGTCGCCTGATGTTGAGCGAACAGCAATCATGTCCAATTTCAGTATTTCGCCGATATATTCAAAGCTATAGTTTTCTGTGCGTTTTATTCGGCTTTCAACTTCCTGCGCGGTC
This sequence comes from Candidatus Bathyarchaeota archaeon, assembly GCA_963842865.1. GTDB lineage: Archaea > Thermoproteota > Bathyarchaeia > Bathyarchaeales > Bathycorpusculaceae > Bathycorpusculum. The sequence continues at coordinate 1,750 of CAWJIN010000030.1, read as the reverse complement.
ATTTCGTCGGTTACGTCTATTGCGATAGCTGTAGGGTTTGTGTAGGTGAATTCATGGCGGTACATGACTAGTTTGCCGCCGAGTTTCCTTGCTTTGTCTCCTACGCCCACGGTGACTTCTTTGACTGCTGGCTTTAGCAGTTCTTTTAGTCGGTTGTAGGCTTTCTCGTTTTCTTTCTTTAACAGTGGTGGGCACTGGTCAATGTTTACTTCGTGACTGACAATTTTCATGGCGAATGCCATGCAAGTGTCCACGCCGCATTCTTTACAGTTAATTTTTGGAAGAAGCTGGTAAACGTCTATGGGGCCCAATTCTTTTAATCCGGCTTTCTTTTTTTCGCTCATGCCATTCAATCTCCTTTAAGCCTTTACGCTGACCCAATCAGCAAATTTGGAAGCATCGGCTTTTTTGCCGCTTGTTAGGTAGTTTGTAACGTCTTTTAGTGTTTTTACGGCTGCGGGGTGCATCATCATGAATAAGTCAACGCCAGCAAGCAATAGTGTTAAGGCTGTTGTTACTTCCCATAGTGGACCTCGGAGCTCGCGTGGTTCCCATTCACCAGACATTTTTAGCCAAGCCTCACGTGCCGCCCAAGCATTAGTTGTTCCTGAAGACATTGGGTGAGCTAATTCAACGTCACCCATTAATCCACCGAGCCTTGCACGCTCCATGTTAGTGAATGCGTAATCTAAGCCGTAGCCTAACGCAGCAGTGGTTAAGTCCATGACAATGTCTTCTTTTCCCAAGAAGTCGTATAGTCGCCTGTTAAGTTCCCGTGCCAAATTCAAATCCATAGGGGTGAAGGATAACGCGGCATGCCCGTTCTTTTTAACGTACTTGGCACAGCGCTCTACATCCATATCCCTTGTTATTGAGCTAATGAGGAAACGTTCGCCTGGGAAAGCTTCACATATAGCCTCGAAAACGTCTGCGTCTTTAACTGGGTCACCGCAACCGCCGATAACTAGCGGAACGTCAACGGCTTGCAGAACTTTTTCAACTGTTTTCACCGCGTCTTTTGGTGTAGCATCTTTGAGCAGCGGATCAATGCTGATTAAGTGAATTGTAACCATATCTGCGTCGAACTTGTCCACCGCAAGTTTTGCCCATGCCGCTGGATCACCGATCACGTCTTTGACGTGCATTTTCACCGCTTTGCTTAAGGGAACTTCCATGTCGAAAACGTCAAGGGTGATTACTGGTTTGTGAGTGGTTGGTCGCTCAAAATTGTAGAATGGAGGTGATGTCTCGCCGCCCACTACAACTGATTTTCCGCGTGTCCCGCCTTCGCTTCTTGTTGCCCCAAGTCTTACTTCAGTGATCTTGTTTGCATAGGTTTCAACTGGAGGTACAAAAGCTGCCTGCAACATGGCAGTGGGTTTTCCGCCTGCTATGCTTGGAAGCTTTATTTTCGGCATTATTTGCCCAGCCATTCCCGGCTCAAAGATTATTTCCAGTTCCTTGACATCCATTTCGAAATCTTGCAGCTCGATCTGCTGGAATTTTGCAAGCGCTTCCAGTAGGTCACTGCTGAGTTTTAGTCCTTCATCGTCTTTTTTCTTGGCGCCGTCTTGAGGCAATTGGGTCACCGCTTCTCTGATTTTTCGCTCTTTACGACTTGGATTATGACTGTTTTAGCGTAGATTTTTGCGTCCTTGAGTATGATTTTGAATCCGCCAGCCATTATTGGCAGTGATGCTGCTGTGGCAACTGGCATCATTGTGCCTGCTGCTTCTTCGTTAACTTGTAC